>JAZUCK010000027.1:0-11988 GCA_045639065.1 Alphaproteobacteria bacterium | reverse complement strand
AATAACCAACTCATTGGCTAATGGTGTCGGTATTAAAAATGACGGTACACTCATTATGGATAGCACAGTTACAATTAATGCTACAACCCCAATTACTGGTAGCGGTACTGTTCAAGGCGGTAATTATACTGCAACAAATTGTACAGTCGGTCAATATTATGACATGGCCACAAAAACATGTTCTAATACTCTGAAAGATTCATTAAATGGAGACGAGTGGTTTATTATGGAAACAACTTCATCAGGTATGTGTAATATGGTTGCAGCTACAACAGCAAACAGCGCCGTAGAAACTAGAGAAGCCGGCACCGGTAATTTGATTACAAATGCTGTAATGGCTAATGTGAGAGCTCAAGAATATTGTACCGCAACAGATGATGCCTATGGTCCATATGGCGACTATCCTGGAGAAGGTGATTATGCACAAATTGATTATCTGAGATACCTCTGGAATACATATGAAAATGGTTTAAATTTCTTCATAAGACTAGATTCTTCTCATTTAGTTGTAGGTGGCGGAAAATATTGTATTGATATGAAGAAAGGCGTAACAGAAGATTGTCAAGAACTAACAGGTCCTTTCGGTCATCTGTGCGTAAGAAAGAATGTTCCTTGCGGAACATCAACAAACGCAAAACTACAATAACTTCATAACATCAAAAAAAAGCCTCTTAAAATTAAGAGGCTTTTTTATTATCTTCGTTCGAAATAGCTGTATTTTAAGATTATTCCCCAAACGATAATATTTACTCCAAAATTAAGCAATAAAACATAATCTCCTCGAGGAAAGGCATATACCAAGCTAAGCAACGAGCCTATCAACGATAATATAGCATATCCTCGAGAGATTCCTTTAGAGTGACCGTTTTTTATACTTAATATCGCTTGTGGTAGCCCGCAGAGAGCATAAGCAAGAGAACCAATATATCCGATTATTTGAATCATTATTTTGCTCCCTTAATGATGTCACGCAATTTATAGTAAAAAACAACTAATATGCCCATAAGTCCGCAAAGGAAATTCGGTATAATAGCATATTGTTTAGTTGCAACTACATAAAATAGAGAGCAAACACCGCCAAGTGTAGCAAATATCAAAAGATAAAGCGAAACACCTTGTGCCGATTTATTTTTGTAGGACATCCATGCCTGCGGCCAAGAATTGACCGCAAAGCATAATGATCCTATCAAACCGATTAACTCAAACATTAAAAATTACTCATCAGCATGAGGCATTTTGGCTTCTTCAACCAATGCTTTAATAAAGTCATCTAATGCCATAACTTCTTGTTTGTCTGAACCGATACGACGAACGGTAACGGTACGATTTTCTCTTTCCTTGGCTCCAACAACGGCAATCACCGGTGTTTTAGCAACAGAGTGTTCTCTGACTTTGTAGTTAATTTTTTCGTTACGCAAATCTGTCTTGGCAGTCAAACCTGCTTTTTTCAAAGCTTGGGCAACTTCGGTTGCATAATCATCAAATTCGTTGACAATCGGGCAAACAACAACTTGTTCCGGTGACAACCACAAAGGTAATCTTCCGGCGTGGTTTTCAATCAAGATACCTAAAAATCTTTCAATTGAACCGAACAACGCGCGGTGCAACATTACCGGTTGATGCTTTTCGCCGTCTTCGCCGATATAACTGATATCAAAGCGCTGTGGCAAGTTCATATCAACCTGAATTGTTCCGCACTGCCATTCACGACCGATTGCATCGCGCAAAATAAATTCTAATTTAGGGCCATAGAAAGCTCCCTCACCTTCGTTTATCTCAAAAGCGTAGCCGTGTGATGACAAGGCATTAGCCAAAGATTTTTCACACAAATCCCAAATTTCATCAGAACCGATACGCTTTTCCGGACGAGTTGAAAGATAGATTTTAACATCATCAAAACCGAAATCTTTGTAAATGTCTAAAATCAATTTTAAGGTTGTAATGCATTCTTCTTCCATTTGATCAGGGGTACAGAAAATGTGAGCATCATCTTGAGTAAATTCTCGAACTCGCATCAAACCCATCAAAGAACCCGAAGCTTCATAACGGTTTACAAGACCAAATTCGGCCATACGCAACGGTAAGTCACGATATGATCTTACGCCTTGTTTATAGACCAAAAGTCCACCAGGGCAGTTCATCGGCTTGATACAGAAAACTTTTTCGTCTTCGGTTTTGCCCGAATAGTTGTGAGCACCATATTTTTCCCAGTGACCGGAAGTTTCCCACAAACATCTATCCATTACGCGAGGAGTGCAAATTTCGATATATCCGTTGTTTTCTTGGCGGTTACGCATATAGTCAATCAATTTACGATAAATTTTGTAACCTTTGTCATGCCAAAATACCGAACCGGGAGCATATTCAGGTTCAAAATGGAACAAGTCCATATCACGTCCGAGTTTACGGTGATCGCGTTTGGCTGCTTCTTCCAACATTTCCAAATAGGCTTTCAAATCTTTTTTATCAGCCCAAGCAGTTGCATAAATACGTTGCAACATTTCTTTAGAAGAATCACCACGCCAATAAGCACCTGCCACCTTCATCAATTTGAAAGCATCGCCGACTTTACCGGTTGAGGGAACGTGAGGTCCGCGACAAAGGTCGGTAAAGTTGCCTTGAGAGTACAACGAAATTGTTTCGCTTTCGGGCAAATCTTCAATAATCTCAGCCTTGTAGTTTTCGCCAATACCTTTGAAATAAGCAATAGCTTCGTTGCGTGGTAAAACCTTGCGCTCTACCTTTTCATCACGCTTAACAATCTCGTGCATTTTGGCTTCGATTTTTTCAAAATCATCGGTAGTAAATGGCTCTTTGCGTGAAAAATCATAGTAAAAACCGTTTTCGATAGCAGGGCCGATTGTAACTTGAACATCAGGCCAAAGTTCTTTAACTGCTTCGGCCATAATGTGAGAGCAAGAGTGACGGATAATTTCCAAGCCTTCTTTATCTTTACCGGTGATGATGGTTACGGTTGCGTCGGTAGTGATAGGAGTGCTTAAATCGGTAAGTTTTCCGTTTACATTCACAGCAATAGCGGCCTTAGCAAGACCTGCACTAATATTTTGGGCAACGGCCAATCCGTTAACCTCGCCATCCATATTCATCACATCGCCATTCGGCAATTTAATCGCAACCATAATTAAATATTCCTTTCTATTTTTGCATTAGTTCTTGATAAACAGCAATTGTTTTATCACACATTATTTGTTTTGTAAAATTATCTTTTACATTTTTTATTGCGGCCTTAGAAATTTTGGCTCTTTCTTTAGCCGGTAAGTTTAAGGCCCAATCAATAGCATCGGCTAAACTTTGAGAATTATTGCTTTCAAAAAGTTTGCCTGTTACACCGTCAACGGTATTATCGAGTGAACCACCGATATTTGATGCCAAAACAATTTTACCCATAGCCTGACCCTCGATAGCGGCACGTCCGAATGCTTCGGGTTCGATTGCCGTCGATAAGACAACATCGGAAAGCATTAAGATTGCCGGAATGTCAAAACTGTGGTCAATAAATTGAACCTTAGCATCTAAATTGTATTTTTTTACCATCTCTTTTAATTCGTTGGTATAGTGAACTCTTCCTTGATCGGAACCGACTACGAGACAGTAAAATTCTTTAGTTTTTAGCTTAGACAAAGCCTCAATCAAAAGATGTTGTCCTTTCCAACGAGTAACTCGTCCGATAAGCGAAATAATCGGCTTATCCTCGGGTAATCCGTTGTCATTTATGGCTCTTATTATACGTTCTTGCGAAACTTTGTCAGGCGAAAAATTATCAATATTTACGCAACGATGAATCAATCTCATCTTTTTTTCATCAACTTTATAATATTTTTGCATATGTTTTTTAATATGCGTAGAAATGGCTATAACTAATTTTCCTTTGGTCATTATTCTGTTATAAATTTTCTTAATACCTAAAGGTCCTAAGCCATATGTTCCGTGAAATGTGGTTAAAAATTGAACCTTAGCACGTTTGGCAGCAATATATGCACTCCATGCCGGTGCACGTGAACGAGCATGAACGATATTTATGCCGTTTTCCTTGATTATTTTTTCTAATTTTCTAGCATTTATCAGCCATTTTATCGGGTTTTTGGTCTTAAGCGGAAGCTCAAAATGTTGCACCTTTAATTTATTAAGCTCATAAACCATACGTCCGCCGGCAGAAGCAACAAAATTTTTAATTCCGACAGCCTGCATTCCCGAAGCTATTTCAACGGTTCCCATTTCAACACCACCGTGATTCATCTCGGGCAATACTTGCAAAACAACAGGTTCTTTAATTTTTTTAACCATAATCCCCTCTTTTTTTTAATCTATACAGCAAGATTAAACTATATCTTTTTTATCATTACGCCAAGTCAGAATCGGCAAAAATCAACAATTTTTGATAATAGCCCCCGAACAAAGTAAATGCAACAAAAAAAGCCCCACAAAATGTGAGGCTTTTTTGTTGTGTGTGTGTTTAATAATAATAACGGACTTTTTTTAAGGCTGTCCTTTAGAATTTGTATTGGAAGTTTATACCATACATATTGGCTGAACTTGTGTATTCAGCAGGGGTATTACCTTCCATGGCAACATTACCTTTTTGCATAAACAAGTGAGCATAACCGGCATCAATTTGCCAATTGTCAGATACATAGCTCAAACCGGCAGACAACCAAATGCGGTTGGTGTCAGGAATACGGTTTGAACGATTAAATTGACTCTTGGCAGGAGATTGGTCATAAGCAGTACCCACACGGAATGTCCAGTTGTCATTGTGGTAATAATCGGCACCTGCGGAAACAGTCCATGTATTACGCCAATCGTATTGTTGCGTTACACTGCTGTTCGCAAAACTTGATTCCATAGAAAAAGAGCTGAATGACTTGTTCCATTCGGTCCAACGCACAGAAGAAGACAAACCGATTTTATCGTTAAGTTTGTGATAGCCTGAAACCAAAACGCTGGCCGGCAAATCAGGAGACGACAAACCATCTGACGCCACACCGCTCGAAGGCAACATAGATGCATAAGAGTCGGGAAGCCCCGGAACCGCTTGACTGTTGTAGGTAAAATCGCCTTTAACCTTTTGAATACTGCGGAACTTATAGCTGATACCTACGCGAGTATCCGGTGTAAACTCGTACATAGCACCGATTGTACCGGAACCCGTCCAACCGTCCAAATCATAATTACCATCACCTATTTTGGTATTTCCGAACGGATCAGGAAGCTGATAGTATTTATCACCAGTCATATGCCCGTGAATATATCTGAGAGTTAATGTTGCACCCAAAGACAACTTATCGGTTACTTTATAAGCACCGGCAACTGACGAATCGATAACTTCCAATTCTGATTTACGAGCAGAACCGGCAACAAATCCTTCTTGATCGTGCTTAGTTGACAAACCATAAGGAACATAAACACCGGCACCTAAGAACAATTTGTCATTAACATTCCAATGAGCAAAACCAGACGGTAACGGCACACCATAGTGCATATCGGTAGCTTCGCCCGGGTTATTACCTTTTACGTCAGACATCATTTCGGCAACAGTTAAACCGCCTTGAAAGCCCGAACGTTTCATCAAAGTCATACCAGCCGGATTGTAGGCAAGAGCCGAATAGTCATCGCCGACGACACCGGCACCGGCAAATGAACGGCCTAAGCCGGTTATAGAATATTCATTAAGTTGATAGCCGGCGGCGTGTGCTTGTGAAGCACAGGCAACAGCCAAAGCAATCGCTGTAAGCGTATATTTCTTCATGATTAGTCCTTTGCGTCCATAAAAAATGTATGTTTTTGTATATTAAGTTTTATTTTTATATTGATTTTATAGACCTATTCTGTTAGAAAAGTAAAGTAAGCACTTGAAAGTGCGATAGTTTCCTTGAGGAAACTAATGTAATGTTTCTGCGAGTTTTTAGGAGTTTTTTTTATGATAGATGATGTGCAGAAGTATTTAGCAGAAATGACCGTCAAACTAATTGGCGACCGTTGGAAGATGCAAATAATACAAACTTTAATGGACGGGACTAAGCGTTTTGGCGAATTGAAGAAATCTTTGGGTGATATTACTCAAAAGGTTTTGACTTCAAATTTACGTGCATTGGAAGAAAAAGGACTTGTTATTCGTGAAGTATATGCTCAAATTCCGCCTCGTGTGGAATATACCCTTACCGCTGTCGGATATGCCTTGAAGCCGGTTATTGAGTCTATGATAGCTTGGGGAGCAGAATATCGTGAAAATATGATGTTGGGTATCGAAAATTTGGCATAACTCAATTTGAAATAAAAAAAAGGAAACCCCTCTACCGAAAATTCGATAAAGGGGTTTTGTTTTTTCTAAGATTTTTCGACTACATGTTATCATAGTCCGCTGCTCCGGTGCACTTTCTGATGATTGCTAGTACTCCCGAAAGGATTCCTACTCCGAGTAGAAACTCAATAATGTACACATACCAATCAGTCGGGATCCACTCTGATACCACGAGGTACAAAAGCATAAGTAAAATTACAACAAAACTGCTAATCGATACAGCAGTTAATTTCTTGTTCAAGTTTTTCATTGTTTTTAAAAGTTTTATGAGAATCATTCTTGCGAGTAATTCTCGGTTTGTATTTCGTGTAATTATAGGCATAAATATATTTTATTCATGACTATATAATACCATATTTTGAGAGCTATTGCAACAATATTTTTTTGACCACTCAGTTCCAATATTTTTTACCGATATCATCACGAATTGTTATAATATCTTTTGAACCGTCTGAATTAACATAAATACTCATACCGATTTCATTTTTCAAATCATAAATTTTGTTGTTATAAATAACTTTTGAGCCTTCAATTTTTATTTCATTATGGTCTTCAAGTTTGGTCTTGTTTTTAGAAACTTTATATTTATTCTTCCATACATTTTTGATAAATCTTCCGCTGCGTGATGAAGCTATTTCAAGCTCGCCGTTTATATTCTTAAAAGCAACAGCCTTAGCCTCGGGACCGATTATAATATCCGGAGTTTTAACGGTGGCGATACTCAAGAGTCCGAGGACAATTCCGATTATACCGAAATATTTCCACCTTGCTTGCCACAACATCAACCACAATCCGCCTAAAACTATCATTACCAAGCCCCAATGTGGCATTGACGGAACATACATAGCCGAATTTGGCAAAGATGATACATATTCGGTTATTTGATTCACTAAATCTATGCCAAAACCCAAAGCTTTTAGGAAAATAGTATCAACTCCGAACGGCATAAACAACATTGAAAGCAAAACCATAGGCATAATGATAAGCCCAATAACGGGACCTGCCAAAAAGTTGCCCAAAGTGGTATAAACGGCTATCATATTAAAATGGTACACGGCAAAAGGCAAAGTCATTAAAGAAGCTATAAAATCGGATATTACCACACCTAAAATATATAAAACCACAATTCTTATATACTTATGCAAACCGCCGACATTTAAAAATTTGGTAATTGCATTTGAAGTTTTTTCATAGAAAGCAACCAAACCCATAACAGCGGCAAACGACATTTGAAAACTTGCCGAGATTAAAACTTGAGGCGATATGGCTAATACGATAAATCCGGCTAAGCAAATTGTTTGCATGGAAATAGCTCGACGATTAAGCAATACTCCCAACAACACCACAAAAGTCATTATAAAAGCTCTTTGTGCCGGTATTGCTTGTCCTGAAATAAGAAGATATATAAAACTCAAAATTATTGCAAAAACCGCAGCGATTTTCTTGGTATCAACTCTTAATGATATGGCCGGTACAAAGGCTAAAATAAAGCGAATTAGGAAGAACATAAGACCTGCCAACATACTCATGTGCAGACCTGAAATTGATAAGAAGTGAGCAAGACCTGAATTGCGATAACTTTCATACTGTTTTTCATCTATCTCGCCACGTTCGCCGGCAATAATTGCCGAAGCGATAGATGCCTCATTTTTAGGTAAAACAGATTTTATGCGATGAGAAATATCTTGGCGAAGATTACCGATAAGTGCATTAAAATCAAATTTGCTTTTATTTTCACAATCTATCTTAAACCAACGACTTTCGGCAAAACCGGAGCCGTTTAAGCCTTCGAAAAAGCCTTTACGGTCAAACTGATAACCTCCGACCATAACTTCTTTGGACAAAGGCATAATTTTGCCGACCATTTCAACACATTCGCCGATATTGGCATTGTCTTTTTTCGAACGCTGAGTTACGCGATACTTTCCTTTATACAAATTGCCGTCAAAATCTTTGACATCTTTTAGGATAAATCTTTTTCTTCCCTGATAATTGGTATCAATTTTTTCGATTTCGCCCCTGAAATAAAATCTTCCTTCGGGCAAATTTGAATAATTTTCCGACAGCCATAAAGCTTTTAACTGCACAAGAGTAAAACCGGCTAAAATAACAGCCATGCAAGCGAAAAATTTTAGTATATTTATGTGATGACGAAAGATTATGGCTAAAACAATAAAACTTTCTATAATGCCTAAGGTAATCCATTTTGACGGTTCAATACTCAAACTGAAATATATGGCAATTCCCAAACCGAACAATACAGGCAACCACAAATTATGCCTTTCTTTATCTTGTTGCCAACATCCAGCTATAAATTTTAGCATTTTATCAATCTCAAAATTTCATCAGAAGCATTTTCACTTGGAGTTTGCTCGCCGTTTGATAAATATTGTTTAACATCTTCAAAACCTTGCATTTGCTTTTGATATAGCGATTTGCCCGTAAGTAATTCGCTAATATGTTTTACGATGTTTTGCGGAGTGCATTTTTCTTGCAACAGCTCGGGAACAACTCCTCTTTTTAGCATTATATTGGTCAGGTTAACATATTTTATTTTTACCAAATATTTGGCCAGTAAATATGTCAGAGGTGCAACCTTATATGAAATTATGTGCGGAATTTTGCACATTGCCAATTCCAAAGCCACTGTTCCTGATGCAGCAATAGCAGCTGATGAGGCTTGAAATGCCGAATATCTGTCGGCTTCGGTTTCTAAAACCATTACCGGTAAATTATATTTTTTTACCATATGTTTAACCCTGTTTACCACTGTCTTAACAGTCGGTAACGCAAAGACAAAATTCGGATTTTGTTGATATAATATTTTTGCCGAAGCCATAAAATCGGGCAACAACTTGCTTACTTCGGTATGGCGCGAACCGGGCAAGATTGAGATAACCTGTTTATCATCGCTGATACCATATTTTTTTCTAAAATCATCGCCTTTAGCTTTTAGCGCATCGCTTTCAATTACCGGATGACCGACGAATGTGGCCTTTAATTTGTGAGGCGTAAAATATTTCGGTTCGTTAGGCAACAAGGTCAATAATTCATCGATATATTTATACATTGTCTTAGCACGACGTTTTTTCCATGCCCAAACCTGAGGTGCAACATAGTGAAGCTGTTTTATACCTAAGTTTTGCTTGCGCAAAGTTTTGTGAACACGCGAACAAAAACTCCAACTATCAATGGTAATTACAATATCGGGCTGACATTTTTTGATGTCGTTTACGGTTTGTTTAATGCGTTTTAGCACTCGCGGAATACTTGGAATTACCTCGACCAATCCCATAACCGCCAGCTCGGATATATCAAACAACGGTGTTAAACCCTCTTGTTCCATTGTATCTCCGCCAAGACCGAAAAATTCGACATTATTATCTGTTTTTTTCCTTAGCGCTCGCATCAATCTTGAACCGAGCAAATCACCACTAGGCTCGCCGGCAATAAGATAAATTTTTAATTTATTTGAGGTAGTCATTCGGGGTTGCTCCTACAATAAACATTTTATATTTGTCGGCTAAAGCAATAGTTTCTTTTTCATCAACAATAAGTCCGTTTCCGGCATGAACAACTATTCCTTCCAATCCGCTTTCGTGGGCACGTTCGATTGAACGAGGGCCAATTGTGGGCAAATCGATACGCATATCCTGTTGCGGTTTGCGTAGTTTTACCAACACACCGCCACCGCCTTTGCGACGATAATCTTTGCAACGTTTTATCAGTTCGTCTGTTCCTTCAATACCCTCAACACCTAGTACAAGGCCATGTTGAACAACAACTGCTTGACCAATATCAAGACGCCCCAATTCAAAGGCTGCCTCGACACCTCTTTTTATATCAACCATATGTTCTTTAGAAGGTTTTTTCTTGGTTAAAACACCCTCTTTTATTAGCAAAGACGGCATAACTTCGTGAATACCTTTGACCTTCATACCGTCCTTTTCAATTTCGTCAACAACAGCTCGCAAAAGTCCGTCATCACCCAAGGCTTTGGCGCTTACTTTGGCAAAAAATGCAGTTGTACGCAAATCGGGTACAATATCAAAAACACTTGGTCTTTTGATTGTTCCGATCATAACGACATCATCAACTTTTTCATCCCTAAAAAACTTGAAACCGCTTCCGGCTTGTCCCAGACGAATCCACTTGTGCGGAATATCTTTATATTGCAAAAGCAAATCTTTTTCGGCATTGCCCTCGATAGCCATAACCACAATTTCTTGATTTTGAGCAAGGCATTCTTCAATCAACATTTTAGGGATACTGCCACCACCGGCGATGATACCTAATTTGCGTTTTTTATCTGTCATTTTGTTGTTCCTAAGTATTAAAAAAACTTGATATATGACTTGTTAAACGAAAACATAAACAGCGGCAAAAGTAAAATATAAATTTTAATATGCGACCATTTGATTTTGTTATTAACGCATCATATATCAAGCTTTGTAAAAATTGATTTAATTTTTGGGTTAAATCAATTTTTGTTATTCAAACTTTATTATTCGGCAGTCATAATTTTACGACGACCTTCTAAACCTTCGGCAATAAATTTGATTTGTTCCATAACCAATTCGTTGTCTTTGAATTTTTCTTTAGCTTTTTCAAGACGAACTTCCAAAGTATCTTCTTTGCCTTTGAAGATATACATATAGGCACGTGTAACTGATTTTACGGTAGCTTCGTCCATTCCGCTACGCATCATACCAATACGATTTAGGCCACGTAATTTACCACGATCGCCGGTAACGATTCCGAAAGGTATTACATCACGATCCACACCGGTTACACCACCGATCATAGCCTTGCGACCGACACGGCAGAACTGGTGAACAGCACTGTTACCTCCCAAAATTACGCCATCACCTAAACGAACGTGGCCACCAATTACGGCGTTGTTGGTCATAATTACATGATTACCGACGACACAGTCGTGAGCAATATGTGAGTTGACCATCAACATACAATCATCACCAAGAATCGTTGTTTTTTGTTCTTTTGGTGTGCCTGCATGAATAGTTACGTTTTCTCTGATTACGTTGTTTTTGCCAATAATTACCTTAGCGCCTTCAACAAACTCGTTACCATGGTCTTGCGGACCTGTTCCCAAAGAAGCTCCGGGGAACACAACAGTTCCTTCGCCGATAGTTGTATCACCATACACGGTAACACGAGCCAACAATTTTACATTTTCGCCAATTTTTGCTTTTGAACTAATCCAGCAAAAAGGTCCGATTTCAGCTGTTGATGCAATTTGAGCGCCTTCTTCAACAACTGCACTAGGGTGAATATTAGCCATAAATTTACTAGTCCTTCTCATCTTAATTTTAACATCTATTTTGCACTTTATTAAATAATTTTTATTAAAGCAAAACACAAAAAAATACCAATTGTTACAATCGATATTTTTATTTATTTTCAATAAGTTACACCAATTTAAATTGTTAAGAAAAACTTAAAAACAAGGGATAAAAAAACAACTTTTATTAAAATAAAAAAGTAGAATATCCCTGGACCAAATCTGACGATTTGGTGGGATGACTGTTTGTTTTGTTATTAAATTTAAACTGTCATCGCTTAAGAGGAGTATAGCGACGAGGTCAAGCGATCTTCTTCTTTTAATTAAAAAAATCATCAGATAAATCGTTCCATTTAGGATTTTTTTG
>JAZUCK010000026.1:0-54205 GCA_045639065.1 Alphaproteobacteria bacterium | reverse complement strand
TAATCTACGAAATCAGCACCGCCAGCTTCGGCCAATACTTTTGTAATAGCTGCTGTCAATGTTGTTTTACCATGGTCAACGTGACCGATTGTTCCAATGTTGCAGTGAGGCTTTGTGCGCTCAAACTTCTCTTTTGCCATTATACAATTCCTTAACGTTTATGTTGTTACGACAATATTTAACTAAAATTTATTTTTGGGGAAATGGAAAGAAGATGGAGCGGGTGAGGGGAATCGAACCCCCGTCATAAGCTTGGAAGGCTTCTGCTCTACCATTGAGCTACACCCGCTTTTTCAAACCATTATCCAAGGTTATATTTCTTATAGTGGTGGAGGGGGATGGATTCGAACCATCGTAGACTAAGTCGACGGATTTACAGTCCGTTGCATTTGACCGCTCTGCCACCCCTCCTTGATTTACTATAAGGACAAAGGATTACTCCTTAAGTGTCAGTGCATTTGCACTACCAATGCAAATAATATTATTTTACGTCATTTGTCAATAGCTTTTTTATATAATTTTTAATTATTTTGCTATATTTTTGATATTATTGTTTTTTGTTTTATGAGGAAGATTTTTATGAAAAACGTTATTTTGACCGAAAAAAGAAATCCAAACACCACAAATATTGATATAATGGATGCAAATCAGATTGCCAAAGTATTGAACGATGAAGATAAAAAAGTTGCCTTGGCTGTTGAAAAATGTGTACCGGAAATAGCTAAAGGTATAGAGTTGATTGCGCAATCTTTTATAAAAGGCGGAAGATTAGCTTATTTTGGAGCCGGAACAAGCGGAAGACTGGGAGTATTAGATGCTTCGGAATGTTGGCCTACTTTTGGTGTAGAGCACGGAATGGTCAATGGTTTTATTGCCGGCGGAGATGAGGCTTTGCGCTATTCAATAGAAAATTCTGAAGATAGTACTGATTTGGGTTTGCAAGATTTGAATAAATTTAATCCTAATGAAAACGATGTTGTAGTCGGAATTTCGGCAAGCGGTGCGCCAAAGTATGTGTTGGCTGTGTTGGAAGAGGCTCAGAAAAGAGGTTGTAAAACTATCGGAATAAGCTCGAATCCTGAAGCTGTTTTGCAAAAGTATTCGGATATCTTTATCAATCCGGTTGTTGGCGAAGAGCCTGTTACGGGGTCGTCACGCATGAAATCGGGAACATCGCAAAAGATGATACTTAATATGTTGTCAACAGGCGCTATGATACGTATAGGAAAAACGTATGAAAACTTTATGATAGATGTCAGGATGGTGAATGAAAAACTTATTGATAGAGGAACAAGAATCGTTGCTGAAATTGCAAAAATTTCGTACGAAGAAGCTGCTTGTTTTCTAAAGGAATCGGAAAACAACGTGAAAACAGCTTGTGTTATGGCTATTAAAAATTGTTCTAAAAATGAGGCTGAGCAAATGCTGAAATCAAACGGCGGTATTTTGAGAAAGGTAATATAACAAATGGCAAAAAATTTTAACAATAAACCTGTGTCTTCTCAGCAAAACATTTTGTATGGTCGTCATGCGGTGCTGTCAGCTTTGGCGAATCCGAAAAGAAAAATAAATAAAATTTTGTGCGTTAAAGAAAACGTTGATGAAATAAGAAAAGTTACCAAAATTGTTCCGCAGGTTGTAGAAAAGAAAGAAATAGATAAATTATTTTCGACAGATGCCGTGCATCAAGGTTTTGCACTGTTTTGCAACAGGTTGGAAGACTATACTTTGGACGAGGTTATAGATATGGCAGAAGAAAAGGAAAAATGTCATATTTTAATTTTAGATCAAGTGACTGATCCGCAAAATGTCGGAGCCATAATTCGGTCAGCGGTGGCTTTTAATACACTTGCTTTGATTATGCAGGATAAGAATTCGCCACAAGAAAATGGCGCAATGGCAAAAGCTGCTGCCGGTATGATAGAATATTTGCCTATTGCCAGAGTTACTAATTTATCGCGAGCTATCGAAAAATTAAAAACAGCAGGTTTTTGGACTGTTGGTATGGACGGATATGCAAAAACCACAATTGATAAGTTGCAAAAGCCTATGAAAACAGCAATAATTATGGGGTCTGAAGGCAAGGGTATGCGCCGTCTTGTAGAAGAAAATTGCGATATTTCGGTAAAACTTCCGATGTCTCCTTTGACCGAAAGTTTAAATGTTGCAACAGCGGCAGCTATTGCTTTGTATGAAATTAACAAATAAGGAATTTGTGATGCCTTGTTCAATAGATGTAAAAAATCTTTCAAAATCTTTTGGAAAAATTTGTGCGGTGAATAATGTTTCTTTTAGTGCTTATCCCAGTCAGGTAATAGCTTTATTGGGTCCCAACGGTGCAGGAAAATCGACACTGATGAATATGATTGTCGGTTATTTGTCACAAACAAGCGGAAGTATTGAAATATTTGGTAAAAATAACGAACAGTATTCTATTGAAACAAAAAAAACTATCGGTTTTTTGCCTGAAGGAGCTCCTTTGTATGCAGATATGACCGTAGAAAGTTTTTTAAATTATATGGCAGAACTTAAATCTTTGGCAAAAGACGAAGTGAAAAAAGTGATGTGTTTGGCAAATATTGAGCATGTGGCAAAGCAAAAAATCGAAACATTGTCAAAAGGTTATAAGCGCCGTGTTGGTTTTGCGGTAAGTATTTTAGGAAATCCGCCGATTTTGCTTTTGGACGAGCCGACTGACGGGTTGGATCCGAACCAAAAAGAGCACATGATAGGTCTTATAAAAGATATGAGTAAGGACAAGACAATTATCATTTCAACGCACTTGCTCGACGAGGCTGAGACGATAGCCAATCGAATTATGATAATGAATAAAGGGAAAATAAAAGTAGACGGCGATTTGGATGCAATAATGAAGCAGACAAGAACAAATTCACTGGAAAACGCTTTTATAAAAGTTACGAGGTAGTAAAATGAGTAAGGTTTTTACAATAGCAAAGGGCGAATTTTATCGTTATTTTATTTCTCCGTTAGCGTATGTATATTTGGTATGTTTTTTGCTGTTAAACGGTTCTTTATCTCTTTATTTTGGTGGTATATTTACGCAAGGTAATGCCAGTTTAAGAAGTATGTTTGAATTTTTGCCGTGGCTTTATTTGTTGTTTGTGTCCGGTATAGCTATGCGATTGTGGGCTGAGGAATTTAGAAGCGGCACAATTTTGCAAATAACAACATTGCCGGTACCGGTTAACGATTTTATTTGGGGAAAATTTTTAGCGGCGTGGGCGTTTTGCGGTGTTGCGCTTGTTTTGACGTTTCCTTTTGTAATTACGCTTAATGTTTTGGGAAATCCTGATAATTGGGTTATTTTTAACGGTTATGTAGGAGCATTCTTGTTGTCCGGTGCTATGCTGGCTGTTTCACAGACCGCTTCGGCGTTAACAAAAAATCAAGTAATCGCTTTGGTTGTTTCGGTGTTCATCAATTTATTATTCTTCCTTAGCGGTTTGGAGTATGTTTTGAGTTTTTTCAGAAACTTTGCTCCGGAATATGTGATAAACCTTGTTTCTTCATTTAGTTTTTTAACACACTTATCATTGTTTATTTCCGGTGTGTTTGATTTTAGCAGTTTAGTGTTTTTTGTTTCGTTGATTATGGTTTTTAACTTTTTGACTTTTACAATCATAAATTACAAAACCAGCGGAACGGCTTTTTGGCTTAATAGCAAATCAGGATTGGGTTATGTTAGTGCGGTGGTGCTGATTTTTGTTGGCTTTTTGGGATTAAATTTATTTGTAAACGGGATTTTGAGTGGTAAGAGAATAGATTTTACAGAAGAAAAGCTGTTTACATTGTCTAATTCTACCAAAAGGGTTTTGGAAGAGATAGAATCTCCGGTAACGGCTAAGGTTTATTATTCTCCTTTGTTGGGGGAACGAGATGAAAAAATAAGAAGATATTTTGATAATTTGAAGTTGCTTTTAGATACCTATGAAACAGAGGCTGGTAAAAATTTCAGTTATCAAATCTACAACCCTGAACCGTTGAGTGATGTAGAAGATAGAGCAATAGCTTCCGGTTTGCAGGCTATATCTGTTTCTGATATTGGAGTTGGTGCTTATTTTGGTATTGTATTTAGTAATGAAAATGGTGCTTTGGCAACAATTCCTGTGATGCCGTTGCAAAGAGCTGATTTGATGGAGCAGGATTTAACAGAAAAGATATATTTATTGGCATATAAAAAGAAAAATGTAGGATTGCTAACATCTTTACCGATTTTATCTTCGGTTGATGGTGGTGTTTATACGCAAGCTTGGCAGATAGCTGATGAAATTTCGAAATTTTATAATATAAAAAGAGTAAAAAGTCATAAGGATATCAGTGATGATTTAGATGCTTTAATTTTGGCTCATCCGAAAGAAATGCCAAAGGATATGGAAGAGGCAATTTATAATTATTCAATCAGCGGTGGTAAAATTTTGGCATTTTTTGATGTTGCTACAGAAGTATTAAATACTATTGCTCCCAGAAAAGAATTATTGCACCAATCTGTATATGGTAATTTACCTCAAAAATGGGGGTTTAAGTTTTTTGATAATTATGTTGTAGCGGATATGGATTTTTCGTCTCAGGTTTCTGTTCAAGAGGCTGATTATTCAGGAACTACACAAGATTTGATACAGTTTTTTGTAACAGATAAGGGTTTTTCTAACGACATTCCTGAAATGCGAAACCTAAAACGTGTTTTAATGACATCTGCTTCTATTTTTAAGCCGTTAGAAAACTCTGATATCTATTTTGTACCATTGATGGAAGCTTCTGAAAACTCTCAAATACTTCCGGTTGCTGTTGTTGTTAACAATATTCATCCGGCAGAAATTTTAAGGCATTTTAGAGCTGATAAGGTGCGCAAGGTTTTGGCAACCCATATTTTGAGTAAGGATAAAAATAAACCTTTTGAAATAATTGCTGTAGGCGATTCAGATCTTTTATATGACAGTTTTTGGGCTTCTTCAATGACTATAGGAAATAAGAATTATACATTTCCTATACTTGATAACGGAAACTTCGTTTTAAACTCTTTAGATGTACTGACAGCTAATGATACAATGCTTGATTTAAGAGGAAAGTCACCAAAACTAAGACCGTTTGAGAGTGTTGAAAAAAAACAAAAACAAGTATTATTAGATTTCAAGGTAAAAGAAAAGGATATCTTTGATCAAATAGACCTTATAAGAAAAGGCCTAAAAGAGATTAGTGATAAAAAGCTTTTTGAAGGTCGTGATAATTTTACGGTAGATGAGTTAGCTGTTTTGAATAAAGTTAAGGAACAGCTTGAAGAAAAAAGAAAGAAACTTTACGAAATAAGATTGGAGTTAAATAATAATCTTAAAAAGACAGATGCCAAAGTAAAGTTCTTTAATATATATGCAATTCCTTTGGTTATTATCTTAGTTATAGGAGTTGTTGCTTTTAGAAGAATATCATTTTGCATACCAATTATGCCAAAATATAATAATAAATTTTGGATTATGTGCGGAGTTGGTTTGCTTTTTGTTATTTTGGGTGTTGTAGGGGTTTTGGTACAGCCTAAGATATATAAGAAAGACGTTTTAGATAATCCGTTGTTTGAGAACTTGGATAAGGATATTAACAGAGTAAGTAAAATTACTCTAAAGGGTTATAGCGGGCAATTAGTTTTTGAGAAAAAAGATAATTTGTGGGAGCTTGCAGAAAAAGAAGGTGTTTTGGTTAAACAGAATCGCATAACCAATTTGATGATGGCGCTTGTGCAGGCTTCGTTTTATGAAAAGAAATCAAATAAAATAGAAAGTTTGGAAAAGTTTGGTTTGCTACCTATTAATAATAAGGATAGTACGGCTGTAAAAATTATTTTGGAAGATGAAAACAACAAAGAAATAGCTTCTTTAGATGTCGGTAAATACGATGTTGAACTAGGTCGAGGATCAATGGGGGCTTATGTAAGGCTTGAAGATAATTTCCAAACGTGGTTGGTAAAAGCTCCTTTTATAGATTTAAGCTTGGCTTATGAAGGATGGGTTTATGGCGAAATGTGGAATTTACAGTTTGGCAGATTTTCATTATTAAATAAAAAAGCCGATATTGATAAATTGGCAGAATTGATGAAAAACATGCTTAATACAAAAATGAATAAAACCGACAAGAAGAACACCCAATCTTCAACTTATACATTAAATTTAAGCGGCGAAGATTTTGAGAATTTGCAAATAGACTTTTATGAAGAAAAGGATAGCTTTTTAGCAAAATATAAATTTATAGGAGAGATAAAAAGTGATATTTTGAAAGAGTTTGCAAAACGTACGGAAAACAATGTTTATGAAATAAATAAAGACGATATGGAGAAAATAAGAAGTGCAGTTGAGTCAAAAGAAGGCAAATAAATTAAAAAAATTGGCAGCTACATTGTCAATATCATTGGCAATATTGCTTTGTGCATTAAAAACAGTAGCGGTTTTTTATACAGGGTCGTTGGCGGTATTATCGTCAATGGTGGATAGTTTGTCGGATATTTTAGCTTCAATAATTACGTTCTTTGCTGTTAAAATTTCGGTAAGACCAGCTTCGTATAACTATCGATACGGTTATGGTAAAACAGAGGCTTTAAGCGCGTTGTTTCAGTCGTTGTTTGTGGCAATGTCAGGTTTGTTTATTCTGTATGATTCAATATTGAGATTTTTTAATCCTGTAGAATTAAAGCAAACAGATTTCGGATTAGCCGTTATGATTTTTAGCCTTATTTCGACAATAGCTTTAGTTGCTTTTCAGCAGTTTGTGGCAAAGAAAACAAATTCTCAAGCAATAGCGGCTGATTCATTGCATTATAAAGTAGATATTTTAACTAATTTTTCGATTATTATTTCTTTGGTGTTTGTTCGCTTTTTTAATGTTGCGCAAATAGATACCTTAATGGCTGTTTTGATTGCTGTATATTTATTGTGGAATGCGTATGATTTGGCCAAAGATGCGGTTAGATTGTTGCTTGACAGAGAATTGGATATAAAAATAAGAGAAGATGTTTTAGCTCTTATTTCAAGTCATAAGCTTAAGTTGAAGGCGCATGATTTAAGAACCAGAGATTTGGGTGGAGCATATATGTTTGAGTTTCACTTAGAATTGGACGGAAATTTGGATTTGAATACCGCACATAAGTATACTGATGAAGTAGAAGAGATTATCAGATGTAAATATCCTGATGCGCAAATTATCATTCATCAAGATCCTAAAGGAATAAAAGAGGATAGATTGGATAATCGTTTAAGCAAGTAAGTTTTTTATTAAATATCCCAAGGAAAAACCAGCCACTTTTCAGGAACTTGGCGTTCAAAGATGTCTACTTGTTTAATACCTTTTTCTTTGGCATAAACAGTTACAAATTTGCCGTTTGGGAAGGTGCGTCGCATAACCTCAAAAGTTTGACCGGAGTCTGAAATATCATCGATAATAAGAGATTTTTCATCGATTTTTCCTACTGATTGAGGGTTGTCAACCTCATTAAGTTTTAAGTGTTTGGATCCTATATATGTGCTGATGTTTATAACAGCTGAGTTTCTGATATCGAGCTCATAAGCAATAATTCCGGCAGGAATAAAGCCTCCACGAGAAATGGCTACTATTTTATTAAATTCTTGACCTGTTTCTTTAATTTTTTTGCAAAGATTCTTAACATCTTGATGAAACTCATCCCAACTTATATAAATTTTATCGTCCATAGCACAGTTCTCTTTCATATAATGGTTAGTGGCGTACTCGGAGGGAGTCGAACCCTCAACCTTCAGCGTCGGAGGCTGATACTCTATCCTGTTGAGCTACGAGTACATTTTATAAAAATTACCTTATAACTAAACTAATTTGGTTAATATTTCCACTATATTTTGATAAAAATGCAATAAAATAAGCTTTTTAGCCAAAATTTCTCTTGACTATTGAATGAATTGTATGTATTAAATGGCAACGAGTTTTTATTAAATAAGGATAAATACAATGGCTAGAAAATGTGAAATTTCAGGTACAGGCGTTTTGAGCGGTAATAATGTTAGCCACGCTAACAACAGAACCCGTCGTCGTTTTTTGCCTAACTTGCAAGTTGTTTCTTTGTTGAGCGATGTTTTGGGTAAAGTTTTCAAATTGAAAGTTTGCTCTAAAACTTTACGTACCATTGAACACAATGGCGGATTGGATTCTTATCTTGAATCTACATCTAACAACAAGTTGACAGATGAAGCTAAGAAAATTAAAAAAGCTATCGCAAAGAAAAAAGCTTCTGCAAAATAATATATAAAAAAGACAGTAAAAGCCCCTTATCAAATGATATGGGGCTTTTTTTATCCCCATTATCCCCAATATCCACAGGCCTGAAATTTTTAAAAATCAAAAGCTGTTGTTTTTTGATGAAGTGCTGATATAAAAAGACTCTATTTTGAAAAAACAAGTAATTTTGAGGACAATAAGATGGACGAATTGAAATCAGACCAATTGCCAAAAAATATTGAGGCGGAACAAGCTTTGATAGGTGCTGTGTTGGCTAATAACAAAACTTTTGAAAAAGTATCAGAGTTTTTGCGAGCCGAGCATTTTGCTGATCCGGTTCATGCTAAAATTTTTGAGATATTATCGAATCTGATTTCAAGAGGTCATGTAGCAGATGTAATTACCTTAAAAAATTACTTTGAACAAAACGGTTCTTTAGATGAGGTGGGTGGATATAATTATCTTATAAAGTTGGCTGATTCGGCTACTCCTTTGACTAATGCCGAATACTATGCTCAATTTATATATGATAAATATTTACGCAGAGAGTTGATTGCAACCGGTTTTGATATTGTTAATAATGCAACAAAAGAAGATTTAGAATCTGATGCTAATGATCAAATTGAGTTGGCAGAAAAAAGATTGTTTGATTTGGCGAATCAGGGTGAAACCCAAACAGGATTTGTTAATTTTGCCACTGCTTTGGAATCGTCATTAAAAAGAGTTGAGTCGGCATATCAAAAAGACGGTAAAATTTCCGGCATTCCGACAGGATTGGATGCATTAGATGCTAAAACAGGCGGACTTAATGATTCTGACCTTATTATTTTAGCCGGACGTCCGGCTATGGGCAAAACTGCTTTAGCAACAAATATTGCTTATAATGTGGCCGAATTTTTTGCTCATGATAAAAATACACCGGCAAAAAATCGAGGGGTGGCATTCTTTTCTTTAGAAATGTCGGCAGATCAGCTTGCTTCCAGAATTTTATCGACTGTTACCCAAACTAATGGTCATAAAATGAGAACAGGTGAATTGGATAATGCTGAATTTACACGAATTGCAGCAGCGGTACGTGAATTAGAAAATATGCCATTGTATATTGATGATACTCCGGGACTTAATATTAACGCTATCAGAACCAGAGCAAGAAGGTTGAAAAGAAACAAAGGCTTGGGTTTAATAGTTATTGACTATATTCAACTTATTAACGGTACCGGAAGCAAGAAAGGCGAAGGTAACCGTGTACAAGAATTATCTGAAATTTCTCGCGGACTTAAAATTTTGGCTAAAGAGTTACAAGTTCCGGTTATTGCTCTTTCTCAGCTTAATCGTGGCGTGGAATCGCGTGATGATAAACGTCCGTTGATGTCTGACTTGCGTGAATCCGGTTCTATTGAACAAGATGCTGATATTGTGATGTTTGTGTTTAGAGAAAATTACTACATTCAAAATGAACAACCGAAACAAAAATCGGGCGAAACACCGGAGCACTTGCAAAAACGCATGGAAGAATGGGAAGCAAGGGTCAGAGAAACAAAAAATATCGGTGAGGTGATTATCGGAAAACAACGTCATGGTCCGACGGGTACAGTTCAACTGTTTTGGAATGGTGATTATGCTCAATTCGGTAATTTGGCAAGAGAAGAATATTTGCCGGAACGTATGGGAGAGTAGTTTGAACGATAATTTTTGGATAACAAAAAACTTAGAAGATTTTAGCAACGACGAATGGGAACAAATTTGCAGTCGCTGCGGTTTGTGTTGTCTGGTAAAAGTTCAAGATGAAGATGATGACGAGGTTTATTATACTAGAGTTATTTGTCATTTGTTTGATTGCAAAACAAGACTTTGCAAGGAATATAAAAACAGATGTACGTTGGTTCCCGAATGCCTAAAGATTACACCTCAAAATATTGATAAATTGGCGTGGATGCCTAAAAAATGTGCATATAGAATACTACATGAAACAGGCGATTTACCTGATTGGCACCCGTTAAAAAAGCAAAGCAAAGAGCTGCCGGAATTGCCGGAAAATTTAGTATACGACAATATGGTCAATGATGATAATTTAGAGGACTATATTATCGAGGATGATGAGTTTTAGGAAAAAGTATGAATAATTGGCCCGAAGAAAAATATGATCCGCAATCAAGGTTTGATAATTTAGATAAATTTGAACCGGAGTTTTGGAAAAAGAAAAAATTGGAAGATTTATCCAAGGCTGAATGGGAATTGATTTGCGATGGTTGCGGTAAATGTTGCTTGAATAAAATCGACATAAGAGGTAAGGTTTGTTTTACCAATGCAAAGTGTCGCTTTTTAGATGAAGAAACTTGTTTATGTCAGATATACGAACACAGGTTTGAGAAAGTTGATGATTGTCGAGATATTGATCTTAAAACAGTTGTTGAGGAGCCGGAAATATTACCGAAAACTTGCGCTTATAGGTTATTGGTAGAAGGAAAAGAGTTGCCTCTGTGGCATCCGTTGATAACTAAAAAAGCTTCGTCGATACACGAATCGGGACAATCGTTAAAAGGAAGAAAATTGATTTCAGAAACAGAGGTTAGAGATTATGAAAATCACATTGTTGGCTGGCAAGACCTTTGATTTTTCCAAAGAATTTTCTTTTGATATAAATGTAAAGAAATCAGCAATTGCTAAGAAGCTGGTATTAAGGATTGATGAAAAAAAGCATTGTGCTGTCTTAAGTGTTCCAAAATATTGTTCGCAAAGACAAGCCTTAAATTTTTTACGAGAAAATGAAGATTGGGTCATTAATACATTGGCAAAATTACCAAAACTTTCGAATTTTGCAAATGGTGATGAAATAACCGTTTTTGGTGAGACATATAAAATATATCACGAAAACAAACATAAAGGCACATGTTTTGAAGGTAATTTATTAAAAGTAGGCGGTGATATAGCTTTTTTACATCGCAGAGTGAAGGATTTTTTGAAAAAAAATGCAGTAGATAAATTGGCTGAAATGTCCATAAGTACGGCAGAAAAAATAGGTGTGAAAATTGCTTCGGTGTCGGTAAAAGATACAAAATCTCGATGGGGTAGTTGTTCGACAAGAGGAAACATAAATTATAATTGGCGAATCGTTTTAGCACCAAAAGATGTTATTGATTATTTGGTTTGTCATGAGGTTTCTCATCTTAAACATCCTAATCACTCCACAGATTTTTGGAGCACGGTTGAAAGTTTGTGTTCTTCTTGCAAAGATTCAAGAAGATGGCTTAAGGTGCGTGGTAAAGAATTGTATAAATATAACTAATATTTTTCCCGTTATTGATTTATTAAAAA
The DNA here is from genome assembly GCA_045639065.1 of Alphaproteobacteria bacterium. Lineage (GTDB taxonomy): Bacteria > Pseudomonadota > Alphaproteobacteria > RF32 > CAG-239 > CAZU01. Next base: position 42,643 of record JAZUCK010000026.1, on the reverse strand, counting down.
ACTTTTCCTATATTTATTATTAGTGATAACTTAATGATAAGGAAAAATTTATGCGAAACAGTGTTTATTCTCAATCACAAGCTAGAACAATAGATGAGGGCTTACGTTCTTATATGCTTAAAGTATATAATTTTATGGCCGGTGGCTTATGTCTTACCGGTGTAGCTGCATGGCTTGTAGCTAATACATCATTACTTGGTGTGTTTTTTAATATTACTCCGCAAGGAGCATCTTTATCAGGTCTTGGTTGGTTGGCTTTAATTGCTCCGCTTGTTATGGTGTTTGCGTTTAGTTGGGTTGTTTCTTCCGGAACAGCTAAACAAGTACAAATGCTGTTTTGGGGGTATTCGCTTTTGATGGGGGTTAGTTTGACTCCGGCCTTTTTGCTTTATACTCAATCAAGTTTGGTTAGAGTATTTTTGATAACTGCAGGTAGCTTTGGTGCTTTGAGTTTGTATGGATATACAACTAAAAAGGATTTGAGCGGATTGGGTTCATTTTTGATTATGGGATTGTTCGGTTTAATCATCGCTTCAATCGTAAATATTTTTGTAAAAAGCTCTGGTCTTGATTGGGCTTTGTCATTTATCGGTGTTGGTATTTTTGCCGGATTGACAGCGTTTGATTCCCAAAGAATACGCACAATTTATTCATCGGCCGATAGTGATGAAACACTTACCAAAAAGGCTTTGATGGGTGCTTTGAGTTTGTATTTGGATTTTATCAATTTGTTCTTGTATTTGTTGCGTTTTATGGGTGACAGAAAATAAGAAGCAAATGAGTTAATAAAAAGGCCGGCTTGATGTATTTAAGTCGGTCTTTTTTGTTGCACATAAAATGAGAATCTTTTACAATTTCGGTATAATTTTGAACAATTGGAGAGATAAAAAATGCGCAAATCCGGAAGAGAGAATAATCAGCTTAGAGATATAGAGTTTGTTACTGATTTTAATCCTTATGCCGAGGGTTCTTGTTTAGTAAAATATGGTAATACACATGTTGTTTGTACGGCCAGTGTTGAAGAAAAAATTCCGTCTTGGTTAAAAGGTCAAGAAAAGGGGTGGGTAACGGCTGAGTATGCTATGTTGCCACGTTCGACACAAACAAGGGTGCAACGAGAAGTTAAAAAACCGTCCGGAAGGACACAAGAGATTCAAAGATTAATCGGGCGTTCGTTAAGAGCTGTGGTTGATTTGGAAAAAATGAAAGATATTTGTGTTACTGTGGATTGCGACGTTTTGCAGGCTGATGGCGGAACAAGAGTTGCTTCGGTATCAGGAGGTTTTGTTGCTTTGTATTTAGCTATGGAAAAATTAGTAAAAGAAAAGAAATTGACTGAGAATCCGATAAGAGAATTTGTTGCTGCTGTTTCTTGTGATATTTATAACGGAAAAGCTGTTTTAGACGTTGATTATGAAGAAGATTCCAACTCGCAGGTTGATATGAATTTTATTATGACTGAAAGTGGCAAAATTGTCGAAATTCAAGGAACAGCAGAAGGGGAACCTTTTGAGGAAAAAGAGTTTAACGAGTTGATGAGTTTGGGCAAAGAAGGAATTAAACAAATTATTGCTAAACAAAAGGATGTGTTAAAATGTTAAAAGAATTGGTTATTGCTTCGCATAATAAAGGAAAGATTGCTGAGTTTGAAAATTTATTGTTACCATTGGGAGTAAAAATTTACTCGGCAAATGATTTGAATTTGCCTGATGTCGAGGAAACGGGAACTACTTTTGCCGAAAATGCTATTCTAAAAGCGGAAGCTTTGGCAGAGTTTAGTGGTAAGCCTTGTTTGGCTGATGATTCCGGTTTGTGTGTCGATGCTTTGGGTGGAAGACCGGGAGTGTATTCGGCAAGATATGCACCAAACAGAGATTTTGATAAAGCTATATCAATGTTGGTAGGTGAACTTAAAGAAAGCAAAAGCGATGATTGGTCAGCTCATTTTGCTTGCGTTTTAGCTTTGAAGATTCCAAACAAAGAAGTTGAGCTTTTTGAAGGTAGAGTTGACGGTAAAATTATTGAACACAGAAGAGGGGAAAACGGATTTGGTTTTGATCCTGTTTTTGTACCAAGCGGATTTGATAAGACTTTTGCTGAGATGAGTGCTGATGATAAAAAGAAAATTTCTCACCGTGGTCGCGCTGTAGAAAAGTTTTTGCAAAAGGTGTTTAATGGGTAAAATTTTTAATGTTTCATCTTCAAACTGTTTTGTTGAGGTCTTAGCTGAAAAACTGCTGAATGATTATCAAAACAATATGCTCGAACTGTCAAAAGTCTTGATTTTGTTGCCGAATCGCCGTGCACAAAGGTCTTTATCAGACGCTTTTGTAAAATTGAAAGGTATGACACCGACTTTGTTGCCGCAGATGAGGGCAATAGGCGACGTTAGTGAAGATGAAATTATGCTCAGCGGGCAAAATGTACAAGATGAGTTTGTTAATTTGCCCGAAGTTATAGACCCGAAAGAGAGAACAATGCTCTTTATGCGTCTTATTATGAGCAGATATAAAGATTTTGGTTTGGAAAAAGTTTCTTTGTCGCAAGCTTGTTCATTGGCTTTGGAGTTGGGCGGTTTAATAGATACAGCTCAGATGTATGGGCTTGATTGGTCAAATTTAAGAAATTTGGCACCGGAAGAGTATGCAGAGCATTGGCAAGAAACATTAAAATTTTTGGAAATTATAACACAATATTGGCCAAGCATATTAAGTGATAGAGGTGTTGTTGACGCGAGTGAGCGTAAAAATAAGCTAATAAATATTCAGTGTGATATTTGGCGAGAGCAAAAACCGTTGCAAAGAATTATTGTTGCAGGTACAACCGCTGTTTCACCGGCGATGAAAAATTTGGTAAAGACAGTGCTTGATTTGGAAAACGGTGAAGTTTGGTTAGCAGGACTTGATAAAGAGCTTGAAGAAGAATCGTTTGAGATTATTGATGAGACACATTCGCAATATGAATTAAAACAGCTGTTGGATTTTTTGAAGATAAAACGAAGTGATGTTGAGGATATTGTATCTAGTGTAAATCAACCACGTGAAAAACTTATCAGTGAAATTATGCGACCTGCGATATCTAGTGATAAATGGCTCGAGCTTGAAGGAGTTATACAAAGAGATGCTTTTGAGGGAATAAGAGTTGTTGAGTGTGATGATTTGCGCCTTGAAGCAATAGCAATCGGAACAATGATAAGAAAATCATTGGAAGAAAAAGAAAAAACAATAGCTTTGGTTACGCCGGACAGAAATTTAGCCAGAAGAGTTGCTTGTGAGTTGAAACGTTGGAATATTGATGTCGATGATTCTGCCGGAATTCCTTTGTCTTTGACACTTTGGGGTGTGTTTATGCGATTATGTGCAACAGCTGTGATTTCTGGCGTTTCTCGAGAAAAAATATTAGCTTTGATGAAGAGTAAAAAATTTGCAATAGGTAAAGAGAAATCGGAAAAAGAAATCATAGTGAGAAATTTGGATAAATTATTGTGGCGAAGTGATGAAAAAAATGAAGATGCTGAAAATTTATTGGCTGAATTCTATGATAAAGCAGTCGACTTTATCAAAATTATGAGTAGTGAAAAAGCTTTGTTAAAAGATATTTTGCGGGAGCATATTTTATTTGCCGAAAAATTGGCTTGTGACAATGTTTTATCCGGCAGAGAAAATCTTTGGAAAGATGATGACGGACAAACAGGTGCTGATTTTATGGCTAACTGGATTGCTAAAGCAGATGTTTTGGGTGAGATAGAAACAAAGGAATATTTGCAACTTTTTGAGACGATGATGTCTTATGTTATGGTAAGAAGAACAAGAAATACTCACCATAGAGTGAGAATCTTAGGACCTATGGAAGCGCGACTTAACCATTATGATGAGATAATTTTGGGAAGCTTTAATGAAGGTGTATGGCCATCATCACCAAAGGCTGATCCATGGATGTCGCGTCCGATGAAAAAAAATTTCGGGTTCGAATCACCTGAAAAGCAAATAGGTGTTTTGGGCTTGGATTTTGCTAATTTATTGGGAGCAAAAAATGTTTGTATTACAAGAGCAAAAACAAATAGTGACACACCAACCATAAAATCACGATGGTTGATGAGGCTTGAAACAATAATGCAAGCACTTAAGTTTGAAAAAGATTTTTTATATGATTATGAAGTTGTTAAATTAGCAAAACTTTTGGATAAGGAAAAAGGGTATTATAAGATTGACACCCCTTGCCCGAGACCTCCACTAAGTGCAAGACCGAGAAAAATGTCGGCCAGTGCTTTTGAAAAATTGCTTAGAGATCCGTATGGGGTATATGCCGAGTATATCTTAAAATTAAAACCTTTGGAATGTTTGAATAAAGAAGAAGATATGCGTGATTTCGGTAATTTGGTGCATAATGTTTTGGAGGAATTTAATAAAAAATATCCATCTCGTCTACCGGAAAATACTGCAGAGATTTTAGTAAAAATGGTAAGAAAAGCTTTTGAAGAAAGCAATATGCAAAAAGAAAAATTATCTTTTTGGATCCCTAAAGCAGAAAAGATGATGTGTTGGCTTGCAAATGTAGAGGAATCTTATCGTCACGATGTTGAAAAAATAAATAACGAGGTTTGGGGCAGTTTTAGTATTGATGATTTGCCGGGTGGAAAATTTGAAGTTTATGCAAGAGCCGACAGAATCGATAAACTGGTTGGTGGTAAAGTTAATATAATTGATTACAAAACAGGTTCTGCCAGAACGAAAAACGAGGTAAAAAAAGGGTATGCTCCTCAACTTCCGATAGAGGCTTTGATAGCTCGAAACGGTGGTTTTGATAATATTGAAAAAGACGAAGTTAATTCTTTGATGTATTGGAAGCTTGGCGATAAAGTAGTTTGTGTTGATGATGATATTGAAGATGTTTTGCAAAAAACCGAAGATCATATCAGAGAAGTTATAAATTTATTTGATTTTGAAACTACCGGATATTTAAGCAGACCAAATCCGAAAGAGGTTCCCGATTATTCGGATTATGAACATCTGGCAAGAGTTAAGGAGTGGTCAGTTGTTGATGGGGAGAGCGATAATGATTGATTTTGCAAAGCAGAAAAAAGATATAATTGCGCAAGCTTCGTATCAACAGAGGTTGGCTTCGGATCCAAAATCTTCGGTATGGGTTGAGGCTTCGGCAGGAACAGGAAAGACAAAAGTTTTATCGGATAGGGTATTACGATTATTGCTTGACGGAGTGTTGCCTTCAAGAATTTTATGTTTGACTTATACAAAAGCAGCTGCTGTCGAAATGAACAATCGTATTGCCGAAAAATTAAGTAAATGGGCGGTTACAAGCAAAGAAAAATTGGCAAAAGAATTAGAAAATCTGTTGGGTAAACCAATATCGGAAAATGACGAAATATTATCAAAATCACGTCGTTTGTTTGCGCTGTTGTTGGATACTCCAGGCGGGGTAAAAATTCAGACAATTCACTCTTTTTGCCAAGAAGTGTTAAAAAGATTTCCTTTAGAAGCAAAAATTTCACCATATTTTGAAGTGATGGATGACAGAAGCTCACGAGATGCTTTGTCTGATATTAAACGAGATATGCTTAATAATAATCCAAACAAAGAAGTGGAAGATGCTTTAAAATTTTTGATATCGGCTTCGAGTGAATATAAATTTCCTCAAATAATGGAATCGATTACAAATCAGCGAAACTTGATAGAAGAATGTTTGTTGAAGTCGTCATCAATAGAAAACCTTATAGATAAGATTGCTTCGGATTTTGATATAAAAAAAGATGTTTCTTTAGAAAATATCGAGGTTGAATTTTGGCAAAATTTGGATTTTGAAAAATTATCTGTAATTATAAAAGCTTTGGATGCCGGGACAGAGACTTCTGCAAAAAAGGCGGTTGCATTAGCAAAAGCACGAGATGAGAAAAACTTGAATGAGTTTTTGAATGTTTTTCTGACTGATGAAGGAAAAGCCAGAGCTAAAATATTGGTAAAAGATTCAATAGCACGGTTTCCTGAAGCTGAGGCTTATTGTTCATACTTTATAAATTTGTGCTTGGATTTATTGGAAAAAATTAAAACAGTTAAGCTTTTCTTGTCAACAAAATCAGTTTTGATTTTGGCAAATGAAATGCTTGAGAAATATCATAATTATAAAAAAGTACATTCTAAGCTTGATTATAATGATCTTATAATTATTACCAAAAAGATGTTTGAAGAGCCTAAAGTAGCTGAATGGATTTTATATAAATTAGACGGTGGAATCGATAATGTGTTAATTGACGAAGCTCAAGATACTTCACCTGAGCAGTGGGCTATTGTAAAAGCAATAACCAAAGAATTCTTTTCGGGAAAAGGAAGTCATGAAAAAGAGCCTACGGTTTTTGTGGTTGGCGATAGAAAACAGTCGATTTATTCTTTTCAAGGTGCTGATCCCGCCGAATTTGAAAAAATGCATGAGTATTTTGAAACGGAATCGAGCAATTTTAAAACGGTAAATATGGAAGTTTCGTTCCGTTCGACAGCGGCTGTTTTGGATACGGTAAATGTTGTATTTGATTTTGATAAAGCAAAAAGAGGTGTTATTCCGGAAAATCAAAATATAAAACATACACCTTCTCGTATAGGCGATGGCGGAAGAGTCGAGTTATGGGAACTTATTGAACAAGATGAGGGTGACGATAATGATAAAATATGGCTTCCGCCGGTAGAAAGAATCGGTGTTGCATCTCCGTCAGCTAAGTTGGCTAATAAAATTGCTGAAACCATAAAAGAAAAGGTAACAAAAGGAGAATTACTTAAATCTAAAGGCAGACCTCTACAATATGGTGATTTTTTGATTTTAGTTCAAAGAAGAACAGCTTTTGTTGAAGAAATGGTCAGGGCTTGCAAAAACATTGGTGTAAATATTGCCGGTGTAGATAAAATTAAACTAAATGAACAAATAGCGGTTGCTGATTTATTGGCTTTGGCTAAGTTTATATTGTTGCCTGATGATGATTTAAATTTGGCATGTTTATTAAAATCGCCATTGTTTGCGCTAAGTGATGATGATCTGTTTAACCTTTGTTATAATAGAGGAAACACTTCTGTATGGAATCGGTTATTGCAAGATGTTCGCTATGAAAAACAGGCAAAACAATTAGAAGAGTTGTTGCAGACATCACAGGAAGTTCGACCATTTGAGCTGTTTTGTTATGTTTTAAACAATTTTGAAGGACGAAAGAAGTTTATTGAAAGATTGGGCAAGGATTGTGAAGACGCAATAGATGTTTTTGTAAATTTGAGTTTGAATTTTGAAAAAGATCATATTCCGTCATTACAGCTTTTTGTAGAATGGATGGAAGCTGATGAGGCAGAAGTAAAACGTGATTTGGAACAAAACGATAATAATGCGGTAAGACTGATGACCGTTCACGGTTCAAAGGGTTTGCAAGCTCCGATAGTGATTTTGCCTGATGCTACCAGAGTTAAGGGGGTAAGCAAAGAGGCAAGATTATTTAAGAATAATGATTTGTTGTTATATCCGCTGAATAAAGAATGTTATAACGAAAAATGTAACAACTTAATAGAGAAAGAAAAAGAGCTTTCTTTAGAAGAATATCACAGACTTTTGTATGTTGCATTAACCAGAGCAGAAGAGTGTTTGTGTGTTTGCGGATTTAAGAAAAAAAACAAGCTAAACAGTGAATCTTGGTATGAAATTGTAAAAGAAGCTTTTTCAAAAATTGCGGTTGAAGATAAAAAGTTCGGATTGGTTTATGATGTAGAACAACAAATAGAACCGGAAAAATTTGAGAAAAAAGAAATAAAAATTTCGAATGTAGAGCTTTCGGAGTGGTTAAAAAAACCGGCAAAAGAAGAAGGATCTTTGGCAAAACCTTTAACTCCGTCGCATCAGGAAGAAAATTCGGTAGCGGCTATTTCTCCTTTGGATGAAAACAATAACGAGAAACTGTATGCCAGAGGTAAGATAATTCATAAAATGTTGCAGTTTTTGCCCTTGGCAGAGGAAAAAACAAGAGAAAGTCTGATAGATGCATTTTTGATAAAGCAAGTATCTGATTTTGATAATAATGAAAAAGATAAGATAAAAAAAGAAGTTTTAGAGCTTTTAGGTAATCCGTCTTTTGCACCGTTGTTCAGTAAAAACTCGGTGGCAGAAGTGGCTTTGATGGGTGTTGTCGGAGAGCATATTATTTCCGGACAAATTGATCGTTTGGTTGTTTGTGATGATAAGGTAATGATTGTTGATTATAAGACCAATCGTCCGGCTGCCAAGAGATTGGAAGATGTGCCACAGGCTTATATAAAACAAATGAGATCTTATAAACAGTTGGTTGAAGAGATATATCCTGATAAAAAAGTAGAGGCTTTTATTTTGTGGACTAATACGGCAAAAATTATGAAATTAGATAACTTATGAATTTTTTAATAAATAGCTTTATTTATGAAAAATTTATATTATATTTAATTATTATAATGATTTTTTATGAGAAGAAAGGGTTAATAATGTTAGCAATTAAAGATGATCAGTTTGAAGCTGAAGTATTGAAAGAAAAAGGCTTGGTTTTGGTTGATTTCTGGGCAGAATGGTGTGGACCATGTCGTCAACTTTTGCCGACTATGGAAGAGATTTCTATGGAATTGGCCGACAAGGTTAAAGTATGTAAGATGAATGTAGATGAAGCTCCGGAAACACCGGCAACTTTGGGTATCAGAAGCATTCCTTCTTTGATGATGTTTAAGGACGGTAAACTTATTGATTCAAAAGTCGGTCTTAATTCTAAATCATCAGTAGTTGAATGGATTTTGGCAAACGCCTAAGTTTTATACGTTATTTGATTAAAAGCTCCGATGTTCTCGGAGCTTTTTTATTTTAGTTTTGATGCTGCTGAAAGCAATGTTAAAACAGTATAGGTTACATATTCATCTGTCGGAATGTGGTTTGTTTTGCAGCTGCGTTCGGCTTTGTAAAGGAGTTCCATAACATCGAAAAGCCTATCTTTTGACCACATATCAATTTGTTTTGCTCCGGCTTTGTAACGATGAAAAAGTCGTTTAGGTAATACTTTTTCTATGGCTTTTGATGCAGGATCACCGTTTTCGGTAAAAGCTTTTCCCGAAAGCAAGGTGTTGGTGTGATACATAAGTGATCGAATAATTTGTACCGGTTCAACACCCTCTTGCAAAAGGTGTTTTAAGGATTTTAGAGCTTCGATTTTTTGAGCGGAAAAAGTATAATAACACAAATCATCGGTGCCGGAAGATGATTGGTCAAAAACAACATTTAATACATCATTCGGTTCTATGTGCTTTTTTGTTCCTACATAGGTAATCAGTTTTTCTATTTCGTTAGTATTAAACTTTCGGTCAGAAGAAAGTCTTGAGCATAAAAGTCTGAAGGCGTCGGGGGTATATGTTATTCCTTTTTCAACCAACAAAGCTCTGGTTGAGGCTGTCAGGGTTTCTTCGCGATCTTCATAGCAAGCAAAAGAAGCCATAAAATCAGAAGTATTAGCAAAAACAACAAGAGATGATTTATTGTTTAGATTTGCGCCGCCACAAATGATAAGCAGAGTGTCTGATTTGGAATCAGGAAGAATTTCTTTTAATGTTTTTACAAGTTCGTTGTCGGCATCACGAAGTATAATTACACGCCGGTCACCCATGAGAGATATGGCATTGTATTCTGATGATAATTTGCCGGTATCTGATTTTGCTTCATCCCAAGATAAATTTACCGCAGAAAAAGGATCGTTTAAGTTCGGTGTGACGGTAAGGGCTAATTTTTTGCAAACCTCGGATATAAATCCCTCATTGGTACCAAAAAGCAAAAAAGCTTTTATTTCCGGAGAGCTTTTCTTTAGGTAATTATCTAACTGAGGTTGCTTATAAATCATTGGATAATACTTTTGTTGGAGTGAAAATATGCGCCAAGTCGTAAAGCAATATCATTGGCTATAATGTTGGCAGCATTTTCTTCGCTCTTTTTTTGAGCCATTGTTGTTGAATATGGATTGTTTAAGATGTTGTAGCTGACAAATGCGTAGGAATCACCGGAAACCAGTTTTTGAGATCCTTCGTATAAAGTGTAACCTATGGTGTAATCAACACGTTCGCTGGTGGCTGTTACATCATCTCGCATAGCTTGTTGAGAAACATTTTTGTTCTCAATAGTTACCTCTAAACGATATTTTGCGTTTGTAGGAACACCTTTTGGGGTCAGCAAATCTAAAAGTTTGTTGCGGATTTGCTGACCGAATCTTTCGGGTATAGAGTTTATTTTAATTTGAGCAAGTTCGTTGATAATAGAACCGTTTTGTTCGCCAATTGGATAGGTGTTTGTTTCTGAGCTTTGGATATATAAAGGACGGAATCCGCATCCGCTTACAAAAACAACAAAAGCTAAAACTAAAATATATCTCATAAGGTTTTCCTTTTAAGCAACGATATTTACAATTTTATTTGGAACAACAATAATCTTTTTGATTTCTTTACCCTCAAGTTGTTTTTTAACGTTTTCTAAAGAGAGAGCTTGTTTTTCAGCATCTTCTTTGGAAGCATCTTTGGGAAGGTTTATTGTTCCTCTAACTTTACCGCAAACCTGAACAGCCAAAGTCACACTATTTTCTTCTGCTAAGGTTTTATTACCGACAGGCCATGTTTCTGCAACGACTAATGTATTATTACCCAAACGAGCCCACATTTCTTCGGCAATATGAGGTGTAAACGGTGATAATAATTTTAAGAGCGTTGCGTATAGTTCATAAGGAACTTGTTCTTTTGAAGACATATAATTTACATAAGTCATCAATGAAGATACTGCAGTATTAAAGCGCATTTGATCGATACGTTCGGTAACTTCTAAAATACATTTATGCATTGCTCGTAAATCGTCTTCCGTGGCTTCAATCTTGTAAACTTTTTTGAAAAGATTATAAATTTTACAGGTAAAACGATATACACCCATTAGGCTTTCGTCAGACCACATGGCTGTTTGATCAAATGGTCCGATAAACATTTCATATAAGCGGAATGTGTCAGCACCATAGGCGTCGACAATATCGTCAGGATTAATTACATTGCCACGTGATTTTGACATTTTTTCGCCGTTTTCAGCCAGAATCATACCATGAGACGTTCTACGTTCATAAGGCTCTTTAGTTGGTACAAGTCCACATTCGTTTAAGAATTTGTGCCAAAAACGGGAGTATAACAAGTGAAGGGTTGTGTGTTCCATGCCTCCATTATACCAATCTACATTCATCCAGTAATCAAGAGCTTCTTTTGAGGCAAATTCTTTGTCATTATGAGGATCACAATAACGCAAGAAATACCAAGATGAACCAGCCCAGTTTGGCATAGTATCTGTTTCACGACGCGCATGTCCGCCACATTTAGGGCAAGTTGTGTTAAGCCAATCGCCTGCCTTTGATAGAGGAGACTCTCCTTCATCATTAGGGTGATAATCAGGAACTTCGGGAAGTGTTAGAGGAAGATCTGCTTCAGGAATCGGTTGCCAACCGCATTTTTTACAATAGACCATGGGAATCGGTTCGCCCCAATAGCGTTGACGTGAAAAAACCCAGTCACGAAGTTTAAAGTTTACCTTCGCCTCACCAAAACCATTGGTTTTAGCATATTCAATGGCTTTTTTCATACCGTCTTCTTTGTTTAATCCGTTTAGAAAGTCTGAGTTGATGTGTTCGCCGTCTTCTTCCCATGCTTTTTCTTCAATATTTCCACCTGCAAGTACTGGAATCATCGGTAAATTAAAAGCTTTTGCAAAGTCGTAATCGCGTTGGTCGTGAGCCGGAACAGCCATAATGGCGCCGGTACCATAGCCGGTTAAGACGTAATCGGAAATGAAAACAGGTATCATTTTGTTATTGAACGGATTTTTTGCTTTAATACCTTTTAACTCAACGCCGGTTTTTTCTTCGCCCATACTTCTTTGCAAATCAGATTTTTTAGCGGTTTCTTCAACATAGGCTTTAATTTCGTCTTGGTTTTCAAATTTTGACATATACTTTTGTACGAATTCGTGTTCCGGCGCCATTACCATATAGGTAACGCCGAAAGCAGTATCCGGACGAGTGGTAAATACTTTTAATTTGTCATCACCAAATTCGAAATCAAGTTCGGCACCTTCGGAGCGTCCTATCCAATTGATTTGTTGTGCTTTTACTCTATCAATAAAATCTAAGCCTTCTAAATCATCTATAAGTTTGTCGGCATATTTGGTAATGGCTATCATCCATTGTTCTTTGTCTTTTCTGACAACCTGAGCGCCACAACGTTCGCAACAACCGTTTACAACTTCTTCGTTGGCAAGACCGACTTTACAAGACGGGCACCAGTTGATTGCAATTTTGTCTTTGTAGGCTAATCCTTTTTCAAAGAACTTGATGAACATCCATTGTGTCCATTTGTAATATTCGGGGTCGCAAGTATTGAAACATCTGTCCCAATCAAAACTAAAACCGATAGATTTTAATTGGCGGGTAAAGTTTTCGATGTTAGCCTTGGTAGAAACAGCCGGATGTACACCGGTTTTAATGGCGTAGTTTTCTGCAGGTAAGCCGAAAGCATCGAACCCCATAGGGTATAAAACGTTGAATCCTTGCATGCGTTTTTTGCGGCAAATAACATCAAGTGCTGTATATGAACGAGGGTGTCCGACGTGAAGACCGGCTCCGGACGGATAGGGAAATTCTACCAAAGCATAAAATTTTTCTTTTGTTTTATCTATATCAACTTTATATGCTTTTTCATCTTCCCAAATTTCTTGCCATTTTTTTTCAATGGTTTTGAAGTTGTATCTGTCTTCTAATTTCCATGTTTCTTGCCAATCGGCAAAAGAATCTTTTCCATTATATCTTTTGTTCATTTTGATATCCCTGATATTATTAAAAGTATTGATTTTTTACTTGGCTTTGAAAATAGAGCATTTTAACATATTTGACAAGAATATTTTTTGCTCTTGTATTTAATATATCAATTATCTAAGATGAGTTAAAATGTTTTTGAAAAATTTTAAGGAAAAAAATGACTGATTTACGTGAAGTTGCTTTAGAAAATTTGAGAAATGTTTTGGATAAGAAATATGATGTTTTTCAAGCAAACGAAGCAGATGACGATAGTGCTTTTGTTATGATGATTACGCTGACGGCTTTGCGTAAGCTTGTTTATATCAAAAGCATATTAAAAACATTAATTACCAAAAAGCTTTCTAAGCAAAATATTGTCGGACAATGTGCTCTTATTTTGGGCGCTGTAGAGCTTCTTTATATGAAAACACCGGATTATGCGGTTATTAACTCATATGTAAATTTGGTAAAAGCAAAAACAGATAAATATGTTGCCGGTTTTGTTAATGCTGTTTTACGCAAAATTGCAAAACAAAAAGATATCTTTATCAGTGCCGATAAAGGTGACTTTTTTCCACAAGAATTTAAAAGTTTGCTGAAAAACAGTTATACTTCAAAGGAAATAGAAAAAATCGAAAAATCTTCACAAAAGATGCCTCTGCTGGATATTACTTGCATAAGTAAAGAATCGGAAGAAAAGCTGGGTGGAAAAAAACTTCCTTTGGGTAGTTTGAGATTGGAAGTTAAAGGTAAAATAAATGAACTTCCGGACTATGATAAAGGAACTTGGTGGGTGCAAGATTTTTCATCGGCTTTATCAATAAAAATGCTTGATGAAATAGAAAATAAAAAAGTTTTGGAACTTTGTGCCGCACCGGGAGGTAAAACAGCGCAATTATTAGCAAAGGGTGCTAAGGTTACTTGTCTTGATGTTAGTGAGAATCGACTTAAAGTTTTGCAAGAAAATATGAATAGATTAAGATTATACCCTGAAAAAATTATTTGCGAAAATGGTTTGAATTTTTTGGATAGGACAAATGAAAGATACGAAATTATAGTGCTTGATGCTCCTTGTTCGGCTACGGGTACTTTGCGTAGACATCCGGAAATTGTTCATATAAAAACAAAAAATGATGTATTAGCACAAGCAAAGTTGCAAAAAGATTTTTTGAATAAGGTGGATAGAGCATTGGAATCCGGTGGAATATTACTTTATTGTACGTGTTCGCTATGTAAAGAAGAAGGTGAATTTCAAATTAAAGAATTTTTAGAAAATAATCAAAATTATAAGATAGTTAATTTGAAAACTAAAGTGCCGAAAGAGCTTGCAAATATGGTAACAAAAGAAGGTTTTGTCAGAATTTTGCCTTATTATGCAGATGTTTTTGGTGGAGCGGACGGATTTTTTATAGCCTGCTTAAAAAAGGAATAATGATATGTTTTTTTTCAAAAAGAATGATAAGGTATCCGAAAGATTTGTTGTTGTTTTAGGGTCATCACCTTTGGCAAGATTTTTGGTATATCTTTTACAGGAAAACAATATTGATGTGACTGTTTTAAATCCATTGAGCAAAGATGGTGATGTAAAATCGGAAACATATGTCTTTAAAAGCAATTATCAAAATCAAAGTTTTTCGTTTAAGACCTGTAAGTATTTAAACAAGAAGCCCGAATGTTGCTTTTTAGCTTCATCTTTTGATGAATATAAAAATGATTTATTAGCTTTGTCTGACGAAATGCTAAGAGATGTTAAAATAGTGAATTTTGCTTCCTTTTATAATCATGAAATTATTGAGCAAATGGAACAAATAAAAGAGGTTAGAGCTTATTTTGATGGGTGGCTGAGTAAGAATAAAAAAGAGTTGTTTTTGTTGGGTAGAAACTCAGAAATTACAATATGTCAAAAAGAAGATGAAGGTAAAGATATTCAGGAAATGCTATCTAATAAAAAAATTGATATTAAATTGCGTAAATATTCATCAAAAATATTTTGGCAAAAATTAGCTTCAACGGTTTTGGGAAATATACTAAGATTGACTTATAAAGATGATATTTCAAAACTTTTGCTTAATAGTGAAATAAGACAAAAAGTTGATGATTTAATTAAAGAGATTACAAAAAAAATAAAAGATAAAGGCTGTCAGATTGATGCGCAAAAATTATTAACGGATATTTACGCATATCCCGATAGTTTTGAGAGTGAATATGCTTCATTAAAAGGGTGTATGATGTTATCAGAAATGGTAGGTAACGCGGATTGTTTTAATGATCCAAAATTATTTGAAATATTAAGTGAAATTACTAAGAAATATTAGTATAACATTTACATCTTTCTTGAAGATAAAAACCTAATCTATTATATTTGCTTTATTGATGTGAATTTATTCTCGAGAAAGAGAGGGCGAATATGTCGCATTTATTGATTGTCGGTATAGTTTTTGTTGTAAGCTTTGTTTTGACTTCTTTTTTGAACTCTTTTTTGGTAAATTTTGAAGCTTTTCGCAAAACGAATTTTTCAGCAACGGCCTCTGCAATATTGGGTTGTATTATTCCTTCGGCCGTGGTTATAGGTTTTTGCTGGAATCGGTTTGATTTTGTTTCAGATGTCGGTTATAAGGCTTTTCTTGCGCCATTTATCGGATTGGCGATAGTTTTTTCTTCGTGCTTTACATATAAAAAATATGTTATTGAGGCTAGTGTCTTGATAGCTTCTATAATAGGTGTTTTTTGTGGAAATATATTTATAGATTTTGTTCCTGATGCTCCGATTTGGGTAAACAAAATTTGTTCGGTTTTGGCTTGGTTTTTATTTTCTGTAGGAATACGGGTAATTGCAACTTTACAACCTATTTTACAGATACAAGGTATAACGGTTAGCGGTGGTTTTGTTTTGTTGTTTCTATTTAAGACTGCTCCTTTTATGATAGCTGTAGTTGCCGGTTCTATGCTTGCTAGTATGATTGTTGCTTATTTAAATCATAATAACCAATCTTTTGAGTTCGAATCCTCGCCGATTATCGGATATATGATAGGTTGGTTCGGATTGATTACGTATAGTGAAATGTTGTTGCCTTGTTACATTGTTTTGATAATGTATTGCCTTGTTGAAATGGCTATTTCTTTGATAAGAAGACTTACTTGGATGAAAAAATATAAAGATTTTTATGGTAATTCTTTTGTTGCTCAGATATACAAAAGCGGATTGACTCCAGTGATAATCATTAAATCTGTTTGGATGTTAAGTGGAATAGTTTTGTTTTTTTGTGTTTTTCAAGCAAATGGGGTTAATAATCATTCAATACCTATTTTTATAGGAATTATTACTTTATGGCAATTTTATAAAATGATTAACTGGAAATCAGAAGGTAAGTCTTGGAAAGAAGTTAATAAAGAGGCGATTACTGAAATCAAAGATACTCTAAATAATGTTGTTGGAGAAATTAGGAAAACAAAAGAAGTAAAAGAAAAAACTACTTCAAAAACTAAAACGTTATCTAAGAACAAAATTACTTCCCAAAAAGTATCTAAAGGTAATGCTTCAACAAAAACAAAGAAAGCAACAACGGCTAAGAGTAAGATAAAAAAAGAAAACAGCCCTAAAATCCAAAAAGGTAAAAAATAATGCAGATAGTGGACTTTTTGAAAAAGGTTTTTCTGAAAGAAAAAACGGATAATAAAGAGTTATTAACCGAAGAGGAAGTCTTAAATATAAGCTTCAAGGTCGTTGTGGTAGAGTTTGCCGAAAATGTTGAAAGTTCTGCCGGTGAAATATTTGCTGCTCTTTTAAGAAGTTTAGGATATTTTGATGTCAGTTATTTTAATGAGCCTTTTTCTAAAACTTTCTTAAATTTAGAAGGACGAACTTTTTTTGATTTTATTGACAAAGGACAGGCTATTTTAGATAAAACAAAGGCAGATGTTGTTGTTTGGGGGTGTCGTGAAAATGATAAAATAAGGCTTAATTTTCAAACATCTTCACAGTATGAAAAGGATAATACATCGTTTGTTTCGTTATTGGATAGTTTATATCTGCCGGCATCTTTGTTTGAAGGGGATAAAGCTTTTCCAAGACCTATTTTAAGCCTTATTTCCGGAGCTATAATTTCGTGTTTGAATACATCTAATAAACAGGTTGCAATACAACAAAAGTATTTGCTTAAAAAACTTATAAAAGTTTTGTCTGCAGATAGTTCTGCTAAAAACATGGGTGTAGAATATTTGCCTTATATAATGAATTTTTTATCATTGATTTATTTGACTTATTGCAAAAATAATAATAACGAAAAAGAGTTTAAAATTGTAAATAATTTATTGGATACGGCTATTTCTCATCAAGATTTGATAAAGAATCCGTTGCATTTAGGTTGTATATATAATCACTATGGACAACTTCATTTGGCTGCAATAAAAAGTGATATTAAGAATCCTATAAAACATTATAAAAGCGCCATAAGTTATTTTCAAAGAGCTCAAAAACATTTGGGAAAATATGTCTATCCCTATGATTATGGCTTTATTGCTTTTGCTCTATCTAATTTGCTGTATGATTATTGGCGTCAAAAAGATGATTTGCAAGCTTTACGTGATTCTGTGTTTAATTTACGCGAAGCAGAAAAGATTTTTACTTATACATTATTTCCTGAGTTTTGGGCTGATATTGAAGGCGAGTTAGGTCATAGGCTTAGTGTCTTAAGTTCTGTTACTAAAAATAATGCTATTGCCGAATTATCAATCAACGCTTTTAAGAATCAACAAAAGGTTATTACCGAGAGAAGAGATCCTTTTACCTGGGCAAAAATTCAAGAAAATATTGGTAACATCTATTATCGATTAGGTCGAGAAAATGATGATAGAGATTTACTGGAAGAAGGTTTGGAATATTTTCATGATGCTCTTTACATATTTGAAAATATGGAAATGGATGATAACAGACGCAGAATTATGTCAAATATTACAAAAACATCTGACTTATTGGCTGAATAGACTAAAAAATGTTGTTTTTAGAGATGCCCTTTGTGGAATAGGGTATAATACTTCTCTAAAGAGCCTCCTTTGGTATCCCAACTGAAATCTTTTTCCATAGCTCTACGTTGCATAGCCAGCAGAAAGTTTGGCATATCATAAAATGTTTGAAGAGATTCATCTAAAGTTTCGGTATAAGCATTCTCGTTATTTTGCAGTCGGCGAGCGGTTTTATTATTGCCGTATACGTGTCTATCTTCGCTAAAAAATACTTCGGTTCTAAATCCATCCATTTTGTCATCGATAGAATCGACAAGACCTCCGGTGGAAGTTGCTATCGGTAAAGCACCTTTAGCCATAGCTTCCATTTGAGTAAGACCGCAAGGTTCAAAACGGCATGGCATCATATAAAAATCTGACGCTAATTGAACGGCGTAGGCAAATTGATCTTTATAGCCGTGAAAAACATAAATTCGTTTTGCTGCTTTAGGTGATATTTTTGCAATTTTGTCTTTTAATTTTGTGAGCATTTTGAATAAATCAACACTTCCTGCTCCACCGAGAACGAAAATAGGAAATTCAATGTTTTCCTTAGCGTGTTTTTTTACCCAAGATAAAATAGCCTGAGCAGCAATGTCGTAGCCTTTTTGTTCTACGAGGCGAGATGTTGCGCAAATAACGGGAGTTTTTGCAATATCTTTGACGTCTTTTTCAATGTCTTCAAATTTATAGGTGTCAATAAGCGGTATTACCTGTTTTTTATAGTCTTCATCTTTTGCTAAACGAGATATAAGCTTGATAAATTCAGCTTTGTTGTGTTTCTTGTCGGCAATGTTCTTTTCGTCAAAAATCTTAAAATCGGTACATCCGAAAAACTCGTTAATGGCATTTATTTTTTTCTCGTTGGGAGATATCAATTTTTTATCATAGCCATTGATAATTCCAAAAAATGTACGGTGGTCTTTGCGAATTTTTAAAATATCGCGAAAATCATAGCCTAAACCAAGCTCTTTAGATACTTCTTCCAAGTAGTTTTTAGATACGGTAACAACTCTGTCTGCTAAGTGGAAGTTGCAAGATGCCTGATTGTAGCAATCATGTACGATTAAGGTGTTTACCGTGCGTTTATTTGAGTTTTTGATGGTTTTGGCGTTTTTAAATACAAAGTTTGTTTGTAGTTCATATAAAGAATTTAATATGCGTGATGTATTAGGATAATCCCATCCTTGATAACCTAAGTGGTGTGCAATATGAATAATGGGAATCGAACGTATTTTATCGGCGTCATCCTCGGTCATCATATTTTTACTGACCAAAGCTGTAGGTGTATATTTCATAAGTCCGGAAAGAGCTCCTGAGTGCCAGTCATTGGCGATAATGGTTGTCGGCTGAGAATCGTTTTTAATAGTGTATTTTACAAGTTCATAAACAGCTTTTGAGAAAAACGCAAAACGTTCAACTTCGTTTACGCCATATTTGTTTAATATATAACAGCCGTCCTGTGCTGGCGGATTATCTTTGTGCGGATCAATATTAAAGAATCGTTCATTTGATATAAATATGTATGGTGTATTCTCACAAGTTCCGGTGTATGCCGTTATGGTGTAATCGATAAATTCATCGTTTTCATTTAAGAAGGGAACTGATAATTCGCAATAAAGTTTTAAGTCTATGGCTTTATTTTCGGCACCATGATAGACTTTGCCATCAAAAGAAGCTTTTTTCTTTTTTGTGTCACCTAAATACATTGGAGTAATGACGGTAACGTTTTCATCTTGAGAAGAATATTTACGGTTAAATGCTTCAGGAAGTTCTGATGCTATCATGCCTAAACCACCGGCTTTCATAAAAGTCGCGGTTTCGGCTGAAATCATCCATCCTTTTATTTTTAGTGGATCTTCCCAAGTTTTTTTACCTAAGCATTGCTGTTTTCCGAGGTTTTGTATTTCTAATGCGAAAGGTGAGGAGGGAACGCTATAAGTAATACTTAGCTTTTTTTTGTTAAAATCTGGCGACAATAAAGCGCTACTCTGTTGAGCGACGAAGCTTCTTGTTTTTGACATTTATGTTTATCTTTCGAAATCTTAAAATAATTAATATTATACCTAGATAATAGTTATTGCTCTTGACTTGTCAAGGATTAGTCACTAAATTTGAGTATATATTTGAATGGTATAATGTATTTTTGTTTTTTTAGAGAAAAAAGATGAGTGTTAAAAACGAAGAAAATGAAATTTTAGATGATGAAAATGAAACAATAGAATCAGATGTCGAAGATACTTTACCGACTGATGATGAAGAAAATACAGAAAACAAGGAAGCTATCGTTTTAGAAAAGTTGATGGTTGAAAATGCGAAGCTTAAAGATGATTATTTAAGAGCGTTCGCCGAAGCCGAAAATACTAAAAAGCGCTGTCAGCAAGAAATTGAAAAAAATAATAAGTTTGCAATTGCTAATTTTGCTAAAGAATTGCTAGGTGTTGCCGATAATTTGCAACGTGCAATAGATGCCGCTTCAAAAGAAGAGGATAATATCGCTTGTGAGAGTTTGTTAAAAGGTATTGAACTTACTCAAAATGAACTTACAAAAGTTTTTGATAAGTTTAATATTCATAAAATGGATATTATAGGTACGATTTTTGATCCTAACTTTCACCAAGTAATTCAAGAAGTATCTGATAAGTCAAAACCGGCAGGTACTATTATTGCTGAAATTCAGACAGGATATATGATTAACGACAGGATTTTGCGAGAAGCAATGGTCGTTGTTACAAAAGCCTAATGTGTTTACAAAGCCCGTCACTAAAGACGGGCTTTTTTATATTATATTTATTGTCGCCTCATAAACATTGGTTATTTGAGTATTATCTTCATCAGCTTCAGCTGATAATTCACAAACAAGTATTTTATCAATATCACAGAGCATATCTATGTTTTCTTCCGGAATATCTTTTATTTCTATTCCGCTGGCTTTTGAACGATATAAAACAGCTTGATTGCTTTCGGGTGATATTTCAAGAACGGGTTTTTCAGGAGCTCCTTCTTGAGAATAAAGCAAAAGCATTATTTCATTGTCTTCATTGATTATGAGTTCATAGGTATTAAAATTATCTTCGGTCATTTTTTTAGCCTTTTGTTGATGTATGAATAAAAGGCTAAGCTATAATTGTTGAAGAAATGTTAATAGTTTAAATTTTAAGATGAAAAAGTATTTCACAGGGAGTAGACTCTTGGCAAGAAAGCTGAGGTTTTTATGAGTAAAATATTTGATTCTTTAATAAATTTGATGAAGTGGCCGGTTGCAATCTGGCTGTTTTGCTCGTTACCGGCCTTTTTTAAATCGTTAAACGCTTTTTCTTTTATGTCGTTACACTATATGGTGATGGGTGCCGGTTTTTTTATGTTTTTTATTGGACGTACTTTGATGGATTCATCCTCCAGATCAAATATGGAAGTTTTAGCCCATGAACTTACACATGCTTTTTTTGCAATAATAACATTTCATAAGGTTAAGAATATAAATATCAAAGCAGATGATACCGGAGGGTCAATGTCTTTTGAAGGAGAAGGCAATTGGCTGATTATTATAGCACCTTATTTCTTCCCTTTATACTGTTTATTTGCAATGATTGGTATAAGCATATATACAATGTTTGCGCCGATGAATATATTTTTGAGCTTATTTTTAGGCTTCTTTACCGGTTTTCATTTTTCGATGGTGGGTTCACAAATTCATGAAAAACAAACAGATTTACCTAAAGTCGGATACTGGTTTTGTGCAATATTTTTGTTGCCGGCAAATTTGTGGATGACAGGGTTGATTTTGGCTTTTAATTCAAAAGGTTGGGACGGAGTTTTGATATACCAAAAGCTAATACATTCGCTTAATATGAAGAATGTAGATTACTTAATGAACTTGTTGGGTATTTGAATTATATTGCTTTTAATAAATCTTTGCAGAAATCAGCCAAAGAATTATCGTGAGCTCCCATTATGATTATGCGATCGCCGGATTTTACATTATCTAAGACAAAATTTTTGGTGTCGGCTTTGGTTGGTAAAAATAACGCATTTTTGTGACCGTTATTCACAATTTCTTTTACTATATTATCGGAAGTAATACCGATATCATCTTTGGTAAGTTCGTATATTTCTTGTAAAATCATTACGTCGTTATCATCTAAAACAGCAGCTATTTCTTTAGCCATTTCGCTTCCGGTGTTTATGGCTGAAAATGGCGTGTGAGGCTGATACATAGCAATAATACGTCCATCATAAGCTTTGAGCGCTTCCAAAGAGGCTCTGATTTTGCTCGGATTGTGTGCAAAATCATTGTAAACTGTAATGTCGTTTTTGGTGCCTATTTTTTCCAAACGAGTTTTTATTCCTAAAAAACCTTCTAATGTTTTAGCACAAATCAGAGGGTCAACGCCTAAAAATGAACAGGCACAAATGGTTGCTAAAGCATTTGAAACATTGAATGCTCCCAACATTTGTAATTTGAATTTTGTATTCATAAATGTGTATTCAACACCCGTAGAAGTTGCTTTTATGTCATGGGCGTAAAAGTCGGCTTCGGGGTTTTTGGTAGAAAAAGTTTTATACGATTTATGAGATATTTTCGAGGCGTTGGGACAATCTAAATTGATAACGATATTTTTTGAGTTATTGGCAAAAGATGTAAAATATTCTACCAATTTTTCCATAGAAGTATGGTCATGTGAAATGTTGTTTATAATTCCGACAAACGGTTGATATTTGGTTATTGAGCCATCGCTTTCATCGGCCTCTATTACGCAAATATCACCTTCGTTGTATATGTAATTAGGAATACCTTTATTGTTTTGAAAGTTGCATAAAACACCGCCGTTTATCATACAAGGTTTTTTGTTTAAGGTTTCGAGTACATATCCTATCATAGCGGTGGTTGAGGTTTTTCCGGCTGTTCCGCCAACAGCAATACCATAAGGATATTGCGAAAAAATATCTTTTAACAAATCTGAGCGATATTTTATCGGAATATTTTTTTCTTTAGCCTTTTTTACATCAGGATTTGAATCTTTTATAGCTGCAGACACGCACAAAAATTCAATATCATCGGTAATAGCAGAGCCATCTTGGCTGACGATATTTATACCTGCCTCAATAAGAGCTTTTTTACGGTCATCATCTTTTCCTATATCAAAACTGTAGTCAGTTCCGTATACTGTGTATCCTTTTAAGACCATAATTTGTTCAAGCGGGCTTATGCCGTTGCCGGAAGCACCGCTAAAGGCTATTTTTTTCATATTGCTTCAAAGTCCTTACTTCTATTATAAAGCGTCTAAAGTTTCTGCTTCTTGTTTTTGTAATATTTTTAAATTTTTATAATCGATTACTATATAGCTTTTTTTCTCGCCGTCAACACCTATGCTTAATGCCGCTGCAATATCTTTATTATTATAAGTAGAATATAAAACAGCCGAACCGCTTGCTAATTGATTTAAAAAGTCCGGATTACCCAAAGGTGCTTCTTCTTTAATTATTTCTTCTTTCTGCTGAGCATTTAGGATGGTTTTTTCAATAATTGCTGGTGTAAAGAAGGTTTGTTTGTTGCCATATTTTTTTTCTAAAAGTTGAGAATATTTATTATATTGATCTAGAGTTTTTTTTGCAGACGAATCGTCTTCCATAAGTTGGCTGTATGACAAAATTCGATAAAGCTCATCATCTTTGCCGAAAACTACGTAAACACGATCAAAAAAGGCTAGCGGTTTAGGTAGTGATGTTGCCAAAAAACTATCAACATAATCTTTTAAATCAGCTTTTTGCAGCACAATACCTTGGCTCTTGGTTGTAGACTGATTTGCTCCCCAAAACAAACCGAAAGGTGCTTCTTTTAAGTTTTGGGTGTTGAATTGTTTGCGTGCAGAGAGTGTTTGTGATTTTTTTAGTTCAGGTATGTCTATTTTAGGTAATTTTACAGGTTTTTTATTGAGTAAATTTTTTGCTTGGTTTACTGCGTTATTAAGTTCTTCTTCAGATGCCTGATTATCAACAACTTCTTCAGAGACGGTATCTTTTGCTCTTATGATAATGTCATCTTCGTCAAAAAGAAAGCTTTGATCAAGAGCTGCGTTTTGTCCGATAGCTGATGGTATACCCATAAAAATAATGAATAAAGATAAGATAAAAGGTTTCATTGTAAAATATCCTTAAAATATCACAAAATTAAATTGAATAGTTAAATATCTTGTGTTTAGTATAAATATATATTTGCAAATTTTTTATTTAAAGTAAACGGACAATTAAATGGTTAGTTTGAAAGATATTCGCTTAAAAGCATTTGTAAAAGACAAAACTAAAGAACTTTTGTTGCAAGTCGGTAGAAATTTGGTTGTTGAAAAAGGTGTGGAAGCACTTAGTGCCAGAAAATTGGCGATGGCAGCTAATTCGTCTGTGGGTATGGTTTATAATGTTTTTGGCACGATGGATAATTATGTGGCAGAACAAAATGTTATGACATTAACCGAACTTTACAAAAAAATGGAATCGGTGGTTTTGAGTAACAATCCGTTTAATAATTTGAACCGCTATGCCGATGTTTTGACTTTGTATATCGAAGCAAATCCTAATTTGTGGTATTTATTATATAGTTCCCAGCTTTCGGTTAATGCTAAAAGGAATTCAATAGCAAAAGCGAGAGTTATTAAAAAAATTGATATTTTAATAAGTATGCAGGCGTTAAAGCTTGTAAAAGGAATCGGCACAAAAGAAAAAAGGCTTGTGGTAAAAGTTTTGGAGATGAGTTTGTTTGCTTTGAGCGGCTATCTTTTGGGTAATAGTTTAAACTCAAAATCAGAACTTAATCGCGGTAATTTGTGTAAATTGTTGATGAATACTTATATGGCCGGTTTGGCGTCTTTGAAGGGAAATAAATAATATGTTGAATCAATTATATATAAAATTGAATCTGTTAGTGGATAAAGTAAATTCGGTCGGTTTTTTGCAATCGTTTTTTGATAACAGATTTTATCTGATTTTGTTGGTGATTATTTTGGTTCATTTAAAAAGTGCTACATACAAATCAATGTTTTTGTGCGCTTTGATAAATATGCCGGGAACAATATTGCACGAAACTATGCACTTTATTGTCGGACTTTTGTTAAATGCAAAACCTTGTAATTTTACATTGTTTCCCAGACGAAATGAAAATGGTTATGTAATGGGAAGCGTAGGTTTCACAAATATTACTTTTTATAATGCAATTCCGGCATCTATGGCGCCGTTGATGTTGTTGCCGATAGGGTTTTATTTAAACAGATATTTTTTACCTAATATGGCACCAACTTTTACCAATTATGTTTTGTATGTTTTGTTGCAAACAATCATCATTGAAAATGCACTTCCGTCATCAGCTGATTTTAAGGTTGCCAGAATGTATTTTTTGGGAATCGTTATGTATGTGGCAATCGGTGTTGGTTTGTTTCTTATGTTGTAGAAAAGAATCATCAAAACGTTGCTTTTGATTAACCTATTGTTTAGACTCTAGGCATTATGATTGGTGTCATAATATGACGAATCGACAATCTTAGATTTTTAAGGATTGTTTGTTGTATTTTTATACTTGGATTAACCTGTTTATAGGAATCAAAAATGTTAAATTTAAAAAAAATAAAGGGCGTTTGCTTATGGACGCTAGCGTTTTTTGCGCTTTTTAGTTCAGAGGCTATTGCTTCGGAAATTGACTTAAAAATTCCATCTCTTGATGTAGTATACAATATTTTGGGATATTCAATTACGGGATCCCAAATTTTGTTGTACGGATTGGGTGTGTGTTTGGCAGGCTTGCTTTTCGGATTAGGTGAATTTTTTGGAATTAAAAAATTGCCTGCGCATAAAGCAATGTTAGATGTTTCTCATACAATTTACGAAACTTGCAAAACTTATATGAAACAGCAAGCTAAATTGTTGATTGTATTGGAAGTATTTATTGCTGCTTGCATTTTCTATTATTTCTACTACCTCAACGCAACTCCGTTACCTAAAGTTATGACTGTTTTGGCTTGGTCTATCTTGGGTATTTTGGGTTCATATGCGGTTGCTTGGTTTGGTATGAGAATTAACACTTATGCTAACTCTCGTACGGCATTCTTATCATTAAAAGGAAAACCATTCCCTGTAATGAGCTTGCCTTTGCGTTCGGGTATGTCTATCGGCGTTTTGCTCATATGCGTTGAACTCGTTATGATGATTGCAATTCTTTTATTTGTTGATAAAGAAAATGCAGGTGCTTGCTTTATCGGTTTTGCAATCGGTGAGTCTTTAGGTGCTTCTGCTTTGCGTATTTGCGGTGGTATCTTTACAAAGATTGCCGATATCGGCGCCGATTTGATGAAGATTATTTTCAAAATTGATGAAGATGACGCCAGAAATCCGGGTGTGATTGCTGACTGTACCGGTGATAATGCCGGTGACAGTGTCGGCCCCACAGCTGATGGTTTTGAAACATATGGTGTTACAGGCGTTGCTTTGATTTCATTCATCGTTTTGGGTGCAGGTATGATGTGGGCTCAAAATGGTGATTTGGTTATGTTAAATAACGGAATCGACATTCAAGCTCGTTTGATTGTTTGGATTTTTGCAATGCGCTTATTGATGGTTTTGACATCTATAGTTTCTTACTGGATTAACAGCGGTTTTGCCAAAGCAATCTTCGGAAACAAAAAAGCGTTTAACTTTGAAACTCCATTAACAAGCTTGATTTGGTTGACAGCAGTTGTTTCGATTGCCGTAACATTTGGTGTTTCTTATGTTATGATTGGTGATATGTCGCCTGATTTATGGTGGAAGCTTTCGGTTATCATTTCTTGTGGTACAATGGCTGCTGCTTTGATTCCGGAATTTACCAAAATCTTTACATCATCAAAATCTAAACACGTTGAAGAAGTTGTTAATGCTTCTCGTGAGGCCGGTGCTTCTTTGAATATTATTTCAGGTATTGTTGCCGGCAACTTCTCTGCTTTTTGGCAAGGTTTGGTTATGGTCGGTCTTATGGCTGTGGCCTTCTTTACTGCTAAAAGCGGTTTAGATGCATTTATGGTGTATCCGACAATCTTTGCCTTTGGTTTGGTGGCTTTCGGTATGCTCGGTATGGGTCCTGTTACTATTGCCGTTGACTCTTACGGTCCGGTTACTGACAACGCTCAATCGGTATTTGAATTGTCTCAAATCGAAAGCATTAAAGGAATCGATAAAGAAATCGAAAAAACTTATGGATTCAAACCTGATTTCGAAGGCGGTAAACACTTCTTGGAAGAAAATGACTCTGCCGGTAATACCTTTAAGGCTACAGCAAAGCCTGTGTTAATCGGTACAGCTGTTATCGGTGCTACAACTATGATTTTCTCAATCATTTTGTTGTTGAACTTGCAGCTTAATCTTTTGGATCCGATGGTCTTGTTCGGTATTATCCTCGGTGGTGGTGTTATCTTTTGGTTCTCTGGTGCATCAATGCAAGCTGTGTCGACAGGTGCATATCGTGCCGTGAACTATATTAAGAAACATATCAAACTTGATACTGCAAAAGCTGCTTCTATTGAAGATTCTAAAAAGGTTGTACAAATTTGTACCTTGTACGCTCAAAAAGGTATGTTCAATATCTTTATTGTAATCTTTTCTTTCACAATAGCTTTCGCTTGTTTTGATGCAAGTTTGTTTGCCAGTTATTTGATTTCGATTGCCGTATTTGGTCTTTTCCAAGCTTTGTATATGGCTAATGCCGGTGGTGCTTGGGATAATGCCAAAAAGGTTGTTGAAGTTGATTTGGGTGAAAAAGGCTCTGCTTTGCATGATGCTTCTGTTGTGGGTGATACCGTTGGCGATCCTTACAAAGATACATCATCTGTAGCATTAAACCCGATTATTAAGTTCACTACATTGTTTGGTTTGTTGGCTGTTGAAATGGCAGTAGCAGCTCCAAAATGTGTGGCTATGGGACTTGGTGTTGGGTTCTTTGTTTTAGGTTTGATTTTTGTATGGCGTTCATTCTACGCTATGCGTATCGAGCCGGCTGACAAAGACTAGCCTTAAATAAATTAGAAGAACAACCCTTCTTTTATTAAAAAAGAGGGGTTGTTTTTTGTGTGTTGACAAGCTTGTGATTTTTTGGTATATTTTTGTCTAAATAATAAAATTACATTGTAAATTATGATGAAGATAATCTTGCTGGTGCTGTTGGTGGCATTTATAATCTACCGCTGCACAAATAATTTCAACTTCGACTTAGTTGAAATTAAGAGCTGGGAATACTCAACAGAAACAAAATATTATATTGTTGAGTTTACGTGGACAGACAGCTCGTTGTTAACAGGTCTTCTTATTTCTGATGAGCCACCATCGGAAGGAGAACGGTATGTTGTCGGAGGATATGACGTGTCTAAACAGATGTGGCATATCGTAAAAAAGAAAAAAGTATGAACAGTATTTTAATTATGGCATTGCCAACATTGGTGTTGGTGTTGCTAAAAAGCAAGCTAGGCTCGCTTGACAAAATCAATCGCTTAAAAAAGACGATGCTATTTGTAAATAGCTTTAACTTTTTTGTCTTGTTTTTTACGCCGTTTGATTTAAATGCTTGGTTAACTTACCTAATCTTTTGGAGTCTGTTTATCGGAATACAAAAAGAGACGTTCATTGAAGCTAAAGAAAAATTTTTTGATTTCATTGTAGAAAATGAAGGGAAATTTCTTTTTACTCCGAAGGTAATTAATGAAAAAGGCATCAGAGGTGTACTAACACTACCGGAAAAACCGGATTTTGCTGTAAAAGCAGAATACGTTGGTTCAGGGAAGTTAGAAGAAAACACTAAATACGCTAATGTAAAAACTTATCTAGCCATAGATGGCTCAGGAAACGTATTTAAGGTTTGTTGCAGTAATTAAAACGGTTAGTCTTAAAGCTAACCGTTTTTTTTGTTTTTTAGAATGCATTTTCGATATGTTCAATTTTGAACGGTAGTTCAATCAGTACAGCGTCAAAACGAATATCAAAATTTTGATATTCGGGGTGATGAGCTAAAAAAGCTTCGGCGCCACGGCGAATACGTTGTTGTTGCTTGGGCTGAATTGCATAAGATGCCGTAGCTAAATCTTTACGCTTTTTTACTTCAATAAAGACCAAAGTAGTTTGATTTTTGACGATGATATCTACTTCTCCGGCACCTGTTCCTCGTCCGGTTACATAGTTGCATGAAACTAAAGCATAGCCTTTTAGTCTTAAATATTGCAGAGCCATAAATTCGGCAAATTTTCCTTGATTTACTTTAGCCATTTTTTAAATCCAATGCTTTTTGGTATACTTCATTTTTGTTTAGGCTATATTTTTCGACAATGGTTTTTACCGCAGTTTTTAATGTTGATTTTTTTAATTCTTCAATCAGTTCAGCGTCATAATCTATTTGTTTTGTTTCGGTGGCAGGGGCAATCATTAAAACGATTTCGCCTTTTGGCTGGTTGTCGGTGTAATAAGTGAGTAATTCTTGTGCCGAGCCGGTTTTGCATTCTTCGTATAGTTTTGTTATTTCACGAGCAACAGAAATTTCTCTGTTCCCAAATATATCTTTAGCAACTTCGAGTGTTTTGGTTAAGCGATTTGCTGTTTCATAAAAAATGAGTGTTGAGTCATAATTTTTGTATTTGTTGAATAAATCGTATCTAGCTTTGTCTTTGTTGGGAATAAAGCCCACAAAAGTAAAGCTGTTTGAAGGAAGTCCTGAAAGTTGGAGTGCGCAAATAGCCGCACAAGCACCGGGAACAGTGGTAATATAGATATCCTGTTTGTGACATTTTTTGCTTAGCTTATAACCAGGATCTGAAATAAGCGGGGAACCGGCATCGGAAACGTAGGCAACAATGTGTCCATCTTTTACCGAATCGATTAAATTTTGTGCAATATCCTCTTCGTTGTGATCATGCATGGTGACAAATTTTTTGCCTGTTGTTGAAATACAAAGAAGAGAAAATAGTTTTTTGGTTACTCTGGTGTCTTCACAAGCTATTATGTCGGCATTTTTTAGGACATCTAAGGCTCGTAAGGTGATGTCGGAAATGTTGCCTATAGGTGTTGCAACAAGATAAATGCCGTTTTTCATAAAGACCTCTCTTTACAATAAAGAAAATTTGAAATAAAACTTATGATAAGTGGATTGTTTTATATTTTAGGATAAAATGCAAGTGTTAAAAAAATTTTGTTTGGTTTTAAGTTGTTTGATATTAGCTTCATGTAGCTCTAATTCAATTAAGGACGAAGGTTGGTCGAACAGTTTTAATAGTGATGTTGAAGAAATAAGTATTTCTTCTGACAATAGTTTCAGAGTAGGTATGTTGTTGCCGTTAACCGGTAGTGATGCAAAATATGGAACAGGCTTAAAATATGCTTCAATGTTAGCTTTGCAGGATATAAACAATCCTAATTTGGTGTTGCAATATTATGATACACAAAGCTCTATCTCAGGCGCCAGAGTTGCTATAGAAAACGCCATAAATCAACAGTCTGATTTGATTATCGGTCCTCTAAAAAGTACCGAAGTACAAGCAATCAGTAACGAAACAATATATCAAGGAGTTCCGGTAATTGCTTTTTCGACATCTCAAGATGTGTTACAACCTACGGTTTACACCTTGGGTTTAATGTTGGAAGAACAGGTTGACAGAATAATGACCTATGCCGCAAATAAAGGCCGAAAAAGATTTGCTTTGTTATTACCTGATAATTCAACCGGCGGGGCTGTGGCAAAAGCAGCTGTGAAATCTGCTCAAAAAAATGGTGTGGAAGTTAAAGTGATAGGTTTTTATACGCCGGGAACTTCTGATTTTTCTGATATCGTAAAGCAAATGACCAATTATGATAAGCGTCATGAGAGAGTTGTAACTATTAAAAATAAATTGGAGGAACTGGCAAATAACGAAGATGAAAAAGCAGAGAAGGCTTTGAAAAAAATCGCCACAAGAGAAGGTTTGGGTGATGTTGGTTTTGATGCTATAATTATCCCCGAAACCGGTGCAAAATTAACCTCGGCGATATCTATGTTTGCGTACTATGATGCAGGATATCCCGATGTTCAATTTCTAGGCACATCTATTTGGGATTTGGCGAGATTAAATAATGAAGTGGTGATTGCTAAAAGTTTATATCCTACGGTTACTAAGCCTCTTAATAATGATTTTGCCAATCAATATTATATGACTTTTGGCGAAAAGCCGAGCAGTTTATATACTCTTGCTTATGATGCTATAAATATTGCCAATCAGTTGGCTGATATGGACAACGAAGAAATAAACAGCAATATTACCTCAGTTAACGGTTTTAACGGATTGAACGGAAAAGTAAGATTTTTTAAGAATGGCACAAATCAGCATTCTTTGGATGTTGTTGAAATTGTACCAAGTGGAAATGTTGTTGTTGATAGTGGTGACACCCAATTTGAAACGGTTAAT
Organism: Alphaproteobacteria bacterium; assembly: GCA_045639065.1. Lineage (GTDB taxonomy): Bacteria > Pseudomonadota > Alphaproteobacteria > RF32 > CAG-239 > CAZU01. Next base: position 11,350 of record JAZUCK010000026.1, on the reverse strand, counting down.
ACTCCTTTGCCAATGGTAGATATTACAAGCGGATATTGTATGCCGAAAATTTATGGTAAAGATGAGACTTTAGCACAAATTGTTATTTATGGACAAACGATGTCTTCAGAGGTGTTTGATATGGGGTTGTGCCATGAAGTAGATGATTCGGCATTGGTGCAAAAACAACTTAACGATATGGGTGTTTATATTAACTAGCTTAATAAACTTAAATTGTACTTGAAAAAGCAAAGGCTTTTTGCTAAGTATGTTTTTGGAGGGAAGCGGGTTGGTGTTTCGCCAATCCGGTCAGGTCCGGAAGGAAGCAGCCGTAACGAAATTAACCAAGGTCGATTTCTCTCCACCAGTTTTTTTATTAAAGAGATGTTTTATGGCAGAAGATAATAAAGACAATTATGTGGTTTTGGCCAGAAAGTATCGCCCGCAAAGTTTTAATGAACTTTTGGGACAAGACGCTTTGGTTAAAACAATTACCAATGCCATTAAAAACAATAGACTTCATCATGCTTATATTTTGACAGGTATCAGAGGCGTGGGTAAGACAACCACAGCCCGAATTATTGCTAAGGCTTTGAATTGTACAGGTAAAGATGCCTTGAGTGGTGCGACGGTTAATCCTTGCGGAATTTGTGAAAATTGTCGTGCTATTGCCGAATCAAGACATATTGATGTGTTAGAGCTTGATGCTGCTTCGCATACCGGTGTGGGAGATATCAGAGAGATTTTGGACGGTGTGCGTTACAAGCCTACTAACGGCAGATATAAAGTCTATATCATAGACGAAGTTCATATGTTATCTAATTCGGCTTTCAATGCTCTTCTTAAAACCTTGGAAGAACCGCCATCTCATGTGATTTTCATTTTTGCGACTACAGAGATAAGAAAAGTTCCGGTTACTATTTTATCGAGATGTCAACGATTTGATTTGCAAAGATTGAGTATAGAACTTCTTATGGAACACTTTAAGAATATTGCTCAAAAGGAAGGTTTTAAGACTGAAGAAGAAGCTTTACACCTTATTGCAAAGGCTGCTGACGGTTCTTGTCGTGACGGATTATCTCTTCTTGATCAGGCAATATCTTTGGGGGCCGGTGAGGTTAAAACGGATATTGTTAAAGAAATGGTTGGTTTGGCAGATAGAGGGCATACATTTGAACTTTTTGAAAGCTTGGTGTCGGGAAAAACTGACGAAGTTATGAGTAATGTGTCCAAGCAATATATCGACGGCGCTAATCCGATTATGATTTTGCAAGATTTAATCAATGTTACTCATTTGTTGGCAAAGGTAAAAATTGTTGCCGAATCGATAAATGATGCGGCATTGTCAGAGAATGAAAAAGAATTTTGCATACGTGTTGCTCCGCAAGTATCTATTGCCGTATTGTCAAAAATGTGGCAAATGTTTATTAAAGGTTTGTCTGAGATAAATATGGCACCGTCACAATCTGATGCTTTGGAAATGATACTTATCAGAGTTGCATATTCAGCTAGTCTTCCTACTCCGGCAGAGTTGTTGGACGGCTTAAAAAAAAACTCTAATTTAGATGCGGTTCAAACAAATTGTTTTAGCGAAAATACTTTGCAAAGAAATGTTGTTTCAGAGAATGAAACTTCTGGGTTAAATGTTTTTAATACTCCGCAAGAATTGGTCGATTATTTGATAGCAACAAAAAAAATGATGTTGTCATATAGCATTAAAAACGACATTTCATTTAGTGAATTTTCTAACGGCAAGATGAAAATAAGCGTGTCGGAAAAAATAAATAACGACTTTTTACTCAATCTGCAAAATGTTTTAAAAGAAGCTACAGGCATTAAATGGGAAATAGATGTTTTAAGTGCTCCTTTGGGACAAACTTTGGCCGATAAAGAAGCTGAAAAAGATATGATGCAGAAAAAAGATGTAATGGATTTGCCTTTGGTAAAAGCTATTATGGCCGAATTTAAGGGAGCAAAAATTGAAAGTTTGACACGCAAAATTATAGAACAAGCCGAAAAAGGCGAAGAATTTGAAATTGATGATTTGATTTATATGGAAGAGGAAAATTAAAATGATGAATATTCAAGGTTTAATGAAACAAGCTCAAATGATGCAAAAGAAAATGCAAGAAGAACAACAACGTTTGGAACAGGAAGAGTTTGAAGGTGTTTCCGGTGGTGGTATGGTAAAGGTTGTGTTGAGCGGAAAGTTTGAAATGAAAAAAATAAATCTTGATAAAAGTATTGTTGATGCTGATGATACTGAAATGTTAGAAGATTTGATTGTTGCCGCATATAATGATGCAAAAGAAAAAGTTGATGCCAAAATGGGCGAAACTATGGGTTCTATTACCGGAGGACTTAATTTAGGCGGAATGAAACTTCCTTTCTAAGAGGTGTCAAATATGGCCGGAAAAGATATTGAAGTTCTTGTAAAACAAATAGCCAAGCTCCCGTCTTTGGGAGCCCGTTCGGCCAGACGTATAGTGCTTCATTTGCTTAACAAACGTGAAGCCACTTTTTTGCCGTTGATTGAGGCGTTAAGTAATGTGGCTGCAAATATAAAAACTTGCGAGGTTTGCGGAAATTTTGATACGGTTTCGCCTTGTCCGATTTGCTCATCTCAAACTAGAGATTCTTCTATCGTGTGTGTGATAAGAGATGTGGCTGATTTGTGGGCGATGGAAAGGGTTTCGTTATTTAAGGGTAAATATCACGTTTTAGGTGGCGTTTTATCGGCTATGGAAGGTGTTGTGCCGGAAGATTTGAATGTCGAATCTTTGGAAAAAAGAATTGCCTCAGGTGAGGTAAAAGAATTGGTTTTGGCTTTGCCGGCGACAATTGACGGACAAATTACCTCACACTATTTGGTTTCTCGTTTTAAGGAAACAGGGATAAAGATTACTACTTTGGCTCAAGGTATTCCTATGGGGGCCGAACTTGACTATATGGACGAGGGTACAATTCAATTGGCACTTAACTCAAGAAAGTCTTTAAATAGTCAGGAATAAAAAGTCCTTGAAAAATAAAAATTTTGTAGTATAAGAACGGTGGAAGATAAGACACCCCTGGAGGTCTTATCACTTAATTTTGTTAGAATTTAAGGAATAAAAAAATGATTACATTTAATGCAGAAAAAAGAGAAAAAGCAGGTAAGGGGGCAGCTCGTGCATGTCGTCGTGAGGGCCGTGTTCCTGCAGTTGTTTATGGTGGAAAACAAGAGCCTGTAATGATTTCATTGCACCCGGTTGAGTTGGAAAAAGCTTTGGATACCAGAGGTTTTTACGATATGGATATCGAAGTTGTGTTGGACGGTAAAAAAATTGCAGTTATTTGCAAAGATGTTCAATTCCACCCGGTTTCTGATAAGCCTATACATGTAGATTTCGTCAGAAAGTAAAAACTTGTCTAATGGGTAACTAATACAGAAATTGCGAACATTTTGTTCGGTCACGTACTTCTTTGTACGCTCGCTCACAAAATTTCTTATTTCTTATTATTTACCTCATTATCCCAGTTTTTATGAGTGAAAAGGTATAAGCGGTTGGAGTAAAAATTACTTTAGCCGCTTTTTTTATAAAAAAGGTAATAAGATGTTTTTAATAGTCGGTCTTGGTAATCCCGGAAAAGAATATGAAAATACTCGTCATAATGCAGGATTTATGGCGGTTGATGTGTTGGCCGACGAGTATGGTTTCGGAGCTTTTAAATCAAAGTTTGACGGCGTTATTGCCGAAGGAAAAATCGAGGGCGAAAAAGTTTATATACTTAAACCTCATACTTATATGAATTTATCCGGTAATTCTGTAGTGAAGGCTGCTAATTTTTATAAGATATTGCCTCAAAATATAATAGTTATTCATGATGATATGGATTTGCCGATTGGAAAAATAAAAGCAAAACTTGGCGGTGGTGCCGGTGGACACAATGGTTTAAAATCGATAGATGCGGCAATTACTCCCAATTATAATCGTATCAGAATCGGTGTCGGACATGCCAAAGACAAAGGTGCTGAAGTAATAAATTATGTATTGTCCGGATTTGGGAAAGAAGATAAAAATAAGCTTGATGAAGCAATCGAAACTGTGGTTAAGACAATAGGAATTTTGATAAAAAAAGGTGTGGCTGAATATTCGAATCAATTAGGAATGCTTAATCATAAATAAAAGATTTTTATAAAAAACGAAGCGTTATTTTTTTTATTGATAAACAGTTGATTTTTTGCTATATTGTTCAAATAACGAATAATTATTAACATATTATATTATAGGCAATGGAAAGGATAATAAAAAAAATCATCAGCATGTTAGAATTGTTGATGTTGGCAGGCAAAAGTGAGGCGGATTCAGTTAAAATTGTTTTAAGCAATGTAGACAAATCGGATCCTCGCAAAAGAGAGCCTGACAGATGGGATGAAGAGTTCAAAAAACTGGTGCCCGTGCTGCATAACTATGCAGAGGCTCTAGACATTTTGAATCGGTATGGACATCTTTGTGATCAATATTTTGCAGAAATTGCAAAGTATGAACCACAAAAGATGATGTTGTTACAAATATGTATCTGTCGTGTATCACGAAATAAGTACACAGATAGATATATAAGCAGGTATCCTGTTTTGCTTTTTAAGTTTCTGCAGTCTTGGGACTTATTACCCGAGGTTAAGCAGAAATTGAAAAAGTCGCCGGAGTACTATAGGGACCCGACAGAGCTTTACAACAAATTTGCTCCCGAATACAGTAGAGAGCAAATCTGAAAATAAGAAAATCGCGTATCTTTGAAAAGATATTGCGGTTTTTTTATTTGAAAAATCAATATTTATCGGCTATAAGAAAAACAATTTTAAAAATAAATAAAATTTGGAGATTTTTTTATGGGATTTAATTGCGGAATTGTCGGATTGCCAAATGTGGGAAAATCGACTTTGTTTAATGCGCTTACTCAAACAATTGCAGCTCAGGCAGCTAACTTTCCTTTTTGTACAATAGAACCAAATACCGGTCGTGTAGCCGTGCCGGATAAGAGATTGGATAAATTGGTTGAAATGGTTAATCCTAAATCTGTTGTGCCGACACAACTAGAATTTGTTGATATTGCAGGTCTTGTAAAAGGTGCGTCCAAGGGCGAGGGTTTGGGTAATCAGTTTTTAGCCAACATCAGAGAAGTTGATGCAATTGTTCATGTGTTGCGCTGTTTTGAAGATGAAAACATTACTCACGTCGAAGGTTCGGTTGACCCGATTAGAGATGCTGAAATTGTTGAAACAGAGTTGATGATTGCTGATTTGGAATCGTTGGAAAAAAGATTTGATCAAGCTCAAAAAAAAGCCAAAGGCGGTGATAAAGAATCGATATTAAATGTCAGTGTTATGGGACCTGTTATTGAAGCTTTGAAAGCAGGAAAACCAGCGAGAACAGCTGCTCCGGATATAGCAAACAAAGATGCTTATAAAACATATAAAATGTTGCAACTTTTGACATCTAAACCGGTTTTGTATGTTTGTAATGTTGATGAAAATTCGGCAGCTGAAGGCAATGAATATTCTGTAAAAGTTTTTGAAAAAGCAAAAAATGAAAATGCTCGTGCCGTGATTATTTCAGCGGCAATCGAATCGGAAGTTGCTCAACTTGATAATGAGGAAGAAAAGCAAGAGTTTTTGGCAACATTAGGTTTGGAAGAAACAGGTTTAACCAAAATTATTCGCGAGGGTTATGAGTTGTTGGGTTTGCAAACATACTTTACCGCAGGACCGAAAGAAGTTCGTGCATGGACTTTTGTAAAGGGTTCGAAAGCGCCGACTTGTGCCGGTATAATTCACTCGGATTTTGAACGCGGTTTTATTCGTGCGGAGACCATAGCTTATGATGATTATGTAAAATTTGGTGGAGAGCAAGGCGCTAAAGAAGCAGGAAAAATGCGTTCTGAGGGTAAGGATTATATTGTTCGTGATGGTGATTTACTCAATTTCCTCTTCAATGTGTAAAAACTCGTATAACAGCTCATCTGTAAAATCATTCTATCTGAGCTATTCTCCGAGTTTTTGAAAAAATATATTACTTAAGGTGATAAAGATGCGATTAGTTTTATTTCAACCGGATATTGCGCAAAACACCGGTACAATGATGAGACTTTGTGCTTGTGTTGATTTAGGAATCGATATTATAGAACCTTGCGGTTTTATATTTAATGACAAGGCTATGCGTCGTGCCGGTATGGATTATCTTGATATGGTTGATTATCGCAGGCACTCTTCATGGGACGATTTTTTGAAATATCGCGATGAGCACAAAGATGAATACGGTCGAATTGTTTTGATGACTACGAAGGCGTCTGTTCCGTATGTCGATTTTGAATTTTTGCCCAATGATATAATTTTAATGGGTAGAGAATCGGCAGGCGTTCCTGAAGAAGTGCATAAAATTGCTGATGCCAGAGTGATTATTCCGATGAATGAAAAAGCCCGTTCAATAAATGTGGCCGTATCAGCGACGATGGTTGTCGGAGAGGCCTTGCGTCAATGCGACCTTTTTCCGAAAATAAAGTGATTTTATATACTAATGACTAGGCTTTAATTTTATATTTCTAATCATTATTTTATGGATAGAAACTTGTTTTTGTGGGGCAAAAAATGCTTTTGTAATAACTTTATTAACTTTTTTATTATATAAGTAGTTTTTGTTATTGAAAATTAAGTTTTTATTGCATAAGGTAAAACTGTATTAGTTGTTTTATGCAGCTACAATTAAAAAAAACCATATGGAGAATATTAAAATGAAAAAGCTTTTAAGTGTATTCTGTGCTGTTATCGCTTTGTCTGCTTGTTCTACATTGAGCGAAAGTTCTTTGTTTGGCGGTAGCGAATGCGCATCTAAAATGGCTCGTGATTTTATGGCTAACGCTGAAGATAGAGTTTTCTTCGCATATGACAGTTCTGCAATCTCTGCAAAATCTGCCGATGTTTTGAATACTCAAGTTAAATGGTTGAAGAAACACGACGAAGTTAATGTTGTTGTTCAAGGTTACTGCGACGAAAGAGGTACCAGAGAATACAACTTGGCTTTGGGTGAAAGACGTGCCAATGCCGTTAAACAATACTTAGTTTCTAAAGGTATCAATGCCGATAGAATCTCTACAATTTCTTATGGTAAAGAAAGACCAGCCGTTTTGGGTAACAACGAAACAGCTTGGGCTCAAAACCGTCGCGCTGTAACAGTTGTTGCAGGCAACTAATCTTTCATATAAGAAAGTTTCACATTACTAAAAGCGCTCTCAAAATTATTTGTTTTGGGAGCGTTTTTTTTGTGCTTGTGATTTGTGCTGTTTTGTTTTAGATTAGCTTATATATGAAAATAAATTATCAAAGATGAGGTTGAAAATGAAAAAATCATTATTGTTATTGGTAGGGCTTGGTCTTGTTGCTTCGTTTGATGCAAATGCTGTTTCGGATAATGCTCTCCAACGTCAGATTGATCAAATAAAAGAAGATTTGAAGGTGTTGCAGCGTAAACAAGCCAGAGATGGTGCCGAGAACAATGATGTGGTTCAACTTAGTCAAATGGACGAGAACTTGCGACAAACAGTCGGTCGTATGGATATGATTGAACATCAGCTGAAAACATTGGAAGATAAAATCAATATGATCAACAAAGATATTGATGTTCGCTTGAAAATGATTGAGGGTAAGCCTATTGAGGGTGGTGCAATGAGCACTCAAGAGGTTGCTAAAAAGTTTGATGCACCGGTGGCTGTGGGAGCTCCGTCTTCTGTTGTAGGTGCTTCTGTTTCCAAAGGCGAAAAATTGCCTGATGTAAAAACAAAATCACCGGAAGAAGTTTATCAAGAGGGTTTAGACGCTATAAACGCCGGCAAAAATGAAGAAGCAACAGATAAGTTTACATCATTTTTAACCAAGTTTCCTGAACACAAATTGGCCGGTAATGCACAATATTGGTTAGGGGAATCATACTATGGTCGAAAAGATTATGCCAAAGCAGCCGTTGCTTTTGCTAAAGGATATGAAAAATATAAGGATGGTAACAAGGGAGCAGATAATATCTTAAAATTGGGTATGGCTATGCAAATGTTAGGCAAAAAAGATGAAGCTTGTACCGCTTTTGTTAACTTGGAAAAAGAGTTTCCGAAGGCTCCGCAAAATTTGAAAGACAGAGCAAAAGGAAAAGCAGAGGAATTGGCTTGTCCAAAGCAATAGGTTATGGATTTTTTCAACACACACAAAATCAATGATGATATTATAGCGGTCGGTGTTTCCGGCGGAGCAGACTCTTTGGCGCTTGCGTTGATGTTAAAAGACGCAGGCAAAAAGGTTGTGGCTTTAACCGTTAATCATTGTTTGCGAAGTGAGGCTCAGGCTGAAGCCGAATATGTTGCCAAGGTTATGCAACAAAACGGAATCGAACATCATATTTTGTTGTGGCAAGAAGGTGCTAAGGTAAAAAAAGGCATTGAAGAAAACGCAAGAACGGCCAGATATAATTTGATGATAAATTTTTGTAAAAAAAATGGAATTAAAATATTGGCGACCGCTCATCATATGCGAGATCAGGCTGAAACATTTTTGCTCAGGCTTCAGCGCGGAAGCGGACTTTTCGGTTTAAGCTCTATGTTGCCGGTTTCGTATCGAGAAGGTATTACGCTTATAAGGCCTTTGTTGGATACAATGCCCGAGGATTTGAAACAGTATTGTAAAGACAAAAATATTGAGTGGATTGAAGACCCTATGAATGATGACGAGGATTTTACGAGGGTTAAAATCAGAAAATTTTTACCGCAATTAAATAAAATAGGGATTGATGAAAAAAGGCTGGCGGAGACTGCAAAAAATTTGCAAAACACTCGTTTATTTATACAAAGATTGATTGATGATTTTATTTCATCGCAAGTCAGATGGTGGGAAGGTGTTGTTGTAAGCCTTGGTTATACCAAATTAAAAGAACTTGATTTGGAGATAGCAAAAGGCGTATTAGGATATTTGTTGCAAAAAATCGGGGGAACTGAATACGTGCCTGAAGTGGCTGAAATTTTGCGAGTTCTGGAAGTTGATGATTTTAAGGGTTGTACTTTGGGCAAATGTGAGCTATTTATAGCATCAAAACGTTTGTGGATTGTGCCGCAAGATGAAAAAAATGAGCTAATGAAAAAAGACGATTGGCTCAACTTTGTCGAAAGGTTTCCGCAATACAAAAATTATGGGCTACCCTATAAGGTACGTCGAGCATTAAAACAAAAGTTGGAAAATAAAAATGGCTAAAGAAAAACATAAGTCGGAGTTTATATCAAAGGGCTTGGTGGCGCAGAATCGCCGAGCAAATTTTGATTATCTGATAGAAGAAAAATATGTGGCCGGTTTAGAGCTTTTGGGTACCGAGGTAAAATCCTTGCGCTTGGGACACGCTAATATCAATGATGCATATGGGGTAGAAAAAAACGGCGAGTTATTTATTTCTAATATGTTTATTGCCGAATATACCTATAAAGGATATGTTTCTCATGTTGAAAAACGCGAGCGAAAACTCCTTTTGAAAAAAAAGGAAATAATAGATATTATTAACGCATTATCTCGTAAAGGGTCATCGTTAGTAGCTATGCGTTTGTTCTTTGACAACAATGGTCGAGCAAAGTTAGAGGTTGGTCTGGGTAAAGGAAAAAAACTTTACGATAAGAGGGATAGCATTAAGAATCGGGAACTGGATAGAAAAATCCGTCTAAAGGATTTCTAATACAAATTATAAAGGTTATTTATAATAAAAAAAGACTATGGCAAAAGAACGAATAAAAAATTTATCTCTATCTGAACAGCGAAAAAAAGAAGCTTTTCGCAAAATTTTGCGTGACAAGGAGCAGTCTTCGGTAAACGGAGTAATATATATTATTTTTGCTTTTTTATTGGGTGCCTTGGGCGTACATAATTTCTATGCAAAATATTGGAAAAGAGGAATTGTTCAGTTTTTATTGACTGTTTCGGCTCCATTTTTGTTGTTCTTTCCGCTTATTTTTACATCTATGTGGGCAGAAGCCGAGTTGCTATTTCAAAACAGAGATAAAGATGGCAGACTTTTTAAGGGAAGCAGACGTAAAATATGGTGTTTGAGATTTGGGTCAATTGTGGCTTTGGTTTGGGGATTGATGTCGCTGGAATCAGTTGATATTGATGCTGTTTTGCAGATGACTGATGAGGTAAAAAATCAAGAAATTATCACTCAAATTGAAGAAATGTAAAAAAATAAAAAAAAGTGCTTGCAAAATAAAAAATATGTGATATTTATTCTCTCACCGATGCGGGCGTAGCTCAGGGGTAGAGCGCAACCTTGCCAAGGTTGATGTCGTGGGTTCGAATCCCATCACCCGCTCCAATTCTAACTCTCCTTTTTAGGGGAGTTTTTTTATGTGGTGATGGAATTATTTTAATTTTTAACACATAAAAAAAAGAGTAACCTGTGAAGGTTACTCTAAGGTGTCATACATTTTACATTCCCATGTGAGGAGCTTTCTACCTATAGATAAAGATATCATTATTTGTCTCATTGCCATAATCCACTGAGAATCTAAGAGGTTTACTCAGTTGAAGAGAAATAGGCCCTATGAGCATGCGTCCGCGTCCACCAAAACTATATACCTTCCATTGATCCTTATAAGTATCTGTCAACTCTAAAGAAGTATCTGTCAACTCTAAAGGATGAATCACCATATGACCATTTACATAAGAGGTGTCGTAAATTATCTCTATGTCTGGTTTAACCGACGCACCCTCTGTGTGTGTTTGTTGGTACATCTTCATAGAAGTGTTGGTGATGTCGGTCACATCATATTCCTCGAACGTAATGACTGTATCATTTATATAAATTGTATCACGAGGTACAATTAGCTCAATGAAAGACGCAACGTTTTTACCACAAGATGTAAGACTGCCAGCAATAGCAACAATAGCTACCATTGCAAAAATAATAGTTTTCTTCATAAACTTTGATTTTTTTATTGTTAATATTTTTTGTTAGTTAATTTCGATGAGAAAAAAATTATTCCGTCCTTAAATAACTTGAATATCAACAAAACAAAGTTTGTGAAGAACAAGATAACATAATAAGGACAGAATAATATTTTATGATAATTATATTATACCACTTTTTACGCTCTAGGTCAAGCGGTGTAACTTATTGAAATATATGAATAAAATAAAAAAAATAGCTGTCATAACTTGAGCAAATAAGAAATGTCGTTCCTCGCTCGGCGCTTTTGCGTCCGTGCGTCAAGGAATCTCATCTTTGCGTTAGCTACTAATTAAATAAAAAGCGGAAGATGCCTAATCTCGCTCGTTCCTCGCTCAAGGCATGACAGTTTTTGTTTGCCGCACTCCGCT
>JAZUCK010000025.1:0-18821 GCA_045639065.1 Alphaproteobacteria bacterium | reverse complement strand
CAAAAAAATCCTAAATGGAACGATTTATCTGATGATTTTTTTAATTAAAAGAAGAAGATCGCTTGACCTCGTCGCTATACTCCTCTTAAGCGATGACAGTTTAAATTTAATAACAAAACAAACAGTCATCCCACCAAATCGACAGATTTGGTCAAGGGATCTTCAACTTTAAAAAAAGAAGAAGATGCCTAGTCTCGCTCGTCCCTCGCTCAAGGCATGACAGTTTATTTTACGTAGCGTCGCGCGAGGAATGACGAGAAGAATGTTATCTGCTATTTATATTATCTTTTTTTGTTGTTTGCGAAAATGATAAAAATATTAAGATATTCTTAAAGTTGTTCTTGACATTTTGATATAAAAACCTTTATATATCTGTTAAATCAAGAGCGTGGCTTTTTGATGTTGTTTGTTGTTGGATAAAGAACAATATTTAGGGAGTCGCTTTTATAGTGTTTTTATTTTAATAAGGTATAGTTATGGCAAAAATCAGTCCGTTACAATTTTTTCGTCAGGTAAAACAAGAAATTAAAAAGGTTACTTGGCCTACAAGAAAAGAAGTTATGCAAAGCTTGGTGATGGTAATTATTTTGGTTGCTATCGCGTCAACATTTTTCTTCTTTGTTGATCAAATTTTGGGTTGGATTGTCAAAACTGTATTTTCGCTTGGAGAATAAGATAAATGAGTGCTAAGTGGTATGTTGTTAATGTTCACTCAGGTTGTGAGAAAAAAGTTGCACAATCTATCAATGAACAAGTTGCTTTGAAAAAATGGGAAGACAGAATTTTGGATATCTTAATCCCGACTGAAGAAGTTGTTGAAGTTAAAAAAGGTCAAAAAGTTACCAGTGAACGTAAATTCTTTCCGGGTTATATCTTGGTTAAGATGGAAATGTCTGATGAGGCATGGCACTTGATTAAAAACAATCCAAACGTTAGCGGATTTTTGGGTTCTCGTAACAAACCTTATCCGATTACCGAAGCTGAGGCTCAACGCATTATTACTCAAATGCAAGAAGGTGTTGAGCGTCCTCGTGAAGTGGTTAACTTTGAAATCGGTGAACAAGTCAGAGTTTGTGACGGTCCGTTTGCTTCTTTTGTGGGCTTGGTTGAAGAAGTTGATACCGAAAGAGCCAGAGTTAAGGTTTCGGTTTCTATCTTCGGTCGTTCAACTCCGGTTGAGTTAGAATATTCACAAGTTGAAAAAATCTAAGTTTGTTTTTGTGTTGGCGCCGGTATAAATTATCGGCGCTTTATCTATACTTTATTATTTTTTTTGGAGGACTTATATGTTTAAGAATTTGGCGAATGAATTTAAAAAGTTTGCAATGCGCGGTAATGTTATCGATATGGCTGTCGGTATCATCATCGGTGCTGCTTTTGGTAAAATTGTAGATTCTTTGGTTAAAGACGTTATTATGCCACCAATCGGATTGTTGCTCGGCAAAGTTGATTTTACAAACTTGTTCTTGGTATTAAAAGAAGGCGCAACTCCGGCTCCGTATAATTCTTTGGCTGCGGCTCAAGCTGCCGGTGCAGTTACCATGAATTTGGGAGTTTTTGTTAATGCCGTTATCAGCTTTTTGATTGTGGCTTTTGCTGTGTTTATTTTGATTAAGGCTATTAACGAATTGCAAGCTAAAATGGATAAGAAAGAAGCTCAAGTTGTAGTTAAGACTACTAAATCTTGTCCTTTCTGCTGTTCGGAAATTTCTATCAATGCAAAAAAATGTCCGCATTGTACATCTGAATTGCCGGTAGAAGAAAAAACTACAAAGGCTAAGAAAAAATAAGCAAAATGTGCTTTATAAAGAACGCACCTTTTATAAGGTGCGTTTTTTTGATTGCCAACCGTAAGAAGCTCTTGACCAAAGGCGAGTGTCACTACCATTTGGATAAGCAAAAATACCGCAAACAGTTGGTGTTTTGCAACCGGTGGTTTCGGGTGTGGAATAGGCAATATTGTTGTCTAAACAATAGGCCATATCGGCAAAAATGCGAGCCTCCATAAACTGTGCTGAATAATCATAGGTATCAGAGTTAGTGAATATGGCTTCTTTGTGGCATAGTGATTCAAAAATTGATTGGTGTTCCGGCAAAACTTTTGAGTTTCCGTTGAGTAGGTTTTGAAAGTCGTTTAAGACTATCGGATTTTTCCAGCCGCCACCAAATGTTATAAAATATTTTGGTTTTGCAATATCGGCAGAAATAAATTTCAAATTATAGGCCATAATATAGGCGCTGAAAAATTCGACAGTTCTTATCCTGTCATAAAAGGAGATGTTTTTATCGAGCATTTCGGGCAATATTTTATACCATGCCGGATCAGATGATTTTGGTGGAAGCTTGGTAATAAAATTGGAATTATCACTGCAAACTACAGCTATTTCGAAAAGATTGCGCAGCAGTTCGTAGTTGATTTTACCTTGTTCTCCAAACTTGCCATCAAAGTCGCAAGGCATATTTTGTTCCGTGCGTGCCAAATAGTCGATAAAATGGTTAAACGGTCCGGTGTCCCAACCGAAAGTTTTAATGTTTTGGTCTTTGTCATTGGAAATTACGGATAAGTTTCCGGTGTTGCCGGCATTTAAAAATACAAGCGGAAAAATACCTTTTTCTTTTAAGGATAGTGCCAAATGTTGATTGTGAATCGGAGCAAGCGGAGCTCCTTCACCACCGTTCATAATGTCATCGGAGCGAAAATCGTAGGCGACTGGGATTCCAGCCAACTCAGCCAACATTTGTCCGGAACCGATTTGCAAAGTGTTGGGACCGTCAGGGCTGATTGAGGGTGGATTGTGATAACAAGTTTGTCCGTGGAAGCCGATTGCTTTAATATCCGTATTTTTTAAATTTGCTTTTTTGATAGTTTGACTAACGGTTTGGGCAACTATTTTTATGTATTCATCATGTAGTAGATGAAACCTTGTTTTGTCATTATTATAAATTTTTTCAATATCACCGTTGGCCGATTTTATATCTGCTTTAAGGGCTCGAAAATTATCAGCTATGTGTTGCGGAATAGGCATTGAATGAGCGCAAATGTCTTTGATGCCGTCGGAAAAATCGGTAATTACCACATCTACAGCATCAAGCGAATTTCCGGTCATTATACCTATGTAGTACATCGTGAGTCCTTTTTAGTTAAAAAAAGTTGATGAGGTTAATTGCTTTATGTCATCATCGGAAAAGCCCAGTGCGTTGGCAATGGCAAAAGCAAATAAATGGGCCTTGCCCATGGCCTTGGCTGTGATGATTTTTCCATCAACTTCGACATCGTTTCCGGTAAATGAAAATTTGTGTTTTTGAGAAAATTGTTCGCAATCAGGGTATCCGGTAATGCGTTTATTATCAACAATACCTGCGTCCTTTAAGACAATAGGAGCAGCACAAATTGCCGAAATTATTTTGCCTTCTTTATATGCGTTTTGAACCAAAGTGATAACATTTTTATTATCACGTAAATTAGTCGATCCGGGAAGACCGCCGGGGAGCATTAAAACATCAAAATTATCTGTAGAGATATTGCTTATTGTAGTATCGGCAATAAGCGTAAATCCGTGAGTTCCTTTAACTTCTTTATTATCATTTATTGAGGTAAAAACAACATTTACACCAAGTCTTTTTAATAAATCGGCCGGAACAACAGCTTCACTTTCTTCAAAACCTTCGGCCAGTAAAATGCAAATTGTTTTAGTCATTTGATGTTTTCTCCTCTTTTGATTGTGATGCGAGTTCTTCTTTTTCTTTATATCGATACAAGTTTGACAAGAATTGACGCTCTATGTTTTTGTAGCTTTTGGAAAGCCATTTTGAACGATATAAAAAAACGACAAATATACCTATAATGGCATAAGTGGTAAAGAAGTCTTTGGTTAGCAGATGGTTGATAACTACGGTTATAAATATAATGATGATTGCCATCCTTAAAACCGTACAAAAGATTAGGGGAAGGCGGTTGGTTATTTTTTTGTGCCACAAGGTTAGGTAAATACGCGCTAAATCACTGTTTACGGTCAACAACCCTTGTAAGAATGGTGACATTAGGGCTAAAGTGATAACTGTTGATGTTAAATCGGCAACTTTTGGCGGTAGATGTCTGGTTACAAACGGATGTAACAAGTAAAATGATATGTTAATTATAGCAATTAAAATTACTGAAGCGATACATAGTTTGAAGAAATACTTTTTGAACAACTGACGCCACAATTGCTCATCTGCCGAGGTATCTTTTTTCGATGTAGTGTGAGTTGATAAGTATTCTTTCCATTTTTGCGGTATAAGTTTGTATGTAAAGCTGTAAAACTTTTTGGCAGATTTTATCATCATTGGTGTGGTAAAGGTAGTTACTACCGAAACAGCCACAATGGTCGGATAGACATATTCTTTCAAAACGCCGATTGCCATACCGGCAGCAGCAATAATGAATGCAAATTCACCAACTTGGGCAAGTGAGAATCCGCTTAGGATTGATGTTTCCAAACGATTGCCCGAAAGCAAAAAGCCAAATGTTGATAAGATAACTTTACCCGAAATTACAACAAAGGTTATAACTAAAATAGGTTTGATATATTCGACAAACATAGCGGGATCTACCAACATACCAACAGAGGTAAAGAATACCGCACCAAACAAGTCTTTTACCGGTTTTATAGTTAATTCAATACGCTCGGCTTCGTCGGTTTCGGCTAAGATTGAGCCCATGATAAATGCGCCTAAGGCTGATGAGAAACCGACTGATGTTGCTACGATAACCATACCTAAGCACAAGGCCATAGATGTAAGAAGTAAAAGCTCGTCATTTAAGAGTGAAATTATTTTTTTGAGTAATGTCGGAACTAAATAAACGCCGGTAATAAACCACAGAACGAGGAAAAATACCAGTTTGCCCGTACTTATCAGAAGTTCTAGGGAATTTACATCTTTACCCAGTGAAACTGTCGGAAGTAATACAAGGAGTAAAATTCCGACAACATCTTCGACGACTAAAACTCCGAAAACCAAATCGGTAAAACGTTGACCTTTTAGTTCAAGTTCTTCAAATGCTTTGATAATAATGGTTGTTGACGACATCGAAATCATGCCGCCTAAAAACAAGCTTTCGGTAGTGGTCCAACCTAAAGCTAAACCTACGTTATAGCCGATAAGAAGCATAAATAAAATATTGGCGCTGGCGGTAATTATGGCTGATTTTCCGACATTTACGATTTTTTTGAAACTGAACTCTAAACC
This sequence comes from Alphaproteobacteria bacterium, assembly GCA_045639065.1. GTDB lineage: Bacteria > Pseudomonadota > Alphaproteobacteria > RF32 > CAG-239 > CAZU01. The sequence goes on along the minus strand of JAZUCK010000025.1, from coordinate 13,592 downwards.
AAGGCTGAAAAGTAAAAATATAACACCGATATCTGCCCAAATTTGAATATTTGCTTTATCAACTGCAGTAGGCCATAAGGGAAAATGAGGACCAACCAAAATACCTGCTAATATATAGCCCAAGACAACCGGCTGTTTTAGTTTTTTGAACAATACCGTTATAATTCCGGCGCAAATCATAATAAGAGCCAGGTCAGATATCAAATTTGGCAAATGGTTCATAAAGATACTCCTTGTTGCTATTCTAGCAGATTATATAGGGATAATTATAAAAAAATATTTAATTACTGATAATAAAAAAGCCAAACTTTTGTTTGGCCTTTTTATAAAGATTAGAAACGAAAATCTCGCTCTCCATTACTGATAGCGTCAAGTCGTTGTTTGCAGATATTGCGAACTTTTTCATTTGGAACTTGATTGAGTTCTTTTTCGATTAGTTTTCTACCGACTTCTTTGGTTTTTTCAGAAGCATAATCTTCGAGATATTCTTGCAGTGTCATAAGTGCATTTGGTAAACAACAGTTATGAATTTGCATATTTTTGCATAAGGCCATAAATCTGTCGCCGGTACGACCTTCACGATAGCAGGCGGTACAAAAACTTGGTGTATAACCAAGTTCCATCAGCCAGCAAATTATTTCATCAAGTGTGCGAGTGTCAGAAATATCGAATTGGGCTGATTTTTCGTCATCTTTTTGAGGGTTTGCATAACCACCGACAGATGTTTTACTTCCGCCTGATATTTGTGATACGCCGAGATGAAGAACTCTTTCACGCGATTTTTGGCTTTCGCGGGTTGAAACAATCATTCCGGTATAGGGAACAGATATGCGAATACAAGCTACGAGTTTGGCGAAAATATCATCATCAATAGCATTTGAAAAAGCTGATGTATCAATATCATCGGCAGGGCAAATACGAGGAACACTAATGGTGTGCGGTCCAACTCCGAAGCAGGCTTCTAAGTGTTCGGCATGCATTAAAAGACCGGCAAATTCGTAACGATAGGTTGAAAGACCATATAATACGCCAAGTCCGACATCGTCAATTCCGCCTTGCATAGCTCTGTCCATAGCTTCGGTATGATATGCATAATTATGTTTTGGTCCGGTCGGATGTAGTTTCTCGTAGTTTTCTTTGTTGTAGGTTTCTTGGAACAAAATATATGTACCTATGCCAGCTTCATGAAGTTTGCGATAATTTTCTACGGTTGTAGCGGCAATGTTTACATTTACACGACGAATTGCACCGTTTTTGTGTTTGATTGAATAAATTGTTTTGATTGATTCCAAAATATATTCGATAGGGTTATTTAACGGATCTTCACCGGCTTCCAGGGCTAGTCTTTTGTGTCCCATATCCTGAAGAGCAATGACTTCTTTTTTTATTTCTTCTTGAGTCATTTTTTTACGAGGAATTGTTTTGTTTTTTAAGTGATATGGGCAATATACGCATCCGTTTACGCAATAGTTTGACAGATATAAGGGGGCGAACATTACAATACGATTGCCGTAAAAATCATTTTTTATCTGATTGGCTAAAGTAAAAATTTCTTCGTTTTTTTCCGGAATGTCGCAATCAAGCAAAACAGCGGCTTCACGGTGGGTTAAACCTTTACGAAGGCGAGCCTTGTGTAGTATCTCGTCAATAAGTGCAACATTACTTTTATTTTGATTAGCATATTCCAAAGTGCTTAAAATTTCTTCGTGATTTATAAATTCTTCAGCTTTTGGTGATTTTGGATTATACATAACTTTCCCCTTTTTATTAAACCATCAGTTATATAATCACTTTTTTGTTTAAATGGGTATTTTTTTTTGAATTTTGTGCATAAATTTTATTGTAAAAGTTCTTTAATTAAGCTAATAATTAAGAAAAATAATAAATTACGGGATTTTTTATGAAAAAAGAACTTTTGGCACCGGCCGGTGATATTGAAGCAGGTTATGCAGCTCTTTATTATGGAGCTGATGCGGTTTATTTAGGATTAAAGCAATTTTCTGCCAGAGCGACGGCCAATAATTTTACCGAATATGAGTTAGATGAGTTTGTCGGTTTTGCACATAGCCTGAAACGCAAAGTTTTTGTTACCATAAATACGGTTTTGCAAGATGGTGAAATAAAACAACTTATCAATAATTTGGATATTTGCAAAAGGTGTAAGGTTGATGCGGTTATTTTGCAAGATTTGGGCGTGGCAAAAATCGTTAGAGAATATTATCCCGAAATAGAAATGCACGCCAGTACGCAAATGGCTGTTCATAATAAGCAAGGTGCATTAGCCTTAAAAGAACTCGGGTTTTCACGTGTGGTTTTGGCCAGAGAATTGTCCTTGGCTGAGATGAAAGATATTGCCACAATTAAAGATTTGGAACTGGAAGCATTTATTCATGGTGCGCTTTGTTATTCGTACAGCGGGATATGTCAGTTTTCATCTTTTGAACATGGCCGAAGTGCAAACAGGGGAAAATGTTTGTATCCTTGTCGTGCCGAATTTTGCAAAAACGGCAAAAATGAGCATAGTTTTTCGATGAAGGATATGGCCTTAGAAGAAGATATTATCAATTTGCCGATATATTCATTAAAGATAGAAGGTAGAAAGAAAAACGCTTTGTATGTGGCGGCGGTTACTGATTATTATCGCAATATTTTAGATGGTAACGGAGTTGTTAGAGAAAAGGCGCAAAATATCAAACAAATATTTTCTCGTCCGTGGTGTAAGTTTCACTTAAAAGGAAAAAATAAAGAGGTTACCGATACAAAATTTGTCGGACATAGAGGACTTTGTATCGGAAAAGTTGAAGAGTTTAATGACAGAAAAATTGTTTTGACTACTGATTTCAGAATAGCCAAGCATGACGGAATTCAAATTGATGTGGACGGACTTGAAAAACCATACGGATTTTCTTTGCAAAAATTTAGGGTAAAGGGAAAAAATGTTTGGGAGGCAAATGCCGGTGATAAGGTTGAGATAACTTTGCCGCAAAAACTTGAGGGACTAAAAAAAGGAAGTTTGGTCTATTTGTCGTCGTCATCTTATGTAAAAGGAGCATATGACTATCAAAAACCACGCCCGAAAGAGTTTATACAAAGACAAAAAATAGATGTCGAAGTTGTGGTTAATGAAAACAAGATTTTGGCAAAATCTTGTGGCGAAACGGCTGAAGTTGTGGGAGTATTTACTCCGGCAAAAGATGTGGGCAAGGTAAGTGAAGCGATTAAAAATGCTTTCGGAAAAGTAGGCGATACAGAGTTTGAATTGGGCGAGCTTAAGATTGAAAATGAGAAAGGTTTGTTTGCGCCGTTATCATTTCTTAATGATTTGAGAAGAAAACTGTATGAACAAATCGTAATTGAAGATGAAAAAGTTATTGTAAAAGATGTTGAACCGAGAAGTTGGCCAAAAAAACAAGGTTGGATTGTCAAAATTGATGATGTGAAAAAGGCTTCATTGTTGGATTTTGATAAAATTGATGAGATAATTTTATTGATAAATCACGAAACGGAAATGGCAGAGGTTTTGCGATTGCCGAAAAATAAGGTAAGAATTGCATTGCCGACGGTTTGCCGAAGGGTAAAAGATTTTGATAAAATTATATCGAAGTTACTCGACGCCGGTTATAAAAAATGGGAAATCGGAAATTATTGGGGATTGAGTGCTTTGCCGATAAAGAAGATAGACCTAAGTTTTGATAATATGATTTATATGTTTAATACATATGCTTTGCAAATGGCAAAAGATATGCGTGTATCAAGAGCAGCGCTGGCGGTTGAAGATACTTTGGGTAATATGGAAAACTTGGCTTATAATTCGCCGTTGCCGATTGCAGTTGTGGTTTATCAAGATGTACCTTTGTTTACTTCGGCTGTTTGTATCAGGGATAATGCCTGCAAAGATTGTTCAACAAAACCTTTGTGGATTAAGCTTGAAAAAGATGGAAATAAGTATGAGGCCTTGTCAAAAGATTGTTCTTTGATGATATTTTATGAAAAGAGTTTTTGTATGGCAAAAGAGGCTAAAAATATTAAAGCAGATTTTTATCGAGCTGATTTTGTTCATAAATATTATTCGCCGGAAAATGTAAGGGATATTTTACAAAAATTGATGAATTTTGAAGATGTGCCAAATTGCGTGAAAGGTAACATATCTCGCAAAGGGGAAGTGTTTTAAGAAAGTAAACCTCGCAAGTTTTAATTTGCGAGGTTTGTGTTTATCTTAAAGCGGCAATAGTTTGAAAATATATATTATATATAGAATCAATGTGGCATAAGTGCCGGCGATAATATCGTCAAGCATTACACCCCATGCATTTGTAATTTTGCGGTCGGCCCAGCGTACAGGTTGAGGCTTAAAGATATCAAAAATTCTAAATAGAACAAATCCGGCTAAATATAATGGCCAATCATTGAAACCATTGTTTAAGTTAGGAGCAACACTGGCAAAAGTTAAAAGTTGACCGGCAACTTCGTCGATAACCACAAAACCGGGGTCGTGCGGTGTGTGACGCAATACTTCGGTTGTTGCTACTGTTCCTATTATAAACACGAGTAGTACCGTTACACTAATACTCCATGCTCCGACGTAATTTGCAAGTATAAAAGCAAGAGGAATAGTCGCCAATGAACCAAATGTTCCAGGGGCAAATCTGGAATAACCGACACCAAAAAATGTGGCCAAAGTGAAAGAAAAACCTTTTTTCATAAAATTTACTCCATGTTATTTTGATATCTTTTTTCTTATCAATAATACAAATTTTTTTGAAGTATTTTGTAACAGTTGATAACAGTAAATTTACAGCTTGAAAAATTTGCTTTTTTTTGATATTACTTACTGCGTTGTATAAAAAAATTAAACTATTTTTAGTAAGGGTGTATAAAATGAAAATAGGTATTATCGGAACCGGCTATGTCGGTTTGCCTACCGGTGTGGGCTTAGCAGAACTCGGAAACGACGTTATCTGTATTGATAAAGACGAAGAAAAAGTTAAGTCTTTAAGGTCGGGAAAAGTTACGATTTTTGAAGACGGTTTAGAAGATCTTTTTACAAAAAATATTCAAAATGAAAAATTGTCATTTACATCTTCAATGAAAGAAGGTGTGGAAAATGCTGATGTGGTAATTATTGCGGTGGGAACTCCTCCTCATCCGGTTACCAAAGAAGCAGATATGAAATATATCTATGCAGCTGCCGAGGAATTGGCTCAGTATATCAGCGGTTATACTGTTGTGGCTACAAAATCTACCGTGCCGGTCGGAACAGGTGATGAGATTGAAAATATTATCAAAAAAACAAATCCAAAAGTAGAGTTTGATGTTGTATCCTTGCCGGAATTTTTGCGTGAGGGTTTTGCCGTCCATGACTTTTTTGAGCCGGATAGAATCGTGGTCGGTACAAATTCTCAAAGAGCAAGTGAAGTTATAAAAAAACTTTATAAACCATTTGAAGATAAAACGGAAATTTTGTTCGTTAAGAGAAAATCATCAGAAACAATTAAATATGCATCAAATGCATTTTTGGCAATGAAGATACATTATATTAACGAAATGGCAGACTTTTGTGAAAAGTCCGGTGCCGATGTTTTTGAAGTTGCCAAAGGTATGGGACTTGATAAACGTATCGGCAATCGTTTCTTAAATCCCGGTCCCGGATATGGCGGAAGCTGTTTTCCGAAAGATACTAACGCTATGGCATATATGGGGAGAAAGTATGGAGCATCATTGTCTTTGATTGAGGCTACTATCAGAGGAAATGATATGAGAAAAACTCAGATGGCTATGCGTATATTAAAAGCTGTTGAAAATATCGAAAACCCGAAAATTGCAGTTTGGGGATTGGCGTTTAAGAATGGTACGGATGATACTAGAGAATCTCCGGCGATGCAGATTGTTGAGCAACTGTTGAAAAATAATGTTAAACTTTGTGTTTATGATCCTAAGGCTATTGCTAATGCCAAGAAAACTTTGGGTGAAAAAGTAGAGTATGCTTTATCTAAAGAAGATGCGGTTAAAAGTGCTGATGTGTTAGCTATTTTGACCGAGTGGGAAGAATTTGGTGAAGCTGATTTGACAGAGTTGAAAAATCTGATGAAAAATCTAAAAATTGTAGATTTACGCAATATGTTAAAAGCAAAAAATCCAAGCGATTACGGGTTTGAGTATAATTGTATCGGAGCTAATTGATAAGTTCGTGATATTGCCAGTTTGACAAGTGGTGTGATATGTGAAGTATTGCACCATTTGGCACATTTGAGCAAGGGATACCTAAATGTTGCATTATTTGAGAAATGGCAATACCATGCGATGAAATGCCGATATTTTGATGTGAGGTGTTATTAGAATAATGGTTGAGTCCGTCTAAAATTCGCGCTCGTACTTCTTGCTTGGTTTCGCCACCGGCAAAACGTGCGGTTCCGCTTTTATCATTTCGCCATTTGAAATATAATTCGGAAAAATTTTTTTCGACAGAGCTGATATGCATACCCTCGACAATTCCCATATTTACTTCAATAAATCGAGAATCAATCAATATGGGGACATTTATTATGTCTGCTACAATTTTAGCGGTTTGCATGGCTCGTTTTAACGGGCTTGATACAATAAGAGTAATGTTTTTATCTTTTAGGTTTTTGCCGGTTTTGATTGCTTGAAGTCGCCCTGTCGGGGTAAGACTGCCGTTAAACCGCTGACCTTGAATATGATTTGTAATATTCAAAGGGCATTGACCATGGCGAAAAATATAAAAATGTTTGGACATTGTTTCCTCAAAAGTTGTTTGATATAAATATAATCGCAAAACTTGTTATTTAACTAGATATAATTAGTGCAATATATAAATAAATGGCTATAATTGACGCAATATTTTAATGTTTTTGGAGATGTGATGATGCAAAAAATAGTACCGGTAAGATTACAAAAAGGCGATGAGATAAGAGTTATTGCTCCGGCTACCGGATTAAAAATTATCGGTCAAGATTGTCGTCAAATTGCAAAAGAACGCTTTGAAGCTATGGGCTTAAAAGTTAGTTTTGCAACAAATACCATAGATGAAAATTTTGATATGTTTGCATCAACAGATATTAAGAAAAGAGCCGATGATGTTATGGAGGCTTTTTTAGATAAAAACGTAAAAGCTATTTTTACGATTTTGGGCGGTTTTAATTCGAATATGATTTTGCCGTTTTTGGATTATGAAGTAATAAAAAATAATCCGAAAATTTTGTGCGGATATTCAGATATTACCGCATTATTGTCGGCTATTGAAGCTAAAACCGGATTGGTTTGTTTTTATGGCCCTCATTATAGTTCTATCGGTATGAAAAAAGGTAATGAATATACTTTAGATATGCTTAATAAAGTTTTGTTTGAAGGTGAGAGCGAATTAAAAATGTCTGACGAGTGGAGTGATGATTTGTGGTTTATTGATCAAGAGAATCGTGACTTTATTAAAAATGAGGGTTGGTGGGTATTGCAAGACGGAAATGCCAAAGGTGAGTTAAAAGGCGGAAATTTGGGAACATTTTTGTTGTTGAACGGAACAAGATATCAAGCCGAATTTAAGGAGGATACAATTTTGATGATAGAAGATTGTTTTTCGGCGGAAAATATTGACGGTAAATATTTTATGCGTCAGCTTCAGGCTTTGGCCCAAAGAGATGATTTTGTGAATGTTAAAGGTGTTATTATCGGTCGCTTTCAAAAGGCTTCAAAAATAACTAAAGAGTTTTTACAAGCAATGGTCAATAATATTCCGCAATTAAAAGGTTTGCCGATAATTGCCAATCTTGATTTCGGACACACAACACCGATTGCGACTTTGCCAATAGGCGGAATGTGTGAAATAAATAATGGTAAAATTAAAGTTTGGTGGTAAAAAATGCCTTCGTTTGAATTTGAAGATAAACACAATGGAAAAGTTGCCGGAATTGATGAAGCAGGACGTGGTCCTTGGGCGGGTCCGGTAGTTGCCGGAGCTGCGGTGTTTTTGGATAGAAATGTCGATGAGTTTTTATTGAATAATTTAGATGATTCCAAAAAGTTGAGTGCCAAAAAAAGAGAAATGCTTTATGAAAAGTTGCTCGAGGCCAATAAAAAAGGACAGGTGTTAATCGGAATCGGTGAAGCTTCGGTTGAGGAGATTGACAGCTTAAATATTTTGCAAGCTACGTTTTTAGCAATGAAACGAGCCAAAGAGGCTTTGGGAGCTGTTCCTGATTTTGCACTTGTTGACGGTAACCAAAAACCTCAAGGAATCGGTTGTGATTGTGCAACATTGGTAAAAGGTGATGCAAAGTCATATTCTATATCGGCGGCTTCGATTTTAGCTAAAGTTTATCGTGACAGGTTAATGTGTGATTTGGCAAAAAAATATCCTTACTATGCTTTTGAAAAAAATGCCGGTTATGGTACAAAAGCTCATATAGAGGGGTTAAATTCTTATGGTGTGATTAAGGGAATACACCGTCTAAGCTATAAACCGATTCAAGAAATCTTGGCAGTTAATGCTGCTTAACTTGTTGAAAAACATTGATTTTGTTTTTTATTTTTTTTAAATCGTGCCTTGTTAATAAATTTATAACCATCTTTAAGACATACTTGTTTGCATAAGTGTATTTAACAACTTTATGGTTGAGATATGAGCAAAAAACAAGTTAAGGCACTACTTAATTCAATCATTGTTGATGATTGTATTAAAGTTATGAACGAGATGGAAGAAAAGTCGGTAGATTTAATTTTTGCCGATCCGCCTTATAATCTGCAGTTGGGTGATGCGTTACTCAGACCTGATAACAGTAATGTCAGCGGAGTATATGAGGAATGGGATAACTTTGAAAGTATGGAAGCCTATGATGAATATACCAAAGCTTGGATGACGGCAGCTAGACGTGTATTAAAAGATGATGGTGCTTTGTGGGTTATCGGCTCATATCACAATATCTTCAGGGTCGGAAAAATTTTACAAGATTTGGGTTTTTGGGTTTTGAATGATATTATTTGGGATAAGGTCAATCCTATGCCAAACTTTAAGGGAACCCGATTTACTAATGCGCATGAGACATTGATTTGGGCGTCTAAAAGTCAAAATTCGAAATATACCTTTAACTACGAAGCTATGAAAGCTTTGAACGAAGATACGCAAATGCGTTCGGATTGGCATATTCCGCTTTGTACCGGTAAAGAACGTTTGAAAGATGAAAGTGGCGAGAAACTTCACCCGACACAAAAACCGGAAGCATTACTTTATCGAGTAATTATGTCTTCATCAAAAGTAGGTGATGTTATTTTGGATCCGTTCTTTGGAACAGGAACTACCGGTGCAGTTGCCAAAAAATTGGGACGTAATTTTATCGGTATTGAAAAAGATATGACCTATGCCAAAGGTGCAAGAGAACGTATTGATGCAATAGAAGAAGTTAAGAATAAACTGTGTTTGGAATATGCTTGTAAGAAGAAATTGCCGAGAGTTCCTTTCGGTAATGTTATTGAACGAGGTTTATTGACACCGGGAGATGTTTTGTATGATTCGACAAGAAAACATTGTGCGGTTGTTCGTTCGGACGGAACATTAAAAAGTGAAAATGCCGAGGGTTCAATTCATCAGGTCGGTGCGGCGGCTCAAAATGCACCCGCTTGTAACGGTTGGGTCTATTGGCATTATGAAAATGCCAACAAAGAATTGGTCTGCATTGATGAATTAAGAGTGGCTCTGCGGGCCGAGCTTTAAAAAAGTTGAAAAAATTTGTTGTACATTGAATAAACTTGGAATATATTAAATCCAAGTTTATTTTTTTATTAAATGCAAAGTTTTTATAGTATATGCGTAAGTGGCCCGAAAAGGATAAAAAAGCCGTTGAAAAGTACGAGGCCGGAAGATTAGGACAACAAGCCGGCGGTGATAATTATGCGGCAATAGATTTAGGTACAAATTCTTGCAGGTTGGTGATTGCAACACCGACCCCTTCGTCGTTTCGAATCGTTGAAACTTTTTCTAAGATTACTCGCTTGGGCGAGGGTATTATCAATAATAACGAATTATCACATACGGCAATTCGTCGTACGGTAAACGCCTTGAGGGTTTGCGCCGGAGTTTTGGAAGAATATCAACCTATTGTAAAAGCCAGATATGTAGCAACAGCGGCTTGTCGCAGAGCTAAAAATTGTCGCTATTTTATGGATTTGGTCAAAAAAGAAACCGGTCTTAATATTGAAATTATATCTCCGCAAGAAGAATCGCGTTTGGCGGTGGTTGGCTGTGTCCCGCTTCTTAATCGCAATATTAAAAGAGCTTTGGTTTTTGATATCGGTGGCGGTTCGACAGAAGTGTCTTTGGCCAGAATGTCTAATTCGGGAAGAACAATTATTGAAGGTTTTGTTTCACTTCCCTATGGCGTGGTTACGGTTTCGGAAGCTTTTCCGGAGCACGATATGACCGATTTGGCTTATAATACCATTATTGAAAGAACTCACAAAATATTGGCTGAGTTTGAAGAAAAATATCATATTAGTGAAGATATTAAAAATCAAAATATTCAGGTTTTGGGAACTTCCGGAACGGTTACGGTTTTGGGCGCAATCCATTTGAACTTAACGCGCTATAATCGTTCGGCGGTTGATGGTTTGGCATTAACAGCACAAGATGTCGATAAAACAATTTCAAAAATTAAGCGTATGGGTGACGAGGGCAGAAAAAAACACGCCTGCATCGGAATGCAAAAAGCTGATTTGACAATCGCCGGTTGTGCGATTATCGAAGGTTTGATGTCTTTTTGGAATATATCCGAAATTACTATCGCCGATAGAGGAATTCGTGAGGGTATTTTGCTTGATTTGATGCACTCGGAAAGAAAAGAGAAAAAACATAATAAAAAATTCCGTCGCCGTTATCCGTTTAATAAGAAAACACGAAAATATTTTAATAATAATTACAAACCCAAAGAGGTTGCTAATGACTAAAAATTATGCCGGAATCGATTTAGGTTCAAATTCTTGTAAAATAATTATTTGTGATGAAAATAAAAAAACTTTGCGAATCGAAAACACATCAACAAGACTGGCCGAAGGAATGTACAAGGATAATTGCATTACCAAAGAGGCAATTGAAAGATGTCAAAAATGTTTTTATGAATACAGAAATTTGTTAGATAAGTATAATGTACCTCAAGAAAATGTGAGAGCTATTACAACGGCAGCTTGTCGTATGGCAAAAAATGGTAGTGATGTAGTTAAAAAAATATACGATGAATCTCGAATTAAATTAGATATAATCGATGGTAAGGAAGAAGCTGAGCTAAACTTAAAAGGTGCTGTTGAACACGTTTTGGAAAAAAGCGAGTATGTGGTTGTTTATGATTTGGGTGGTGCTTCAACCGAAGTAACTTTGGCAAAAAATTCGAAAAATCCCGAAATTATTTCAACAGTTTCGATTCCATGGGGGGCCAGAAATTCGTCCGAAGCTTTTGATTTGGTTGAGTATAATGAAGGCAGAGCCAACAAATTGCGAGCAGAAGTTGACAAAAGCTTGGAAGTGTTTTTTGCAAAAGCAGGAAACATAGCTGAAAAAAATGTGTCTTTTGTGGCAACTTCGTCAACTCCGCTAAGATTAGTTTCTATGATTAGGCAATTCGGATGTTATGACAGAGAAAAAGCCGACGGATTGATTATGAGTAAGGCTGAAATGGATGAGGCTATTGCTAAATTGCTTAGTGCTAAACGTACCGAATTGGCAAAAAATCCGTATATCGGAGACAAGCGTTCATACATTTTTATTTCGGCTGCCGTTATCTTTAAGCAAATTTATGACAGGCTCGGGGTTGATAAAATAACTGCATCATTAAAAAGTGCTAAAGACGGTATTGTGGCCGATTTGATAGAACGCGATAAAAACAAAAGAGGATAAAATGGCAAAGCTTACTAAATCGGCAAAAGAAATCGGTTCGCGTCATGGTTTGACCGTAAAGCTAAAAACCGGAAAATATAAGAAAAAATCATCAAACCAATGGTTGATGCGTCAGCTTAATGATCCTTATGTTGCCGAAGCCAAACGCCAAGGTTATCGTTCGCGTGCGGCATTTAAGCTTATTCAGTTGGATGAAAAATATCACTTTTTAGGTAAAGGTAAAACCATTGTCGATTTGGGATGTGCACCGGGAGGTTGGACACAGATTGCGGTTATGCGCAACAAAGGAAGCGGTCAGGTTGTCGGAATCGATATTTTAGAAACCGAGCCGATAGCTGGTGCTACACTTATTTGCCAAGATTTTACTTCGGAAGATGCGCCGGATAAGTTAAAAGCCTTACTTGGTAGTGAGGCTGATATTGTAATGAGCGATATGGCAGCCAATACTACCGGACATCAACAGACAGACCATCTTCGCACAATCGGACTTGTTGAAGCCGCATATGAATTTGCCAAAGAAGTATTGGCCGAGGGCGGTATTTTTATTGCCAAGGTGTTTCAAGGCGGAGCAGAGGGAAACTTACTTGCAGATGCTAAGAAAAATTTTGCCAAGGTAACTCACTTCAAACCAGCTGCCAGCAGAAAGGAATCACCGGAGACTTATTTGGTTGCTCAAGGATATAGGAAAAAAGTTCGTCTAACGGGCATCTAATACAGATTTAGCGGGTAAGAAAAATGCTCATTTACTATTTTTGTAAACTCCGCTTTTTCTTCCCTAAAATCTTATTATCTGCCTCACTATCCGAACTTTTTTGTAAAAAAAGTTCATCTAGCGGACAGCTAATTTTTTGAAAAAAAATTTATCTAATGGTTTGCTAAGAGCAAAAATAAAAAAGAGCTGAAACTTCATGTGGGTTAACCTCATAAAATTTCAGCTTTTTTTCTACTTTATCGCCTCCTGGTGTAAGGATATTTGTAGTATTCCTATTGCAAAGCAGGCATATATTCCCATACCCGCATCACATGTGGTGGTTAGAAATATTAGAGGATAAGACCATGATCCAAGAACAAGTGATTTACAAGCAGCTGCAAAATAGCTATCTTTATTGAAAAATGATTTTGATAGTTCAAGGATGTTGGCGATTCTTCCCGATATCCAGAAAAGTGCGCAGAGTATTGAAAGTTGGGCATAACATGAATATGGATCTTTAAATATAGCTGCAATACAAAATCCTGATGCAACAAGGCCACATACGAATACAAGACACGCGATAACAAAGAGAATAATAGTTCTAGTTTTCATAAACTTTGATTTTTTATTGTTAATATTTTTTTGTTAGTTAATTTCGATGAAAAAATATTATTCCGTCCTTAAATAACTTGAATATCAACAAAACAAAGTTTGTGAAGAACAAGATAACATAATAAGGACAGAATAATATTTTATGATAATTATATTATATCACTTTTTACGCTCTAGGTCAATAGGTGTAACTTATTGAAATATATGAATAAAATAAAAAATAGCTGTCATAACTTGAGCAAATAAGAAATGTCATTCCTCGCTCGGCGCTTTTGCGTCCGTGCGTCAAGGAATCTCATCTTTGCGTTAGCTACTAATTAAATAAAAAGCGGAAGATGCCTAATCTCGCTCGTTCCTCGCTCAAGGCATGACAGTTTTTGTTTGCCGCACTCCGCT
>JAZUCK010000024.1:0-25551 GCA_045639065.1 Alphaproteobacteria bacterium | reverse complement strand
TAATCTACGAAATCAGCACCGCCAGCTTCGGCCAATACTTTTGTAATAGCTGCTGTCAATGTTGTTTTACCATGGTCAACGTGACCGATTGTTCCAATGTTGCAGTGAGGCTTTGTGCGCTCAAACTTCTCTTTTGCCATTTTAAATTTTCTCCAAAAATAAAATTAAGTTAGTTAAATAAAATTTTTTTTAATAAATAACATAAACTGTTAATAATGAGGCAAATAGAGGTGTGATAGGAGCACAGAAACTTGAGTGTACAAAGAAGTACATGAGTTTCGAGCACCACATCACGCCTCTAGGTGCCCATTAAGAGCAGTTTATGAATTCTTAGCTTTTACCTTCTCAGCAATATCCTTAGGCACTTCAGCATAGTGATCAAACACCATTGTAAACTGAGCACGTCCTTGCGATAAAGAACGCAATGTGTTTACATAACCGAACATATTAGCCAAAGGAACCTGAGCATCAATTACACGAGCGTTGGCACGTTGATCCATACCGTTTACTAAACCACGGCGTGAGTTCAAGTCACCGATAATATCGCCCATATATTCTTCAGGGGTAACAACTTCAACCTTCATGATTGGCTCTAACAATTTAGCATTTGCTTGACGCATACCTTCACGGAAGGCAGCACGAGCAGCAATTTCAAAGCACATAACGTTAGAGTCAACTTCGTGGTAAGCACCATCATAAAGATTACATCTAACACCGGTAACCGGATAGCCTGCGATTACACCGGCATCCATAGCCGAACGCAAACCTTTTTCAACACCGGGGATATATTCTTTTGGTACGTTACCGCCAACAACGCTGTTTTCAAATTCAAAACCGTTGTAACCTTCAATCGGTTCAAATTTGATTTTAACTCTAGCGAACTGACCGGCACCACCAGATTGCTTTTTGTGAGTATATTCAATATCACAAGGTTGTGTAATTGTTTCACGATAAGCAACTTGTGGTTCACCGACGTTGGCTTCAACTTTAAATTCACGTTTCAAACGATCAACGATAATTTCAAGGTGAAGTTCGCCCATACCTCTAATGATTGTTTGACCAGAATCAGGATCAGAAGAAACTTTGAAAGAAGGATCTTCCATTGCCAATCTTGACAAAGCCAAGCCCATTTTTTCAACGTCAACTTTAGTTTTCGGTTCAACAGCCAATTCAATAACCGGATCAGGGAAAACCATGTTTTCCAAAACAATAGGTTTAGATTGGTCACAAAGAGTATCACCAGTGGTGGTATCTTTCAAACCGGCCAAAGCAACGATATCACCGGCATTAGCTTCTTTCAAATCCTCACGTTTGTTAGCATGCATCAACAACATACGACCAACACGTTCTTTCTTGTCTTTAACAGAGTTATAGATATAAGAACCTGAAGTCATTGTACCAGAATAGATACGAGTAAATGTCAATGAACCAACGAACGGGTCATTCATAATCTTAAATGCCAAGGCAGATAACGGCTCGTTATCATTAGGATGTCTTTCTTCTTCTTTGTCGTTATTAGGATTGATACCAACGATAGAAGGAATATCCATCGGAGAAGGCAAATAATCAATAACGGCATCAAGCAAAGGTTGAACACCTTTGTTTCTGAAAGCAGTACCACAGAAAACAGGAACGAAATCTTGAGCCAAAGTACCCTTACGAATACATTTTCTCAAAGTTTCAACTGAAACTTCCTTACCTTCCAAATAATCTTCCATAGCTTGTTCATCTTGTTCAACAGCCATTTCAACCAATTCGGCACGATATTGCTCAGCTTTATCAGCCAAATCAGCAGGAATTTCTTTGATTTCGATAGGAGAATCAGGTGTATTACCTGTGTAGATAATAGCGTTCATGTTAATAAGATCTACAACACCTGTAAAATCATCTTCGGCGCCGATTGGGAGTTGCATAGCCAAAGGTCTTGCACCCAAACGATCTTTAATCATGTCTAAACAACGATAGAAGTTTGCACCGATTCTGTCCATCTTGTTGCAGAAGCAAATTCTTGGTACACCATATTTATCAGCTTGTCTCCAAACTGTTTCAGATTGCGGTTCAACACCTGCAACTGAGTCAAATACGGTAATAGCACCATCCAATACACGCAAAGAACGTTCAACTTCTACAGTGAAGTCAACGTGTCCCGGAGTATCAATAATATTTACTCTGTGGCCTTTCCAAAAACAGGTTGTAGCAGCCGAGGTAATTGTAATACCACGTTCTTGTTCCTGTTCCATCCAGTCCATAGTAGCGGCACCTTCGTGTGTTTCACCAACTTTGTGGTTAACACCTGTATAATAAAGGATACGCTCTGTTGTAGTAGTTTTACCGGCATCGATGTGAGCCATAATACCGATATTTCTGTACATTTCAAGTTTATGTGTACGAGCCATTGTTTTATCCTTAAGCGTTTCAGATTAAAATTTATAATGAGAGAAAGCTTTGTTAGCTTCAGCCATTCTGTGGGTATCTTCACGTTTTTTAACGGCAGAACCTTTATTAGCCAAAGCATCTAACAATTCGTTAGCCAATCTTTCGGTCATTGTTGTTTCAGAACGCTTTTGAGCAGCTTCGATAATCCAACGAATAGCCAAAGCTTGACGACGATCAGCTCTTACTTCCATCGGAACTTGGTATGTAGCACCACCAACACGACGAGATTTAACTTCTACCAAAGGCTTAACATTATCCAAAGCTTCGGCAAAAACTTTCAAAGCGTCTTGCTTAGATTTTTGTGCAATGATATCAAAAGCTGAGTAAACGATTTTTTCGGCAACAGCTTTTTTACCATGTTCCATAACATTGTTAATAAATTTAGCGACTACCTTATCACCATATTTTGCGTCAGGTAGTACGATTCTTTTTTCAGCTCTATGACGACGTGACATTATCAAATCTCCTTATTTAGGTCTCTTAGCGCCGTAATGAGAACGACGTTGACGACGTTTAGCCACACCTTGAGTATCCAAGGTACCACGAATGATATGATAACGAACACCAGGCAAGTCTTTTACACGGCCTCCTCTAATCAGCACCACTGAGTGTTCTTGCAAGTTATGACCTTCACCAGGGATATAGCTGATTACTTCAAAGCCGTTTGTTAAGCGAACGCGAGCCACTTTACGCAAAGCGGAGTTTGGTTTTTTAGGGGTTGTAGTATAAACCCTGGTACAAACACCTCTTTTTTGCGGGCAAGCTTTCAAAGCCGGAACTTTGTTTCTCTTGACTTTGGGTGTTCGTGATTTACGAATTAACTGATTAATTGTAGGCATCACAAATTTCCTTAAATATTAGTTATTATTACAAAAAACTCACAAAAATGCGATTCCTCGCCTTTTTTGAGTCTCGGCATACTAGATTCATAAAATCAATTAGTCAAGGCTTTTTTTAAGCAAAAAAAACGCCTGTTTAAGAACACATCAAAAACAAGCGTTTTACATTATATCTTTTATATAATTATTCCTTTTCCGGTATATTAGGAACTATATTTTCAATTCTTAAAGACGCATCATTATTTTTTATCCAAGTCTGATTACGCCCGAAAGGTCCGATTTTACCCCTCAATATCAAATTGCCGTTTTCTATCCAAGCCTCTGAAGAATAAATTTTCCCTTTTGCGGGATCAAGAATTTTTCCACCCTTAAATTTTTCACCTTTATCCTCCAAATTCCAAATTATATCAAGTCCGACAATTTTCGGATTACCTTTAATTCCGACTGCTGTTTTATCAACATTTTTAAACAATTTTACAACTCTGCCAAAAAATTTACCTTGATATTCATAAATTTGAACCACGCTTTTTTCTTCGCCTGTTTCATCATCAATTGTTGTCCACAAACCAGTTATATTCTCTGCTGCGCAAACCGATGTTGCAAACAAAAAAGCAACTAAAAAATATACATATTTCATTTTAACTTTAACTCCTATTAAAAATAGAGCGTCCTAAAAAGGAGGTTAAAGCTTCTTATTTTTCTTGTCAATAATTTGGTACAATTCTTGCATAAGTAGCAAAAAAACCTTGCGAAGTTAAAATTAAAATCCTAAGCTACATTTTATAAATTATAACAAAATGGAGCTTTGTGACCAATGAAAGAACAAGATATTATTTCAGCAAAAAAAACTATTGAAACTGAAATTATCGCCTTGCGCGAAATGGAAAACGCTTTTGACGAAAGTCTTAGTAATGCACTCGATATTTTAGAAAACACCAAAGGAAGAATTGTCGTTACCGGCATGGGTAAATCTGGACACATTGCCCGCAAAATTGCCGCCACATTGGCATCTACCGGTTCACCATCATTTTTTGTTCATCCGGCCGAAGCCAGCCATGGTGATTTAGGTATGCTCACTAACGATGACAGTGTTATCGCTATTTCAAACGGCGGTGAATCAAAAGAATTATCCGACATCTTGGCTTATTGCAAAAGAAATAATATTCCTCTTATTGCTATGACAAAAAATCCTGACAGTTCCCTTGGTAAAGCCGGAGACTATTTGTTAAAACTCCCTTCTTCAGCCGAAGCTTGTCCGATGGGTATGGCTCCGACTTCATCAACCACTGCGACTTTGGTTTTAGGCGATGTTTTAGCTGTTGCTCTTATGGAACGCAAAGGCTTTAACAAAGTTGAATATAAACAGCGCCACCCTGGCGGAAAACTCGGTGCCATGCTTAAAAAAGTCTCCGACTTAATGCACACCGGAACAGAAATGCCTTTAGTAAATGAAGACACTTTGATGCAAGATGCAATTCTTGAAATGACATCAAAAAGACTTGGTTGCGTCGGCATTATAAATAAAGAAGGTATTTTACAAGGTATCATCACCGATGGTGACTTGCGCCGCTGTTTATCTATTGATGTCATGAACAGAAAAGCATCTGATGTTATGACACCAAACCCCAAAACAATTGCACCTCATCTGATGGCTGTTGAAGCATTAAACCTAATGAACAACACCGGTAAAGGAATTACTCAATTATTCGTAATTGACGAAAACAACAAACCGGTCGGTGTAATTCATATTCACGATTGCTTGCGTATCGGAGTAGCATAAAAATTGTTAGACCCAAAAGAAATTGATACCTATTTTAATGCCGACGCAACAAAGAAAAAAGTAGCAGCATCAAAAATAGCTCGACACACCAGAAAAGTTATGCTGGCAAAGCTTGCTTTGCCGGCAGTTGCTGCAGTATTGGCAATAACTTTAATTGTTTTCCCGTCGCTAAAAGATGATATTAAAGATTTCGGACTTGAATTTAATATAGGTAAAGGCGAAATTGAACAGCTGAACATAAAAAACACAACCATGTATGTTACAGATGAAAAAAACAGAG
Organism: Alphaproteobacteria bacterium; assembly: GCA_045639065.1. Lineage (GTDB taxonomy): Bacteria > Pseudomonadota > Alphaproteobacteria > RF32 > CAG-239 > CAZU01. The sequence goes on along the minus strand of JAZUCK010000024.1, from coordinate 20,216 downwards.
TAAACAACTTTGTTGCCCAACAGGTTCAAGAAACTTTTTCCAATTCCAAAATATACAATTTAATATCTCCCGAAGGCGTAATGCCTCTTGATGAAATAGAGTGGCTGAATATAAAATCACCTAAAGGTGTTTTTGATCAAAACACATCTTTATTAACCCTTACTGACACGGTAGAAATATTTTACAGCAAGGGTATGAATATTTCGACCAAAGAAGCTAATTTTGATTTTAACAAATCATACGGCTATTCAAACCATCAAATTATAGGAGATGGTTTTATCGGAAAAATTCAAGCCCAAGGCTTCGAATACAATGGTAAGGACAACACCTTGTCTTTCACCGGCAAGACACATATTTTAATAAACGAAGAATCATTAAAATAAGGAATAAAAATATGTTAAATAAGCTGTTTATTCTTTCATTTTGTTTACTTATGGCAACTCCGGTTTTTGCCGATGATATTACACTTGATGCCGACGACAGAGTTGAATATCACCAAAAAGAACAAAAGCTCGTTGCCAAAGGCAATGCCAAAGCCACAAAAAAAGATTTGAGTATTAAAGCAGATACGCTTATCGGATATTATCAAGCGAAGTCAAAAAATAAAATTTCACGCATTGAGGCTCATGGTAAAGTTGAAATGAAAACCCCAGAAACATCAGCTTTTGGCGATAAAATGGTTTATGATGTAAAAGAAGACAGCGCCACTCTTACCGGATCTCCGGCTAAAATAAATTCCCCTGAATTTATTATAACTTCAAAAGGTCCTATAATCTATTATCAAAGCCAACAAAAAGCCGTTGCTAAAGATGGCGTTGAAGCTGTTGACAACCAAAACAATCATGTTTATGCCGATTTGATGACCGCATGGTTTACCAAAAACAAAGAAGGTCAATTGGTTTTAGACAAGATAGAAATTGAACAAAACGTCAAAATAATAAGCAAAGATACAACCGTTACGGCCCTAAGAGGAACATACAATGCTCTTTCCGGTATAATAAATCTTTACGATGATGTTGTCATAAGTCAACAAGGCAACATCTTAAAAGGATCACGAGCTGAAACAAACCTTAATACCTCGGTTAGTAAAATTATATCCGGCGGGCAAAACAACAGGGTAAGTGGCGTATTCAAAGAAAAGAAGAAAAAGAAGGAATAAACAATGTCAAATTTTTCTACTGACGCAAAACTTGAAGTTTTCAACATTGGCAAACGCTATAAAAAGCGCCCCGTATTACGCAACGTTTCACTATACGTTCGCCGAGGCGAAGCCGTCGGATTATTAGGTCCCAACGGAGCCGGTAAAACTACATGTTTTTATTGCGTAACAGGTCTTATAACTCCCGACTATGGCGATGTACATATCGACGGACATGACATAACACACCTTCCGATGTACAGAAGAGCCCGCCTTGGTATCGGCTATCTTCCGCAAGAAGCCTCCATTTTCAGAACATTAAGTGTTGAAGATAATATCAAGGCAGTATTGGAAATGGTTGTAGATGACGAGAGCCAACGAGAAAATATGTTAGAAGAGTTACTAAACGACTTTTCTATTTCACATTTGCGTAAATCACCTGCATTAGCGCTGTCCGGTGGTGAACGTCGTCGTTTGGAAATAGCCAGAGCTTTGGCTTCTCAGCCTAACTATATTTTGTTAGACGAACCATTAGCCGGTATCGACCCTATTGCCGTAGGAGAAATCAGAAATCTGGTTTCTCAGTTAAAACATCGCGGACTTGGCGTTTTAATCACCGATCACAACGTTAGAGAAACCTTAGATATTACCGACAGAGCATATATTTTGCATGGCGGAACGGTTCTGATGGAAGGAACACCTTCAGAAATTGTATCAAACGAAGAAGTTCGCAAAGTATATTTAGGCGACAACTTCACAATGTAGTTAAAAAAACTTAACTGATGGCATTAACACCCAAACTGGAAATTAAGCAAAGTGTCTCGACGTTACTGACACCACAGTTACGTCAGGCAATCGGTTTGCTTCAAATGACCAATTTGGAATTAAATGAAGTTGTTGAACAAGAGCTTATGCGCAATCCCTTGCTTGAGCGAGAAGACGAACACCTTGCATCTCAAGATGATAAAGCGCCTCAAACAATCGATGATTTAGATATCCCGAAAGAAAATCCTTATGAAGAAGCACCGATTGCAAACGATGCAGACTATCAAAACGATTTTGATGACTACGGTTCTGACCAAGAAGGATATGACAGTTTTGAAAACGCTGACTGGTCTGATTACAACACCTCAAAAATAAATCGCACCAATGATGATGCTTTCGACTATTTTGAACAACGCTTAAGTAAAGAAAAATCTTTATACGAAATTATTGACGAGCAAATTGGCGTTCACTTTACCAACTCCGGCGATAAAATCATCGCCAAAATTTTTAGTGAACAGCTCGACAGAGCCGGATATTTCCGAGGCGACATCAAAGAAATTGCCAAAAAATTAAAAATTTCTGATGAGCGAGCAACAAAAGTTTTATCAAAACTTCAAACTTTTGAACCTTCAGGAATTTTTGCTACATCGCTTGCCGAATGCCTGAAGATTCAACTAAGAGACAGAGACGAGCTGACCTACGAACTTGAAGCATTACTTGATAATTTAGAACTCTTAGCCGAACGAAAATTCAAAGAGTTAGCTAAAATTTGTGATTGCGAAGTTGAAGACATCGCCGAACTGACAGCTATCATAAAAACTCTAAATCCTAAACCTGCATCTGACTTTTTGTTGGAAAAGCCCTCTTATATTATTCCGGATGTATTCGTAAAACGTTCAAAATCAGGTGAATATCGAGTAGAATTAAATCAAATGTCCTTACCAAAGCTTTTGATAAATCACAATTATTACACCACCTTAAAAAAAGATAAAAAAGCATCTAAATACTTACGCGAAAACTTAAGCCACGCTAATTTTTTGATGAAAGCAATGCATCAAAGAGCCACCAGTATTTTACGAGTTTGTGAAGAAATAGTGCTTAGACAATATAGCTTTTTTGAAAACGGTATTGAAGAACTAAAACCCATGACCTTAAAAGACATCGCCGAAGCATTAGAGGTTAACGAAAGCACTGTCAGCCGAGTAACCACCGGCAAATATATGTCCACTCCGCAAGGTCTGTTTGAGCTAAAATACTTTTTCTCATCAGCTGCCGGAAGTTATATCGGCAACGACGATACCTCTACAAAAGTTATCAAACACAAAATAAAAACACTTATTGAAAACGAAGATAAAAAACACATATTATCAGACGATAAAATCGTTCAAATACTTGGCCAAGAAGGCATAAAAATAGCCCGCAGAACCGTCACCAAATATCGTGAATCAATGTCGATTCCGACATCTGCCGAACGCAAACGCATCAAACGGGTATAAACGAATTGTATTATTTGACTTTTATGTTGACTTATCTAAAATAAAATAGTATTTCATTATTCCAAAAGGTTGGAGTACGCTGTAATCAGCTACTCTAATCAGGTTGTATTAAAATTAGATATAGGAAAAAATTATGCAAATTACACTCTCAGGCAATCAAGTTGATATCGGAGAAAGACTCCGCGCTCACGTTGAAGAAAACGTACTTAATTCAGTTAACAAATATTTTCCGGCACCAATCAGCTGTTCGGTTAATTTTTCAAAAGTTAAAGACGAATTTATTGCCGAAGTTACAGTTCATCCGGCTAAAAATATCGTATTAAAAGGAACCGGTCAAGCCGGCGATCCATATTCTGCATTTGATTCAGCCAATGAACATATTGCAACACGTTTGCGTCGTCACAAAACAAAGCTTAACGACCACAAAGGCAAAGCCGGGTTAACCGAAGTTGCTTACGAAGCTGTATTCCCGTTTGATGAAGAAGCTGAAGAAGTAGCTATCGACGATGCTCCTTTGACAATCGCCGAATTAGAAGCAAACATTCCTGTTTGTACCGTATCAGAAGCTGTTATGTACATGGATTTGAACAACGAGTCAGCTTTGATGTTCAAAAATACAGCAACAAACAATTTTAATATGGTATATCGTCGTAAAGATGGCAATATCGGTTGGGTTGAACCAAAATAACAAAAGTTGTAAAAATATGAATATATCAAACATATTAAACGAAAAAAGCATTTTTCTAAACTTAAAAGCAGGTAGCAAAAGAGAATTTTTGCAAGATTTAGCGCAAAAAGCTTCTGAGGTTACCGGAATTGATGCTTTATCTATTTTCGATTCGATACTCGAAAGAGAAAATCTTGGTTCTACCGGATTTGGTAGTGGCACAGCATTACCTCACAGCCGTTTTTCCGGTCTCGACAAAGTTTATGCTTTTTTTGCAAAACCTTCATATATTCTCGATTTTGATGCCATTGACGGCAAACCGGTAGATTTGGTATTTTTACTTATTTCTCCGGAAAACAGTGGTGCAGATCATTTGACTGCTTTGGCCATGCTTTCTCGTATCCTAAAAGATGAAAGCATATGCAACAAGCTTCGTCAAATGTCAAAACCGACCGAAATTTATGCTCTGCTTAACGAAGCATAAGCACAGATAAAATCATAAAAAAGGTGCAGTTTTTTTTAACTGCGCCTTTTTTTATTTATAATTTAGCAACCAATTTTTGTTATCATACCCATAAATAAGTGTTTTTTGAAAGGGTATGTCATGTTCTTAAGCTTAAATCGCAAAATTATTTACGCCATATTTTCATTATTTCTAATATCGTTCATAATTTTTGCCTCAACCTTTTATATAGCTTACTCATCAAAAATAGAAAAAGACCAACAAGCCTCAATTACCCGAAACCTGCAATATTCAGATTTATTGCACCGTAATATTTTACTGACAAAAGAAATTAAGAATCTTCTTAAGGAAGATCCTAACCTTAATATAAACGACAAAAATTATCCTCAAATCAATACACTTATTTCGGATAACGAACACTCCAATTTTTTGATAAACGAACAAAAAAACCTAACCCAAAGAACAAAACTTTTTGATGAAAACTACGAAACAATTTATCAAGGAACATCTCTTATTTTGTTCAACACTCTATTACTTTCATCATTTATTATTTTGATTGGTTATCTGTTTAACCGATGGGTATTAAAACCAATAAACAACATTTCAGATATTGTAGAACAAATAAGCTTAGGAAACCTAAAACTAAGAATTCCGCAAAGACCTAAAATAAAATATAAAGATGAGCTAGATGCCTTTAGTGAAATTTTCAACATGATGTTAGACAACATCGAAAATATGATTTCAACCATACAAGACAAAGAAAAGTTTCTACAAGCGCTGATTGATAGTATTCCTGATGGCATCAGAGTAATTGACGAAAATCACAATATGATAATTGCAAACAAAACCTACTATGAACAAAGTAAAGACACTCCAAAACCATCGCAAAAATGTTATATTTCATCATTTTGCACCAAGCATCCGTGTTTAAATGAACAATGTCCATTACACGAAATATTGAAAAAAGGAAAGCAAAACACTATAACTATTCAGCAATTTGCAGCAAACCCCAACAAATATTTGTCAGTTAATGCTGCCTTAATGCAATATGACAAATCACGCAGATATATTGTAGAAGCAATACGTGACCTAAGTGGTGACATCGATTTTTCACACCAACAAAAAATCAGTTCATTAAGTTTCTTGTCATCATCTATTGCACACGAAATTAAAAACAATCTTGGAGCATTACGTATTATCCTCGAACACATTATCGAAAAAAATAATGGTAAAAAAGCCGATATCCGTGAATATAAAAAAATGCTAAATACCTTGCATAAAGAGTTGGTAAACACCATAAATATTCCGGAGCGCTTATTAAAAATGACACGCTATTCAACACAAGAAGATACATTATTTGATTGCACAAATAGCCTTAGAGAAATAATTCAAATGCTCGATTATGAAGCAAAACGCAAAGGAATTGATCTTAAATTTACCACACCTAAACAAAGTATTATGATAAACGGTAATGAAACCGATTTCAAAATTGCCATAATTAACATCATGCAAAATGCAATAAATGCTACAACAAATGGAGTCATTACCATAAAGGTAAGCACTTCCGCAAAAAACGGTCTGTCTATAAGTTTTAGCGACACCGGTTGCGGTATTGATGAAAACGACATTGATTATATCTTTACGCCATTCTTCTCTAATGGTAAAAAAGCCGAAGACACAAAATCATCGGGCTCAGGATTAGGACTGCCAATAACCAAATCGATTATTGAAAAGTTTGGCGGTAAAATAAATGTAAAATCCACCTTGGGCAAAGGAAGTTGTTTTACTCTATCCTTTCCCGAATATAAAAAAACTTGCAATAAAACAAAACTGGTATTATAAACAATATCAAATTGATAAAAATATTTTTTAAGGAACAATAAATGAGTAAAGAAGAACTTTTAGAACTAACCGGCGAAGTTATTGAAAAACTTCCCAATGCTATGTTTAGAGTAAAATTGGAAAATGGCGTTGAAATATTGGCTCACACCGCCGGAAAAATGCGCAAATTTCGCATTAGAGTTATGGTTGGCGATAAGGTTGACATAGAAATGACACCTTACGATTTGACCAAAGGTCGTATTACTTTCCGCCACAAAGACTAATCATATAAAAAAAACTCGCATCAACGAGTTTTTTTATTATCTTTGTAATAGCAATGCCTTGAGCGAGAATTTTTGATTACTTCTTACGAGTATGAATTAAAAGCAAAAACGTTTAAGATGCTCACAAAAAAAGGCAGTGCAAAAAAACACAACCTTTTTTTATACACTATCCTTTTCTACCATGCGTCATTATATGGCAAGGTCGGATCATTAACCGTATCGCTCCAGTTATATCCGCCATCGCCTCCTTTAGTAGGATTTCTGTCATAGCTGTTCGGATCACGATAATAATTAGGATCAAGCTGATCATAATTGAGCACCGGAGAATCTTCACTACCGGCGTTCCATTTCCAACCCATTCCACCTAAGTCGTCTTCAAGATTTTCATCTCGACGATTAAATGAACAATAAGTAGTTACAATAGACGCCATTTCTTGAGCATATACAGGGAATATATTCCAATATATTGCATCCGCATCTATCGTGTCACCGACATATCCCAAATTTTTCAACAAATTACTATAATCTCCCGGAGTATACAAAAATCCCATTAACATATGCCATCCTTCGATTTTATCATCAACAATATGCGGAGACACCGAAGAGTTTAACCAAGTATTTGTTTGAAAGGTAATTGGCTTTGCAGATACATCATGCGTATGTGGAGTATCTGCAGTTGCTGTCGCATCACTAATCTTAAAGTGAGCTGACAAAGGATCGGTATGCTTAGAAAAATAGTTTCTAAAACGTATCACTCCTTCCTCATCTCCCTCTTCGCCACGGCCATCAGGATAAGTATTAAGGTCACTTATAGCCATAGCGTAGTTTTTTCTATCACCACTAGAATCAGTATCCGCTTCAATAGCAGCCTTATCCCACGCTACTGCCTCATCATTCAAATAATATACTTCTGACATACGCCATCTGATCGGGTTAGATGTAACCACAGCCTGATATCCGGCAGGACACTGTGGCAAAGGAATAAAGCCCATCCATGGCGAAGCCACACAATTGGTACTTTCGCAAGAATATATTTTGCATTCTCCTTCTCCCGTACACATTGTTTGTCTGCTAGTACTGGTATCGCCGTCATCTATTATACCATCTTTCGGAGCACCATTCACAATCTCTATTTCTTCCCAATTAAGAGCATCACCCCAATATGTAACTTTTTCATTGGTATATTCATCATCTTCATCTTTATGTTCAACACTACCGGCATGATAAGTATTATCCGCAACATAGATACCTTTTATAACATAATCCGGCAAAATATCACTAAGACGAGCACCACCACGCGAAGCTAATTTAATGTCATTCATTACCGAAGTATATGCCGGATTTACTTCATAATATTTATATTTTATCGGAGCATCACCATCTGCCGTTCCGGCACTAAATAAATCAACATTCTCAGCAGTATCAAGATATTCAGGATATCTCACATCACTGACCAAACGTCTGGCTCTGATAAAACCACTTTCTACTTTAGCGCCCTTGGCATTATTAGGTGATACAAGATCAATATACCCTTTGCGTGAAATAACAACCTTATTATTAGCGTCTTTATCTTCATCAACCCACATACCATCAACATCAAAATAGCCATCACCGGCACTGACAGGCAAATTACCCAATACCATTCCTTTAGAATCAACAATCATATTTTTCGATTTTATTCCTAAGACATCATCATTAGTTTGTACATATGACTCAGATCCATGACTTAATTCAAATCTGTTATCACCTAAAAACAATTTTGTAGCATTACCCGCAGATGCTAACGATGTATCAGTTGTACCTATATCCAATCTGTTTAATCCACCATAATTTGCTGTAATACCGGATGAGCTAATTGCTACACTACCATTCGTTGTAGTCATAGAAGCCGCACCATTAGCAATATTTATATAATTATCATCACCTACCTGCATTCTGGCCAAATTATCGGTAACATTCACAAAATTATTAGCTCCAACATGCATTTTTGCATACTCATTACTATCGCCTTCCGAAGCACTTTTAGCTAAGAATCCAACTTCTTCAGCCCCTTCTGTCGTGCCTTTTGTAATAAGTTTTGCTGTATGGTTTTCTAATAAGATTTCTTCATTGGCTGTGTAGCCATGTATTTTTGAATCAACCTCTAATTTAACATTTGCAGTGCTTCCTTGAGCCCAAAAGCCGCTTGAATCCGCCTTCAAATAACTTGGACCTCCCGGACCAACAGTCAATTTTTCATTAGCATGTAAATTATCAGCCTCTAACGTATCCACCGTCAATGTACCTGTAACATCGGCATCGCCCTTTACTTCCAACATCACTCCCGAGCCACTACCTATTGTTGCTTTACCTAAAACATCTAATGTGCCTGTTTGTGTATTATTAACAACAATCAAAGATGTTAAATCAGTGTCTTCGGCTGATAATTTTTTCAATGAGGTATTACCTGACATAACCATCAAACCACCTGTTTGAACTGTTACATTACCTGTTGTAATATCTAAATTATTGGTAACGGTAGCAGAATCATTAACTGTCAAAGATTCTGTTTTTGTAGTACCGGTAATATCAGCATTACCATTAACATCCAAATCACTTGTTACAACATTATTTATTTCACCTTTCGGAGCTGTTATTGTATTTGTTATTTCAGCCATACCTTTAACAATCAAATTATTATTAGTAGCATCACTACCTATCGTAAGGGTGCCTCCTTGACCGAACAATGCTCCGATTTGTTCAATACTATGGCTTCCCATTATCAACTTTGTTTCCATTGTATTCTTTGTATCATCACCATCATCAACACGATATAACATCTTTGATGTATCAGCCTGAGTTCCCTCGGCAATTGCCTCATTCGAAATAGACATTAATGAACCGCTCTTTAAATCAGCCGGAGCGACACTAAACCATGTACTGGGATCAGCACTCCACGCACCTTGAGCACCCTCAAACTTCGTTCCTTTTATCGTACCGCCGTTAATACCTACCATTGAAGCAATTTTAGAAGCACGATTAAATTTTATCGGATTGAGTGACGGAGCTAAAACCGCTGTTGTATATACACTGCGCACTTTACCGGACATATCTGTATCATCTTCACGCTTTATCGAAAATTTTAACTTATCGGCATCAAAATATTTCGATTGCGAAAGATTGAAACCGGAGGGCAAATAAGCATTCACACCCTTCACAACATCATTGGAAGCATCTGTCGCACTTACAATTGTAGGTGTTCCCACATTAACCAATGTCTTAACTTTTTCATAGTTATTGCGTACATAATTATCCAAAGCCTCATTTAGTGTGCGCATTTGAGTTGCAATGTTAATATCTTGCAACTCGGTAGTACGTTCTGCCGCCTTTTTATACATAACCGGCGTAACCATCGTAATAAGCCCGAGCAAAGCTAGTGCTTCGACCATCAAGCTACCTCTTTGCAAAACTTTATACATATCTTGTTTTTTCATAACACACCTACCTTATAGCTTACCGACATACGCAATACATGAACCGTTATATGTCTTATTACAAGTACCCGACATCTCAGTCCACATATCCTGAGGAATTGTATATCTGCTTGCTCCCTGATAATTTATAATTTCTCTTACTTCGCCGGTTTCTCTCACATAACCGACCAATTCATCATAACCGAAGTGATTTCTGAAAGCCTTTATTATATCTTCATTCGGTGTAACCTTAGCTTTTCCTGCACCGCCACCGACTACAATATCTTGTGAAGACAACCATTTTTCATGCAAATCGCCAAATGTTACCAAAAGTTTTGTTCTTTTGTTACCTTCCATATCATAACAATCACTTGCTTCTGTTCCGTCTTCATTATAGCAAAAAATTTGTGATTTATACTCATCACTAAGTACAAAACCTTCGGGAATATAATCAGTCAATTCCTCAGGAGCTATAATTCCCGGAATAAATCCAACCTTATTTTCTTGAGGGCACTCTGTAACAGTTTCGCCTTCAGCAACACCGGCGCAATAATACGGCCATTTCGACTTTTTGGCATAATTCAACGCACTACGATGACCTACCACCATTTTGACCATATGTGCCGAAGCTACCGGAACATTCAATTTTTCCGGAGTATCTGACCTCATCGGCAATGAATATCCTGCCAAAATAGCCAAGAAAGTAGACAACACAAGCCACATATACATATTTTATGCCCTATAAAAAACATTATACATCATTATAACACAAAAATTATTTCAATAATGTTAAATTTTGCTATTTTTTTAATTTATTTCATTTTTTTTGTTAAAACATTTAATAACTGACAAATTTACGTTTATTTATAAAAATAATAGGCTAAAATACGAAAGAAAAATATATCAACCAAAATAAAATATGGCTTATGTTTCATGATAGATGACGATATAGATGATATTGAAGAAATTGTTGACACAACGCACACAAAGCGCAAAAAGCTTATGCTTTTATTGCTTCCGCTTGTTGTAGCTATTGGTCTTTCTGTCGGTCTTTATTATGCCTTTAATTCTAAAATCGATTCTAAGGGTATCGATTTTAACGTAATTCAATACAACAAAGGATCTGACGAGGGGGCTACTGTTTTTTATGATCTTCCTGAAATAAAGGTCGATGTCAAAGGTAAAGATCGCACACATAAACTCAGATTGAAACTTAACATTGAATTATCCAGTGTTGATGATATTATGGTTATCCAAGCAATGGCACCTCGTCTTACCAATGCTGTACTTAACCACACTATAGAACTATATGTCGAAGAAATCGAAGGCACAACAGGCTTGTACTGGCTTAAAGAAGAACTACTTTATCGATTCAATTTGGTGGCCTCACCTGTAAGAATCAAAAATCTTAATTTTAGTGTTTTTGAATTGGAAAAATAATAAAGGGACAATTTAACGTGGCTGAAAATAACGACAATATAAACGAAAACGAACCTCAAGATTCCAGAGTCCTCAATCAAGAAGAAATTGACACTCTGTTGGGTTATGGCTACTCCTCTGATGAAGATAACCAACAAAAAAATGGTATCCAAGCCATTTTACGAAACAATATGGTATCTTACGAACGTCTCCCGATGCTAGAGATTGTATTTGACCGTCTTATCAGACTTATGGCAACTTCATTACGTAACTATACCCAAGACAACGTCGAAGTTACCTTAGATTCTATTGAATCTATGCGTTTCGGCGAATATATAGACTCGCTTACCTTGCCTACATTGCTCAGCGTCTTTAAAACAGATGAATGGGATAATTATGGTCTTATAACTTTGGATAGTGCCATTATTTATTCAATGGTTGATGTATTGTTGGGTGGTCGCCACGGAACAGCCGCAATGCGTATTGAAGGTCGCCCTTATACCCCTATTGAGCTCAACATTATCAAAGAAATTATTCAGCTTATTTTGGGTGATTTATCTACTGCTTTTGACCCTATTACATCAGTCGGATTTGTCTTTGACAGGCTCGAAACCAATCCTCGTTTTGCCACAATCACCAGAATGTCAAACGCCGTAATTGTTGCACACCTTCGCATTGATATGGAAGATAGAGGCGGTAAAATTGACCTTATGCTTCCTTATGCAACTCTTGAGCCTATTCGTGATTTGTTAGTTCAAATGTTTATGGGTGAAAGATTCGGTCGTGACACGATTTGGGAAAATCATCTTATGTCTCAGCTATGGGAAACCAACGTCGACATAAAAGCAGTTATCAAAGAAACAACTGCTCTCTTAAGCGATGTTTCAACATGGAAAAAAGGTTCTTTCTTTCCTTTAGAACTATCTCCCACCGATAATATCTCGGTTCTTTGCGGCGATGTTCCTTTATTTAACGGTGTTATGGGACGCAAAGAAGATAATGTTGTCGTAAAAATCAACGGAAAGGCTGAGAAAAAATGAATAATTTAGAATTCATTATAGATATTGTCATTATAGCATTGCTTATTCCGACAATAATTTATGCCTATAACCTTAACAAAAGCTTGAATATGCTTCGCCAAAACCAAAAAAGTATGGCTCAGCTTATTTCAGCTCTAAATGAAGCCACTTTCAAAGCCGAAAGCTCTATACCAAAGCTTAAATCGGTTACTGAGCATTCGTCAGAGGGACTAAAAGAGGTTGTTGATAATGCCAAAGAACTGAAAAATGATCTTCTGTTTATCAATGAGCGAGCCGATAGCTTAGCTGATAGATTGGAAAACGTTATAAGCTCTTCTCGCAATATCGAAAACCAATCCGTAAACAAAAACACCACTAAAGCAGACTTGGATGACAGGGCTGCCGCCGAACTTGAATTATTAAAAGCACTACGTGCCATAAAATAAGAGAATACAAATGCTGAACAAAAAAATAAATATACGTCTTATTCCTGCTTTTATTTTCGTAGCTTTTCTGTCATTAAGCTTTAAAGTCAGTAATATCTATGATCATTACAGCAAACTAAATTCTAAAAAAATTACCATATCAACTACCTCGGCTGTAGCCAAAGACAAACAAGCTAAAGATACCGAAGAACTAACTAAGGTACTACACAACTCATCTTCAAATTCCAAAATCGGTGAATTACCTAGTCAAACATTCAGTAATTCGGAAATAGCCATTCTGCAAGAATTGGCAGAAAGACGTGAAGCTCTTGATGCCAGAGCCAAAGAAATCGACAAAAGAGCGCTTCAGCTTAAAGTGGCCGAAGATGAAATCGATAAAAAAATTGCTCAACTAAAAAAATATGAAGAGCGTTTAACCGAACTTACCAATAAATACAACAAAAAAGAAAAAGAAAACATTGATGCATTGGTAAAATTGTACACGGCTATGAAACCTAAAGATGCAGCTCGTATTTTCAACACCTTAGATTTAGAAATAACCGTTGCCATATTAAAGGGTATGAAACCATCAACCACATCTACCATAATATCGCAAATGAATTCAGAACGAGCCCAGGAAATTACAGCTGTTTTAATAGGTAATAACTTTAACAAATAAAATAAAGACTAAAAAAATTGACAAAGGCAAAATACATATTAACTTTTATCTTCACGGCCGGTATTTTTATAACCGGCGTTTTGCCTGCTATGTCTCAGGAAGTTATTGATCAAGAAGTTGTAGAACAAGAAAAAACAGATAATAATTTCACTACAGACTTATTAGATATTACCTCTGTCAAAAACTTTATTACCGACACCGAAGAAAGTGCCGTTGACTTACCGACAGTTCAAAATGATATTGCCAGTATTCGCTTTATATGGAACAACCCTGTCAATATGGCAACTTTTGTTCGTAACGGCAAAATTTGGATTGTTTTTGACCATCAAAACAAATTTGACATTGATACAATGAAGGCCGATGCCGGCAATATGATTAAAGAAATATATTCTTTATCTCATCCCGGTGGTGCTATAGTTGTTGTCGAACCTAATGAAGGTGTAAAGCACTCACTTCGAAAAGAAGGCTTGCTGTGGATATTAGATTTGTATACCGGCAAACCACCGTTATTCAAAATAACTAACTACAATATTTTTACACAATTTGACAGTCTTAGAAACTCGTACTTATTTATTCCAACCCCCTCTGCCGGTAATGTGATGTCATTTATTGATCCGGAAATAGGCGATATTATTACGGTATCAACAACATCTCAACTTGGACAAGGTATTGAAAAAGCCTATCGTTATCCCGATTTTGATATCCTACAATCAGCCCAAGGTATTGCCTTTATTTTAAACAGCTCTGATATTATTCTAAATCGAGGCAATTCCGGTATAACCTTAAAAGCAATGGGACGAGGATTGAATATTTCACAAAATTTAACTCTCTTAAAACGCAATCAATATAGCAATATAACAGATTCTTTAGCACCCGAAAACGTCTTTAGTCTTCAAATACCAAATGAATATGCAAAACTAGACTACAACAAAGCTATCGAAAAATTTAAAAGCCAAATTTTAGCAGCTTCTGTAAGCGAAAAGAATGCTTTGCGTATAAAAATGGCTCAATATCTTATACATAACGGCTTGGGAACAGATGCTCTTTTTATCTTAAACCAAATAAAAAAACTAAAACAATCTGACATAAAGAATGACCATTTTTATGCTTTATCAGGTATGGCCAACTTCCTTGCTCGTCGATATGATGAAGCCATCGATGACTTTTCACAAGGAAATATTCCAAACACCGACGAAGGCGTATTTTGGCGAACTATTGCTAAATCTGCCAAAAATTATAGCGAAGAAAACAACGCAATAATCTTTGCTCATGTTTCGCTAATGCGAGATTATCCTCAACCGATTAAAGATCAAATATCCATAATTGCCGCTAAAAATGCTATCGAAACCGGCGATGATCTTACCTCACAAAACTTTATCGATATTCTAAATTCAACACCGGAAAGACTCAAAAATTTAGAACCGCAAATAATTTACCTAAATGCTCAAAAGCTCGAAATGCAAGGATATATGCGTAATGCCGTAAAACAATACAAAAAACTTGTAGATACCGATTCTGCAATGTTCTCGGCGTATGCCCGCCTCCGCTATGCTGTTATTGGCGAAATTCTTAAATTTATAGATCTGAAAGATGCAATTGCCGAATTAGAAAAATTGCGTTTTGCTTGGGGTGAAAAAGAATTTAAAATAAAAGTTTTAAACCAATTAGCTAAATTTTATTTAAAAAACAATGACTACTATAATACTTTGCGCACTCTAAATGATCAAGGTTACCTCATTGATGAAAAACAAAGACAAGCAACAGCCAATCGCATGGTCAAAATTTTCGAAGATGTATTCATCGGAAACCATGCCGATACAACATTATCTCCGGTAAAAGCCTTAGCCCTGTTCCAAGACTTTAAATGGTTGGCACCAATGAGTAAAAAACACTATCAGATAATGCAAAAATTAGCTGACCGCCTTGTTGCTGTAGATTTGCTTCCGCGAGCACAAGAATTGTTGTTATCAATGCTCTATAAGCCTGATGTATCACTAGTTGACCAAGCTAAGATTGGCGCCAGACTAGCCATCATTTATCTGTTTGAAAACAAGCCTCAAGATGCTTTATTGACCATTGAAGCAACAGACTATCCCAACATCCCCTCTGCTCTAAAAAATCAGAGAAACATTATAGCTTCACGAGCTCTATCCGACATGGGACGATCTGACGAAGCACTGGCTCTTATTGAACATGACTATAGCCCTCAAGCAATTATTCGTAAATTTGAAGCATATTGGAATGCACAAGACTGGGACAAAGCTTCTGACACCATAAAATACTTGATAGAAGAACCTGTTAAAGGCAAACCTTTATCTACCAAGCAAATAAACTATATATTAGATTGGGCAACCACCTTAAAACAAGCAGGCAAAGAAACTGTTTTGATACGCTTAAGAAACAAATTTGCACCATTTTTTAAGGGAACAGCACATCAAAGTGCCTTTAATGTACTAACCAATCATTTAGAAGAAGACAAAATAGATATCGGCTCGATAAAAACCGTAATTTCGGACATTAAAAACTTTAATGACTTTGCTCGTTTTTATACCGAAAAACTTGAACATGAACCAGAAAACGAAGATCAAACTGAGCAACCTAAAACCACAACTGGCGAGTAAATGAGCAGCATTTTTAAGCTAAATTCACCTTTTGAACCTGCAGGAGATCAACCTCAGGCAATATCCGAATTACTTGATGGCTTAAACAACGGAATCAAAGATCAAGTATTACTTGGTGTTACCGGTTCGGGTAAAACCTATACTATGGCCAAAATAATTGAACAAAGCTCTCGGCCTGCTCTTATTATGGCACCAAATAAAACACTAGCAGCTCAACTATATGCCGAAATGAAAGAATTTTTTCCCGACAATCATGTCGAATATTTTGTTTCATATTATGATTATTTTCAACCCGAAGCTTATGTTCCCAAAACAGATACATATATCGAAAAAGATTCGGCTATAAACGAACAAATTGACCGTATGCGTAACTCTGCAACTCGTTCGCTGTTGGAACATAGAGATGTTATTATTGTGGCTTCGGTTTCTTGTATTTACGGTCTTGGCGACGTAGAATCATACTCATCTATGACCTTACCGCTAAAAGTCGGTGACGAAATTCCGCCAAAAGAAATTTATGCTCGTCTAACTGAACTGCAATATGAGCGCAATCAACAAAACTTTGTTCGTTCCACTTTCAGAGTCAGAGGCGATACCTTAGATATTTTTCCGGCTCATTACGAAGATAGAGGTTGGCGTATTTCATTTTTTGGCGACGAGATAGAAAAAATTGATGAGTTTGACTCACTTACCGGCAAAAAGACTGCCTCGTTGCAAGATATTATTATTTATCCGGCTAACCACTATGTGACACCGAGACCAGCAATTTCGCAAGCAATTGTCAACATCAGAAAAGAACTTAAAGAACAAGTTGAAGAATATAACGAGCAAAACAAATTGCTTGAAGCTCAGCGTATCGAACAACGCACTCGTTTCGATTTAGAGATGTTAGAAACCACCGGTCATTGTAAAGGCATTGAAAACTATTCTCGTTATTTGACTGGACGTCCGGCCGGAGCACCGCCTCCGACATTGTTTGAATATCTACCCAAAGACACAATTTTGTTCATTGATGAAAGCCACGTTTCCGTTCCGCAAATCGGCGGCATGTATCGAGGAGATTTCAATCGCAAATCCACCCTTGCCCAATATGGTTTCCGCTTACCGTCATGCTTGGACAATCGCCCCTTAAAGTTTGACGAATGGAACATGATGCGCCAACAAACCATCTATGTTTCGGCAACGCCGGGGGATTGGGAACTGGAACAAAGCCAAGGAACTTTTGCCGAACAAATTATTCGCCCCACCGGCCTTACCGACCCGATTTGTATAATTCATCCGGTCGAAAATCAGATTGATGACTTGATGCACGAATGTCAAAAAGTAATTGCGCAAGGTAATCGTGTTTTAGTTACAACCCTAACCAAAAAAATGGCCGAAGATTTGACCGAATATCTTAATGAAAATGGTATAAAAGTTCGCTATTTACACTCCGATATCGACACTTTGGAACGTGTTGAAATTATTCGTGATTTGCGACTTGGAACATTTGACGTTTTGGTAGGAATTAACTTGCTAAGAGAAGGTTTGGACATTCCCGAATGTTCATTGGTTGCAATCTTAGATGCCGATAAAGAAGGATTTTTGCGTTCTACTCGTTCATTGATACAAACCATTGGACGAGCCGCTCGTAATGTTGACGGGAAAGTTATTTTATACGCTGATAAAATTACCGGTTCTATTCAAACTGCTTTAGATGAAACCGAACGCCGCCGCAAAAAACAAATAGAATATAATATCAAAAACGGCATTACCCCTCAAACCATCAAGAAAAAAATATCCGCTTCACTGCAAGAAACATCTGACGAAGAAAAGAATAAAGTTTCGGCTGACGAAATTAAAAATATTGATAAAAAACTGCGTGAGTATAACAAACTTATGCAACAAGCCGCTTCTGATTTAGATTTTGAAACGGCAATTATGTATCGCGATAAAATAAAACAATTGGAAGAAATTTATATAAAGGCTTAAAAAAAGCCCTTAATTTTTTGAATGATTTAATTTTTATCAAGGGCTTTTTTATTATTTATTTTCAAATTTTCGTTTTTCTTTAACAAAAACCAAAATACCTACCGGAATTGACAAAATATACGTCAAAGTCATAATTCCTAATGTCAACCAAGGTTGTGAAATAATAAATGATGCAAATAGCACTACACACAACATTATCGGTAACACCAAATAAGTAGGAACTTTTAATTTCTTTGTTGAGAAAGTCGGAATTCGACTAACCATCAAAAATGAAACCACACACAACAAAGTTGCACAAAATACGTGTGATTTGATGATATAATTTATTTCCGGAAAATCAAAAGAAATCATTACCGGCATAATAGCAATCGCTGCAGCCGCAGGAGCCGGAACACCGACAAAGAAATGTTGCCAATATTCAGGTTGCGGTTCTTCATCAAGCATTGTATTAAATCTAGCCAAACGCATTGCCATACCGATAGACATCAAAAGACAAAAAAACCAACCGAATTTAGGCAAATCAAATAGTGACCATTGGAATAGTAAAATAGCCGGAGCCACACCAAAACTTACAAAATCAGACAAAGAGTCTAATTCAGCACCAAATTTTGTAGATCCTTTAAGCATTCTGGCCACACGACCATCAAGTCCATCAAAAAATGCAGCGGCAAAAATACAAAGTACAGCTTTCATCCATTCAGCCGATATCGAATAACGAATAGATGTTACACCGGCACACAAAGCCAACATAGTAACAATATTCGGAGCAATTTTTCTAAAAGAAATACTCTGGAGTTTTTCTTTAGAAATTTGCAGTTGTTTATTAAGTCTTTCCATTATCTCATAACTCCGTCCATAGCTTTAGCATCAGAAGTCAAATTAGCAATAACGGTTTCACCTGCAACCATTGTTTGACCAAGCACAACCTGCGGCTCAACACCTTCAGGCAAATATACGTCTAAACGAGAACCGAAACGTATCATACCAAATCGCTCGCCCACTTTATAATCTTGGCCGATTTGAGCATCACAAACAATACGGCGAGCAATAAGTCCGGCAATTTGAACAAAACAAATTTCCTTTCCTGAAGTAGTTTTCATGGCCAATAATTGACGTTCATTGTCTTTACTTGCTTTATCCAAAGTTGCGTTCAAAAACTTTCCCGGAACATAAACGGCATTAGTAATACGACCTGTTGCCGGAGCTCGGTTAACATGAACATTGAATACGCTCATAAAAATGCTGACACGAGTAAATTTTTTCTTACCCATATTAAGTTCTTCCGGTGCTTCAACCTTAGCAATCATCTGAACAGTACCATCCGCAGGCGAAACAACCACGTCTTTAATCTCCGGTGTAATTCTTTGCGGATCTCTAAAGAAATAATAACACCAAATAGTCAACACCAAACCAATCCAACCCAAAGGCTCCCATATCATTGCCAATAACGCTGTTATTGCAGCAAAGATACCAACAAAACGCCATCCTTCATTGTGAATTGTAGGAAGCAAATAGGTTTTCCAAGAAATATCAAAAGTTTTAATCATTTTATTTTCCTTTAATATGCGGTATATATTTTTTTGAAAAAGCCGTGACGCTGTCAACTGTCGCCAAAACAAAAAAAGATAAATACCTAATGTTATAACAGCTATACAAAACCACAGATAAAAGAAAAAAACAACAATAAAATGTTGTTATTCAAAAATCTCTCACAAAAATAAAAAATATTCTTGCATTTAAAAAAAAAGATATGTATAAGAACTTTTAGATTATGCGCTTGTGGCGGAACTGGTAGACGCTGCAGACTTAAAATCTGTTGGCCGCAAGGCCGTGCCGGTTCGATTCCGGCCTAGCGCACCATTTAAAAAAAGCCCTCTTTGTGAGGGCTTTTATTATAAAGATTATGGCTTTGCTTAATTTTTTGACAGTTCCTTTAGCAATCCATATATAGATTCTTTGATTTTGGCATCTTTTATACGTTCTAAATTAGATAAAA
>JAZUCK010000023.1:0-121248 GCA_045639065.1 Alphaproteobacteria bacterium | reverse complement strand
TTTATGTTCCCATATTCTACGAACCAAATCACTTGTAACACCAACGTATAGCGTAGTGTTATTATCATTTGTCATTATATATACATACATCGTTTTCATATTAGAAAGTATAAAACATATTAAAATTCTATGTCAACAATTGATAAAAGTAGAAGATCCCTGGACCAAATCTGTCGATTTGGTGGGATGACTTTTAATTATTGTTATTTAAACTGTCATGCCTTGAGCGAGGTACGAGCGAGATTAGGCATCTTCTTCTTTTTTCTTTACAAAGTAGAATATCCCTGGACCAAATCTGACGATTTGGTGGGATGACTTTTTTGTTTTTTATTTTTACTTAAAACAAACTTAAAATCGAGCTTGCCGATTGCGAGGCGAGTGATAAAGAGTTGACCGCAAGTTGTTGTCTTGTTTGAAGCATTAGGTATTCGGCAGAAGCTTCGTTCATATCGGCCAAGACCAAATCATCAGCGCCGGTTTCCAAAACATCTGTTAAAGCTTCGGTAAAGTTTTGACGGGTTTGGATTATTGTATATTTATTACCCAAGTCTGCAGAAAAACTTCTTACCTCGTTCATCGCATTGACAATCTGTTTAATTGCCGTTTCAATATCGGCTTTAGAACTCCAATTTTTCATATTAAGACCGATATTATCAGTCCTCATATCCTTACCGTTTACGGTCATGCTATGAGTACGGCTTTCGTTAAAGGTTACATTCAAATTACCGCCGGTTAAAAGATTGACTCCTTGATATGAGGCATCAGCCAACAGATTATTAAATTCATTTATAAGTTGATCATATTGTTTAATATAATCGGCATAAGTAGCGTTAATTTCTACAGGCTCATCAATCGCCATAGGTTCTTGCGTCGGAGCACTGCGTCTTAAGGAATAAGTTGCGGTAGCCGCACCATCGGATGTATTATCTTGCGCCGGAGCACTGCGTCTTAGAGCAAAAGTAGTCACAGGAGCACTACTGTCATTAACAATACCACCTATAATAGGTGTTGAAGCATTAATACTTACCGTATCATCAATATTAAGAGTACCACCGTATCTAACCTCTATGCCTATACCGCCCTCTGACATAGTATTAACCAATTCAGCATTAGATAACGTTAACGAAGATTCATAACCAACGGCTATTACCGACGCTTGAGTTACTCCTAGTTCTTTGTAGTGTTCAGGAGCATTAAACTCAAGCCTTATATTTTTCATCTCAACGTTATTGCAAATAACGATTCCAGCAGACTCTACATTTGGATCGTAAAAGGTCATAGTATGTCCGTTACCGTCTATAATTATACTATCTTCATAGTCTGTAATATATTGTTCAATATATTCGACATCTTCTGCTAAAACAAATTTATCATTTCCTCGAAAAATTTTACCATCACTCGAATTTATATTGTCTTTAGTTAACACTGTATATCCATTGTCTATATACCAACTCAAGTCTTTGGTTACGAGTTGCGGACCAGTCGGTGCTTCCGGCTCATCAGGAACTGTAGGAGTATCAGGATTTGTCGCATCACCTTCTACTTGAGCATAAACTTTGTTAATATCTTCAACTGAGACAATGAATCTGTCTATTCCATTCTCATGACTTGGTTGTGTATATTCATCTAATTCATCGATAACTGTGCTTGAAATAATTCCGATAGTATTTTTATTATCTGTAATAATTCCAATTCCGTCGATGTTCAAACTATCTACATAATTTAAATCAACACATGTCACCTTTGCATCTGCATTAGTTGATGTAATATTTATTGTTAAATTTTTTATAGTACTATCACTATAATATGCAGAAACACATGTTATATCATGATTAGCTGTTACATTGATATTTACATTTTCTAAGGTTAGTTTCCCTTCACTTACAGATACAATTGAATAAACATTGTTGTTATTACAATCAATATTAACATTTCTAAATGTTATATCTTTTTTTTCCGACCACAGTTCTATTTCTGTTTCTATATTTATATTTTCAAAAGTTGTATTGCTTATAATCTCTGTAAAGCCATCATTCAGTGTCAATGTGTGACCACCACCGTTAATTATAAGATTATCGTTTCCTAATATACTAATACCTTCTAGCTCAAGATCATTGGTTAAAACAATTTTAGATCCGTTTTGTATTGCGCTCATAAATTCCGTTTCGTTAGAAACTGCTGTATAGCCTTGGGCGATGAGTTCGGCAGAATTATCGACCAGTTCCACTTTGCTTTGCATAGGAACTTTTTGCGGTGCATTGGTTGTATTGCTATTATCAGGAAGAGCTAAAGCTTGTTCGGCAACCGATTTCATCTGTTCCAAATATGATGTGGCGCTTTCTAATCCTTCACTTGCAGCTTGGATTGTCTGGATTCCTTGTCCCATCGCGTCGAGCAACGAGCTTAAATCTGACGCACGATTGGTTAAACTTCGGGCTTGATAATAGCTTGAGGCATTGTCTATCGCTGAATTGACCTTCTTGCCGGTCGACAAGATATTTTGTGTCTTGTCCATTTGCGTAGATATATTGCTTAATGACAATAAATTTGAACGCATTGAAGCAGTTAGAGATATGCCCTTAATCATAGCACACCTCGCTTATCAAATTCTTCGCAAAGCCTTGAAAATGTAGGGGGGTAAAACGGGACAAGCCCTTGTTCAGAGACAACAAAACCCTTCGCACCACAACGTGCAAAGAGCCTAATTCCTCCTGATTCCTCAGGACTATGTGCCTCAATCCTTGTAACAACTTCTGTTGTCCTTCCTTAAAACGTTTTAATAAAAAGTAAGCATACTACTCCTTTATGCTAACAAACTTAACATATGATAAGTTAAAATCAGGTTAAGGTGGTATAAAAAAACTCCTGAAAATGCATTAGCAAATATCAGGAGCTTTGTTTTAAGTAAAACAGTCTTACTTTGTTATCATTGCGGTAAGTTCGGCTTCACAACATAGGGTATCACCAATATAGGCTTTACCTTCAAACACAAATACATTTGCACGTCCCTTTATTTTCTTTACGTGCATTTTAAGTAATGCATCAGGAACAACAGGGTGACGAAACTTTACGTTGTTTATTGACATAAAAAATACACCTCTTTTGTTTTCTTTATAATCAGGCATATTTTCTATAGCAACGCAACCGGCAACCTGAGCCATTGCTTCTACTTGGATAACACCGGGCATAATCGGATTACCCGGAAAGTGACCTTTGAAAAAGTCCATATCCATAGTAATATTTTTATATCCGATACCTTCTACACCATCTTCGATAATTTCCATTTTTTCAACAAACAAAAAAGGATCACGATGGGGTAAAATTTCTTTTATTTGTTCTTCATTATATGTTTTTACCATTTTTATTTACCTTTATTTTTTCCACAATTTTTGAACACAGGCTGTCTGCTTCATAAAATCTCTAAAGCCGATTGCCGGTGATCCCATTAGCGATGCTCCGGGTTCCACGTCCCTCATTACTCCGGATTGTGCACCAATTTGAGCCATTGAGCCAATGTTTAAGTGGTCGGCAAATCCCACTTGGCCTCCGACTACAACATAGTCACCAAAGGTACAGCTTCCTGCAACTCCTACCTGAGCGACTAATATGCAGCCACGTCCTAATACGTCATTATGAGCAACTTGCACAAGATTATCTATTCTGACACCATCTCCGATAACGGTATCGTCCAAAGCACCTCTGTCAATACAAGTATTTGCTCCGATTTCTACATCATTACCGATTATAACTCTTCCAAGTTGCGGTACTCTTTTGTGAACACCGTTGGTAGTCTTAAAACCAAATCCGTCCCAGCCGATACGTGCGCCGCCGTATATATATACATTATTACCGATGAGGGCATGCATGATATTAGCGCAAGCACCGACACGACAATTGTTACCCAATTCGCAACCATCGGCAATTACACAGTTAGCTTCTAAGCGACAATTATCTCCGATAACTACATTATCTCCGATAACAACGCCTTCGCCGATATAACAATTTTGACCGATTTTGGCTGTAGATGCAATTTTGGCACTTTCGCAAATTTTTGCTTCAGGCAAAACTTCGCTGTACATAGCATAGTTTAATTTTACAAAACTATCATGCGGATTTTCACTGACCAAAACAACAACACCTTCAGGCATTAACGACACAAAATCTTTTGACGTAACACAAGCGGTTGTTTTGATACTTGTAGCAACATCTTTTTTCTTTTTATCAAAGAAAAATGAAATCTCGCCCTCGCCACCTTTGAAGATAGAGGCCATATCTTTAATCATTACATCCGCTTTACTTTTATCGAGCAATTCACAAGCGCAAATTTCACAAATTTGTTTTAGTGAAAAAGGTCCGTTGTTTTTATAAAATCTACCATCAACCATGTATTATCTCCTTACAAGCGAGTACCAAAGTTCAAACGGAATACTTCGGTTTCATCAAAGTCTTCTTTAACAATCGGGAAGCCGAAGTCAATATCGATTTGTCCCATAGGCGACAACCATTGGAAACCAAAACCGACCGATACACGAGCGCTATCAGAATAATATACATCATCACTGTTAAGATTGTCAGGTTCGCCTAAGAAACCGACATCAGTAAAGAGGTGACCTGAGATTCCCATTTCGTCAAGACCAATCGGGAAACCAAATTCAGCACCGGTATAAAGCATCCAGTTACCACCCAAAGCGTCGTTGGTGTATTTATCTCTAGCACCGATACCACCGGCTTCGAAACCGCGCATTGTATATCCGCCCAAGAAGTAACGATTTGAAAGTCTGACACTTTCATTACCATAAGCTTCTATCATACCGGCATTGGCAAATAGCTTAAATGTGTAATAATCAGCTAAAGTTTTATACCAATATGCCTTTGTATCAAATTTCATATATTTTTCGTCGCCACCAGCTCCGGCAACATCTGTACCGGCGGACAAATAGTATCCGTTCTTGGTAAACATTACACTATCACGTTTGTCATACACAAATGTAGTACCGACAGATGAGTTGGTATATTTACCTTTTTCTTCCTTAATATATTTAGAAGCTTCATCGCCAACATCGGTAATTTCGTCTTGTTTTAAGGTGTAGCGAACTTGTTGAGAGAAATCATCGGTATAGTTCCAACCTGTACGCAAACGTCCACCTGTTACTTGGCTATCGTAAGAACTTTCATCTTGATAGTCTTGACGAGAGTGGAATACATCGATACCGGCACGCAAACGACGTCCTAAGAAATATGGCTCGGTAAAGCTTACGTCAAAATCTTGTGATTTTTGTGAAACGGCAATATCAAAACCAAGTCTTTGACCAAGACCTCTAAAGTTGTTTTCGGTAACACCTGTTCTGACTAAAGCACCGTTTACAGTTGAAAATCCGATACCGACGTTGAAATAACCGGTAGATTTTTCTTTAACCTCGACATTTAAGTCTGCTTTATTGTTATCTTTAGGGTCTGTTGTAATATCTACAGTTTCAAAATAATCAAGATTTTCTACGTTACGACGAGAATCCTTAATCTTTGATGCGTTGAATGCATCACCCTCATGAATACGAAGTTCACGGCGAATAACTTTGTCATGAGTACGTGTATTTCCGGTAATGTTAATTCTGTCAACAAAGAAGCGAGAGCCTTCTTTAATGCGGAATTTTACATCAGCTTCTCCAGTAGCCGTATCCTTGATAATATCGGGCTCGACTTCTGCAAAGGCATAACCTTTTCTACCTAACTCATCAGTTATTTGTGTTACCGACTTATCAATGTCATTTGAATTATATTTATCACCGGTTTCAACTTCTAAAAATGAGGTATAATCATCAGAATTTACATCGGCAATTTCTGAAATAATATCAACATTTCTGATCTTGTATTTAGCACCTTCGTCAACCACAAAAGTTATGGTAAATGATTTTTTATCAGGACTAAGTTCTGCAACCGCCGAAACAACTCTAAAATCAGCATAACCTTTCTTCAAATAAAAACGACGTAACAATTCTTTGTCATAATTTGTTTTTTCAGCATCATAGCTTTCTGATGAAGAAAAGATTCTGTACCATCTGCTTTCTTTACTCATCAAAACTTCTTGCAATTCTTTTGATGAATAATGCTCATTACCGACAAAGTTAATTTTATCAATAACCGCCAAAGGTCCTTCGTCAATATTAAAAATCAAATCAACTCGGTTTTGATCTCGACGAATAATTTCGGGATTTACAACCGTAGCATAACGACCGCTTCTTTTATAAACCTCTAAGATACGACGAACATCATCTTGAACTTTTGCTCGTGAGTATGTAGAACGTGGGGCAAGCCTAATCTCACTTTCAAGCATTTTGTCATCCACTTTATCATTTCCGTCAAACATAACCTCGGAAATTACCGGATTTTCAGACACGTTTATGTGCATCACATTATCAACCATTTTAATGGCAACATCTTCAAACAACCCCGTTGAATACAAAGTTTTTAATGCTTCATTTATTTTAGCATCATCTGTTATTTTTGCCTTTTGAATATCAATGTATGATTTAACAGTTTCCGGTTCAACTCTTTCAAGTCCGTGTATTTTAATATCTTTTACCAAAACATCGCCGGCAAACACGCTGGTCGATGCCAATAAAGAAAATGCAAAAGTTCCTAAAGTTAATTTTTTCATTTTATAAACCCCACTTTGTTTTATGAAAACCAACGATTAAACAATCTTGCTATATCGTTGTACGTTGCTAATATCATAAGTGCTATCAGCAAGAAGAATCCCAGTTTGAAAATATATTCCTTGGCTTGTTCGTTAATCTCGCGACGCAAAACTATTTCTATCAGATAGATTACGACGTGTCCGCCATCTAACATCGGTATAGGGAACAAGTTGATTAAACCCAAATTGATAGAAAGCAATGCCATAAATACCAAAAAATCTATCCATGAACTTGTTTTGGTAATATCGCCACTCATTTCAGCAATACGAACTATTCCTCCAAGCTCGTCAGTATTTCTTTTTCCCGTAATCATCTGACCAACACCGCGCAAGGTTACGGCAGAGATATTATAACATTCAACAAAAGCTTCTTTTACAGCTTCGAAAAATGACATTTTGGTCGGAGAAAATTCAATTTCTGTTACCGAAGTAACCCCTAACATCGGTTTTTTGGATTGTTCTTTATTTTTTCCTATTACTACCGGTGCCAATTTTACATCAAGTCTTATTTCTTTATTATCACGCAATAAAACAAGCTTTACCGTACTAGATGTTGACATTTCTACTTCTTGACGAAATTCATTAAAAGTTTTTACTTTCATTCCGTCAACAGAGATAATTTTATCTTTTGCTTTAATACCGGCCTTTTCAGCAGGGGAATTTTCAATTACCGAGCCGATTACAGGAGGAAATTCCATTTTTCCGAAGGCAGTAAATATGCATGCAAAAACAACTACGGCAAACAGATAGTTAAAGCCCGGGCCGCCTACTACAATAGCCAATTTTTTAAACGGATTTTGAAAAGCAAATGCGTATTTTTTATCTTCATCGGATAGTTCAGAGCTATCGTTGCCCGATGATGCTGCATCAGTATCGCCCAAAAATTTACAATATCCTCCCAAAGGAATTGCAGATAGCTTCCACAATGTACCTGAAGCATCTGTCTTACCCCACAACATTTTACCAAAGCCTATTGAAAATTCGGCTACTTTTACTCCCGTGAGTTTTGCCACAATGTAATGTCCAAACTCGTGTACAAACACAAGTACACCAAGCAAAAATAAGAATGGAACGACATAATAAAGTATGTTAATAATGAACTCCATTAACAACTCCTTACTTTACAAGTCTGGCCAAATTAGAAAGCATTAAATAGGCGAAAGGAGCTGCAAAAATCAATCCGTCAATACGATCAAAAATACCGCCATGTCCCGGAATTAAATTACTCGAATCCTTAACTCCCAAATGTCTTTTGATATATGATTCAACCAAATCACCAACTTGAGCTATAACAGCTATAATTCCGGCCAAAACTAAGTAATAAACACTTACTTGAGCATTTACTTTGAATAGCAACATTACACCATAGCTTATCAAAATAGCTAATAATACTCCGCCAAGTAAGCCTGACCAAGTTTTGTTTGGTGAAATTTTTGGTGCAAGTTTAGGTCCTTTTACAGTAGTACCGACAAAATATCCGCCAATATCAACACCCCAAACAACAAACATAAACCACAATACGATATACGGACCATATGCCGTATAAATTGAAACTATAGATCCAATACCGCAAGCAATATATGGAATACCCAAGAGAAGAAGTTTACGATGGTTTTCGCCTTTTGACTTGCAGAAAGCTATGGTAAAAGCAACTATCATCACGAATGCCGGTACGATTATAGGCTTCATCAAAACAGCTACCATAGCAACAAAGAAATAACACATAGCATAAAATATCGGGCGTGAGTTTGGAACCATAGATACCCATTCCCATGACAACAGTGCAGCCCCTAAAAGAGCCAACAAAAACAATGTCGGATATCCTAAAATTACACAAGCAATTACCACAGGTATTAAAACCAATGATGTGGCAACTCTTTTGATAAACGAATTTAGTTTAGATTTTTCTTTAGTTTTAGACTTTACCATAACGTCTCTCCCTTGAATTGAAATCATTTACGATCTCTTTTAATTCGGCCACCGTAAAATCAGGCCATAATGTTTTTGAAAAAAATAGTTCACTATACGCAATCTGCCATAGCAAATAATTGCTGATGCGTTGTTCACCACTTGTACGAATTACCAAATCAGGATCCGGAATATCGTGAGTATATAACATTGATGAAAAGCTATTTTCATCAATATCTTCTACCTTTACATCACCTTTTGCAACCAATGATGAAATCTTCTTTACTGCAGATAATATTTCGGCACGAGAACCATAGCTTAGAGCTACAATAAAAGTAAATTTGTCATTGTTGGCAGTTTTGCTTTCGATATTTTCCATTTGAGCAACGATGTCGCTATCAAGCATATCCTTTTCGCCAATAAACAAAATTCGACCACCTTGTTTGTTGATTTCCTCAAGTTCATTTTTCAAATATTGACGCAACAAATTCATAAGGTAATCAACTTCTTCTTTATCCCTTTTCCAATTTTCGGTAGAAAAGGCATAAACGGTCATATATTTGATACCCATTTCAGATGCACCTTTAACAATTTCTTGCAAAGTTTCAGCACCTTTTTTATGACCGGCAGAACGAGGAAGATTGCGTTTTTTTGCCCATCTTCCGTTGCCGTCCATAATAATGGCAATATGTTTTAATTCGTTACTCACTTAAATCACACCGTTTCTTATACTTGAAGAATATCTTTTTCCTTTTGAGCCAACATCTCATCAACTTTTTTAGTTGCCTCGTCGGTCAATTTCTGAATTTCGGTTTCATATCTTTTTTCGTCATCTTCAGAAATGGCATTATCTTTTTTCAACTTTTTAACTTCATCTAACGCATCACGACGAATGTTACGAACAGCCACTTTAGCATTTTCGGAATATTTACCGGCAACCTTCGACAACTCACGACGACGCTCTTCCGAAAGCGGCGGAATCGGAATACGAATAAGTTGACCGTCAGATGAGGGATTTAATCCCAAATCAGATTCCATAATTGCTTTTTCAACAGATTTGGCCAAACCCCTATCCCAAACGCTTACCGATAATGTACGAGCATCAGGAACAGATATTGTACCAACTTGTGCCAATGGTGTCATTGAGCCATACGCCTCAACCATAATTCCGTCGAGCAAGCTGATATGGGCACGGCCGGCACGAAGTGTACCAAATTCTCCTTTAAGAGAATCCAATGTTTTATCCATACGGGTTTTTGCATCATTTTTAATTTCTGAAAAATCAGTCATTTTTTACCTCGTTAATTTTTTATAATTGTATAAACACCTTTTCCCTGCACAATATTTTCCAAAGAACCTTCTTCGTGCTGAGAAAAAACAATAATGGGCATATTATTTTCTTTGGCCAATGCAACAGCCGTCAAATCCATAACCTTTAGCTGTTTTTGAATAACTTCTTCATAGGTTATCTCATCATAGCGAACGGCATTAGCATTTGTTTTAGGGTCTGCCGAATATACACCATCAACCTGTGTTGATTTTAAGACAGCTTCACATTGCATTTCCGATGCGCGTAAAACAGCTCCGGTATCTGTTGTAAAATATGGATTTCCGGTACCGCCCGCAAAAATAACCACGCGTTTCTTTTCCAAATGACGCATAGCTTTTCGGTACATATAATTTTCACATACTTGAGGAACACTTAATCCGGAAGATACACGAACAGAAACACCTTTTTCTTCCAAAGCGTTTTGTAAGCAAAGTGCATTCATCAATGTTGCCAGCATTCCTACCTGATCAGCAACGGTTCGGTTCATACCTTTTGCAGCACCTTTGGCGCCACGAAAGATATTACCGCCACCTACAACGATACACAGTTCGACACCGGAGTTGACGATATTTTTAATTTGTACTGCCAAAGATTGTAATACCTCAGGAGATATTCCAAACTTCTCGTCCCCCATTAAACCTTCGCCCGAAAGTTTAAGCAAGACCCTTTTATATTTTATTTTCATTATAAACTCTTATGCATAAGTTATCATGATGCTTTATATTAACGAATAGAATCGCTTTGTCATCAAATTTTTTCATTTGCTTAACAACCTAGTGCAAAAAGGTTGCCAAAAAGTGAATCATGAGTTAGTAATTAGCAAATAGTTTGAAAAATCTTATTTTGGGAGATAAAAAATGTCTGATAATATGTTGTTTACCTTGTGGGGAATCGGAGGATATATCTTAGGATCAATTCCTTTCGGATTAGTTTTGTGCTATTTAGCCGGCTATGGAGATATCAGAAAAATCGGTTCAGGTAACATCGGTGCAACCAATGTTTTGAGAACCGGAAATAAGTGGTTGGCATTGTTGACAGTTATATTAGATGCATCAAAAGCAGGTCTGATTGCTTGGTTGGCTTTTAAATTTGTAGCCAATACTCCTTTTACAGCAAAATGCATTTCAACAAACTTAAATATTGCTGTTTCTTTGTTTGCCGGCTCGATGGCAATTATCGGACACAACTTTCCCGTTTGGTTAAAATTCAAAGGCGGTAAAGGCGTTGCTTCGGCATTCGGTTTTCTGTTGGTTACAAAACCGTTGATTGCCTTGAGTGTGTTTGCAATTTGGCTTACAACAGCATTTATCACTCGCTATTCATCATTGTCGGCTATTATTGCCGCAATATCTTTGCCTATTATTACATACTTTGCGGCGGACAGCGTTTATACCGTTTGTTATTCGGCATTGGTTGTTTTGGTACTTATAAGACATCATGCCAACTTTGTGCGTTTGTTCAAAGGACAAGAAAGCAAAATTTCTTTTAAGAAAAAGGCTTAGTAAGTGGCAAGTAAAGAAGATATTATATCGGCGCTAAGGCTTATAAATACCGATAGAATCGGACCGGTAAAGTTTTATCAGTTAGTTGATGAGTTCGGCTCACCCGAAAAGGCGGTTGCGTTTTTGGAAAAAAATTCCAAGCAAAAGCCTTGGAGCATAGAACAAGCCGAAGAAGAATTGGTAAAAGCCCAAAAGCTTGGCGTAACTATTTTGCTTTATAGCGATAATGAATATCCGCAAGCCTTAAAAAACGATAAAAATTCACCTCCCATATTATATGTAAAAGGCGATGTGAACACCTTAACTTATGATAGAGCCATTGCTATTGTCGGCGGACGTTCAGCCTCGATTACAGGAAGAAAAACTGCCGCCAAAATCGCCATGGAGATGACAGACGCAAATGTTTGTGTAATATCGGGAATGGCTCGAGGAATCGATACATCGGCGCACAAAGGAGCTATGTATGCTCAAAATCAGACTGGAAAAACAATTGCTGTTTTGGGCACCGGAATCGATGTTGTTTATCCGCCGGAAAATAAAGAAGTATATGAACAAATAGCCAAACAAGGTTGTATTATATCCGAATTTTTAATCGGCACGAAAGCAAATACCTCAAACTTTCCGCGTCGAAACAGAACTGTTGCCGCTTTGAGCGAAGGCGTGTTAGTAGTCGAAGCTTCGAACAACTCAGGCTCGCTGATTACCGCACAATACGGTATAGATATGAAAAAAACAATTTTTGCCGTTCCGGGCACCCCCGGCGAATCGAGAACACAGGGTTCTAACTCTCTTATAAAGAATGGTGCAATATTAGTAGAAAACGCATCTGATATATTACCTTTTTTAAAAGGTAATAAAAAAGTAGAGCAACAAAGTTTGGAACAATACGTTCAAAAAAATCTTGTTTTTGAAAATAATGATGATAATTATATCGAGCAAGAAAAGCCCCCCGAAACTTTGACGGATTATTTAACAGTTGACGGGGTGCATATAGATGAGCTTATACGTCTTACAGGCAAGTCTGCTTCTGAAATAGCTGTGGAAATTGTCGAGCTTGAGTTAAGCGGTATTGTTGAAAGACGTGCAGGAAATAAAATAGCATTAACGGGTGATAAATAAGATGAAATTAGTTATTGTGGAATCTCCGGCAAAAGCCAAAACAATCAATAAATATTTAGGAAAAGATTATCAGGTTTTAGCCTCTTTCGGTCATATCAGAGATTTGCCGAGCAAAGACGGTTCGGTTGATCCCGATAATGATTTTGCAATGACTTGGGAGTTAAGCCAAGGTGGAAAAAAACGCCTTGCCGATATTGTAAAAGCCTTAAAAGATGCCGACACGTTAGTCCTTGCATCCGACCCGGATAGAGAAGGAGAAGCTATTGCATGGCACTTGTTGGAAGAATTAAAACAAAAGAAAGCGCTAAAAGATAAAAAAATCGAGCGTGTTGTATTTCACGAAATTACTAAATCGGCAGTTACCGAAGCTATTGCCAATCCACGCCAAATTGATGATAACTTGGTATCGGCATATATGGGACGCCGTGCACTTGACTATTTGGTGGGCTTTACCTTGTCTCCGGTTTTGTGGCGCAAACTTCCGGGTTCTCGTTCGGCAGGTCGTGTACAATCGGTGGCACTGCGTCTGATTTGTGAAAGAGAAGGTGAAATCGAAAAATTTAAGGCTGAAGAATATTGGACCCTTGATGCCGAACTTTTGACGGCAAAAAAAGCCTTAATTAAGTCGCGTTTGATTGAATTAGACGGCAAAAAGCTGGAAAAATTTGACTTAAACAGCGAAGAAAAAGCCTTGGAAGCCAAAGCAAAAATCGAGGCGCAAAATTTTGCCATATATAATATTGAACGCAAAAAAGCCAATCGCTACCCTGCTCCGCCGTTTACAACTTCTACCTTACAACAAGAAGCTGCCCGCAAGTTGCGTTTTTCGGCCAAAAAGACCATGCAAATTGCGCAAAAACTTTATGAAGACGGTCTTATTACTTATATGCGTACCGACGCGGTAAATCTTTCGGCTGATGCAATCAAATCTTGTCGTGAAGCGATTTTGAAATATTTTGGCGAGGCTTATTTGCCCAAAGAAGCTAAAGAATATAAAACAAAGTCAAAAAATGCTCAAGAAGCTCACGAAGCTATTCGTCCTTCAGATGTCATGAATACCCCAAAAAAAATGGAAGTAAAATTAGCATCCGACGAACACAAATTATATGAACTTATTTGGAAAAGAACCGTTGCCTGTCAGATGAATCCGGCAATTTTGGACAAAGTTGTTATTGATTCCAAATCAGAAGATATGCAAATTTTGCTTCGTGCCAACGGTCAGGTTATTGAGTTTGACGGTTTCTTAAAATTGTATCAAGAATCAAAAGATGACTCTGACGATGATGATGAAAACAGAATTTTGCCAAACGTTGAACAGGGCGAAAAAGTTGACAAAGGCGAAATTACCGCCGAGCAACATTTTACCGTTCCACCTCCGAGATTTACCGAAGCAAGTTTGGTTAAAAAATTGGAAGAATTGGGTATCGGTCGTCCGTCAACATACGCAACAATTATCGCAGTTTTGCAAGAGCGAAAATATGTTCGCGTAGAAAAATTACGCTTTATTCCGGAAGACCGCGGTCGTATTGTTACGGTATTTTTGGAAAACTATTTCAAAAAATATGTCGAATATGATTTCACTGCTCAAATGGAAGAATTTTTAGATGATGTTTCTTCGGGTAATATGGAATGGAAAAAACTATTGGAAGGTTTTTGGGTTAAATTTGCGCGCAACGTCGAAGCGGTTAAACCTTTACAAGTTACCGAAGTTATCGAAAAAATCGACGAGGTTTTGGCACATCACCTGTTCCCTGTAAAAGAAGACGGAACTGATCCGAGAGCTTGTCCCGATTGTGCAAACGGTCGTTTGAGCATAAAATTGGGCAAATTCGGAGCATTTATCGGCTGTTCAAATTATCCGGAATGTAAATATACCAAACCTTTGGTTGATACATCTGATGAAGAAAGTGCCGACGCACAAAAAATTAAAGAAACAGCCGACAAAGTTTTGGGCGAAATGAACGGAATGAACGTATATTTGAAAAAAGGACCTTACGGATATTATGTTCAGCTTGGCGAAGATCAAACTGCCACAACCGAAAAACCGAAACGTGCTTCATTACCGAACGGCGTCAGCGCTGACGATATAACTATGGAAGAAGCAACTCGCCTGTTGAGTTTGCCGTTTGATTTGGGCGAAGGCGTGGAAGTAAATTCGGGAAAATTCGGACCATACATCAAGTGTGGCGGAAAATCGGTTTCGCTTCGTGGAAGTGATACAATATTTAATATCAATATTGAGCGAGCTAAAGAGCTTTTGGCCGGCGCTAAAGAAAAACCAACCGGCAAATCTTTAGGCATCCACCCAAAGAGCAAACAAGATATTGTTTTGATGATGGGCAGATACGGACCATATTTGAAGTGCGGTAAAAATAACTATGCTTTGCCAAAAGATGTTTCCGGTCATGAGCCGAGTTTAGACGAAGCAATCAAAATTATTGATGCTAAAAAATAATTGAAAAAACCCTCGTAAAATTACGGGGATTTTTTTAATTTGATGTTTATTTTTCGATGATTATATACTATTTTTTAACTAATAAAGATTATCTTGGAAAATAAATAGAAAATCTGCGTTTTGGTTTTGTCTAAATCGACAAAAAAAGTATTGACAAAATTTTAGACAAATGTTAGTATGAATAATGACATATGACCAAAATTAGATTAAGGAGAAAAACAATGAGTACTATAGCATTATCCCTTGAAAAATTGGGAGCTGTTAAAGCAGATGTTGCAAGATCAGATGCAAAAGTTGGCGCAGGCGCTAAACTTATAGAAAAAGTTAAAGAAAAAGCGATTTCTGCTTATGAATGGGCTAAAGATAAAGCAATTAACACAGCCCCTTATGTTCTTACTGCCGCAGCAATTGCAGGCCTAGTTGTAGGAGCTATTGGAGCAGGAGACGCTCCGCATCAATACGCAAGTCATGAATTGATAGAAGCTTGGAAGGCATCTGCAGAATATTTAATGGCAAAAGCTGGTTTCAGTGGTGGCGCTGCTGCGGCTATTGCCGCCGTTGCAGCTGCAGTAAAGAAATACGATTATAACGAGAATAAAAATAATGCGCAGGATAAACCTAAAGATAAAGAAGTCAACAAGAATGAGGTTAATGAATTTATAAAAGCAGCTCAACAGGTTCACTCATAGAATAAATATATAATGCCGTAAGTTAAGGAGGGCATATGTCAGTAGAAAAAATATTGGTAGATGATTTTACATTTACATTAACCAAGGATGGTTGGATTATATCCTTAGAAATGGGTAAAGATGTAGTCAAAGACGCATTTTTATCTTATGATGGCAGAAATTGTGCCGTCCTTACCGTAAACGGCGAAAAAGCATATTTATTGACAAATATTACTCCAAATGTCAGAGAAGATTTGAGCAAAGCTGACAAGGTTATTATTCTTCACCTAGAAAACGGCGAAGTAGCCAATGGTTATGAAGTTGACATTAAACACGTTGACGAAATACCTTATCCGGATACTTTTGTAGAAGATATGATTGTCGTTTTAGATGATGTAAGAAAAGAAATCGGCGATGAAAAATTTGATGAACTTATTGACAACCTTGTAGCTTATAACGACAGAATGAAAGTTGATATGGCAAAGATTAAAGCCGGACAATAAAAAAAATAAATCCTTAATCTATAAAAAAGCTCCGAAATCTCGGAGTTTTTTTATATTTTAAATACCGTTTTTCGAATAGATAATACCGCCATTACCTTAGTGAGTGAATAATGTCATTCCTCGCTCGGCGCTTTTGCGTCCGTGCGTCAAGGAATCTAACCTCTGCGTCAGCTACTAATTAAATAAAAAGCGGAAGATCCCTTGACCTCACTACGTTCGGAGGGATGACGGTTTAAATTTATAACCTCGTTCCTTGCTCAAAGCATGACATTATTCCTTATAAAAACCCCGCCATATCAGACGGGGTTTTTGTTTATTTTATATCAACTTAGTTTGCCGGAATAATACGTGATTGATTTCCATATAACAAATAGCATCTTTGTCCCGGTTGCATATAAACATCGGTTCCTTGAGTAATGGTGCGCATTGAGCCGTTATCGAGTTTTACGATATATTCAACACCTGTTTGTTTACTCATCTCGCCTTGAGCAAAGTCTCCGGCCAAAGCACCAAGTGCTGCACCGCCTAGAGCACCCAAAACAGAACCTCTACCATGACCGATGGTAGAACCGGCAACACCACCGCCGATTGCACCGATTACCGAGCCGGCAGACGAATCAGATGATGAAACAGCAACTTGACGAACATTTACAACCGTGCAAGGCATAACCTGTCCGACAGAACCTGTTGATGATGTAGCATAGTGATCAGAATTGATATTAGATGCACAAGCCGAGGTTAAAAGCGCCAAGACGCAAGAATAAATAAGTTTATTTTTCATTTTTGTTACCCATATTTAAGTTGTTTAACTATTAAACAATTTAATCTGTAGAATATTTTTTGTCAATGCTAGACATTTATGTAAACTTGTAATAAACTCGCAGAAGTTTTATAATTTTAATAACTTTTTTTTACTAACGGATTGATAAAAATGTTAAAAAGAACCAAAATTGTTAAATTGCTTAATGCGGATACTACCATTGATGAAGTTTTAGTCAAAGGTTGGGTTAAAACTCGCCGTGATTCCAAAGATTTTTCATTTATTGAAGTTAATGATGGATCTTGTTTGAAAAATATTCAAATTATCGCTAAGGACAATTTAGGCAATTATGAAGAAGTGAAAAAACTCACCACAGGTTCTTCGGTTGCTATCAAAGGCGCTTTGGTTGAATCTCAGGGCGGAAACCAAAAATATGAAGTTGTGGCAAACGAAATTGAAATCTATTCCGTTGCTCCTGAAGATTACCCGTTACAAAAGAAAAAACACACCGACGAATATTTGCGCACAATAGCTCATTTGCGCCCACGTTCCAACAAATATGGCGCAGCCTTCAGAGTTCGTTCGGAACTTTCTTTTGCTATTCACAAGTTCTTTAATGAACGCGGTTTCAGATATGTCCACACTCCGATTATTACCGGTTCGGACTGTGAAGGTGCCGGCGAAATGTTCCAAGTCACGACTTTGGATATGAACAATCCGCCAAGAACTGCTGATGGTAAAATTGACTACAGCCAAGACTTTTTCGGTAAAGAAGCTCACTTAACCGTATCAGGACAGTTAAACGGTGAGATGTATGCTTGTGCTTTGGGCGATATTTATACTTTTGGCCCGACATTCAGAGCCGAAAACTCTAATACAACCCGCCATGCCGCCGAATTTTGGATGATTGAGCCGGAGATGGCTTTTGCCGATATTTTTGATGATATGGATTTGGCCGAAAACATGGTTAAATTCTGCATTAAGCACCTAAAAGAAAACTGCATGGAAGATTTGACCTTGTTTGACAAATTTGTTGAACCGGGATTACTCAACAAATTGGATAATGTATTGAATAGCGGTTTTGCTCGCATTACATATTCAGAGGCTATCGAGATTATGAAAGCTTCGGGGCACAAATTTGAATACACTCCGGAATTTGGAATCGATATGCAAACCGAGCACGAGCGTTATCTGGCCGAAGTACACTTCAAACGTCCGGTTATTGTTCGTGATTATCCGAAAGAAATTAAGGCCTTTTATATGAGATTAAATGAAGATAATCGCACTGTTGCAGCTATGGACGTTTTGGTACCCGGCATCGGCGAACTTATCGGTGGTTCTCAACGTGAAGAGAGACTTGATGTTTTGGTTAAACGAATTGAAGAAATGGGTATGAAAGCCGAAGATTATGAATGGTATTTGGATTCTCGCAGATTTGGCAGTGTTCCTCACGCCGGCTTCGGTTTAGGCTTTGAAAGAATGATGATGTTCGTTACCGGAATCGGAAACATCAGAGATGTTATCCCATTCCCTCGCACACCTAAATCCATCAGTTTCTAAGAGGTATAAAAAATGAAAAAATATCTGATAGCATTATTAGCTTTTCTTACTTTTGCTTATCCTTGTTTTGCAACTGAACAAACCGAAAGTGAGTACGAGGAAGAAGAGCTTAATGCTTTCGGATTTCCGGATAAAAGCTTTGTTAAGTTAATCGAAAGCAAGCAAATAGATTCTCGAATTTCAGTAAATGAAAAACCGGCTTGTTCCGACAATGATTTAATAAATAAAATCAGAGAAACAGCTAAGCCGTTAATCACATCTCCGTCATTAACAATAACAAATAAAAGACGTAATATCTTAATTACAAAAAATATTGATAACTTTACCGATTTAAGCATTGATGAAGCTTATGAAATGGAAAACAGAGTAATAAAAGCACGATTGATAGAGCTTAAAATCAACAAACGTATCGACAACAAAAATATAAAGCTATGTCAAAGCGACAATCCGATATTAAAAGACAAGTTATATATTTTGATGTATGACGATAACAACGATATAAAAGTTGAATTGCTAAACTTATCTATGGACGATATTCCTGAATTTTATTTTTATAACAATTGATATTGCAAAATAAAAATTTATCATATATCATTTACCTTCGACGCTGGCTTGAAATTGATGAATAATATTTTATATAAAAATAATGTTTTAATTTTTTGAAAGTGCTTAAATTTATGACAAACAGTAATGGACTTGTATTAAGAAAATGTAATTTACCTGCAGTTGTCAATGACAATTCGTTGGTAGCATACTTTGAAAAAATTAAGTCATTCCCTGTATTAAGTGAAGAGCAAGAAACAAGCCTTGTTAATGATTTACAACAAAACGGCAATATGAATGCCGCCCAAATTTTGATTACATCTCATCTGCGTTTGGCTGCTAAAATCGCTATGACATATCGTTGCTACGGACTACCTTTGGCTGATATTATTTCAGAGGCAAACATCGGATTGATGCAGGCTGTTAAAAAGTTTGACTTATCTAAAAAAGTCAGACTCGCAACCTATGCTATATGGTGGATAAAAGCTTCGATTAACGATTATATCTTGCGTTCATGGTCCTTGGTCAAGATGGGTACAAGTGCAGCACAGAAAAAGCTTTTTTATAATTTGAAAAGGATTAAGGCTCGCTTGGGATTGTATAACAACAAAGAACTTACACCAAACGAAGTGAAAACCATAGCTACCGAATTGGTTGTTGAAGAGGATGAAGTTAAGGAAATGAATCGCCGCTTGAGCGGAGATACTTCACTCAATGTTTCGGTTGGCGATGAAGATGATAATGAAAAAATCGATTTCTTAGTCGATAAGTCACAAAATATTGAAGAAAAACTCGCCGTTAAACAAGAAACTGAATATCGACGTATGATATTGGAAAAATGTTTGAGTGAACTAAGTGAACGCGAGCAATTTATTATCAAGAAAAGAATGCTTGTAAATGACCCCATAACACTTAATGAGGCCGGAGAAATTTTGGGAATTAGTCGCGAAAGAGTTCGACAAATAGAAGAAGTTGCATTAAAGAAACTGAAAGATAAGGTTTTGCTTGCAATAAACGAAAAAAAGTGATATAGTAAAACATACACTAACGAAGAAACGGAGTCGTTATTATGGTTGACCACGCACAAACAGAAGATTTGAAATTAATGTCACGTGATGAAATCGTGACACGTGGTTGGTCTGTGCCATCTATTGAGCAACTTTCTGCCAATATGGAAAAACGTTTGAAAAAAGTGCGCGGCGAAAATACTGATAATGAAAATTTCCTCTTAAGACATAACTACAAAAACAACGCAAATTGCCAAGCATAAATCTTATATAATCAATTTAATTGCATCTTACCTTAAAAGGTGCTTTTTCTTTTTTAAACGCTTTGGGGATAGCCTTGTCAAAAATTAGAGAAATTATGAAGACTAAGTTACAACATCTTAATGATTGCGGTGTTGAAGTGTCTTTATTTGAGATAAAGCTCCTTATGGCTGAGGCTATAGGTGTCGATGTAAAAAATTTGATGTTTTATGATAAGGCTATGTCTCAAGAACAGATTGATAAATTTGAGAAATATATCGAAATGAAAAAAAATTTTTGGCCGGTTGATAAAATATTGGGAAAAAAATCTTTTTATAAACTGGACTTTGAAATTAATTGCGATGTGTTATCTCCAAGATACGATACTGAAATTTTAATTGATGAAACCATTTCCCTTTTTGATAAATTGGAAAATATAGATATTTTAGAATTAGGAACAGGTTCGGGGTGTATTATCATATCGTTACTTGATGAGTATAAAAATGCTAAAGCTGTCGGCGTTGATATATCTGCAAAAGCTTTGAAAATGACACAAAAAAATGCTATTAACAATAATGTTGCCGACAGATTAAATTTGGTAAATGCCAGTTGGTTTGATGATGATATTGAAAAGAAACTGAATAAAAAGTTTGATATAATTATTTCTAACCCGCCGTATATTCCAAGTGATGATATAAAAAATTTGGATAATGAAGTAAAAAACTTTGATCCGATACTTGCACTTGATGGGGGCGAAGATGGTTTGCGCGACTACAGAAGAATCTGTTTAATTGCTAGAACTCTACTCAAAGAAGGCGGTTATTTAGTTTTTGAAATCGGTATAAATCAAGCCGATGATGTCAAACAAATTGCTCTGTCAAACAATCTTAATTTTGTAAAGATTACAAGGGATTTGAGTGGCATTGAGCGCTGTGTAATATTAAAAAAATAATTTGATTTTATGAAAAACTCTATTATTATAAATACTAGTTTTGGTGCTGTTTAAAATTTAAGCACATTTTAGGAAAAAATTTCACATTTTTTGTTTTGTTCATTTAACACTTTTATTAAGTGTAGTTTTTTATGGTATTTTATTTATGAAAAAAGTTAAATATAGAAATAATAATTACAACAACCAAGTTTATTCCATCAATTACAAATTTGACAGTGTTTCTCCTGCCGGAAAAGTTTGTGGTACAGCTCTTGATTTAATAAAAAAATACAACGAATTAGCAAAAGAAGCTCATGCTAACGGAAATTATGTCGAGGC
This sequence comes from Alphaproteobacteria bacterium, assembly GCA_045639065.1. Lineage (GTDB taxonomy): Bacteria > Pseudomonadota > Alphaproteobacteria > RF32 > CAG-239 > CAZU01. The sequence goes on along the minus strand of JAZUCK010000023.1, from coordinate 99,689 downwards.
TGAAGTGTTTCGCCAATATGCTGAACACTATCGCAAGATAGTTACCGAAATAAACGAAAGAAAAAATGTCAGATTTAATTCTAAGGATAATTCTCAAAATACGGATAATAACAACGAAAATAATCAAAATGACGCTCAAGAAGATAGTTCTTCGCAACAAGCTGTGGACAATAACACTTCTGAGATTGAAACAAATGAAAAGCAATCAGAAAATACTTTAGTAGAGACAAAAGTAAAATCTACTAAGAAATCTTTTAAAGTTATTGAGGTTTCTGACAATAACACAAAAATAAAAAAAGCAGCTAAACCACGAGTAAAGAAAAGTGAAGTAACGGCGGTTAATGAATAAGAAAGGAACTGAAAGTTGTTATTTTATTTAATGCTTATAATTATTGCTCTTGCTTGCTCTGCAATTACTATTAAAACCCTCATAGGTTATACCGATTTTAAACTTTTTTATAAAATTTTAATCGGTGTATTTATTGTTTTGGGCTGGTTTGGCTTATTTATAGTTCATGCCTTAAAATCACAATCATTTCTTACCGATGTGGCATTTGCATCTATATCGACATTCTTATATACATTGTTAGGCTTTGTGCTTATCTTATTTGTCGTTATTACCTTGCGCGATGTTGTTTGGCACCTTGTTTATTACCTTTTAAAATTGATGAAAATTGACGTTTGGTATCTTGACCCCAGAAATCTGTCATTACTGAACATAGCCAATTTAGTAGTCGTCTTGGTTGCTGTTTTGACAAGTGTATACGCTTTTTATGAAGGACATAAGGATCCGGATATTGTAAACGAAACTATCTATTCGAATAAAATATCAAAAAATTTGCGAATCGTTCAAATAAGCGATTTGCACATAACCAGAGCTACATCAAAAGACAAGATTTTATCAATAGTGAATAAAGTTAATATGCTTAACCCTGATGTAATTGTTATTACCGGTGATACTATTGATGACAACATCAGATTAATACAGGATAAAATTAGTCTCTTATCAAATCTTAGCGCTCCTTATGGTGTTTATTCCGTTATGGGTAATCATGAGTTTTATAACGATGTTTATGAAGCAAAAAAAATGCTTGAAGATATAGGAATAAAATTTTTATTTAACGGAGGCACTTTTGTAGCAAACAGCAATGTATATGTTACGGGAATTCCTGATTTTACAACTATGTTTGAGCGTATAAACTTGTGGCGTTCGATTAAAGATACAAAAAAAGAAGATTTCAAAATTTTGTTATCACACCAACCTTTTATCGTAAACTCGCTTAACAAAGATTTGTATGATGTTGTATTATCAGGTCACACACATGGCGGACAGATATTCCCTTTACATATATTGGCTAAAAAATCAAACTTTTATTTAGCAGGCCGATATAATGTTAATGGCATTGAATTGATTGTATCCAGAGGCGCTGGAACATGGGGACCTCCAATGAGATTGTTTGCACCATCGGATATAATTGTAATCGATTTGTTAAAAAAATAACTTTTAATACTTGATTTAAACGCTCCTTGTTTCCTATATTATAGATATAAACAAGGAGCGTTTTTATTATGGATTTTGAAAAACTGACCTACAAATCAAAAGATGTTATCGAATCTGTGGTTAATTTGGCCGTTGCCAACAAAAACCAATATATAACACCTTTGCATTTACTAAAAGTATTACTGAACGGAAAAAATGAACTTATATTGAATCTTGTATCACAAGCCGGTGGCGATATTGTTCAAATAAGAGAAAAATTAGATAAAGCATTTGCTAAGTTGCCTACCGTAGGTGGAAGCGCCGTTCAAACATTGATGAGCCAAGACTTTACTTCTTTAATGATGGAAGCCGAAAAATTGGCAGACAGAGCTAATGATAAATATGTTACTATTGAGAGATTATTACAGGCTTTGGCCATGACCGCAGGTAATGAGGCATATAACATCTTATCATCATCAGGTGTAAATGCCGTTAAACTCAATCAAGCGATTAACAATTATCGTAAAGGTCGTTTAGCCGATAACGAAACTTCGGAAGATAGTTTTGAGGCCTTGAAAAAATTCACAATCAACATCACTCAAAAAGCAAAAGATGGCAAAATTGATCCGGTAATCGGCAGAGAGCAAGAAATAAGACGAGCTATTCAAGTTTTATCCCGCCGCACCAAAAACAACCCTCTTCTTATCGGTGAACCTGGTGTCGGTAAAACGGCCATTGTTGAAGGTATGGCAATCAGAATAGTCAATAACGATGTTCCGGAAAGCTTAAAGGGTAAACAACTTTTAGCTCTCGATTTGGGCGCTTTGATTGCCGGTGCAAAGTTTAGAGGAGAATTTGAAGAACGATTAAAAGCGGTATTGAAAGATATTGAGTCTTCAAATGGTGAGATAATTTTGTTCATTGATGAAATGCATACCTTGGTCGGTGCCGGTGCAACCGAAGGTGCTATGGATGCATCGAATCTGCTTAAGCCTGCTTTGGCACGCGGTGAGCTTCATTGTATGGGGGCAACAACAATCAATGAATATAAAAAATATGTTGAAAAAGATGCAGCTCTTGCAAGACGTTTTCAAGAGATATATGTCGCTGAACCTACTGTTGAAGATACTATATCTATCTTACGTGGCATAAAAGAAAAATTTGAATTACACCATGGTGTTAAAATATCTGATAGCGCGTTGATTGCTGCCGCCAATCTTTCAAATCGTTATATTGCCGACAGATTTTTGCCTGATAAAGCGATTGACCTTATGGACGAAGCTGCTTCGGCTTTGCGTATGTCTATTGATTCAAAACCGGAAGAACTTGATGAACTTGACCGTCGTATTTTACAGTTAAAGGTTGAACGCGAAGGTTTGAAAAAAGAAACAGATGCAAAATCAAAAGAGCGTTTGGAACTTATCAATTTTGAAATAAGCGGTTTGGAAGCTAAGGCCAAAGTTTTGGAAGAAAAATGGCGTGAAGATAAAAAAGGCCTGGCTGATTATACCGTATTAAAAGACAAACTTGACAAAGCAAGAAGTGAAGCTGAAATTGCCAAGCGTGAAGGAAAATTGGAACGTGCCGGAGAATTACAATACAGTATTATTCCTGCTTTGGAAAAGCAAATAAGCCAAAATGAAAATAGCGAAAACAAAGACAACAGCTTCAGCGAAACTGTTGATGAAGAAAATATTGCTACCGTTGTTTCAAAAAGAACAGGTATTCCGGTTGATAAAATGCTTAGCGCCGAAAAAGAAAAACTCTTGAACATGGAAAGCTTTTTGAGCAAGCGTGTTATCGGTCAAAAAGAAGCCATATCAGCCATTTCAAATGCTATTCGCCGCTCTCGTGCCGGAATATCCGATGCCTCGCAACCGATTGGTTCTTTCTTATTCTTAGGCCCGACCGGTGTGGGTAAGACTGAACTAAGCAAGGCTGTTGCCGAATTTTTATTTAATGATGAAAAGGCAATTTTGAGAATCGATATGTCCGAATATATGGAAAAACATTCGGTTGCCAGACTTATCGGTTCGCCTCCGGGATATGTCGGATATGACGAAGGAGGATTTTTAACCGAAGCTGTTCGTCGCAGACCATATCAAGTAATCTTATTCGATGAAATCGAAAAAGCACACCCCGATGTGTTTAATATCTTGCTTCAAGTTCTTGATGACGGCAGATTAACCGACGGCAAAGGTCGCACGGTTGACTTTAAGAATACTTTGATAATTATGACATCAAACTTGGGTGCCGAAATTTTGAATAATGCCATCAGTATTGATGACGGAAAGAAAATAAGAGCTCAAGTTATGGATATTGTAAAAGCATCTTTCCGCCCCGAATTTATCAACCGAATTGATGAAATTACCATATTCCACAAACTTGATAAATCAAACATCAAGGAAATTGCAAAGATACAAATTGAGCTTATAGAAAAGCGCTTACAGGCTCATAACATCAAGCTCAATGTTCATGACACGGCTTTCGTGTGGATTGTTAACAACGGATATGATCCCGTATATGGCGCCAGACCCTTAAAACGTCTGCTTAAAAACAATATTGAAAACAAATTGGCCATCAAAATACTTAATGGCGAAATCAACGATAATGATAGCGCCGACATTATAGTTTTGAGCGGAGGATTAGAAATCGTAAAATCTAAGGAAAGCAAAAATAATTAAAAATAATCGCCCTTGCGGGCGATTATTTTTATACTAACTTTTCCATTAAAGTCTTTGGTATGCGTACAGGCTTTTTAGTGTTTAGCGAAATGTGAGCTGCCTTAATATCAATGGCGACCAAAACTTCGGCACCTCGTCTTATTTCTTGGTGCATGGTTGCGGTAACACCACCCAAATTAGTAATACGACAACTGACAACCAATTCATCATCTAGGACAGCCGGAGCCATATAATCTGCTTCACAATGTCTGACCACCCAAGCGGTTCTTTCGGGAGATTGCAAATCATCTTGTTGTCTGCTACCGAGTGAACGAATAAACTCGGTGCGACACCTTTCGGCAAACTTTAAATAGTTTGCATAATAAACTATGCCACCGGCATCGGTATCTTCATAATATACTCTGACCGGAAACAAAAATTCTTTATCGACCAATTCGCCTTGTGGGGCGGATACGGATTTTACTATCATTTTCTAACCTTCCAATAAATCCATTTGCGGGTTATATTTTTCTTTTTTTAGTGAGGGAACGCCGAGATATTTGCAACCCAAATCGGAAATAACTCGACCGCGAGGAGTTCTTTGTAAGAAGCCCAACTTTAATAAAAACGGCTCAATAACTTCTTCGATAGTGTCACGTTCTTCGGACAAAGCCGCTGCCAATGTATCAGCGCCAACCGGACCACCGCCATAGTTTTGCAAAATGCAATTTAAGTATCTTCTGTCAAAAGCATCTAAGCCATAGTCATCAACATCGAGCCTTTTTAAGGCGCCATCGGCAATTTTATTGTCTACTTCTTGTGCTCCGCAAACAGCTCCAAAGTCACGAACGCGACGCAAAAGTCTTCCGGCGACACGAGGTGTTCCGCGAGAACGTTTAGCAATTTCCAAAGCACCAGTTTCCGACAAGGGCATATCTAACAACCTTGCTCCACGCAAAACAATTTTTTTCAAATCTTCCGGTGAATAAAAATCAAGTCTTAAGGGAATTCCGAATCTTTCGCGAAGCGGAGTTGACAACATTCCAGAACGAGTAGTAGCGCCAACCAGTGTGAAAGGTTGCAAATCTATTCGCACCGAACGAGCCGAAGGGCCTTCACCGATAATCAAGTCTAGTTGAAAATCTTCCATCGCCGAATACAAGACTTCTTCAATAGCAGGATTCAAACGATGAATTTCATCAATAAACAAAACATCATTACGTTCTAAGTTGGTCAAAATGGCTGCCAAGTCGCCTGATTTTGAAATCATCGGAGCCGAGGTTGCACGAAAACCCACACCCAATTCTTTAGCAACAATAGAAGCCAAAGTTGTCTTGCCAAGACCCGGAGGGCCAAACAACAAAACGTGATCTAAAGCATCACCACGTGCTTTTGCGGCATCAATAAAAACTTTTAAGTTTTCGCAAACATGAGTTTGTCCGACAAAATCCCCTAAGGTTTGCGGGCGCAAATTTATCGGCATATTTGTAGCGCTCTCATCTTCTGTTTGTTTTTGCGGACTGACCAGTCTTTCATCGATCATCTGACTTGCTCCTTAGCAAATTCTTTTAACGATAAGCGAATTATTTCGCTTGTATCGGCATTTTCATTTTTACTCAATACTAAATTTACTACGCGATAAGCGTCTATTCTTTGATAGCCCAAATTTACCAGCGCCGAAATAGCGTCTTCCATTTTGGTTGGATCTTCATCACGTGAGACTAAATTATCTTCATATTCCAAAACTTCTCCGGTTGCCGTGTCAAAATTTACAGCTTGATTCAAGTCTTTTGAAACGTTAGCTAAAGGAACGGTTACGATTTTATCTTTTAATTCGGTAACAATGCGTGCGGCTAATTTAGGACCTACACCATTTGCTCTGGCAAACGAAGATTTATCTTGAGCGGCAACAGCTTGAGCAAGTTGGTTAGGAGTTAGCACCGACATAATGCTTAAGCACACCTTAGCCCCGACACCTTGAACTTTGGTTAAGGTATTAAACCACTCTTTTTCCAGGGCATCGGCAAATCCGAACAGCGAAATACTGTCTTCTCTGACAATAGTTTCAATCATCAGCGATGCTGTTGAGTTTAAGGTTAATCTGCTTAGTGTTTTAGCAGAAGCAAAAACCAAATACCCCACGCCATTAACATCGATAATGCAATAATCTTCGGCTATGGTATCAACAAGTCCTCTTAACTTAGCTATCATATTTTAATTTCCTTGTTTTCAATCAACTTATTTTAGCCTACAAAATAAACAATTCAGTTGCAAGAATTATTTTAATTATTTAGAACAAAAAAAGAACTTTTATAAGTCTATTTTTTCTTCTTTTAAGTAATTTTCCAAATATTTGTTCCATTCCGGCACATCATTTTCATCAAAATAACCGCGTAAAAATTCGACCATTCTTTTTAGTCTTACCTTTGCCATTTGTCTTCCTTCTTCGGTCATCATCAGATTGCCCAAGCGCAAAGTCTTTTCAAAAAAGTGATTGATGCAGTTGTCGCTTTTTCTGTCGCGTGACTTATATCGTTCGGCACTCATATTTATTTCCGGCCACTCGTTTTTATCAAATACCGGAGTGCCATATTTTTGACAACGTGAAAAAGCATAGTTTAGGGTTCGGATTATACCATTTATGCCGGTTGCATCAAGCATATCGGCGTCTGAGACCAACATACCTTCTTTAGTGGTTGGTCTGATACCCATTAAAAGTTTTGAATACCCCATTGAAGATATAATATCGCAAACTTTTTGCATAGTTGCTTCATCGACACCGCACTCTTTCATAATTCTTTTGGCATTAGTCAAATTATCACAGGCTTCTTGTCCGAATAATTTATAATCATCGGCATCATGCAAAAGTGAGGCAAGCGCGACTATTTCTTTATCAATATTTTGCAAATTTTGCATCAATTTTTGCGCTATGTTATATACTCTTTCAACATGGTCAAAACCATGACCGCAACTGTCAAAATTCATATGATTTTTAACTTCTTCTTTTAACAAATCCCAATTTATCATTATTTTTTTATTCCATAAGCGTTACGATATTGAAAATGGCACAAGGCAATAGCCAAGGCATCGGCCGAATCGTTGTTCTTCGGTTGGCAACCGGGGAGCAAGATTTTCACCATAGTTTCTACCTGATTTTTTTCGGCACGCCCCACGCCGACAACTGCTTTTTTTACTTTTGTAGGTTCGTATTCGGTTACCGAAATTCCATATTGTGCCGGTGTCATAATAACTACACCGCGAGCCATACCAAGTTTTATGGTAGATGTCGGGTTAGAGTTTAGAAACACCTGCTCGATAGATGCTTCATCAGGTTTATAAAGCTCGATTACTTCGCGCAAAATTTTGTTTATTTCGTTTAGTCTTTCTTCAATGGGAGCTTTAGCATTTGTCGGAATAAAACCGTCGGCAATATATTTTACCCTATTGCTTTCCACTTCGATAATTCCCCAACCTGTCGAGGATAAACTGGGGTCCAAACCTAAAATTCGCATTTTAACCTCTAAAAAAATAAACTCTTTTTTTATTATAAATAAGAGATTTTATTTTGCAATAAGCTGATTAAAAAAAATCCCTCCGGTTAAAGAGGGATTTTTTCAAATTATAAGTTTGCAATTCTTAACAAGGCTTCTTCAACCTTTGCCTTATTGGCTAAAGCTTCGGCTTGTCGTTTCTTTTCTTCTTCAACAACTTTTGCCGGTGCTCGTTCGACAAAGTTCGGATTAGAAAGTTTGGTAGCATAACCGGCCAAGTTTTTATCCAATCCGGCTAATTCTTTTTGCAAGCGCTCGCGTTCGGCAGAAAAATCTACAACGCCTTTTAATGGAAGCAAAATTGTGCTTGTTTGGCAAACTGTTTGAACCATATCAGATGTTACATCGCCTTGCAATATTTCAATTGTTTCAAGTCTGGCCAAAGAACAGATAATATTAGCAAAATCATTGATGTATGTTGAAACTTTTGCGTTATCATCTTTGATATAAGCTTTTAATTTTGCACCTGCCGGCAAATTCATTTCCGCGCGCAAAGAACGAATTGCACTAATAACATCGATTGCCCAATCGATAGCCTCTTTAGCTTGATTGTCAACAACCTCGCCTGTCGGCCAAGCATGATGCATAAGTTCTACATTACGTGATGCTAAATTATCCCAAAGTTGTGTGGTGATAAACGGCATAAACGGATGCAAAACAACCAAAATCCTATCCAATACCCATGCAAATGTTGCCTTGGTTTCTGCTTTGGCTTTTTCGTCTTCGCCATATAAAATCGGCTTAATCATTTCGATATACCAATCGCAGAACGAGCCCCATACAAATTGGTATATACTGTTAGCAGAATCAGAATAGCGGAAAGCATTAAGGTTTTTGGTAACATCTAATGTGGCCTCTTTTGCTTTGGCAATAATCCATTTATTTACTGCTAAAGTAACATTGTCAGGATTAAAATCTGCTACAGGTTTGGCTTCGTTCATCTCGCCAAAACGAGAAGCATTCCATAATTTTGTAGCAAAGTTACGATATCCGGCAACACGGGCTTCACTCATATTGACATCACGACCTTGAGTTTCCATGGCTGCCATAAAGAAACGAAGAGCATCGGCACCATATTTTTCGATTGTTTCCATAGGATCAACCGTATTACCTTTTGACTTCGACATTTTTTGACCATGTTCATCACGAACAAGTCCGTGGATATAACATTTCTTAAACGGAACTTTCTTCATCATGTACATACTCATCATCATCATGCGAGCAACCCAGAAGAAAATGATGTCAAATCCTGTTACCAAAACTGATGTCGGATAGAAAGTATCTAAATACTCTGTTTTATCAGGCCATCCGAGTGTTGAAAAAGCCCATAATCCTGAAGAAAACCATGTATCCAAAACATCGGTTTCTCTGGTTAATTCTTCATGCTTTCCATAGAATTTATCAGCTTCGGCTTGTGCTGACTCTTCATTTTCTTCGCAGAAAATATGTCCGTCCGGTCCGTACCAAATCGGCATTTGGTGTCCCCACCAAAGTTGACGAGAAATACACCAAGGTTGGATATTACGCATCCACTCAAAATAGGTCTTTTCATAGGTTTTGGGAATAAATTCCATCTCGCCTTCTTCAACAACTCTGATAGCCTCTTTTGCCAAAACAGGAGCGTCAACAAACCATTGGTCAGTCATCAAAGGCTCAATAATAACACCTGAGCGATCGCCATAAGGAATAACCATCGGGTGATCTTCAATCTTATCCATAAGTCCCAATTCGTTCAATGCGTCGATTGTTTTTTGACGAGCTTCAAGAGTTGTCATACCCTCGTACGGAGTATTCTCGTTTAATGTTGCATCGGGATTTAAAATGTTTATTAAGGGCAAATCATGACGTTTACCAACTTCAAAGTCATTAAAGTCATGCGCCGGTGTAATCTTAACCGCACCTGTTCCTTTTTCGGGATCGGCATGTTCGTCGGCGATAATCGGTATCGCACGGTTGATTATCGGGATAATACAATTTTTACCGATAAGATGTTTTAGTTTTTCGTTATCTTTAGAAACAGCAACAGCCGTATCGCCAAACATTGTTTCCGGACGAGTTGTGGCAATATGGATATATTGACCGGCTTCGTTTTCAATAGGATAACGATAGTAATACATTTTGCCGACACATTCTTTTTGAATAACTTCCAAGTCGGAGACTGCGGTCATAAATTTGGAATCCCAGTTTACCAATTTTTTGGCTTTGTAAATCAAACCGTCTTTATACAAATTTACAAATATTTTTAATACGGCTCTGCTTAAACCCTCGTCCATAGTGAAACGTTCTCTTGACCAATCACAAGATGCACCCAAGCGACGAAGTTGTTTACAAATTGTACCGCCTGATTGTTCGCGCCACTTCCAAACTGTTTCAATAAATTTTTCACGGCCCAAGTCATGACGAAAGATACCGTCTTTGGCCAAATTTCTTTCAACAACCATCTGGGTTGCTATACCGGCATGGTCTGTACCTACTTGCCACAAAACTTTTTTACCAAGCATGCGATTGTAACGAATCAAAATATCTTGCAGGGTATTATCCAATGCGTGTCCCATATGCAAAACGCCGGTAACATTTGGTGGCGGAATAACTACGCAAAATGCGTCTTTATCAGAGCTCATATCCGGTTTAAAATCACCGTTTGCTTCCCATTTTTTATATATTTCTTCTTCAAAATCTTTTGGTGTATAATTTTTTTCTAACATTTCTAAATCCTATTTTTCTTTAAATTTGAGTGATATTTTATAAAACGAGATGCCCGTAAAAATTTCAATTTTGCGGGCATTCAAAACTTGAGGTCAGTTCTGGCTGATGCGCTTTTACGAACTCACCTTTGCTATCACTCGCTCAACTTCTTTTTTTACAATATTCTCAATTACGTTACTCATATTGTTTGCAATCCATGTTTCAACTTGGCGTCTTATTTCGGCTTCAACAAAGCTGTTAAAATCGGCACCGTTATTCCATTTAGCCGATATTTCTTTACCAATAGCTTTTTGAATAGCGTCAACGACCAAATCTTCCAAAGTTTTTGACGTGTTGCCAACCGATGTAATTTGAGCTTCTTCTGTATTTTCTTCATGAGAAAACATCTTAGCAAAGTTACTCATTATATTGGAAGATACATCTTGTTTTTCTTCCTCTACAACATCTTCGACTACCGGCTCTATTTCTATAACAGGGTCATAAACAGCTGTTTCTTCAACTACTGCAGGTTCTTCGTAAACCGGAGCCAAATCTTCCTCAACTGCTACAGGTTCAGCGACATCACCACCTAAAAGTTCATCTATAGATAAATCGGTAGCGTCATTTCCTGTCTCAAAAACGTCAGGTATTTGTTCGTCACTGTGATTATCTTCCAGTAAAGTCTCAACTTCTGCATTATCATATGTTTCAAAAAACGGTTCGTTTATAGGGGTTGATTCTTCAGGAATTTCTGTCTCAAAAAAAGGTTCATTCAACAAGGCAATATCTTCATCAGAGACAGGAGATTCATAAAATGTTTCAACATCAGCAACAGGCGTATCGTCAGCAACTTCTGCTACAGGCTCTTCATTTATAACACCTTCGTCAGCTTGTGTGTTAACATCTGTAAGCAATTCATTAACGTCAAGTAAAACGTCTTCATCAACACTTTCTTCAATAGTTTCATCAACTCTCATATCCGGTGATAATTCCAAAACATCATCAACCTCTGATGATCCTAAAACTTCATCTAAAATATTATCGGCATCAAAACTGTCAGCAACCTCATTTGATTGCTGTTGTCTTTCATCCTCTTCCAAAATATCTTTGATAGAGGATAAGATACCTTCCATATCGTTTTCTTGAACATTATCAGACATAATCACTTAAATCCCGTTTAATTATAAACCCAAAATATATGTTATATTAAAAATTTTTTTTATCAAGTAATTTAGCAACTAATTAAGAGAAAGCCATTTACCTTTGGTTTCTTCATAATATTTTTGTGCATCATAAAGTTCGACATCAAGCTTTAATTCTTTGGCTGTCATTTTACCCATTGAGGCAAGCAAATTCATTGCCGAAACATAGTAAGTGCGGCGAGCTTTTACGTCATTAACCTTAGAGTTGAGTAGTTCTTGATATGAATCCAACACATCTAAAATTGTTCTGTTTCCTAAAGCTTCTTCTTTTTGAACACCTTCTAATGCAATAGTATTGGCTTTAATTTGATCTTCGATGGCTTTTAGTTGAGATTCATTAGATTTCATATATTCCCAAGCGCTCAAAACAGATGCTTTCACAGCACGTTTTGCTTCTAACACACCTTCTTGAGCTTGCCATTTTTGGTATTTACTTTGGCGAATTTTTGCTCTGGTTGCTCCACCTGCATACAAAGGAATGCTTAGATTTACGCCCCATTCGGCATTTTCGGTTGTGGTATCAATTTCGCCCTGTTCTGCCTTGTTACGTCCGATTGAGCCGTCTAGAGATATTGTCGGGAACAAAGCACCTGTATTAGCATATACTTCATAACCCTTAGAAGCGTACAAATGTTGAGCTTCTTTAATGCTATAGTTATTCTTCAAGGCCAAATTTAAGGCTTCATCATAACTTGCGGGCAAATAATTTATCATTTCAACAGGCTCACTCAAGTCATTTGGTTCTTGACCGATAAGCTCAATGTAAGTTGCAACAGATGCTTGCAAATTACCTTCTGAAGCAATACGATCGGATATTGCTTGAGAATGGCGAGCTTCTGCTTGTGAAACATCAGTTCTAGTAACCTCACCAACCTTAAAGCGCTCTTGTGTTTCTTCAAGTTTTTTCTTTAATAGTTCTTCGTTATTTTTCTGCAATTCAACAATAGCTCTGTTTTGTAAAACATCTAAATAGGCTGTCGATGCTTCAAGTAAAATGCTTTGCTCAACATTTGATAAATTATTTTGAGCTGCCTTGATTGCTCTGTCGGCAGCTTTTACCGAATTTACGGTTGAAAAACCGCTAAACACAGGCTGTGAAACTACGGCAGCACCGCTTAAATTGTTATAATCTCCGCCTTGGCCGACACCTTTTTTAACCTTGTTTTCGCCATCACGATAGGCGCCTTGAAGAGACAAATTAGGACGATATCCTGATTTTGCTATAGCAATATTTTCATCAATCGAACGCAAATACGCACGTTGAGATTGTAAAGTCGGATTTGATGAATATGTTTTTGCCAATACATTAAATATGTCATCTGCATTTGCGTTTTGCGCAAAAAATAATGATGTCGATACAAGTAAACCTGTTAAAAAAGATTTTTTCATTTACATTTCCTATTGTTTTTAATATTTTTATTTATAAATAACTTATTTGACAATACACTACCATTTTTAAAAATTCAAATAGTTATTAAAAAAATTTGCGAAGTTTTATTATTTAATATGTAAAATTGCTGTAAGTTATTAACTATATTTCAAACAATTTAACAATAATATTGGGATAACTTGGTATTTACATCTATTTTTAAGGAGTGACAGACGTGAAGAAAAATACAGCCATTATCAGTGAAATTGATAAAGCAAGACTGAAATTCTCTATTGAACACTATATCCAATATTTTATCGGTAAACGCGTTTGCGAAGTTACTAAAGATGAGGCTTTGGAAGCAATTGCTTTGGCTGTCAGAGAGTTTGCGATGGATAAAATGTACCAATCCATTGCCCGTTATAATAAATGTAATTCTAAACGTGTGTACTACCTTTCAATTGAATATTTGCTTGGTCGTTCTTTGGAAAACAACCTTCACTCATTAGGTCTTTTCGATATTATGAAAGATATCAAAATTGACGGTTTTCCTGATATCAGCTTAAATGAAATTTTTGATACCGAATATGATCCGGCTTTGGGTAACGGCGGTTTGGGTCGCTTGGCAGCATGCTTCCTTGACTCTTTGGCATCTTTGGGAATGCCCGGTTTCGGATATGGCATTAACTACAAATTCGGATTGTTCAAACAAAAATTTGAAAACGGATATCAAGTCGAACAAGCTGATTCTTGGCAAGGTGAAGAATCGCCCTGGCAGTTTGCTCGTCGTGACCGCATTGTAAAAATTCCTTTATATGGTAATGTCGAAGTTATCAATAATCCTGATGGCTCAAAAGACTTTTTATGGATGAACACAAAAACTATTTATGGTGTGCCTTTCGATTTTCCGATTGTAGGGTATAATGGAAAATCAGTAAACTACTTGCGTTTGTTCTCTGCTAAAACCGATGATGAGTTGGATATTAACGTGTTCAATGAAGGCGGTTATATCGAAGCTATGAAAGAAAAAATCGAAACTGAGACAATTTCAAAAGTTTTGTATCCTTCAGATGCCGTCGAATCGGGAAGAGAATTGCGCTTAAAACAGCAATACTTCTTCGCTTCTTGCGCAATTCAAGATATTGTTCGTCGTTTCTTGGAAAAAAGTGATGACTTCCACAAATTGCCGGAAAAAGTCGTTATCCAACTTAATGACACCCACCCGGCTATTGCTATTGCCGAGATGATGCGTATTTTGATTGATATTCACGGACAAGAATGGGTTGATGCTTGGGATATTACTACAAAATGTTTTGCCTACACCAACCATACATTATTGCCGGAAGCATTGGAAACATGGCCATCAAGAATTATCGGCAAGTTATTGCCTCGCCACTTGCAAATTATTTATGAAATCAACCGCAGATTTATGGAATTTGCTCGTTCAAAATTTGGTGAAAATGAAGAAAAACTTTCAAAAGTTTCGATTGTATCAGGTGAAGGTGACAGACAAATTATTCGCATGGCAAACCTTTCTATTGTCGGTTCATTCTCTGTAAACGGTGTGGCTGAAATTCACTCTAATTTGATTAAGACTAAGCTCGTTCCCGAATTTTATGAATTGTGGCCGGAAAAGTTTACCAATGTTACCAACGGTATTACTCCTCGTCGTTGGTTATTACATGCCAACACAGCCCTTACATCGCTCATTGACTCTAAAATCGGTGAAGATTGGGTTATCGACTTGGATCAGTTAGAAGGATTGGAAAAATTTGCCAAAGACAAGAAGTTTATTAAAGAATTTGATGAAGTCAAATTCAAAAACAAACAACGTCTGACCAAGATTATTCAAAAGACAACCGGTATATTTGTTGATCCGGAAAGTATGTTTATTGTTCATGCTAAACGTATTCACGAATATAAACGTCAGTTGATGACAATTTTGCAAGTTATCGGCGATTATCTTGACATTATCAAGGATAATAAAAAACCGGCTGTGGCAAAAACTTATATATTTGCCGGAAAAGCCGCTCCGTCATATAACTTTGCAAAGTTGATTATTAAGCTTATCAATAATGTGGCATCGGTTGTTAATAATGACCCAAGAACCAATGATATGATTAAGGTTGTATATTTGCCTGATTATAAAGTATCTTTGGCCGAAGTATTGATTCCAGCCGCTGATTTAAGTATTCAATCTTCTACCGCAGGATTTGAGGCATCAGGAACAGGTAATATGAAATTTGCCTTAAATGGTGCTTTGACATTGGGTACACTTGACGGTGCTAATATAGAAATCAGAGAGTGCGTCGGCAAAGAAAACTTCTATTTGTTCGGTTTGACCGAAGAAGAAGTTCATGCCAAACGTGCTACATATAATCCGAGAGCATTATATGAAAACAACAACTATATCAAACGTATCTTAAATGCATTGAACTCCAATATGTTCTGTGAAAAAGATTATGTATTGCTGTTTAAGCCGATTTTTGAAGAACTTTTGAATCGTGATTATTACTTCGTATTAGAAGACTTAGAATCTTTTGATAAAAAAATGGAAGAGGTAGAAAAAGACTTCTTGAATCGTGAAGTATGGAACAAGAAAGCAATCCTTAATGTTGCCAGAATCGGCAAGTTCTCATCTGATAGATCTATCAAGGAATACGCAAAGAAAATTTGGAATATTAAACCTTGCTAAATATTGTAGCATAACCCAAAAAAAGCCTCAGTCTTACAACTGAGGCTTTTTTATATAACTAAGGTCTTACTTGCTCAGCATATTTTTTATATGCAGGTGTGACAACATTATTTGTTTCATTTGAAGTTGTTTGTTTTTTCAACTCCGGATTGTATAATCTTCTGCAATCAAAATCGCCTAATCCGACATCAACACCCAATCCTTTAAGATCACCAACCAGTTTACCCAAAGCGCCTTTATAGTTACGCAACATTGTGTTCATAACTTTTTCAGGTTTATCGTTACTAGAACTATTCGCAAGATTAGATAAGTTATCAGATATTTCTTTTTCGATAATAGGACGACGAGCTTGTCTCAGGCGAGTAAACTCTTTCATTATAAGGTCGCCATTATTCTTTTCATCCAAAGGATTATAGCGTTTTCCGCCTAAGTAACCGTTTTTAATACCGTCTACTATTTTACCGTAGGCATATAATGCAGACATAACATCGACATTATCCCATTTTCCGTCATCACCTATATTTTTCTTGATTTCATCTTCAATCAATCCTTTAAACGAGGCTTGGAACAATGTAAAGCTTGCTTGTTGTTTTACTTTATCCATAACCGTAGCAAATTCGCCATGCTTATTAGTTGTTGCCACATATTTTTGGAGTTGCTCGTACCAACGCATCAAATACTCGGCTTTTTCGGCGTGCTTTCCGGTAAAGTTATCATTCTTGTTGGTAAATTCAAGTATGGTATCAATATCGGCAGCTCCAATATCACAGCCTCGACCGCTTGGGCCTCGCAATAACAGAGGCATACCTGTTTTTACCGAAGCCTCAAACATAGCCTTCTGTGTCCCGGCACCAAAGCCTTCGTCACTGGTAATAGACGGATATTCAAAATACTTATATCCCTGCGCTTTTAAGGCTTCTAAACCAACGCGAATATCACCTGTTGAAAGTTGTGTTTTCTTACCTAAGTAGAAAAGTGCCTCACCTCTTGAGTGATTGAATGTAACGGCATATTTTTTAGTATGTATCAGCTCCTCTCCATCCTTACTCATACGGCAATCTTTTTTTACGTCATCTTCATTACTATAGAATCTTACGACTGTTGTGCCAAAATAGCAGCTGGGAACAACGACACCACCTCCGGCCGTAAGTTTTTTAGCGGCATCTATGGCTTTGTTAGGCTGGAAAGGTTTAAGAGCTTTAGCCTCAGGAATAAATTCACCAAAGAAATTTTCGCTGGGATCTATGTGAACTTCTTTGGTTGTATCGTCAACAGGTACTATTCCCTGATCTACCGCATTTTGAGCAATCTTATCTATAGCCTTTTTAGTAGATTTGGCAAATACAGCCTCTATATCTCCAACTTCTTTATTGTCATTATCAACTACTTTAGATCCTTTTAAGTTTCCAAAGTCTTCAATTTTTATACCATATCTGAAACAATAATCGGCCAAAGCATCAATTTGATCTTGTGTCATATTATCATCACAAAACAGTAATGAAACTTTTCCGTCGATAAATGTGATATTTAAACCTGTTCCATTGAGATTTAAAATTGAATGAGTAACGGAATCATTATCGGTACCGATATTAAATCTATGTTCATTTATAATTGAGCCATTTTCGCTTTCTTTACCGGTAGATTTATAATGCGGTTGCGAAAACATTTCTTCAAAGGGCTTATCAATAAGATTTTTCTTTCCTCTTTTTTCACACTCTAAGTTATATTGAACCATATTGAGCAGAACACTTTCGGGAATTTCATTTAAGAACTTGATTGTTTGCTCATATTTTTCAAAATCAGCGCCTAATTCTTGACATTTTTCAAGAGCACTTATAGATCCTTTATATTTAGTTTTAAGATCTTCTAACTTTTTTGTGCGCTCTTTTTCATCATTAATATCTTCGATATTAGACTTCTCCATAAGATATTCATAATATTTGGCAGCATGATTCTGAATAAAATCATCCTCTGCCGCAAAAAAATTGGAAGCAAGTTTATTGACTTTTGTTCTTTGTTTTTTAGCGGGAGTTCTCTTATTTTGTTTTTTGCTTTTCTGAGGAGGCTGGTGCTCATAAGTGTGCTGGTGCTGATTTGAACCGTCTTCCGGGTAATGAGCCGCATCAATCGCCTTAACTTCTTCACTTATAAGTGTTTTGAAGTCATGTATGGATTTGCCCTCTTCTCCTTCTTCACCTTCATAAAACCAATTCCAAATATCGAAAAAAGAATAAATGTTAGCTTCTTTTATTCGATCATTTCTTCTACTTTCGTCACGGGACATTCTTATTTTATGAAGACTTTTTGTTCTAGCACCTCTTGCCATTTTTTTATCTCCCAAATATACAATTTACCTTATTGTAACATCTTTTAGACAAAAAAACAAGCATTTAATGATTAAAAAAAAAGAGATACCTTTTCAACGTCTTGAAAGGGTATCTCTTCCTTGTTTACCTTATATAATCTAAAGAAAAACAATGCATTCACTCATCTTGAAAATAAAGAGGCTTTAATTATCCCATCTTTATATTCCACCATCGTGAACAATTAAAATATAGTCAGCTTAAAGTATTTTTTTACTTATACTAAACAAAGTGATTATGTAGCTTATAGTTCTATGGTGTGTCTTCGACGATAGGCATTATGTGCAGCAAGTTTGGAAGGATCTTCAATCATTGTTTTGCCGACCATTTTCCAACCTTTTATATAAGCTTTGGCAATTTCAAAGCGCTCGGTTCTATCACCGGCTGCCAAAGTTAAGAAAGATGGCAAAGGCACAAACTCATCCTTCTTTTGCCTGACTGAATTAAGCAAAGAATTTTCCAGTATATTTCCGGCAATTTTTTGTATTTTTTTTGCACCACGGCTCATATTTGATTTTGGACTAAAGCCCATAAATGAATGCTCAGAAACATAATCCTCTTCCTCGGGCTCTCTAGTTTCATCATTATTTTTATCGGACATTACTTCCATTGTATCCCTAAAAAGATCTTCAACAGGTCTTGCAATATATACCGGCGGAGGATTACCTTCGACGCCTCTTTTATCAACCTGAGCACACATCAACGTCTTAATATTTTTGTTGTTGATATAAGCAATTCCGAAATCACTCGGCTTAATAAGCAAATATTCTTCCAAAGGTGTTGTTTGATGATTATGCGAATCAGCAGCTGATTGAATATTGAAAAAACGTGATTTTGCATGATTTTTTGCCCCCTCAGGATTAAAATTTAAGCTCATCTGTTGGGCAAAAATTTGCTCTTTGTCACTTGCTGTATATCCCAGAAGAGATAATTTTTCAGACATTTTGCCTTCCATCTCTACAACTTCGTAAGCACCATGACAATGAGTAACAAAATTGAGGCGACGAATATTGTGCATCGTTTCACTTTTATTTTCTGAAATACGAGGAAGCATGGTTGTATTAAAAATGTCTTGAATATAGCAAGGATTTAATGTTTCTTCTTTAACCTCAGGCGGTAATTTTGATATCATCTCTTTATATTTTTTATAATCGAATTGCTTCAAATGCTGCAGATAACGAGCTCTATCAGTGTCATGATACTTGCCAAAATTACATACAGCGACACAAACTCTTATATTATACCCTTTTAATTTGGGTGATTTTTTAACAAAGTCATCAACTTTTTTTAAATATCCGTTATACTCACGAATATAATCACCTTCGTTTCTGTTTGCGCCACAAAGCACACATACAAGAACCTCATCAGCTTTTATCGGTTCTGCAGGACGAATACGAAAAGGATTTTTTTCAGATGTTTCACATCTCTCGGCAAGAAAGGCAAAACTTCTGTCACCTCGAACACTTTTCATATGATTGATATATTCTCTAATATTCATCAAAAAAAATCTCCTGAAGATAAATTTTAGACAAAATATCATATTTTAAGGGTTTGGTCAATTATTTTTTGTCTATTTTTTTTTGAAACACAATAAAAAACCTCGCTTATGTTTTTAAGCGAGGTTTTCTAATCAGTTTGAAAAGAAGATTATTTTTTCAAAACCACAACTCCGGGGAGTTCTTTACCTTCCATCCATTCAAGGAAAGCACCGCCGGCTGTTGAGATGTATGAAAATTTCTTTTCTACACCGGCATTAGCCAAAGCAGAAACTGTGTCACCGCCACCGGCTACCGACATCAATTTGCCGGCTTGAGTTAATTCAGCAGCGTGTTCGGCAACTGCATTAGTAGCTGTGTCAAAAGGTTTCATTTCGAACACACCCAAAGGTCCGTTCCAAACGAGTGTTTTGCTTTCGTCCAATTCAGCATTGATAGCAGCAATAGTTTTTGCACCGACATCAAGCAAGCTCCAACCTTCAGCCGGAATTTCGTCTAATGAAACGGTTTTGTGTTCGGCCATAGGCTTAAATTCCTTAGAAACTACGACATCTAACGGCAAAACAATTTTGCAATTATTAGCCTTAGCAGTTGCCATAATTTCTTTGGCAGTATCAAGCATATCCATTTGAACCAAAGAGTTAGCCTCGTTCACGGTGTCAATTCCGCTGGCTTTCATAAAGGTGTGAGCCATACCGCCGGAAATTACCAATTTGTCAACTTTTTTAACCAAGTTGTTTAACAAGTCTAACTTGGTAGAAACTTTTGAACCGCCGACAATAGCAATCAACGGACGTTTCGGATCATTAAGACCTTGTGACAAAGCGTTTACTTCTTCTTGCATCAAACGACCGAAAGCAGAAGGACGCATTTTAACTGCAGCAACCATAGATGCGTGGTCACGGTGAGCTGTAGAGAAAGCATCTGTTACATAAGCATCAACGTGAGCAACCAATTCTTTGGCAAAGTTTTCGTCGCCTTTTTTCTCTTCTTTGTAGAAGCGAAGATTTTCAAGCAACAAGACTTCGTCAGCGCTCATGTTTTTGATAGCAGCCTCAACATCAGGTCCGATGCAGTCGCCAACAAACACAACGTGTTTACCAAGAGCTTTTTCCAAATCTTTGACGATGTGAGTCAAAGAGTTGGCCATGTCGCCTTTGCCTTCAGGGCGGCCTAAGTGTGATGTAACCACAACTTTAGCGCCTTTTGACATAAGTTCCTTAATAGTGGGAACAGTTCTGTCAATACGAGCAGTGTTAGTTACTTCAAAATTTTCATTCATCGGAACATTTAAGTCCGCACGCAACATAACGACCTTGCCGTCTAAGTTGCCCAAATCTTCAATGGTTTTGTAATTCATAATTTTTCCTTATTGTAAAATAATAAAATAAAGTAATTGATTTTTTCAAACTAAGCCTTAGTTACTTTATTTTATTTTTATTGTAAAGTGAAAAAAAACAAAACCCCTACCTAAACATGAAGATAGGGGTTTAATTTCAAAATATTAGCCGTTTACTTTAGACATGTGAGCTACCAAATCTAAAACTTTGTTTGAGTAACCCCATTCATTGTCATACCAGCTAACAACCTTAACAAAAGAAGGTGTCAATTGAATACCGGCTTTGGCATCAAAGATAGATGTACGAGCATCACCGATAAAGTCAGATGATACAACTGCATCTTCTGTGTAACCCAAAACGCCTTTCAATTCGCCTTCGGAAGCTTTTTTCATAGCAGCACAAATTTCTTCATAAGTTGTTTCTTTAGCCAAGTTAACGGTCAAGTCAACAACAGAAACATCCAATGTCGGAACGCGGAAAGCCATACCTGTCAATTTACCGTTTAATGAAGGAATAACCTTGCCCACAGCTTTAGCAGCACCGGTTGAAGACGGAATAATGTTGCCGGCAGCGGCACGGCCACCACGCCAATCTTTTACAGACGGACCGTCAACAGTTTTTTGAGTAGCTGTTGTAGCGTGAACAGTTGTCATCAAACCGTCCTTAATACCAAATGTATCGTGCAAAACTTTGGCAATCGGAGCCAAGCAGTTAGTTGTGCAAGATGCGTTAGAAACAAATTGTGTTCCTTTAACATAAGAATCGGTATTTACACCGCAAACAAACATCGGTGTATCATCTTTTGAAGGTGCAGACATAACAACATATTTTGCACCGGCATCAATGTGGCCTTGAGCTTTTTCTTTGGTCAAGAACAAACCTGTTGATTCAACAACATATTCGGCACCGACTTCGTTCCATTTCAAGTCAGCAGGATTCTTTTCGGCAGTAACGCGGATTTCTTTGCCGTTTACAACCAATTTGCCGTCTCTTACTTCAACATCACCGTCAAATCTGCCATGCATTGTGTCATATTTGAGCATATAAGCCATATAATCAACATCAATCAAGTCATTGATACCTACGATTTCAATATCGTTTCTTTTTTGAGCGGCACGGAAAACCAAACGACCGATACGGCCAAATCCGTTAATACCGACGCGAATTGTCATATTATTATCCTTCCTATAAAAGTTATGTGCGGACAGCCCCGCACGGCATTTGAAAATTATCGTTGTCTAATTTATCATTAAGTGATTTTTTTTCAAGCTATTTTTGATAATTTTACAGCAAAAATTATGGCATTGTTTTTATTTAAATTTATTATGTCATCGCTTAAGAAGAGTATAGCGACGAGGTCAAGCAATCTTCTTCTTTTAATTTTTTACAAAGTTGAAGATCCCTTGACGTTTTCTTATCGAAAACGAGGGATGACTGTTAATTATTGTTATTTAAACTGTCATGCCTTGAGCGAGGTACGAGCGAGATTAGGCATCTTCTTCTTTTTTTAAAGTTGAAGATCCCTTGACGTTTTCTTATCGAAAACGAGGGATGACTTTTAATTATTGTTATTTAAACTGTCATGCCTTGAGCGAGGGACGAGCGAGACTAGGCATCTTCTTCTTTTTTCTTACGTTACTTTTTGCCAACAAAAAGTAACCAAAAATTGCCGGGCTGGTTCGATTTCTAATGCTTCACGCCAAAATACGCTTCCATATCCATTGCACCTTAAATCCATTACCTTAATCAAACACTTTTGACGTAAAGCATAAGAAGTTTCTGCACACGCCCGGACCCGTTTAAAATATATAAAAGTCGCGGTTCTTGTTTTTTATCAAATAATGTCATGCCTTGAGCGAGGGACGAGCGAGACTAGGCATCTTCTTCTTTTAATTTTTTAAAAAGTTGAAGATCCCTTGACCAAATCTGTCGATTTGGAGGGATGACTTTTAATTATTGTTATTTAAACTGTCATGCCTTGAGCGAGGGACGAGCGAAACTAGGCATCTTCTTCTTTTTTTAAAGTTGAAGATCCCTTGACCAAATCTGTCGATTTGGTGGGATGACTGTTTGTTTTTTATTTTTACTTAAAACAAACTCAAGATTGAGCTGGCTGATTGCGAAGCAAGAGATAAAGAATTGATTGCCAATTGTTGTCTTGTTTGCAACATCAGATATTCGGCTGATGTCTCATTCATATCGGCTAATACTAAATCATCAGCGCCGGTTTCTAATACATCTGTTAAAGCCTCGGTAAAGTTTTGACGAGTTTGGATAATAGTATATTTATTACCTAAATCAGTTGCCACCGAGCGTAATTTATTGATAGCATTTTTTAATGATTCGACAGTAACTTCCAATTCGCCGGCATTATTCCAGCTTACAGTTTTTAAGCCTAACTTATCCGAGCGAATATCCTCGCCTTTGACATTAAAACTGTGCGTGCGAGTTTCATTAAAGACAACATTTAGTTCACCACCGGTAAGTAGATTTACACCTTGATATGAAGCATCTTTAATTAGATCATCATATTGGCTTATAACGTCATTGAACTGTTCTTTATATGTATCTACATCAACTTTTGTAAAAGCATTATTGATTGCTTCGACACTAATACCTTTAAGCTGATTAAACGCGGCCGCTAACGCGGCATCATCTACGTCGGTAATAGCTTCGATATTTTCTTCCCACTTACCGTTATCATAGGTTGCCCATCTGACATATTTGGTACTTCCGCCGTATGGATCGTCCGGATTAAAAATTCCGGCGTCATCTAATGAACTGAAAGTCAAATCTTTTAATGATACAACCCTTACTGAACCATCATCACCCACGCCACAGATGACGCCGGCTACTTGATCGGCTTTTGATGAGTCATAGTCTTCTAATGTGCCCCATGACTTATCTAAATACATTATATCACCCACTTTGGGAATGCCGTCGCCTTCGGCGCCGGAAAGAAGTGAAGGGTTAAAGCAATTTTCTACAAGCCGAAACGCACGGGCGCTGTAGCCGTTAGTATGCTTATTGGAGTAGTTCCGACTGCCATCGGATGTAAGTAGTAGCCATGAGTAATTTGAAAGGAACTCAGAGGAGGACCAATACCACCCATCCATTTCCTCCGCGATACCGTCATCTGCCAATTCGCCGAGGGTGGTATTGATAGCGCTTAGGTTGTCGCCATTGGCTCCACTTATGCCATATCCGCCATTGATACCATCATAATCTGTTCCATAAAGGTCCATTAGCTCCGCAATGGAAGGTAAATACCATTTTCCCTGTCCAAACTCACCATTCTTATCACCAACGTAAAATTGGGTTGTGGCATAGGCTGCTTTGGCGTCTGAACCTAGTTGTGCAACTATCGCTTGGGTGTTGGCTTTGCCGTTGGTCAATGATTGTGGAATGCTCGAATTTCCGCTATAAACACCTTCTAAGCCTGTTACTTCGCCGGCTGCCCAAAGTCCTTTGATGTTCTCGCCATGAGCATTGATGCTCATGCCGTCAACCGTTACATTGCCACCTTCGGTGCCATCATATCCGGCTCCGGCATAAACTCCGGTTACCGAGCCTTTTTTCTCAATACTCAAGTCCATAGTTAAGTTTTTGATATCTAAATCGCCGGAATAACTTAAAACTCCTGCTAAAACTGATTCGGCTTTGGTATTAATGTTTACATTCTCTACTGTTCCGCCACATTCCATATATACTGTTTGTGCGCTATAGTTGCCGGTATATTCATGATTTATATTGACATTTCTTAATGTCAATCCTGTTGTTTCGCTATAAATTACTCTATCACTATTTCCGGTGTGCTCTATAGTCATATTTTCTATTGTTGTATTTTCACCACCAAGATAAAGTTGTCCCCACTCATTTGTCAATTTTAATGTATGACCAGCACCGTTGATGGTTACATCTGCTTCATAAAACTCAAAATAATCATCTATTTCTATATCTTCGGTTAAAACAAGATTTATTTCTTCGCCGTCGGCATCTAATTCGGCAATTAAATTCATAATATCTTCGCCCGTCATACTCGAATCAATAGCTATATAGCCTTGTGCCAACAGCTCTTCGACATTGTCGGTTAATTGTACTTGTGAAGTCAGAGGGGTCGCGCCGGTTGATGACGCTTGTTCTATTACTGCTTTGGCTTGCTCCAAATATGATGTTGCCGCCTCAATTCCTTCATTAGCGGCTTGCAAGGTTTGGATACCTTGTCCCATTGTATCTAACAAAGCATTTAGGTCTGCCGCACGATTGCTTAGGCTTCGGGCTTGATAATAACTGGAAGCATTGTCAATGGCTGAATTTACCTTTTTGCCGGTCGAAAGGATATTTTGTGTCTTGCTCATTTGTGTGGCTATATTTTTTAGCGACATCAGATTCGAACGCATCGAGGCTGTCAATGTTATGGTGCTATTCGCCATTGTTTCTTTCCTATTTTGGTTGTATTTCTTACATTGTGCGCTTATATTAAGACACACTTATATACTATAGCTTGTACATAAAATTTGTAAATATTTCCTTAATAATATAAAAAAAATTATTTTTCTGTCAACGCCTTGAATGAGGAATGACATAATGAGTCATCGCCTAAACGAAGCTTTAGCGGAGTGCGGTTAGCGATCTTCAAATTAAATAAAACAAGGAAGATGCCTTACCTCGCTCATTGCATTCGCTCAGGGGGATGACGGTTTTGATTTACCTTATTGACATAAAAAATTTTAAACACTAGCATATTTAACCGGAGCGGTTGGATATTCTGCCGGAATTCTATCGATTTCGTGTCGTTAGGAGTGAGCTTTTTTTAATTAAAAAAGGGTTATCTACAGCATCTGATTTAATAGATGTCGTTCAAAATTTAAACGATAACAAAAATATTGTCAGGTTTGGTCCTCCTCTGAGTACAATTCAAATAACTCATGGAAACTAAATACATCCGATGGCAATCGGAACAACAACAATAAGAATAACAACAACAACGCCCGTGCGTTTCGGCTTTTTTAGTTAAAGACTTTTATTGTTTTTGACCGCTCCTTGCTCTCCATGCCCTCGCTTGCTTGGCTATCGAATCCATTATCAAACTGATATGCGCAAGGCGATTTATACTCATTATGTTCATATCAACACATAACCTTATTTCGACCTTTAACATTTCAAACATATTTAAAAATCTGTCGATATATTCTTGCCTGTGCTCAATATTTATATTTGCTCCATATAAATGTCGCATCATTGCTAATGCATCTCGCCTCATATCTTGACCTAGATTATATTTGTGTTCTCTAGAGAATTTTGATGTAACTTGATATATCTCAAGCAAAAGCTGATACGAATCCTTATATATCGGCAGTTGATTATATATTGCCATTTTTATTACTCCTTTTTGAATTATATTGCCACCTTCGATATTGTCGTTGATGACGCAGTTGATATTTTTTTTGCTCTAAGGGACGAAATAGCTTATCTATAGAAATCTTGTTATATTCTTTTTTGTCTTCCATCATATCGCCTACAAATGTTTCTTGCAGTTTTTCTATGGTATGACGGCGCAAATTATAGCTGTTATAATGACGCATAAATCCAAAATATGAATTTATACTTGCTTCAAAATTTGCAATCTCTTTGAGTGCTATTGGCAAATCTTGTGACATTATCTCAAGCTTTGAGCCAATCTTATTATACAATCCGTTTTTGGTCCTGTTGCCGATATATATTCGATTGGGCTTGATTATGGCACCAATAAATTTTACCCCTTTGCTATAGTGTTGAAGATATACTTTTTGCGGATGAAGTGTAAGTTTTAGCTCTCGTCTTAAAAAATTTGCTATTTTTATATGTACCTTCTTTAAGTATTCCTTATCCTCGTGGATAATTACAAAATCATCAACGTAGCGACCATAATATTTTATACCCAAATCTTTTGTAATGTATTTATCTAAAGAGTTTAAATAAAAATTGGCAAAAACCTGCGAGGTCAGATTTCCTATGGGCAATCCGTTGTTTTTGTTCGACCAAAACAAGCTTTTGTAATAAGGCAAACCGTTCCAATCTGATAGTTTGCCTTTTATTATACAATTGTCTTCGGGATTGTTGAAAATTACCTTTTTTATCAGGTATAAAATTGTGTCTTTGTCAGGATTTTTATACTTACTGTCCAAAAATTTTTTAAGGCTTTTGAATAATATATTTTTATCAATGTTCATAAAAAATGAACGAATGTCCAACTTTAGTATATGACAATCTTTTGTATAATTTTGCGAACATTCACGCATATATTCGTATATGCGTGTTACTCCGTATAAGGTACCTTTACCCTCTCGGCAACTATAACTGTCGTCTATAAAATCTTTTTCAAAATATTTGTTTATTTTATCTATAATATAATGATGAACTATTCTGTCTCGAAAATTAGCAGCAAAAACTTCTCGCTTTACCGGCTCAAATACTATAAATGCTATTGATTTGCCTATTTCGTATTTGCGTTTTTTTATATCATTATATAATTTGATAAGCTTGGTTTCGAAGTCTAATTCAAAATCAAGTGCATTTACCGTGCGCCTTTTGTTTTTGCGACAGTTAAAATATGCAAAAAACAAATCTTGCAAATCTATTTTTAGCATCGCCATCTTATAAAATTGAATATCAAACATAAACTTCTTAGAACTTTTAATGCGATATAATATTGTCTGTTAAAATTTTTACAATAGTTTCTTGCACCATACTTACACTCAAAAAAGTGCCTTCTTGACAGTATTTCTAATGAATGTCAAAATTTTTTATAATTTGTTTTGGAGGGTGTTATGTCAAATGTAAGGACCTACTCATCAAAAGAAGAAATGTGGAGCTCCATAATTCACGGTATAGGTATCGGTTTGAGTATTACCGGACTTGTATTGTTGGTAGTTTTTGCTTCGCTTTATGCTGATGTGTGGGCGATTGTTTCCACGGCTATTTTTGGCGCAAGTATGGTTGTTTTATACACCGCATCTACTCTTTATCACGCCTTTAGAGATGAAAAAATCAAAAAGAAATTAAAAAAGTTTGACCACATATCCATATATTATCTGATTGCCGGCTCTTATACTCCGTTTTTGTTGGTTTCACTTCGAGGTGTTACCGGTTGGGTAATATTCGGTATTATATGGGGATTGGCAATTTTGGGAACGATATTAAAACTCGTAACCTCGGGAAGCGGCACTAAAATTTGGTCAATATCGCTTTATCTGATTATGGGATGGCTGATTGTTTTTGCATCAAAATCTTTGGTCAGCGCTATTCCCTCACTGGGTTTAATATTCCTCGTTTTAGGCGGATTATTTTATACCTTTGGTGTTCTGTTTTATATTCAAAAGTCAAAAAAATATACCCACGCTATTTGGCATTTCTTTGTCCTTAGCGGTACGGTTATGCACTTTTTTGCCGTGCTGTATTCTTGTGTTTTGGCTTAGTTTACACTGCGTTTAATGTCTTCAATACGTGGCATTACCGAATTTTCGATAATGAAAGCAATCGAGCGTTCGACAACTTTGTCGGTGTGCTTAACTGCATCCCAAGTAGCTTGAGTTGCTTCGCCTTTTAGCGCTATCTTGGTATATAGAGTTGCCATTTCGGATAAAGAATCGACAATTTGTGCCAAATATCCGGCCATTTTTAAGTTTTCTTGTCCGCCGAAGAAGCCCTCAACAAATCCTTGTTCAATTTCTTCGAAGCGATTTTGGCAATAAATTTGAATATCTTTTTCTTTTGAAGACGGAAGTTTTACCCCGATTTTTTTCACATCTTCAAAAATTTCGTCCCACAAGCCCATAAAAAACTTAAAGAACAAATCGGCTTCTTTCTTAGTTTCTAAGCGAGGTGTGCGTCCCTCTTCCCAAAATGATGAAATTACATCTGTCGGACGTAAGTTCATATTTGGTGAGCAAATAGCTCCGGCAAAACGCATTTTTATTACGTTTAGGGGTGTCGGACAAGAATAATGTTCCAACATTTTTATAAAAGCTTCATCACCGATATATTTGTTTGCTTGCATTTTTTACTTCTTCTTGTTATAGTTAGTGGAATTAAAAATTTTAGTTAAGTATAAGGAGTTTTGTTGAATTGGCAAGTACGAAAATTATAAATATTGCAGTTTTGGTATCTTTACTCTGCGGTTGCGCACAATTTAAGCCTTTTGTCGATCGACGACGAGAAGCCGGCGGTTTCTCTGATGGTGCTTTATACGTGGGAAAATCAACTCCCGAAAATCCTGCCATATGTTATAATGTTTTGTATACTCCTTACAGCGAAGTACAAACTTTGGCCGATGAAGAATGCAAAAAACATAAAACAGGTAATAAGGCGGTTCCGGTAAAGCAAACTGTTTTTACTTGTCGTTTGTTGGTACCGAATCATTACTATTTTAAGTGTGAACAATAAGGAAAAAATATAAAATGTCTTTATCTTTGGAAAAATTGATAAATCAAAAAGTTGAAAAAGTTTTTAGAGAACTTGGTTTGGATGAAAAATTTGCAACCGTTAAGGTTTCCGATCGCCCTGATTTGAGCGATTTCCAGTGTAACGGTGCTTTGGCTTTGGCTAAGATTGAGAAAAAAAATCCTCGTGAAATCGCAACAAATATCGCTTCAGCTTTGGAAAAAGATGTTGATTTGGCAAAAATCAGTGTTGACGGGCCGGGGTTTTTGAATATTTCGCTCGCTGATGAATTTATTGCTAAAAATATGCAAGATATGTCATGTGATGAAATGCTCGGTATTGAAAAAATTGATACCCCAAAAACAGTAGTGCTTGATTATGGCGGGCCAAATGTGGCAAAAGCCATGCATGTCGGACACTTGCGTTCGGGAGTTATCGGCGAAGCTGTTTCAAGAATCGAACGTTTTTTGGGTAACAACGTTATCTCTGATGTTCACTTCGGCGATTGGGGCACTCCGATGGGTATGATTTTATCCGAAATTATCAATCACGACGGTGACTTGAGCAAAGCCACAACTTATAATGTTGATGAAATTACCGAATTTTATAAGGCAGCTAATATCCGTTGCAAAGAAGATGAATCAGCAAAAGAAGCTGCTCGTGTTATTACCGCAAAATTGCAAGACGGCGATGAAGAATACCGCAAGGCATGGCGTTATATCAGAGATATTTCGGTTGAAGCCGTTAAGAAAAACTATGTAGCATTAGATGTAAACTTTGATTTGTGGCTTGGCGAAAGTGATGCTCACGAAGCCAGCGGTGATGTTGTCGAAATGGCCAAACAAATGGGCTTGGCCGAAATGGATGACGGCGCACTTATTATGCGTTTGGAAGAAACAAACAAACCTATGCCTCCGACAATTTTGATTAAACGTGACGGCGGTTTCGGTTATCAGATTACCGATATTGCCACAATCAAAATGAGGGTCGAAGATTTGAAAGCCGATGAGGTTTATTACTTCGTTGATCAAAGACAATCGCTTCACTTTGAACAAGTTTTCCAATCAGTTGACAAATTGAAATTTGCACCGAATTTGGTTATGAAACACTATGGCTTTGGAACGGTAAACGGCAAAGACGGTAAGCCTTTCAAAACCAGAGACGGCGGAGTTATGACTTTGGAAAACTTGATTAAAATGTCAAAAGACAAGGTCAGAGAATCTATTCCTGCAGCTAATGAAGTTGAGGGTTATGGCGAAAAAGAAATCGAAAAGTTAGTCAATCAAGTAGCTATTGCAGCTATCAAATTCCAAGATTTGAAAAATACCACATCATCAGGTTATATTTTTGATTTGGAAGATTTTGCCAAATTTGAAGGCAAAACCGGACCATATATTCAATATGCAATTGCTCGAATTAACTCGATTTTGCGCAAGGCTGAGGAGAAAAACATAACCCCGAAAGATGTTATAATTACAACCACTGATGAGCGTAATTTGGCATTGAAAATTGCACAACTTAATGCGGCAGTTTGGCGTGCTCATACTGAAAAAGAACCGAGCATTATTTCAGATTATGTTTATACCTTGGCACAAGTATTCTCGACATTTTATAATTCGTCGCCGATTATGACTGCCGAAAGTAAAGAATTGATGGTTTCGCGTTTGGCTTTAGCAAAATTGGTACGCGATATTTTGGTAAAATTGTTATACCTGCTTGGTATCGAATCACCGGAAGTTATGCTAAAAAAAGCTTAAATAGGATAAGTTACTAAAATAAAAAAGCACTCAACAGAGTGCTTTTTTATTTGGTTATGCAAGTTTCTTAATGGCAGCGTCAATGCGCTTTAAACACTCTTCTTTACCCAAAACTACGGCTAATTCGGTTGCACCGCCGGGGGTGGTTTCAAGACCGGACAAGGCAATTCGTGCCGGATACAAAATCTGACCGTTTTTCATCTCGTTGGCTTCGGCCAATGCTTTAAGTGCTGCAAACAATGCGTCATTGTTCCACTCAATTTGATTTGCCAAAACATCTTTAATCAAAGGCAAAGCTTTTTTGGCAACTTCGACATCGGTCTTCATCTTTTTGTTTTCATACAAACTTGCCGAATATTCGGGAACTTCTTTAACAAAAGCAATTTGCTCGGGGATTTGAGCCAAGGTTTCGATACGAGGTTGAAGTGCACGAGCCAAAGCTTTTTTATCTACACCGGCAGACAATTCGGCAAAATACGGTTCGGCATATTTATAAAAATCTTCTTCACTCAAGTTACGGATATAAACGCCGTTCATCCAAGTAAGTTTTACAATGTCGAAAATTGACGGCGATTTGTTCAATCTTTCAACCGAGAAGATTTTTTCCAATTCTTTGATTGAGAAAATTTCTTCTTCGGTTCCCGGATTCCAACCAAGAAGCGCAATATAGTTGATGATGGCTTCCGGCAAATAACCTTTAGCTACCAAATCTTGGAACGAAGCGTCGCCGTTGCGTTTAGATAACTTATGAGTTGCATCTTTCATTACAGGCGGTAAGTGAACATATACCGGTCTTTCCCAACCGAAAGTATCATACATCAAGTTATATTTCGGAGTTGATGGCAAATATTCGCTGCCTCTGACAACATGGGTTACGTTCATCAAATGGTCATCGATAACGTTGGCAAAGTTATATGTCGGGAAGCCGTCGCTTTTTAACAATACACCTTCATCTAATTCGTCATAGTCGATTTCGATTGTGCCATAAACTTTGTCTTCGTATTGCGATTTGCCTTTTTTGTTAATGGTTTGACGAATAACATAAGGTTCGCCGGCAGCAACACGTCTTTTTGCCTCTTCCAAAGGAATGTGCTTACAAGGGTCTTCAAATTTGGCTATAATCTCGTTGCCTTCCTCATCAACTTGTTTTTCTCTCTCGGCACAAAAGCAATAATGAGCACCGCCCAATTCTACCAATTTGTGAGCATAGGGGGCGTACAAATCTTTGCGTTCTGATTGAACATAGGGACCATAGTTACCGCCGATATCCGGACCTTCGTCCCAATTCATACCAACCATTTTTAAGGTGGAATAAATAATGTCGGTTGCGCCTTCGACATAACGTTTTTGGTCGGTGTCTTCAATTCTTAGCAAAAAGTCGCCACCATTGGCTTTGGCAATAAGATATTCATATAATGCCGTGCGCAAATTTCCGATATGCATATATCCTGTCGGCGAGGGAGCAAAACGTGTACGTGTTGTCATTTTATTTATTCCTTTTTATTATTTCATTAGTTTAACTGCAGCAGCACGGGCTTCGTCGGTAATGGTTTCACCGGCAAGCATTCGTGCAATTTCTTCTTTGCGCTCATTGATATCAAGCGCACAAATATTTGTTGTGGTAATATCATCAACCGTAGATTTTGAAACTTTGAAATGATAGTTTCCAAGTGCGGCAACCTGAGGTGCATGAGTAACCACCAAAACTTGAACTTCTTTGCCCAAACGAGACAATCTTTCGCCCACCGCTTGAGCAACAGCACCACCTATTCCGGCATCTACTTCGTCAAAAATCATTGTCGGAATATTAGTAGAAGACGCTAAGTTTACTTTCAAAGCCAGCATAAAACGTGATAGCTCACCACCTGAGGCAATTTTGTTAATCGGGCCTTGCGGAGAGTTCGGATTGGTGGCAACGGTAAAGCATACATCGTCAAAACCTTTATCCGACCATTCGCTTTCGCTTCTTTGATTTACTTCGGTAATAAATTTGGCTTTTTCCATTTTTAACGGCGAAAGCTCGTTCATTACCAATTTATCTAGTTTTTGAGCTGTTTCAACTCGTGCTTTGTGCAAGGTGTTGGCTGATTCAACATAGGCCAAACGTTTGACTTGCTCTTCTTTTCTAAGCTCGGATAAAATCTCGTCACTTTTTTCGATAGAGCTGAGTTGGCTCTTAAAATCTTCCAAAGTTTTGGGCAAATCATCAACCGTGCACCCGTGTTTTCTGGCCACGTCTTTTAAGGCAAAAATTCTACTGTCGATTTTTTCCTGCTCGTTAGAATTTAAGCCGATTTCGGAAGATAAGTTTTCGATTTGTTCGACAACGTCGGTTATTTCGATTAAGGCTCGATCAAGAGACGCATATATTTCATCATATTTACCGTTAACATAATTGTTAGCCTTGGCAATCCCGCTTTGAGCCGAACGGATTGATGAGGAAACATCTTTACCTTGAGTAAGCGAAGCATAAGCATAATTCAAATTTTCGATAATTTTTTCGGCACTCATCATCTCTTGGCGGCGAGATTGCAGTTCTTCCATTTCGCCTGATTTTACCGACATAACTTCAAGCTCTTTTATCCAATGGGTCAAGTTTTCTTCATCTTCTTTGGCTTTTAGGATATCGCTTTCGGCCTGAGCCCTTTTTTTGATAATTTCTTTATATTCTTTGTGTGCCTGAGAGCAATTTTTAAGCAAAGTTTCATATCCGCCGAAATTATCTAATATGCTCAAATGATTAGCCGGATTTAACAATCCTTGATTGTCAAATTGGCCATGTATCTCAACCAAATATTTGCCGATTTCTTTTAACAGTTTGGCCGAAACAACTTGGTCATTTACAAAAATTTTGCCCACTCCGGAAGTATTCAAACTGCGCTTAATCATCAGCTCGTTATTTTCGATTTCGATATCATTTTCTTGCAACAATTCAAGCAATTCTTTATCGGTTACATTGTCAAAAACCGCTGTTACCGAAAGCTTGTCCGCACCTTTTCTGATGAGTGATGTTTCGGCGCGCTTACCCAAAACAAGCCCGAGTGAATCAAGCAAAATAGATTTACCGGCACCTGTTTCACCGGTTAACACTCCAAAGCCGGCATTGAAATCAATATCAAGCCGGTCTATTAAAACTACATTGGAAATGTTAAGCGAGCGAAGCATTTTTTTATTTTACCTTATTTGGTTATTTCAACAGCTCGTTTATACCATTCACTTTTCGGGTAGTTGAGAGACAATACATTTAATGAATCTTTAGCCTCTTTTTTCAAACCCAAAATTGTATAAACTTCAACTTGGCGATATAATGCTTCTTCAATTTGCGGAGTAGTTTGAAAATCTTTTACTACAATGTTAAAACGATTCAGAGCTGAAAGATAATTTTTTTCATTCAAATAATATCTGCCGATTTCCATTTCGTGTCCGGCCATATGGTCACGAATAAGAGCCATCTTTCCAGAAGCATCTTTGGCATATTTAGAATCAGGGAAACGAACAATTACCTGATTAAAAGCTTCTTCGGCTTTTTGAGTGTTTTCTTGTGCTTTTTCGGAACCTACAATTTGGTCATAATAGCACATACCTTTCATATAATAAGCGTAGTCAACATCTTGGTTGCCCGGGTGATAGCGAATAAATCTGTCCAAGCTTAAAATTGCATCATCATATTTTTCATCTTTATAATAGGCATAGGCGCTCATCAATTTTGCCTTGGCGGCTAACTTTGAATACGGATGTTCAAGCTCTATTTTTTCAAAAGTTTGAGCTGCCTTTCTCCATGCGGTTTGCTCCATTTCGGCATAGGCTTGATTGTACAAATCTTCGGCGGTTTCTGTTTTTACCTCATCGGGAGTTGAAGCGCAAGCAACCGTAAACATCAATAGTCCGAGAGCAATCTTTTTCATATGTCTTATTCCTTTTCAATAATTTGATAATTGGTTTCATCGGCAAACAATGCTTTTAAGATAAGGTTATTATGATAATGACCTGTTTTGTTTGCAGTTAGTTTGCCTAAAACAGAATGACCTGCGGTGTACATATCCCCGATAGCATCTAAAACCTTGTGATTTACACACTCATTTTTAACCTTAAAGCCTCCGGGATTTAATATTGTATCACCATCCAAAACCACGCCGTTTTCTAAAGAGCCTCCTTTAATAAGGCCGATTGAACGAAGGTAATCAATTTGATATTTTTCGCAAAATGTGCGACAAGGTGCAATTTCTTTGGCAAAAATCTCTTGATTTATAACACCGTCAAATTCTTGTCTTCCGACAATCTTTGAAGGAAATTCTATTACAAAATTAACATAAAAATCATCAGCCGGTTCTAATGAAACATTGTTTCCTTTATCATCGGCAACTTCTACCTTTTTCAACACTTTGATATATTTTCTTGGTGTATCTTGTTTTGTTACGCCGACTTCTTGCAATTTTTGTAAAAACAGTTGTGCCGAACCGTCAACGATAGGCATTTCAAGAGCATTTGTCTCAACAATAACATTGTCTATTTGCATAATATACAAAGCAGACATAAGGTGTTCGATTGTCGAAACCTTATTTTCACTGTCATGCCCGATACATGTACAATTTTTGGTATCGATAACATTATCATAAGTTGCTGATATAGGTTTAGCGCCGTTGATGTCCGTTCTGATAAAAACTATGCCGGTGTTTGCCTTAGCCGGTTTTAATTTGAGAGTCGATTTTATACCGGAGTGAAGTCCGACACCTTCTATTTCTAATTCATTTGCTATTGTTTGTTGCATTATCAGCCCTTGTAAAAAAATCATAAATAAAAAAAAATAAGACAGCCTATAAGCCGGGTTCTGTACCTTAAAAGGCGACAGTTATTCATCTTGGCTGATTATTGCTAAACAGCTCATCGCGACCTACCTCTGGAGTGGGTAGAGAACGCCCCATATCATCCGGTTTGTTGCAAAAGCAACACCTTGAAGCTCCTAACTTGGTCTTGCATCAGATAGGGTTTACCTGGACCGGTAGTGTTACCACCACCGCGGTGAGCTCTTACCTCGCCTTTTCAGCCTTACCAAACATATAGCTTGGCGGTATATCTCTGTGGCACTTTCCCTTGGGTCTCCCCAGCCGGACGTTATCCGGTATCTTGTTCCCTTGATGCCCGGACTTTCCTCACTATAGTCAAGCCATAGCGCAACTGTCCGACTGTCTCTATTAGAGAATAGACATATCGGTTAATTATTGCAAGAGTTATATTAAAATTTTATTCAGCAAAAAATTATCTAAAAACGATTTTTTGTGACATAACTTTTTGAAATTGTTCGCCTTGTTGTTTTTGATATGCATTTTCAAGTTGCATATTTCTTGTTAACAGCCTTTGAGCAGCCTCTTCACTTAGGGATATATTCGCAAACGTATTTAATTCCAATGGAATATTTTCATTTCTCTTGATAAGTTCTTTAATACGATTATCTTTTTCTTTATCATCAGCATGAAAACCCATTTTATAATAAAAGCCCATGTTACTTAGAGGTCTTCTTATTTTACTATCAAACTTACCCAGTAAAATAAAAGGACTTGCCTGTGCTGTCAGGCGACCATGCCCTCCCATTTCTCTACTTAATTGAACAAGTGTTAGAATAAGTTTCGTTCCAACACCTTTACCCTCAACACCAGATGCCAATCCCTCAAACTTTAGCGTTTTTTTGCCATCTTTTTCTATCATACAATATTGAACACAACCTATCTCACCACTACTATCATTCAAAGACACAATACCATTTTTGAACTCTTCGTCGTAACTGAGGCTCTCGATAGTTATCGGCTCACAGATAACTCCATGTGCCGATTTATAATACAAACAATCTTTTCTCTTAAAACTAAACATTCAGTATTCCTAGTGTTAAAACGATTCTGATTTTAGCACAAAACAACTTTAATAACAAGTTATAAACATCTTAAAAAAAGCATCATAAAAAAATACACATTTTTTTGACTATAGCAACGCCTTGATGAGCCTTGTTTTTCTTTGATAAATCCAGAACATTATACGAACAGTTAAAAAAATACTAAAATTTCCCATTGATTCCCACGAAATACCATGTTATACCATTTAAAGTAAGCTTAAAAATTAACAGGATTAAAAAAATTGCGTAAAACGTTTTTATTTATGGATACGGTTGTAAACAAGGTCGATACCAAAGGCCGTGTTTCATTGCCTGCCGATTATCGCGCAATTACAAAATCCAAAGAATCTGAAATTGTTTGTTATCGCAGTTTGACCGCTCCTTGTATTGAAGGTTGTTTGGAAGAGTTGCTTGATAAACTGGCATCTGAAATGGAAGATGCTTTAGACTTCTTCTCCGAAACTCAAGATGATTTAACAAACTTAGTGTTTGGCGATGCCAAGCGCTATTCTTTCGATTCTACCGGAAGAATTATGTTGTCGGAAAAGCTCCTTAAACATGCTCAAATTACCGATACTGCCGTATTTGTCGGCAAAGGTCGCAAATTCCAAATCTGGAACCCTGAAAATTGGGCAAAAGAAGAAGCTCGCATCAGAGCAGAAGTTTTGAAAAAACGCCCCTCTATCAGACCTGTTAACGAGGAGGCAAAATAGTGGTTGCAAATTATCAAATACATTATCCTGTTATGTTAAACGAGGTTTTAGAAAGCCTTGATATAAGCGATAATAAGACTTATGTAGATGCGACCTTTGGAAATGGCGGATATAGCGAGGCTATCTTAAATAAAGCAAACTGCAAAGTTATTGCTTTGGATAGAGATTCCACCGTCCTTCCCAGAGCAGAAGAACTAAAAAAACTATATGGTAATCGTTTTGAATTTAGACTTGGTTGCTTTGGAAATTTTGCCGATTTAATTGATGATAACATTGATGGAGCTGTATTTGATATCGGTGTTTCATCTATGCAACTTGATCAATCGGAAAGAGGCTTTTCTTTTGCCAAAGATGCTCCATTAGATATGAGAATGTCACAAACAGGTGTTTCTGCAAAAGATTTGGTAAACACTCTTTCTGAAGAACAATTGGCAGATATTCTTTATAATTATGGCGAAGAAAAAAAATCTCGCCATATTGCCAAAAAAATTGTCGAAGCTCGCAAAATAAAACCTATTGAAACGACTGTTGAATTGGCAAATATTATTTATCAAATTAACAAACGTTCATTTAACCAAACCATTGATCCTGCAACCAGAAGCTTTCAAGCTTTGCGTATTGCGGTAAATGATGAATTAAACGAACTGAGTAAAGGTCTTTTGGGTGCAACTTTAAGATTGAACAAAGGCGGTCGCTTGGTCGTCGTCGATTTTCATTCTTTGGAAGACCGCATTGTAAAAACCTTTATGAAAACAAACAGCGATAAGAAACAACATATTTCACGCTATCGCCAAAATGAAAACTCAATCTCTGACGCATTGTTTTCCTTTGCCTCCAAAGCGATTGTACCAACAGCTCAAGAATTGGAGCTGAACAGTCGCTCACGCTCAGCAAAACTGCGTTATGCAATTAGGAATTAACCCGCTTTTATGCCCAGTAGGAGCCTAAAATGAATTTTAACCGCCTTGCAAAAAATGCTTTATGTATTGTAATTGTTATGTTTTCCATTACCATTTCGGCACATGTAAAAAATTCGGTTTATAAGATGGAAAACGAACTAAAGCAAATAACTACTCAAAATATGAAAGATGCCGAAAATATTCATGTACTTGATGCGGAATGGTCAACTTTGAACAACCCTACCAGACTTCGTAAGTTGGCAAAAAATCATATTGATTTAAAACCTATCAAGCCTGAACAAATTATTAACTATTCTGCGCTACCATTCAATTATGAATCGGGCGAATCGCAACGCGACAAAGCTCGTAAAAATATTGCGATTATTGCCCAAAACAATAAAGCCTTGAAAAAAATGGCAAAATCAAGTCGTTAGAAAACCGATTCCCAATTGAATTGAAGAAGAGAAATGCGCGATACAAATAAAAAAAATAAAAATATCAGCTCCAATTTTTATCTTCCCGGCGAAGAAATAAGCATCGGAAGTGGGGATATGTTTTCGCAATGGAACAATCCTTCTTCATCTTCTTCCGAAGATATCGGCAAAAAAAGAATAAAATTGGGAATAAAGCTCTGTTTATTAGCCTATTTAATTGTTGCTTTCAGGTTGTTTAGTGTCTGCATCATACCAAACATAAACAAAACTGACAAAAATTATACATCAGAACAAAAAGAAATTATCAATCGTACAAACATTGTTGATGCAAAAGGAAATATTGTTGCCACATCTTTGCCTTTTGTTGATATCAATGTAAACTACAGAAAAGTACTATTTCCTAAAAGAACCGCTACAGAATTGGTTAAAATATTTCCATATCTTAAATTTGACAATGTATATGATAAGTTAAAAAATGAAAAACGCAATTTTCCCATAGTAAAAAGTGTTACGCCTCATCAACATGCTCAGGTTTTGGCTATAGGTGAACCGGGATTAGAAGCAATTACAATAAAAAAACGTGTATATCCGCACAAAAATTTGCTATCACATGTGGTAGGGTTTGCCGGTATTGATAATAAAGGCTTAACCGGAATCGAAAAAGGAATGGATGAAATCATAACCGAAACACAAATTCCTCTCAGACTTACCATTGATATTGGTATACAAGATACAATACGTTCAATTTTATACTCCAATATGAAAAAATATAATGCTGATGGTGCTACGGCAATATTAATGAATACTAATAATGGCGAAATTGTATCTTTGGTTTCTTTA
Source organism: Alphaproteobacteria bacterium (assembly GCA_045639065.1). Lineage (GTDB taxonomy): Bacteria > Pseudomonadota > Alphaproteobacteria > RF32 > CAG-239 > CAZU01. The sequence goes on along the minus strand of JAZUCK010000023.1, from coordinate 59,897 downwards.
CCAGATTTTAATCCACATGACTTAGAAAATAAACTTCCGGCATCCGATACAAATATAGCGACGTTTCGTGTTTATGAGCCGGGCTCAGTATTAAAAATATTTAATACTGCTATGGCTTTAGATAGTGGAAAAATAAGGATATCCGAAAGTTTTGATGCTACAGAACCCCTTAAATTAAAAGCTAGAATTATCAAGGATTTTCATCCCGAAAACAGATGGTTGTCGGTTGAGGAAACTTTGGTTCATTCTTCAAATATTGCTTCTGCAAGAATTGCCCTAAAAAGCGGATTCGATGAACAATACAATTTCCTTAAAAAAATTAAATTTATGGAAAGATTAAAAATGGAAATTGTTGAAACAGCGCATCCTATTGTAAAATCAAAAAATGACTGGCAGAAAACTGATTCGGATATTGCTACAATCGGTTACGGATATGGAATTTCTGTTACACCAATGCATATTATTGCCGCATATTCGGCTATGATAAATGGAGGAACATATTATAATCCGACACTTGTAAAGTCATCTATTGTTAATAAAGATGGCGTCAGGGTTATATCTGACAATACATCAAAACAAATGCGAAAACTGATGAGAGCAGTTGTTACTAAAGGTTCAGGCAAAAAAGCCGATATCGTTGGCTATGATGTGGGCGGAAAAACCGGTACAGCGAATAAATTGGTTAATGGTCGTTATAATTCTAATAGTGTTGTTACAACTTTTGTTTCGGCGTTTCCAATATCAAATCCTCAATATGCTTTGCTCGTAATGATGGACAACCCAAAACGAACAAAAGAAACTTTTGGATTTAATACAGCCGGTTGGAATAGCGTTCCGACAGCTGCTGAAATAATAAAACAAGTTGCTCCTCAGTTGAATATACAGGCAAATTTTGATTTGAATGAGGCAATCAATAATAAGATTATAGAAGCATCTTTTGGAAGATAAAAAAACTCCGCTGAAAATCAGCGGAGTTTTTTATGTTCTATAAAAATTAGGCTTTAGCCTTTTTAGCTGTTTTTTTCTTAGCTGTTGTCTTTTTAGCCGGAGCTTTTTTAGCTACTGTTTTCTTGGCAGGTTTTGCTTTCTTTTCTGCCTTTTTAGCTACTGTTTTCTTGGCAGGTTTTGCTTTTTTTTCTGTCTTTTTAGCTACTGTTTTCTTGGCAGGTTTTGCTTTTTTTTCTGTCTTTTTAGCAGTTTTTTTCTTAGCCGGCTTAGCCTTCTTTTTAGCAGGTTTTGCTTTCTTCTCGGCTTTTGGTTTAGGTTGAGACGCCAATAAAGCTTTTTCAATATCTGCCTCAGAACACAAACCTATTGTTACAGGATTCTTAGGCTTAATATTAGCAGAATCTTTATGTGTTCCTTCGCGAATTGCTTGAATTGTAGTTTTGGTTGTACCAATAAGTTTGCAGACTAATGTATCTTTTATTTGCGGATAGTTTTTAATTATCCATGCAATGGCATTAGGTTTATCCTGACGTTGTGATGGAGACAAAACCTTTTTAGCTTTCAAATTACGAGCTTTGACATTACGTTCCATTTCGCAAGCTTGTAAGTTTGCTTTTTTATCAGCTTCGCAACGATGAATTTCATCCCATGTTAATTGACCATTATCAACCGGAGAAAGACCGCGAATATTTCCCGATACATCGCCATCAGCCATAGCCTGAATCTCAAGCTCGTGAATCTCACAAAAAACAGATATTTGGCGAAATGTCAAAGTAGTATTTTCAACCAACCATACAGCTGTTGCTTTGGGCATTAAAGGTGCTGTCATGATAAAATCCTTTCAATAAATCTATTGTTCTTAAAAAATGTTTTTTTAAGAATAGTTTTTTTATTTCAAATATACAAGTTTTTTTTGCTTATTTACATAGGTTAATATTTTAATTTGTATAATTCGGCTGAACCCTTTGTTTCTTTTAGGGCTTTATCCCCTAAAAATTCGAGAGAATATCCCTCACCTTCCAAAACCTGATTAAAATCTTTAACCACAACAATTTCATTATTGTAAACATGCTCAAATATATCTTTAACATATTTCAATTTATCATTGTCATCAGAGTACATATCCTTAGTAAGTGCGCAGCAATTGCGCAATATCAATCTATCGTCATTATTGTCTTCAACATAGGTGTTAATATCATTCAGGTACTCAATAGCAAACTTTGCCGCATCACGCAATTTTTCAAAATTTATGAAAGAAATGCCGTTATTTTCCAAAACATTGCGACCATTATATTTTTGAATCAAGTTTGCAATAATGGTTCTGATTGCCGTGCTGATATTTCCGGCGATAGCTTCCTGATCCTCAACTGATGAATCTAAGAATTTTAAATCACTTTTTATACTAACAAGGCATATTTCTTCTTTTTTAGTAATTGTAGAAACACCTATATTTTCAGATTTGTTCTCTTCTTTTTGAACCTTTGGTTCGTCTTTTTTATTGTATACACTTGGATTCCTTTGGGTTTCCCATTTATCAAATGCTCGATTAAGCACTTTAGTATAAAGTTTTTTGTCATGTATTATTTGATGCATTAAGAATGCTCCTACACCCACCAAATATATAGCTATTTTATTGTCGCTGTATGATTGTTTTGTTTCATAAAACTCTTCTAAATCTGCTGATGCGCCATCAATAATTTTAAAAGCATCATACAAAATTGAGTTAGCTTCGCTCATACTCAAATCACCATATTTGCCCAATTCTAAACAACCGCCAAAAACCAAAAACTTTACGCCAAGTCTTGAAAATTGGGTTTGTAAAGCATTTTGAACATCGAGATTCGACAATATCTCACTTAGGTAGTATACAAGATAATGCTTGTATTCTATCGGAGCTTCGGGATATGCACTTGTTCTTAAATTACTTAAATCAGAGTTTATGTTAAAAGCCTTTACTAATGTTTTTGCCTTATCAAAAAACTGCTTTTCATCTAAATCTGTTTTTTCATCTTTGTCTTGTTTTACAAATATGTACCAAGGAATATTTTTTAACACCAATGGAATTGCTATTCCCATAAAAACAATAAAGAACACAAAGAATAGTATAGAATTGTGATTATCATCACCTACAAATACTTCCAAAAGCGGAAAAATAAGACTTACAAATATATTGGCAAAAATCAAGCTTACAAAAACAAGAGCGACGAACTTAACTAACGCCTTAAATATGTTATTACGGCTTGATGTAATTTCTTTAACAACTTCGGAAGAATCTTTTTGATAATCAATATCCTTTAAGCTCTTATGTGTTTTTTTAGCACCACTTTTGGTACTTATGTATTCAACAGCTTCAGCGTAGCTATTATCCGCAATTTCAAAAGTTTCTTTGATTATCTTTACTTTATTATTACCGTTTTCAGATTCTTTTGCTAAGCGATACGCCTCTTGACGTTGGTCTGTAGCGAATCTTTCAATCAAACGCCAACCACTTCCTGAATCAACATAAACTTCATAGTGAGCTATTTTTGCCATAAGCTTTAACCTTTTAAATAAAAACACCTGCGCTTATAATAACAAGCGCAGGTTAATAAATCGTAAGTTATTTAAACTATAACTAAATTACTCAGCATCACCAGTTTTGATACCGAAAGCACCAAACTTGTTCTTGAACTTAGACAATTGTCCGCCTGTGTCTACTAAACGACGAACACCTGTCCATACAGGGTGAGATTTAGGATCAACTTCCAAGTTGATAACATCACCTGCTTTGCCCATTGTAGAGCGTGTTGTGTATTTTTGACCATCTGTCATTACATATGTAATTTCGTGGTAATCTGGATGAATTCCTTTTTTCATCTTATAAAACTCCTAGATTCTTACGTTAAACGCGATAAATTTTACACCCTTATACATTAAGGAATTTAATAACGCAAGCATTATTTAAATATTTTTTTAAATTTCTTGCAATTCTACTATATTTTTCTTATCAGATACGTTATTTATATTTATTACTTTGATACTAAAATTCTTGTATCCCTTTTTCAACAAATAGCTTCTGACATTTACTGCACGATTAAGACTTATGCGCTTTCTTTTGAAGCTGTCAACACCATCATCAAGGTTGTATGAATAAATAGCTATTTTATTTTTGGGGCCGTTTTTATATTTTGAAACGATTGCATCTACTTGAAGCATTTGAGCTTCATTTAGTTCATCTACATCATTTTCAAATCTTATAAATTCAGCCTCTCTGATATTTTTTTCATTTTCTTTTATCAACAACTCTTCTTTTGGAGCAACAATTTCGGCACCGACAATTTCCGATTTTTCAGGAGAGTCTTGTTTATCAACTACGGAGTTTTCAATATTTTTTTGAGCATTATCGGTAGTTGTTGGCTCATAAATAATCTTTTGCGGAATCACAGTATTTTTTAAAGCATTTGGCTTGTCAGCCTTCGGCTCTTCTGCAACCGGCTGTTGTTTTTCAATAATTTTTGGCTTAACCTCTTGATTTGATATGTTTTGTTGAACTTTTTTCGGTTCTGATACAGGCTCAACATCAACAACTACCGCATCGGCATCTAAAGGCTTAACCTGTTCAACTGTCTTTTTAGGCTTATGTCTTCTTGTTGGCCTTATTGAAGACTTTGTATTTTTCTTTAAGGGCTTTTTGACCTTTACTTCTGCCTTTTTTGACAACACAGGAAATAATGGTTTCAGTTCGCTTGTATAAGGTGTATCCAAGTCGTCTAACACACTCAAATCAACCATAACGTCTTGAGCATTTGCAACAGATGCATATACAAAAGCACTAAGTAAAGCTATTTTTCCAAAACGCATTATTTCCTCCAAATATAATTATTTTACCAAATCAAATAAATTTTTACCTAATTCAGCGTTTGTTGCAACAATATTACCGCTTGCCAATACAAGTTCCAAGTCGGCAGTTCGGATATCTTTTTGCTCTTTAGCAAAAATTTGTCCGCCGGCTTCTCTTATCAATAAAATTCCGGCAGCGTATGATGCAGGATCATTAGACATCGAAATAAGTCCATCTAACTTACCGGCAGCTAAATTAGCCAAATCTAAGCTTATTGCACCAAATTTGCGTGTTGAAGCTACCTTTGCGGAATATGTATCATCAGCCGAAATCAGTGCTTGTGACAAATCTTTTCTTGCTGATACGCGCATACGTTCATGATTACGATATCCTTCCTTAAAAGCACCATTTCCTTTTTCGGCAAAGTACATATCTGATGTTGCAGGATTATAAACAACTGCCGATATTACTTGAGAATCAACAACTTCGGCAATACTTATCGCAAAGTAAGGAATACCATGAACAAAGTTAAGTTCACCATCTAAAGCCGAAACCAAGAAATAAGCTCCTTTTGGTGCTTTTTCTCCGACAGCGACAACAGGTATTTGCGGACGAGATTTTTGTAACTCTGCTCGCAAATTTTTTAATGTGCGTTCTTTTGCCGCATTAGTAAATTCGGTATGACCTTTGATAGAAGTTTGGAGTTTTTCCAACTCATTAAAATCTCTTGCCAAACCGCCGGATACCTTTTTGGCAACAGACATTAACATATTAAGGTTAGTTGATATATACGACATTATTTTGCTCTTTCAACATAAGATGCATCTGCGGTTGCAACGACAATTTTGTCACCAACGCCGACAAACGGGGGAACAGCTGTTCTTACGCCATTGTCCAAAATAGCCGGTTTGTATGATGAAGAAACTGTTTGACCTTTAATAACAGGTTCTGTTTCTACAACTTCGCACACAACTTGCAAAGGTAATTCTACAGAAATCGGTTTACCGTCGATAACGCTTACTTTAACTTCCATACCATCTGCCAAAAACGGGCGAGAATCGCCCAAGATATCCGAAGCCATGGCAAATTGTTCGTAAGTATCGCTTTCCATAAAGGTCAAGCCTGTGGCATCTTCATATAAGAATTGGCAATCTTTTGTTTCAACCATAAGCTTTTCAACCATATCTTCGGTACGGAAACGTTCATTAGTTTTGGTACCTTCTTCAACAGCCTTCATTTCAACCTGCATAAAAGCACCGCCCTTACCCGGTTTTACAAAGTTAGTTTTAATAACTGTCCAAGGTTTTCCTTTATATTCGATAACCCAACCAATACGAATTGAACCTGCTTGTTGTTTCATTATTTTACTCCTATTAAAAAGTTCTAAAAAGCAATATTATTTAGCAAACTAATATAAACTTCTTTTTTTAGCAACCAAAATTTTTAAAAATCTTTTGCCGAAACAATCATAAAATCGACATTATCTGTTTTTTTGTCATCAATTGAGGCTTCACACAGCCAAGCCAAAGGTATTAAAAACAAATCATTATACCACGAAATGATGTCATCATCTTTGGTTTTATCATCAGAATAAAAAGCGATAAATTCGGGCTCAACCTCTCCTGCCAACATGGCTTCATGACGGCGTGCAGGAATTATGATGCCCAAAGTTTTTTTCTTTAAGGCTTCTCGCAAAAACTTAACTTGAGCCTTAAGGGGTTTTGATGTATCAATTTGTTTTACCACACCATCTAAATTGTATTCTTTACACTTTTCTAGGGCATTATTACCTTCAACCAATACCATTTTTCCCGAGGACGTAGCTTCGTCAAATTTTGATTTTGGCATATCAGATGACAAACAATAACAACAAATATCGTCATTTTTTATGATTTTATCTTCTTGTCGTTCAATTCGTAATATAATATTTGGCATAATTTTTTTTATCTCTTGTAAAAGTTATTCAGTTGTTTATTATTTGTAACCAATAATATTGCAATATTTTTAAAAGTGAAAGAAAAATCAACAATGAATAATCAAAATTTTGATTTTAACAATACGCGTGAAGCTTTAAGCGAATTATCCAAAGATTTGATTGAATTAGAATCGTGCATTAGAATTAAGCTAAATGAGATTTCGAACAATTCAAAAAACGCTTCTGATTTATTAAAACAAAAAGATGTCGCTATAAATAATTTAACCAAAGCATCAGAAAATGCTTTGAAAAAAATAGAAAACATAACAAGCTTTATTGATAAGGTGCTTTAAGATTATGGCTCAAATTACGATTACTATCAATTCAAGAGAATATGCTATTGCTTGTGAAGATGGTCAAGAACTTCATATTATGCAATTATCTCGTATGCTTGACGAAAAAGCAAAACTTTTGGGTGAAGGAGCAAATCAAATCAGTGAAAGTATGCTTCTTGCTATGGTTGGTTTGTTATTAGCCGATGAATTGAGCGAGCTGAAAAAAGGCAATAAATCTTCTTCAACTTTTGGTATTGACAATGAATCTCTCAAGCGAATCGACGACGAACTGGCTTCATCAATAAAAAAATTGAACAATTCGTTGAAAACTCTTGCAAATGAAATAAATTTGTTATAAGCTTTAAACATAAAGTGCATCAGAGACTGCGTAGTACGTAATTTAGCAGGTCTTCCGAGCCAACATTATTTTATAGGGAGCTGTCGCTGAGCAGATCGTGGTCTGTTTATATGGCACCCACTTATTGACCCGCGGTTCGTTTCAAGAATGTACTTATACGGCTAAACGGTTTCTGATTATTTTACTAAGCTTAACCCCGTTGCTGAAACGGGGTTTTCTTTTTTAGCTTTTGTTACGGGATATAGAAAAATTGAAAATAGTTTATTTAGGTGATATCGTTGCAAAATCAGGCAGAGAGGCTGTTAAAGCTTCTATTGCTCAATTAAAACAAACATACAAATATGATGTTTTGATTGCTAATGTTGATAATGCAGCTCATGGTTTCGGTTGCACTCCAAAAGTTTGTAATCAGCTTTTTGATGCCGGTGTTAATGCCTTGGTTACCGGCGATCATGTATGGAACCAAAAAGATATTTATCCTTTTTTAGATGAAAACAAACGAATTGTGCGTCCGCTTAACCACTCGGCCAATTTAGCCGGTGTTGGTGCCAGAGTGATTCCCGTTGACTCAGGTAAAAAAATTCTTGTTACCGAAGTGGTCGGTCGTGTTTTTATGGAGGCTGTCGACTGTCCGCTTCAAGCTCTTGAAACCTTATTAAACGATTTTCAACTAGGAAAGAACATTGATGCGATATTTGTAGATATTCATGCCGAAGCTACTGCCGAAAAACAATCCTTTGCATATTATTTTGATGGCAGAGTTTCAGCTGTTATAGGTTCACATACCCATGTCCCAACATCTGATGATAGAATATTGCCAAACGGAACGGCTTATCAAACTGATGCCGGTATGTGCGGAGATTATAATAGCGTTATAGGATTTGATACAAAAGCACCGATTGAACGTCTAAAAGACAAATTTTCACCACACCGTCTTGAACCGGCTACAGCAAAAGGAACTGTTTGCGGAACTTTTATTGAAACAGATGATACGACGGGATTAGCCACCCATATTGAAGCTATTAAGATTACTCTATAATTGAGCTTTCATAGGGTATTTCATTTCCGATACCTTGTTTTATGACATCATGGTGAACGAATCCTGTTTCTCCGTTATCAATCATAATTCTGGCCCATTTCTTATCGGGAGTAATACCCGTCAGTCGAACGGTTGTACCTTCACTTATATTCTTCATTACATCAAAATCATCAGACGGACCATACATAATTTTTGTATCTTCAACCAAATGATATAATTGCGAATCATCTGATTTATTTACCGGTATAGAAATAACTTTACCGACAACAACATCATCAACGCTCTCTCCATATCCTGTCTTTACTGTCTGATAATAGTTTATACTGCCTTTTCTTTCAAATAATTTCCACATATCACTTTCGGAAATATTTCCACCAAAAACACGTATAATCAATGCCAAAATCAATACTGTCGGAACTATAAGTTGACTGAGTTTTAACCCCTGTTCATTCCATTTCTTTGGCGGTGCAACCTTAACATTTAATGATGATATATATTCATCAACAAGTTTTCTCTCCTGCTCAGAAAGCATCGACTTAGCTCTTACAGCACATTTTGCCGATAAAATATTTTGTGATGTCTTAGCGTAAGCTATCATATTGTGAAGCATAATTTTTAATGTTTCTTGTTTGGAAACAGGGTTCTTAAAATTATTGCTAATTGCTTTAATGTTTAAGAATAATCCTTTATGGTGCCACCAACCTATAAGCCAGTTAACCAGTGAAACCTTTGCATTCAATTTCAATGCTGTTTTATATGTGGCGATTTTATATTTTTGTGAGCGCTTATAACCTATAATTTTTGAAATTACCTCGGTTAAATCGACGACACAAACATCTACTCCTTCGTCATCATCAGAATATGGAGCTATTGAGTCAATATCAGGATAATTTTCCTTATTATATACTAATGATAATATATCATAAACAAGTCTGTTTTGAGGATTTCCGACGACATCGTATGCTCTTGACAATTTTTGAAATATATCCGTTGCCCTCTCATCATGATTGCTGTCAGGATGCCAAATTTTGGCTAAATCACGATAAGAATGTTTAATAGTTTCAAAATCGGCATCTGTCGATACTTGCAAAACTTCGTAATAACCAAGAGCGTCTTTCATCTATATATAAACCCCTTCTGTAATGGTATTTTCGTCATTAAAATTTATAAAATTTTCAGCACTATTTATTTTTATGGTACCGGAATAACTCAAATCATATAATGATTTCTTAAATAAATTGATAATATTTGTATAAAGATCATCAGAAATTTTTTCGCTTGTTCTTATTATTAAATCAAGGCTACGAGTTTCAACCTTTGAAAAACCGTCAAATTGAAATTTGCCCAATCTTGAAAATTCGGTATCTACAACAAATCTTGTTACTTTCTTCTCCTTATTTTTATCTTTTTGTTGCTTATCTTTTTTTATGGCAATTTTTAGAGCTGATAATTGTGAGCCATCATAAAAAGGCATTTCGATAATTCGCCAAGAAGCTGTTTCTTTTAGAGAATTTTGCAACAAATTGCTAAGCTCTGCGATGTTTTTTTGCCCGTTTATATTATCTGATAAAATTTCTTGAATTGCTTCTCGTCCCAACCATTGTGTAATATCTTTATTTACAATTCCCTTATACAAATTATATATATTTTCAAGAAGGTTGTCTTTTTGAAAAGGTAATTTAGAAGTTATTATCGTAAGGGACTGTCTATCGATATTTTTTGCAATCTCCATAAATGATTTTATCGATGTTTCTTTAAGTAGAGCTTCAATATTTGATGAAGACTTATGTTCCGGCAATATATTTTTCAAAAATTCATCCATTATTTTTATTTTTTGTTCAATTGCTGGTGTACTAGCATTTATATCTAAAGTTACTTTTTCAGATAAAGGAATTTTGATATCTGATGAAAAATAAGTATCGCCTAATGGGGTTTTGACAACATATAATTGATTTATTTTATTTATTATTTCACCACCCAACTGTTTACCTACAAAGCTATTTATAATTTGTTCCAATCGTGGTTTTAGAACATCTAATTTTTGAGGATTTGAGGCAATTTCTTTGATTATGTTTTGTAAACTTTTAATATCTACTTCATTTTGCGGCAGGCTGCCTATTTTAGCTAAGCTTACATCAATGTCTTTGGCAATTTGTAATAACTGCTGCTTGGTATTGTCATCTAGCGAAAACTCTTTGATATTTTGTTCAACAAAATTCTGTAGCTTTATCGATGTCATTGGTGGTTTAGAGGCAAAATTTTCTTTTGTTTCGATTACTATTTCCGATTTTGACATACCTGTTTGCTCTTTTAATAAAAACAAATCAGGAAAAATTTTTCCGGTTGAATTTATTTTTATCGGTATTTCTGTTTTTTGACCTAATTCTAATGGTAAATTTAGGTTGTTTTTTAAATTTATTGAAAAATTTTTGTCACCTAATTGCAAAATAAATTCAAGACCTTCAGATTTTGCTATAACTTCCAGCATTCCGCTTTTATGAGTTTGTATGGCTTGTTTTAATTCATTTGAAATTTCAGATAACTGCAATGTTTGCTTATTATCGGTGATATTTAAACTTGAAATAATGTTGTTTATGTTAATCGAATTGCTCATTTTTGAGTATCCTTTGCGCTACGGCCATTATGTCAAGTGCAGCTTCTGATTGAGGATAACGACTAATGATTGTACTTTGGTTTCTTATAGAATCACGAACTCTGGTATCTTGTCTTATAATACCACGTAACGGTGGAACATTCTTTATAAACTCAGAACAGGCTTTTTTTAGTAATTTGTATGTCCTTAGACCATCTTCAATATAATTTACCTGATTTATTACTATACTCAACGATGTATTCGGATAACGTGTTGTCATCAACTTTATTAGACCATAGTTGCTGACAATAGATTGAGGATCATCGTTACATACAATGATTGCAGATTGTGACATACCTGCCAATACTTTTGATGAATTGTTCATTCCTGAACTCATATCTAAAATCAGCTTATCATAATTTTGAGAGATTATGTTAAGGTCATCACCTAAAATTTGTAAGCGCCCGATTGACATTGTTGACAAACCTGATGAACCTGGGTTGCCAACAGCTATATCAAAACGACCTTTGTCATAGTTAAAAATCACTTGATTTAAAGTACGATTTCCATAAATTACGGCATCTAAGTCATTAGCAAAATCAAGACCTAATTGTATCTTGGTATTATTTAGTCCGCAATCGCCATCAAACAACATAACTTTTTGTTTGTATAAACTCATAGCATGTGCCAAATTTAATGAAAACCATGTTTTTCCGCAACCACGATATCCCGAAATAACCGCGAGCATATTTTTACCCTTAAGCTGCATAGCTTCTTTGGCAAAATCTGTAGTTATTTCTGTTTCATTTAGCATTGTTTTATTATATCTGACCTACGGTTTTTATCTTAGCCTTGGGATGAATTTCGTTTTGCGACATTACCGCGCTTAACGGACGGAAACGTTCAATAATTGAACGAACAAAAGGTCTGATGTTCGGACTGGTCAATAATACCGGATTTTCACCTTTTAGTGCAAGCTCTTCCAAAACATTACGCACCTTAGTTATAAACGACTGGAGTGTAGATGGAGCCATTGCAAGTTGTTTTTCATCGCCGTCTCCGATAATTGATTGAGCAAAATTTTGCTCCCATTCTGCAGATAGCGGAACCAGTGATATTACGCCGAACTCATTAGAGTAAGCATTAGATAATTGGCGTGACAATCGCGAACGTACGTGTTCGGTTATTAACATCAAGCTATGAGTTGAGGTAACAGCTTCGGATATACCTTCCAAAATGGTTGGCAAATCACGAATGGATACGCGCTCTTGTAACAGGTTTTTCAAAATTCTTTGAACAGCAGCCAAGCTAATCTTATTGGGTATAAGATCTTTAACCAACTTTTGATGTTCTTTATCCATTTCGTCGAGCAACTTTTGAGTTTCGGCGTATGATAACAATTCTGACATATTCTCTTTTACCAACTCGGTAATATGTGTGGTTACAACAGTCGCAGGATCAACAACAGTATAACCTCTGAACATAGCTTCTTCTCTGTAGGATGGGTCTATCCACATAGCCTTCAATCCGAAAGTCGGCTCTAAAGTTTCTTCACCGGGAAGATTTATCTTATCACCTCTGGGGTCCATAACCAGCAGTTGTGTCGGTCTGATTTCGCCCTTGCCCGATTTTACTTCCTTAACATATATGTTATATTCATTAGCCTCTAATTGCATATTATCTTGGATGCGGATTGATGGCATAACAAAACCTAGTTCTGAGGCAAGAGCTCTTCTTAGGGCTTTTATTTGATCGGTAAGTTTACGGTTGGTGTCATCGTTTATCAAAGGAAGCAAACCATAACCGATTTCAAGACGAATTAAGTCAACTTTCAAAACATTAGCTATCGGCTCGTCGGTCATTTTACTTATAGCCGACTGCTTTTGTTCTTGCTCTAACACAGCCTGAACCTTGGCTGCTTCTTCTCTTTGTTGCTTAGATAAATAATATGCAGTTGTTCCGGTTATTGCCGATAAAATAAAAAACGGAACGGCCGGAGTACCGGGGATTAAACCTAAAACCACCGCCAAACCGGAGCTCATACCTAGGGCTTTCGGATAATTAGCCAACTGTTCAAACAAAACTTTGTCGGTTGATTCGGTCATACCGGCTTTTGATACCAAGATACCAGCGCCGACAGATACAATCAATGCCGGAACTTGTGAAACCAACCCATCACCGACAGTTAAGCGAGTATATGTTTCGCCGGCTTGTGCAAAGCTCATATCATTTTGAACCATACCGATAATAATACCGGCAACGATATTGATAAATGTAATTAAGAGACCTGCTATAGCATCGCCTCGTACGAATTTAGAAGCACCATCCATAGCTCCGTAAAATGAGCTTTCTTTGGAAAGATCTTCACGGCGTTTTTTGGCTTCGTCTTCATTTATCAAACCTGATGACAAATCAGCATCGATTGCCATTTGTTTTCCGGGCATGGCATCTAATGCAAAACGAGCAGCAACCTCAGCGATACGTCCCGAACCTTTGGTAATTACTATAAAGTTTACCAAAACCAGTATTGCAAAAACGATAACACCGATAACAAAGTTGTTACCCATAATAAAGCCGCCGAATGCCTTAATTACTTCACCGGCTGCATTATCGCCCATATAACCTCGTGATAATATAAGTCTTGTCGATGCCAAATTAAGCGCTAAGCGAAACATTGTGGTAATTAACAAAACAAGAGGAAAAGCGCTAAATTCTATCGGTTTTTCGATAAAGATTGCCATCATCAAAACAACACAAGCCAAGGTTATAGACATAGCCAATGATATATCCAATAACCACACAGGCATTGGCATAATCAAAATAACTAACATCAAGATAATGGCAAAAGCAAAAAACAAGTCGCCCCTTTTAGCAGAACTTAGGAGCATATCTTTCATTGAACTTGAAAATCCGTTTTTAGTTATATTGCCGGCCATTTTTTAACTATCCTTGATTAGACGAAGGAATTGTATAACCTTCTTCCTGATACTGTTTCAGTTTGTTTCGAAGTGTACGAATCGATATACCTAATATCGTGGCGGCAGCCGAACGGTTCCACATTGTATCTTCCATAGTATCCAAAATGAGCTTGCGCTCAACTTCAGCAACTGTTTTTCCGACAAATGCAGCTTCTTCTTTTTTATCGTTATCTTCTTTTACTTCTCTTACGGCCGATGGTGTTTGTAAAATAATTGAGTTTTCATCAATTTCTTCGCCTGTCGATAATAATACCGCACGGTGCATAGTATTTTCGAGTTCACGAACGTTACCCGGCCATAAATAATTAAGCAACATTTCTTCGGCTTTTGCTGATAAATCTTTCATCGGCAAACCGTTAAGCTCGGAATATTTTTTGATAAAATGTTTTGCCAAAACTACAATATCACCGACCCTATCCTTGAGATCAGGAATATTTATGTTTATTACATTCAAACGATAGTACAGGTCTTGGCGAAATGTACCATCAAGCGTGCATTTTTCCAAATCCCTGTTTGATGTAGCAATTATTCTGGTATCTACTTTTATGGGAGCTTTTCCGCCTAATCTGTCGATTTCTTTTTCTTGAATTGCACGAAGTAATTTTGCTTGTAGAGAAATGTCCATTTCGGATATTTCATCAAGCAATAATGTACCGCCGGAAGCTTCTTCAAACTTTCCGATGCGGCGAGAAACAGCTCCGGTAAAAGCACCTTTTTCATAACCGAACAACTCAGATTCAAGCAATGCTTCAGGAATGGCTGCACAGTTTACGGCTACAAATTTTTGGTTAGCCCTTTTAGAATTATCATGAACAAAACGTGAAAAAATTTCTTTACCCGTTCCGGAAGAACCGGTTAACAAAACTGAAGCCTCCGAAGGAGCGATTTGCTTAGCCATTTTTAAAATAGCTTCAGTTCTTTTATCTCCATAAATAAGTGCATGATTTTCTCTGGTTGCGGCTGCCAATACAGCTCCGATAAGTTCCGGATCAGGAGGTAGAGGGATATATTCCTTTGCTCCGGCTTTAATTGCTTTTACCGCTAAAGAAGTGTCATTAGCTACTCCGCAAGCAACAACCAATACATTGATTCTTGAAGATTCCAAAGATGAAATAAGCTTGTGAACATCAAGTGTTACATCAACCATAATCAGCTCAATGTTTTTGCCTGAATATAATATATCAAGTGCTTTTTCAACACTATCGGCCAACGAAACCTGACCGCCTTTTGATATTGCTATCTTACTGGCAGCTCCGATTTGACCATTTAGTGTTCCGACTATAAGCAATTCCATCTTAGGTAATAATCCTTATTTTCCTGTAGATTTGATAATTTCTGTCATGGTAATGCCGAGTTTGTTATCAACAACTACCACTTCACCGCGAGCAACTAAAGAATTGTTTACATAAATGTCAATAGCTTCACCAACTTTTCTATCCAATTCAATAATAGCACCTTTATTTAATTTCATCAGTTGGCTGACTTTCATACTGGCTTTTCCCAAAACGGCCGAAACCTTAACCGGTATATTGTATACGGCTTCTAAATCCGATGTAGATGTAGGAATGTCAAAATCCTCGACACCTATATCTTTGCGTAAAAGCGGTTCGTTATCTAAAACGCTTGCTTCGCTGATTTCATTAAGTTCTAAATTATTATCCATTTTCCCTCTCTTATTCTTTTGTATTTATCAAATTTGTAACTTTATCCAATACATTTGATGACTTTCGTTCTACACCTCCGGATTTCCATTCAACTCGACAATCGGAAGGACCTAAAGACACGTCTTTGTGAACAGAAATTTTTCCTTCAAAATCATTTTGTTCGGCCAATCGTCCAATACTGTCGGCAACCTTGGATATGGTATCGGGATTAAAAGAAAAAGATAAAGCTTCTTGGGATGAAAAATTGGCAAAATTTTCTGCCAAAAAATTTTTCACTTCTTTTTCGGCTCTTTCTTTTTCCAAAGTCGGTAAAATTTTTCTTACAAGGTTTACCGAAAAATTAAGCGTATCTTTTTCCATATCCGTTTTTTTATCATCAAGCGACGTAAAGATTGTCATCAACTGATTTTTAATATCTTCCAATAATATGTTTTGTTTCTCTAAAGAAGAATTTTTTGCTTCTTCTAAACCTCTGTTATAGGCAACTTCTTCGGCTTTAACCATTGCTTCTTGAAATTCTTCTTCCGTATATACGGCCAGATTTTCTTCTGTTTCGGGTTCTTTCACATAATCATATGCAACAAACTCAGAATCATTATTTTCTATAGGTACTACATTTTGAGTTTCTTGAATTTTTTCTTCAACATATTCTTCATTTTTATCATCGGCGACCTCAGATTCAAACAATTCTGTTTCTATATTTTCTTCAGGTTCATATTCAAATTGTTGCTCCTCATCAGCTAATACATATTCATCATTGTCGTTTTTTACGACAAAGTCATCAAACATGTATTTCTGATAATTAGCCACTTCAATTTATCCTTTACTCTAGTATACCAACTCATCACTATCATTACCTTCGGCAACAACAATATCACCGGATGCAGCCAAATCTTTTGCTGCGGCCACAATGTATTGTTGAGCTTCTTCAACCTCACGCATACGAACAGGACCCATAGCATCCATATCTTCTTTGACAATTTTTCCGGCACGAGTTGACATATTGTTGAAGAACAAATCTTTTAAGGTATCTGAAGCACCCTTCAATGCAATAGCAAGTTTGTCTTTGTCTATATTGCGCAACAAAATTTGAATGCCTTGAGAATCGATTCTTGTCAAATCTTCGAACGTGAACATCAAAGACTTTACTCTTTCTGCACTTTCACGATTGCGTTCTTCCAAAGCTTCCATAAAGCGTGTTTCGGTATTTCTATCAAGAGAATTAAATATATCTGCAATAAATTCGTGAGCATCTCTTCTGGTTGATTTTGACAAAGAACTCATAAATTCTTTTCTTAACGTTTTTTCCAAGCTGTCCAATACTTCTTTTTGAACAGAATCCATTCGTAGCATTCTCATAACAATTTCCATTGCAAAATTTTCGGGAAATAATGCAATAACTTTAGCTGCATGATCTGCTTTAATCTTTGATAAAATAACAGCAATAGTTTGCGGATATTCATTCTTTAGGTAGTTAGCTAAAACGTGTTCATTTACATTACCCAACTTATCCCACATGGTTCGACCGGCAGGACCTCTTATCTCTTCCATAATAACCGAAACTCTGTCTTTATCCAAAGCTTTGGCCAATAATCTTTCCGTACTTTCGTATGTTCCCACCAAATTACCTGTATCGGTAATTTTATCACTAAATTCGTTAATCAACTGTTCTATAACATTAGAGTTAACTTTACCTAATGAAGCCATTGTTACCGATAGTTCTTTAATTTCTTCATCATCCATCATAGAAAATATTGCTGCCGAACGTTCTTCATCTAATGACAACATCAAAATGGCGGCTTTTTGCTGACCGGATAAAAGATTATAATCATCTATTACGTTTTGTTTTATAGCCATTGTAATTAACCTTCATTACCATATAACCAACTACGAATTACATTAACTGAAGCATCAGGGTTCTTTTCAACCGTTGCATTAAGTTTCTTAATCAATGATACCTTAATGCGTCCGTCAACTTTGTTTATATTGACAAGCTCATCGGCAGCATCGTCATAATTATCACTTAAGAAGTTTGACAACAACAGATTGTCTTCATCTACACCCGATGAAATAAGTTTTTCTGCAGAATTATTATTTGATACTTCAAATGCATTGTTTATCAACGGTCTGATTACCAATAAAATAACCAATATTGCAACTATTGCAACGCCTAATCCTTCGGCCATACGCATAAGTTCTTGTTTGGTAAAGCCCATGTATAATTTTTCAGGAAGACTATCTTCTTCATCAATAAATGAAGAGAATTTAATATTTACAACCTCGACCAAATCTCCACGATTAGCATCATATCCGACAGCCGATTTTACCAAATTGGTAATGCGCTCCATTTCTTCGGGAGTTCGCGGTTGATATACCATACGACCTTCGGCGTTTCTTTTATATGTACCATCAACAGAAACAGCTGCAGTAACACGAGAAATAGTTCCGGTATTCTTTACTTTGTTTCTAACGATACGAGAAATTTCATAATTGATAGTTTCTTCGGTTTTTGACATTGTGCCAAAAGCTCCGTTTGAAGACGGGAACGAACTGTCAGAGTTTGGTATATTTTGACCTACGGTAACAGGTTGAGATGCGTCTTGTCCCGAAGTTCCTTCTTCAGTCATACTGGCCTGAGAGCGAACAACCTGACTGTCCGGATCGAATATCTCTTCATTGGTAACAACTTCATCAAAATCCATCTCTAAGTTTACTTGAACCTGAGCCTTTCCTTTGCCTAAGCTTTTTTCCAATAATTCTTGCAAGCGTTGATTCAATTTATATTCTTGCTCCAAACGCATTGTTTCATTGTTTGACTTTTTGACAATTTCATTTTGTTCTTCGCTGAATTCGGTTAGCAAGTTACCATTAGAATCTACAATGGAGATATCCTTCATATCAAGTTTTGGAACTGCCGCAGCAATCAATTTTTGAATTGCTTGTATACTTTGAGGATTTAGAGGGCCTTCTTTTGTTTTTATAATAACTGATGCAGACGGCTTTTGTTCTTCACGGGAAAAAATCTCTCTTTTAGGCATAACTAAATGTACACGAGCTGTTCTGATATTATCAACTGAACTTATTGTTCTGGCAAGTTCGCCTTCTAAAGCTCTGAGCAAATTAACATTTTGAACAAAGTTTGTTGAACCCAAAGCATCTGTATTATCAAAAACTTCATAGCCTACTGATGTTGTACCGGAGCCCAAAGCAAAGTCAACCGTATCCAAACGCAAGTGATTAACATCTTCGGCCGGGACCAAAATTTCAGTTCCGTTTTTTTCTAAACGATATTCAATACCGGCAGAATCGAGTTTGTTTACAATTTGTTTTGCATTACTTAACTCTAAATCAGAATACAAAACAACATATTCGTTACCGCTCATTTGTACGGCTACATACACAAAAAAGCTAATCAAAAAAATGATAATAGCTGCTATTGAAGCCACCTTTGAAGGCGACATATTCTTTATCATCTGCAATATATTATTCATAGATTCCCCAATCTATAAGCAAATAAACACTAGAATCCGCCAACTTACAAAAACAAGTTGATGCGAATCATTTCCCCTTTTATTTATCATTTAACTTAAAAAAACACATTAGTTAATCATTTATTTAAGATATTAACAGCCTCTTTGTTAGTTACTGATATTTATAAAGAAAAAGAAAAGAGGCTTCATTCTGAGGCCCCTTTGCTTTTTAGTTTTAGGATTTATTTAGTTTTATACAAGATTGGTTAATTCTTGTAACATTTCATCAGCAGTTGTCATAATCTTTCCTGCTGCCGAATAAGCTCTTTGTACAACAATCATATTTGAAAATTCGGTTGCCAAATCAACTGTTGAGCTTTCCAATGAAGATGATACTATTTCACCGGCGCCACCTGTAGTTGCTTGTGTCAACAAAGGATTTCCGGACTCGGTTGTTGCAATCCAAACGTTATTGTTAAGAGCTTCCATACCATTGGCATTTACAAAAGTTGCCAAAGGTATAATTGCGATAGGACGAGTTTCACCATTTGAGAAGACTGCGGTTACAACACCATCTTCTCCGACAGTTACACCGGCGTAGCTACCAAATGTTGCCCCATCTTGGTTGATGTAGCTTGTTGAAAAACCTCCGGAAAGATTTGTCAAACCTGTTGATACGTTTTCTTCACCCATGTTAATTTTGATTTGTACACCATCGCCCAATTTTACTTCACCGGTCATATCTTGAGCTCCGTTTGCCCAATATATTTCCATATTTTCAACATTTATGTTCTTTGGTGTACCATCAGAATTGAACATAATGGCCGGAATTTTGCTTCCTAATTGCTCAACATCATCATAAGTAAATTTATTTGTTATTGTGGCAGGAATTACATTTTCAGGATCGCCACCGGCAATCTGAGCAAAGTCAGCTGTTATCGTATAATTTACAGTAATATCTTCGCCTGTTGATGTCGGAATAATTTGCAAGGTTTTTCCGCTGGCAACAAATCTTTCAGGCTCGGCCACATTAGAATCTTGAATCTTTCTGGTAAGCATATCAACATATTGTGCCATTGAATAATCTGCGGAATAACCAACATATATCTTGGTCGGAGTATCTGCATTTTGAACATTATCAAATACAAATTCCACACCATCAATAGTTATGCTTTGACCTTGAGTGATAGATGAAAAATCGACATATGCGCAATTTTTGATTTGATTGTCAACAGCTTCTACGGTAAAGATACCTTGAGATAATCCTGATGATTGATCAATATCGGCAGCCGACTGAACACAAGCCAATGTTCCGCTACAATCAATTTGTAAGGCATTACCTGTTAGTGATTGCTGGATTTTAATAGCATTATTATCTCTTGTAAAACGTCCGGCATCTCTGACATTGAGCTCTATTGCTTCCAAAAATCTGTCAATAGCATCTTTTACCGAATTAGCTTCGGCAATATTGACGGCAATATTATTATTACCGTTGCCGATTGCACTGCCATTTTCAAGATTCTTGTCATTAACAAATTCAAAAACGGTATCGTTAATTTTAATTGTAGAACCCTCAGCAGGAATGTCGGTAAATTCCATTTGTCCGATTGATGAATAAACCAAACCATCAGTTGTGTAAAGGTTGATAGCAGCAGCTCCTGAAGGAATAGAAGTCTTCAAGCCCCAAGAGTTTGCTGTTTCTTTGGTATAGTTCAAACTGATGTTATTCGGATTACCAAGGCTATCATAAATTAAGGTAGAAACAGAATGAGTTTCGCCAATACGGCTTGATGAAGGCAAGTTAGCACCAAAAGCAATTTGAGTTGTCGGTGTTGCTGTTCCGCCGATGTTTGAAAGGTTAATACCGCGAAGATTGTTTTCATCAACAATATTGTCATTGATGTATACAGTTTCGCCATTTTCATTTTTATATGCTTTCATATAAATAATGCCGTTAATTTCAACTGTTGCTGCAGATTCAGTACCATCCCAAGGCATCAAAGACCATGCTTGTGCATAATATCCTCCGGAATTTACCAAATATCCTGTTTCATCTTTCAAGAAATCACCGGCACGGGTATATGCCCATGTACCATCACCAATATTGTGCGAATTCACTACGAAATATCCGTTACCGCTCACAGCTAATGAGGTTGTTGATGAAACAGATGATAATAAACCTTGTGTATCAATGCTTTGTGATGTGTGTGATTGTACACCGCCTGCAGAATATTTGCTTGATGACACCTGTTTAGTTACCAAAGTTGAAAAAGATACATTGTTATTTTTATAACCAATAGTATTCATATTGGCTATGTTGTCGGCAATAGCTCCCATTGCGCTTGACTGCGCTCCGAGGCCTGATACACCGGCTTGTAATGCTCCTAAAATACTCATTTTATTTCTCCTAAAACTTTTTACTTACGCAATTTGCGCTATTATTTGTTCTAATTCTTCTTTTATTCCTTCATCTTCTGATGAAGAGCCGTTATTCTTCTGAATTTCGGCAATTAATTTATCCCAATAATCTTCGTTGCGTGATGTTACCACATAATCAAGTGTGGTAGTTAAAGCATCACCCAAACCTAAATAAATTCCGCTATCATCACTGGCAACACCTGTTACACGTCCAAATACGGTTGTTGTTACCGAAGCTGATGCTTCACCTTCAGGAACTGTCGTCAATACTTCGATTTTGTATGCTCCATCCGGTAGTTGTTCGCCGTTTATATTTTTACCATCCCATAGAAAATCATGAGCACCTGAAGATGTTTCACCTTTTGCAGTATAAACGACCTTATCATCCATATCTTTTAATACGATTGTGCAATCTGTTACACCTTTGCTCAAAGTGTAAGTAGCTTTAGCCACGCCTTTATCTAATGGCATCATATCGCTAATGGCTTGAATTGTTTTGCCAACATAACTTGTCGCTTGAACACCCAAATTATAAATTGATAAATTAAGCAAATTATCCAATTTTGAGTTAGTTTGGATTGCTTGTTCCACATTAGAGTACTGAACAAGTTGGTTAGTGTATTCAGATGCGTCCATCGGATCCAAAGGATCTTGATATTGCAACTGTGTCGTCAATAATGTTAAAAATGTATCCATATCGGCAGACAAAGTTTGAGCAGAATTTGTTCCTTTAGAAACACCTGAATTTACTGATGTGATAATTGAGCTTAAATCTGTCATGACACTATCTCCCCATTACCTGTTAAACTCTAATATTTAATCCCAAAACAGGATCATATTCCAAGTTGTCATTACCGGCGAAGGATTCAGCTTCTTGCTCTAATGTATCACCGATAAACTTCAACAATTCGGCATCATCTTTTTCTTGACCTTTGGCTTGATTTTCATTTTGGAAGCTGAAAGTAAAGCTTTTGACATCTGTATCGTAGCCAGCTTCATTAAAGGCTCTTGATAAAGAAGATGCATCTTTTTGCAACAAATCTGCCGTTTCGGCACGTGATGCAATAATTTCAGCCTGAACCTTACCATCTTTGGCGATATGCATTTTAATTTGCACCTTACCCAAATCTTCAGGCTTTAACTGAATATCAATAGTATCCACTCCTTTTACGGCGGACTTAGTGATATTAACTTTGATTTGTTCAACAACTTCTTTAGCCATTCCCTTAAAAGCATCGCGATTAGCGGTTTCGTTTATTTTTGCAAAAGCTTCATTTCTTGAAGTATTAACAACTTCTGTAACGGCTTCCTTGCCAGAAACAGCCATAACGGTTGCATCTTTGCTAAGAGATGATCTTGCAGTATCTTGAACAATTTTGGCTTCACTAAATATAACATTTTTGGTTTCGACCAAAGTATTGTTACTTTTATCATCTAATGATATTTTATCGACAACGTTTTCGATATCTGAAGCCAAAACATCAACGTTTTCATCGACGGATTGGAACATTGAGTCGATTTCAAAGCGATTTTTCAAAACATCTTTTACAACCGGCTCGGCAATTTTTGCCTCTGAAACGCTGACATCTACTTTTAGCTTTTTATCAGAAGCGACCTTTTCATCAAAATACTTTGCTTGTTCCATAAGCAATTTTTCTTCTTCGCTCAGTATTGAAAATTCTTCTACGGCAGTTTGAGAAGCTTTTACGTCTGCTTCCTGCTTGGTTGTTGACATTTCTTCAACATAAAGCTCCTCAACACTTGCCGAAACCGGAGCATTCTGCTCAAAAAGCACCACTTTCTCGCTTGATACATCCTTTGTTACTACTACATCATCTATAGATTGCAACGCTACTGTCACAGGAGCAACCGCGAATTGATCTTCAGTGTCAACGACTTCACTTTCAACAGCTTCGTCGCCGTTTTTGTCTTCAGATACTGTTTCCGTGGCGCTTTTATCTTCTTTTACAACTTCAGACTTGCTGTCAGCAGAATTATCTTGAGAAACAGCAGTATCTTCTTTTGTATCTTTTTTGCTTACTTGCTTATCTTCTTCTTTTTTTACATTAGACACATCCTTGTCTTCGACTTCTGTCTTTTTTGAAGTTTTATCTTTTTTATCAAGAACTTTATCCTTAACATTTTTAGATACTTCAACTTGTCGCACAGATTGCTTTAATTCTATACCTTTAGAATCATTTTGGGGAAATGATGTTTCATTCTTTGCAAAATTCAAAATATCGGCAAAGACATTATTTTCAACAGACGAAATTTGGGGTTTTCCGTCTTTGGCAGGAGTCAATATTTGCAACAAACTGTTTCTATCTTGTATTTCCATTGGGTAAATCCTCAAAAAAATAAACCTGAGAAACAGTATGCAAAATGCGTGCCAATTTTTAAAATGCTTATTTTTTTATAACTTTTACACAAATAAAGAAAAATTCGTTTTTTACTGATTTTCACGCATTTTTTTTACAAAAAACGAGCTTTTTTAGGTTAAAAATGCATTTTTTGTTGTTTTTTTGACATTTTCTGTTATGTTATAAAATTATTGATAAGGACGCGCGTTTTAATTTAAGAAAGTGAGAAAAAATAATGGCAAATGCTATTGACACCAAAATTATCGGTAAACTGGCCGATGTGTTAAATAAAAATAATTTAAGCGAACTTGAATATGAAGACGAAAGTTGCCGCATAAAATTAAAAGGCCTCGTTTGCACCAATGCTGTGGCTCCGGTAGCTGTTCAAACTGTTGCTCAACCCGTAACACAATCTTCAGGAGTTGTTCCTGCAAATGTTTCTAAAGAAGAAACCTATAGTGCTGACGGCTATTCAAATAACGCAGGAACAGTTAAATCTCCGATAGTAGGTGTTGTATATTTATCTCCTGATCCGACAAAACCCGATTATGTAGGTATTGGCGACACGGTAAAAGAAGGCGATATCGTATGCCTTATTGAAGCCATGAAGACATTTAATCCGGTTAAGGCTCATCGCACAGGAACTGTTACCAAAATTTTGGTTGAATCGGGTGATCCTGTCGAATATGGCGAATCTTTGTTGGTAATAGAATAAGGTAATAAACCTATGTTTGAAAAAATACTGATTGCCAATCGAGGCGAAGTAGCTTTAAGAATCCATCGTGCGTGTAGAGAAATGGGTATCAAAACTGTTGCGGTGCATTCTGAAGCAGATGCAAATGCCATGCATGTACGCCTTGCTGACGAAGCCGTATGTATAGGTCCGGCTCGCTCGTCAGAATCTTACCTTAACAAATCTGCAATTATATCAGCAGCCATAATTACAGGGGCTGATGCTATCCACCCAGGATTCGGCTTCTTGTCAGAAAACGCTGATTTTGCAGAAATGGTAGCAGAACATGGTATTACCTTTATCGGTCCAAAGCCAGAACAAATCCGTATGATGGGTGATAAATTAAGGGCTCGTGAAGCAGCTATTTCTTCGGGTCTTCCAGTAATTCCGGGTTCTCCGGCTTTGGAAAACATTGATGCAGCTAAAGAATGGGCAAAAAAAATTGGATATCCGGTTATCATTAAAGCTAAGGCCGGTGGCGGCGGTAAAGGTATGAAAGTAGCTTTTAGCGAAGCAGACATCGAAACGGCTTATACTATGGCCAGAGCTGAAGCCAAAGCTTCTTTTACCAGTGATGAAGTATATATGGAAAAATACTTGCAAAAACCTCGTCATATCGAAATTCAAATTTTAGCTGACACGTATGGTAATGTTGTTCATTTAGGCGAGCGTGATTGCTCAATTCAAAGAAAAAACCAAAAAGTAATTGAAGAAACTCCATCTCCAGCACTAAACCAACAACAACGAGATGAAATTGGTGAAATTGCACGTTCAGCCGTTGAAAAAATCGGTTACTCAAGCGCGGGAACGTTGGAATTTTTATATGAAGACGGTAAATTTTATTTTTTGGAAATGAACACCAGACTGCAAGTGGAACATCCTATTACCGAAGCGGTCACGGGAATTGATATTGTTAGAGAGCAAATTAGAATTGCCAACGGAGCAAAATTAGGCTATTCACAAAATGATATTTCTTTTAGTGGTTGTGCTATTGAATGTCGTATAAATGCTGAAGACCCTGCGACTTTTGCACCAAATCCGGGCAAGATTACCGAATGGCACGCACCGGGCGGACTTGGTGTCAGAGTTGATTCGGAAATATATTCAGGTTATAGTATTCCTCCTTTTTACGACAGTATGATTGCTAAGCTTATCGTAAGCGGAAAAACTCGAAATGCCGCATTAATGCGTCTTCATAGAACTCTAGAAGAATTTGTTATAGACGGTATCAAAACCACAATTCCGCTACATCAAAAAATCATATCTCAACCTGACTATGTTGATGGTGTTTATGATATTCACTGGTTAGAAAACTTGCTTAACAACTAATAAAAAAAGGCTGTAAGAATACAGCCTTTTTTTTACTATAAATCAAAGTATAAAGATATATTTTTACCATAAGTTTTTCTAATATATTGAGTGGTCTCGGATAGCTCTTCCTTATATTTACCAGCTCTTTCTTGAGCCATTAAGACTTCATCAATTTTCATACTTGTCTCAATAGCATCACGTTTTTGAGGTGCCATGTGTTCACCTCGAACAGACGCTAAGTTATATAAAGTATGGGCATACAATATATTTTTAGCATATTTTTTACCCTCAACCAAAATATCGGCAAGTTTTATCATCGCTTTGGTGTCGCCTTGTAAAACAGCTTTTTGCAAATATGTCACACCATTACTATAGCTTTGCGGAAAGCCCAAACCTTTTATATACATATCTGCCACAATGGTTTGTGCTTCATCAAAACCGGCATCTGCGGCCTCTTTTAGCAAAGATGAAGCCTTGCCATAATCTGTTGAACGATGCTTTCCTGCGTAATAAGCATATCCGACCATAAATTTTGCGGCAGGCGAATTTCCTGATAATGCCGATTCAAAATATTCTAAGGCTTTTTCGATATCTTTTTTTGCGCCGTTTCCGCTGGCATGCATAAAACCAATGTTTACAGCAGCATCGGGATTGCCTAATTCGGCAGCTTTTCTGAATAATACTGCTGCTTTTGCCGACGAACGGTTCACTCCTATACCACCATAATATAAACTACCCAGATTATTAAGTCCTACCGGATCATTTTGCATAGCTGCTTTACCATAATATTCAAATGATTTGTTGTAATCAACGCTTAAACCTTTTTCGCCATATAGATAAGCATAACCCAATATCAATTGTGATTGTATATCTCCCCTATCGGCAAGTTTTATAATATCATCTGTTGTAGATGTTTTTTTATTGTCATCTGAAGAAAACATATTTTCGGGCATCTTAAAATTCATAAATGTAAAGAAACCTTCTTTTTCTTCATTTTCAATTCCTTTCGACTGCATTTGATTTTTTATCTGAGGTTCGTCATCAAACAATGAGACTACTGCCTCTTCATTGGCATATGATAATTTTACAAAAAAACAAACACTCATAACAGACAAGAAAAATTTAATCATTTAGGGCTCCTGATTTTAATCTTTTGACGCATTATATCATTGATATGGTTAATAATTAGTTTTTTTAGATAAATAATTATTAAACGTAAGGGCGGTAATTCTTACCGCCCTTTTTAAATTTTGAGAGATTAAATATTAGAACAAGCTCAATACTGATTGTGCAGATTGAGAAGCTAATGACAAAGAATTAATAGCCAATTGTTGACGTGTTTGCAATGCCAAGTAGTTAGCTGATTCTTCGTTCATATCGGCAAGTACAAGCTTATCCGAACCGGTTTCTAACACATCAATCATAGCTTCGGTAAAGTTTTGACGTGTTTCAATAATGGTAAAGTTATTACCGAGTTCTGTTGCAAATGAACGCAATGTTTCTACAGCTGTTGTAATTTCACCAATTGATGCAGTAATTTTTTCGACTCCTGTTTTCCAACCTGCATCGCCGGCAGCTGCTGTTATAGCCATTTCATTAACGATATTTTTACCTGTAACAGTAAGATCGTTTGTACGTGTTTCGTTAAATACAACCTTTAGGCTGTTACCAATCAACAAGTTTACACCTTGATATGAAGAATCTTTTGCAATATCTGCAATTTGTTCTTTAATTGCATCAAATTGTGCGGCATATCCGGCAACTTTGTCATCATATCCCTCAGCATCAGGATCAAGTGCAGCTGCTGATTCAGCTACTGATTTCATTTGTTCTACGAAAGCAGTAATAGCTTCGATACCTTCGTTGGCGGCCTGAATTGTTTGAACACCTTGACCCATGCTATCTAACAAGGAATCTAAATCAGCGGCACGGTTTGTTAAAGAGCGGGCTTGATAGTAAGAAGAAGCATTATCAATAGCAGAGTTTACTTTCTTACCTGTAGAAAGACGCTCTTGTGTTTTATCCATTTGAGATTGAATTACTTTTAATGACGAAAGATTTGAACGCATACTAGCGGTTAATGTAATAGACATGGCTTTTCTCCCATAATATAAGTTTCACATTACTTGTGGTGTCTCTATTCACACTACACCTTCATTATATCATATATTCAAAGCCAAAACAACACCACGTAGCAAAAAAAAGTGTTTCACATACTATAACAGGTTGATTTTTAACAATGTTTTTGTGAAACATTTTTTATAAAGACTCGCCAAACGAATCGCTTAATCAGAGAGAATTTTTGTAAAAAAAACACAGCTTATCGGTATTATAATACCGCAAACGGTAATATTGTACCATTGGCGGTAATATTATACCTTTTGCGGTAATATGTTTGGGTTTTACTTTTTATTTAATATTGAAATTCAACTATTTATATACTTTTATAAAACGAGTGTTTTTTCCCAGACGTGACATTATTTCGTAAGAAATAGTATCTGCATCTCTTGCCACATCGTCCAATGTGTAAAAATCATCTGCAAAATATGCCATGTCACCGCATTGTAAACCGGCAACATCAGTTACATCACAAATAACATTATCCATAGACACACGACCGATAATTCGCGCCTCGGTAAGTTTATTTAAGGTTTTGAAAAAGACCTTACCGACATTTGACAGTGAGCGGGGTAAACCATCTCCGTAGCCAATGGATACAATGGCTATTTTTCTGTCCGAGCTAGCTCTATAAGTTGCAGAATATCCGACAAAATCTCCTTTGGGCAGATTAGCTATCTGTAAAACGGGAGCTTTTAGAACCACCACATTTTCCATTTGGTTTTGACGATACGGAGTCGTGTTAATTCCGTACATAGCAGCACCTAATCTTACAATATCTTGATGAAAATCTTCACCCAAAAATACACCGTCCGAAGCTGACAAAGTTGCTTGATGATGAGGAAAATACTCTTTTTTCAGTCTGGTAAAGTTTTCAATTTGATGATGATTCATAAAATGATCTTTTTCATCAGCACAAGCCAAATGAGATAATACTAAGCCGAATATCTTTTTATCATCTTCGGACAATTTGGCTAAATCATCTTCACGAAAGCCTAATCTGTTAAGACCTGTTTCTATTTGAATTGCCGGTTTTATTCCAATAATTTGATTTTGCTTCCAAAATTCGAGCATTTGAGGCGAACAAATTACGGGAACAAGGTTATTTATTTTTTGAAATATCAATAATGAATCTGCACCAATTCCTTGCAAAACATATATAGTTGCCTTGGGAATAAGATGAGCAATTCGTTCTCCTTCTATAGCATGTGCAACAAAGAAGCAACGACAATCGGCCTTTTCATACAACATTTGCGAAATTTTTTCAGCCCCCAAACCATAGGCATCATCTTTTACAACGGCAGCCGGTATTGCATTATGCGCAATTTTAGCCAGCATATTGTAATTCTTTAGTATATTGTCTAAATTTATTTCCAAAATCGGTCTTGTCAAAATATTCATTATTTTTTACTATCTTTCATACAATTTAAATAAAACTCATCGGTGATAGAATGCAATTTACAGACTCTCATATACATTTGCAAGATTATAAAGAAGAAAATGAGCAAAAAATTATCAATAACATGAAAAGTTTGGGCTTTTCAAAAATAATATGTGCATCATCACACCCTGGCGACTGGCATAAAATTGAACAAATTGCATCATTAAATCCTGATTTTGTAGTGCCGGCATTCGGTGTGCATCCATGGTATGTTGCCGATGTTACGACAGATTGGAAAAATGAATTAAATAATTATTTGGCAAAATTTCCCTATGCAATTATCGGAGAATGCGGAATTGACAATCTAAAAGCAGGAAATAACGAACTTCAAGAGCAAATCTTCACCTATCACATAGATCTTGCCAAAAATCTTAAACGTCCTATTTGCATTCATGCTCTTAAAGCGAACAATCAAATAGAAGTAATGTTACACAAAATGCCTGACAAGTTTATGTTACATGCCTTCGGAGGCAGTTTGGATTTTTTACAAAAAATATTAAAACATGGCGGATATATATCTTTATGTGCATCGGCAAAAAAGCAAAAAAATCATATTGATATCATAAAAACTACTCCAAAAGAAAAACTTTTGATTGAAAGCGATGGACCTTATTTATCAGATTATAATGAAATTGATGAATTTATATCATATGTTGCAAGAATCAAAAATATTGATAAGATTGAGCTTATAAATCAGGTTTACCAAAATTTTGAGGAGTTTTGTCGTGGTTGATAACAGATTTGCACGTACACAAATGTTACTTGGCGAAGATGGTCTTATTAAATTGAAAAATTCAAAAATTATGATTGTCGGGTTGGGTGCTGTCGGAGGATATGTTTTAGAAGCTCTTGCTCGTAGCGGTGTAGGAAACTTTATTCTTGTTGATTTTGATAAATTTGAAGAAAGCAACATCAATCGTCAAATTTTAGCATTAAGTGAAACTATAGGCCTAAAAAAAACAGAAGTTGCCAAACAACGCGTATTGAGTATTAACCCGAATGCAACCGTTAAGGTTATTGATATGTTTGTAAACAGCGACACAATTGATGAATTATTAAAGCATAATCCTGATTTTGTTGTCGATGCCATAGATGCGCTAAACCCGAAATGTTGTTTAATTCAAGCTTTAACTGAAAAAAACATTCCATTTATATCGTCTATGGGTGCTGCCTTAAAAACTGATGCATCAAAAATAAAATTCGGCAACTTAAGCAATTCAAAAAACTGTTCTTTAGCGAAATTTGTACGCAAACGGTTACGCAAACGCGGTATTGATATATCAAAAATTAAATGCGTATGGTCAGATGAACAAATAAATTTACCGGATAATGCCATTGAGCTTGGCGATACACAAAACGCAAATGTTCGAGTTCGTCATACTTTGGGATCGCTTCCTACAATTACTGCCATATTCGGCTTAACTATTGCCAACAACATAATATTAGAATTATCCGAATATAAAAGTTAGATTTTCTTAACTTGTTTTTAAGGTAACAGGTTTATAATCCTCTTAAAATTGGGACTTTATTGTCAGGATTATGAATAATGAAGATGATTAAACCTATAGTAAACCTATCAAAAATTGCCAACGATTATGATACTTTCGTTTTTGGCTTTAATGGTGTTTTATATGATGGGGAAAACATTTTACCTGAAGCTGTAACATGTCTTAAAAAATTAGCATCACAAAACAAGAAGCTTGTAATTGTAACAAACTCACATTTGAGAGTTGCCGAAATCGTAAAAATATTAATCGACAACAATGTCAATATAGGTATCTTTTCCAATATTGTTTCTGCCGGCGAAATATTGCACTACAAATTAAAATATGCACAAAATGAATATGAAGCTATAGGTAAAAAATATTACCACCTTGGAAGCAAAAGTAATAAAGGTGTTTTTAGCGGACTCGATTTTGAAGAAGTGCAAAAGGTTGAAGATGCTCACTTTATATATATGAGTGAAGTGTCATCAAATGACGATTCCATTGATGTATATAAGCCTGTACTTGAGCAAGCCGTTGCCTTGGGGCTTCCTTTTGTTTGTGCCGGTAATGATACATCTTGTTTTATAAAATCAAAACTTTGCTTAGCCTCAGGATCAATAGCAGAAAATTATGCAATTTTGGGAGGACGTATTCTTACCTTGGGCAAGCCTGATGTCAGAATTATGCAATACGCCTTAGAGGGTATTGATAAAACCGGCAATTTGATTATTATCGGCGACAATGTTGCAACAGATATAAAATCAGCTTCTCTGCTTGGATTTGACTCTGTTTTAATTTCTAAGGGGCGCCATGTAAACTTTTTGGGTGAAGGGTACATCCCCGATGTTGCAAAAACACGTGAGCTATCAAACAGCTATGACGTTTCGCCAAGTTGTGTAATTTCAGCAATAAGGTGGTAAATATGAGTATCTATAAAAAATTCGGAATTTTGTTTGTTTCTTACATTTTTTTGGCTTGGTTTATGTTTCAACCCCTGACTGAAGTTTTTCGTTATAAGCCTTATTTTACAATGCCTGATGAAACATATGAAATTACACACAAAGAATTAAATGCTTTTCTTAGTGTTTATTCCGATATGATGCAATCGACCTTCAAAGAACATTTCAATGCAAAATCAATGAAGTCGGAAATTCCTGCATCATTCCAAAAATGGCTCAGATTACATTATTGGAATATTGACAGATTCTTTTATGTGGAGCAACGCATTCGCGATTTGCTTGAGTACATAGAAGTAAGACATCAGCTTGAGGACAATAAAAAAATAGCAAAATCTTCCAACATCAATCTCAACAGCATGAATGACGATTTGGAAAAAACTCTTTACGCGCATAATTATAATGAAAAAGAGCTGGAGTTGATAGAAGCCAATCTGTACCAAATTACCGAAATTCTTGCGGGACGAGCTATTTTGGGAAATTGAAACTAATCGGAGGTTTACAATATGGCAACAGTTACAGAATCTAAGTTTTCGGATATTTATATTACAACTGAAAATAGGAAATCTTATATTCCTGATAGACGCACTTTGAATGCTCTGATGGAGTTTCAACCTGATGATTTTGAAGCGTTTTTCGATACAGTTGTCAATGGTTATGATGGCATCAATCCTTCTTATTCTATTAGCTACGAAGGAATTTTATATCGTGTTGAGAAAAGTGAAGGAATTTCGGGGACACAATATTGTGCAAGAAAAATGCCATCACAAGTACCTTCAATAAATGTTTTAGGTTATCCGCCTGAATTGATTAAATATTTAATGGCTTTGCGACGTTCATCCGGTCTTATTCTTTGTGCCGGTCCTACAGGCTCTGGTAAAACAACCACAATTTCGGCATTACTTAGAGAATATCTGATAAAAGAAGGCGGCTTTGCCTATACTATTGAAGATCCTAACGAACATCCCTTAGACGGCGTTTATAATTCTGAATGTGGAGGTTTGGGTATTTGTCGTCAAACAATACCTATTAACGGGATTTGGGGTGAAAGCTTAAAATCAGCTTTGCGTTCACGTCCTCGCTATATTCTGGTGGGTGAGATACGTTCACCTGATGCCGCAAGTGAAGTTCTACGTGCAGCAACTTCGGGACACTTGGTTCTTTCGACAATTCACGCAAATAACGTTACCGATGCCATTAACTCTGTGGTAAAATACGCCTCGGCCGGTGAAATGAGTGAAGATTTGGCATATGATCTGTTTTCTCGCGGTATGCTTGGAGTTTTGCACCAAAACCTTATCGGTCGCGGAATAAAAAAACCCGATATATCATACTTGTTTGCCAACCCGAATAACTCTCAAGGTGATCAGGTACGTGGTATCATCAAAACCGGAAACCTTAATTTGAATACAGCCATCGAAACTCAAATGACACGTTTGTCGAAAGGTATTAATCTTTTCCCTCAGGGTGAATAGTTTCGATTTCTTCAGACAAAATCTCTAATTCTAGCCAAGCCTCTTCTTTAGAGGCTTTTTCTTGCTGTTTTATTTCGAGTAACTTTGAAGCTTCATCAAAACGGCTTGGATTTTGTTGGTATAAATCAGGGTTGGATAGCTCTTCTGTAAGTATATTTATTTCTTTATCCAAAATATCTATTTCTTGCGGTAAAACTTCAAGCAATCGTTTTTGATTATAACTTAATTTTTTGATTGTTTTTTCACTTGATACAAAAACAGTTTTTTTAACAGTTTGCTTAACAGAAACTTTTGTTTTTTCCGTGTTTTGTTCTTTTACTTTTTCTAGGCATTCAGTATAGCTTCCGGCATGTTCAAAAGCTGTTCCATCACCTTTTAAGTATATAACCGAACTAACCACTCTATCCAAAAAATCTCTGTCATGGCTGACAATAAGAATTGTACCGGCATATTCGTCCAGCACTTCTTGCAACAAATCGAGTGTATCCATATCCAAATCGTTAGTCGGCTCGTCTAATACCAAAAAGTTTGATGCTTGAGCCAAAGAGTGAGCCAACATTAAGCGATTTTTTTCACCACCTGACAAGGCTGCAACCGGTGTATGAGCTTGGGCTGGTTTGAACAAAAAGTCTTTTAAGTATGCCACGACATGACGCCAATGCCCCTGCACCATAATGTGATCGCCTTTATCGCACAGGGTTTGCCACAAAGTCTTTTTAGGGTCTAAGGTTATGCGATTTTGATCAAAATAGGCTTCTTCCAAGTTTTTACCGATACGCACAAAACCGCTGTCAGGAGTTAAGCGCTTGGTTAAAAGTTTTATCAACGTTGTTTTACCGGCACCGTTTGGTCCGACAATGCCGATTTTGTTACCGCGAATAATACGGGTAGAAAAATCTTTGATAATATCTCGCCCATTATAAGCTTTGCATATATTTTTGGCTTCGATAACCAATTTGGAACGAAAATCACCCTCGTCTATATTTAAGTTAATATTACCTACGGCTTTTATTTGCTCACGACGTTCTTTTCTAAGTTCGATAAGTCGGCGCAAGCGTCCCATATTGCGACGGCGGCGAGCAGTAACTCCTTTGTGAAGCCACTCGGTTTCTTCGGCGATTTTTTTATTTAGATTATTTTGAGCAATAATTTCCTGATTGATAATTTGTTCTTGCCATTCTTCAAAATAAGCAAAACCTTTGTTACTTAAGTGCATATTGCCTCTATCCAGCCAAAAAGTAGCTTTTGAAACATGATTTAGAAACATTCTGTCATGTGAGATAACCACAACGGCGCCTCTAAATTCGTTAATAATTTCTTCTAATGTTTCGATGGTGGCAATATCCAAATGGTTAGTCGGTTCATCAAGGAGTAAAATATCCGGTTCTGAAATCAGAGCTTTGGCCAAAGCAGCCTTGCGACATTCCCCACCGGAAGATTCTTTAGGGTTGGCATTGCCGTTAATTTTTAATCTATCAAGCCAAATATCCGCCATATAACCGTTATCTTTTTCATTTTTTTCAAGGCCTGACAGTATCGCTTCTTTTAATGATGAATATTCGCTCAAATCAGGCTCTTGGGGCATATAGGCTATTTTAGTTCCGGGCTGAACAAAAATCTCACCACCGTCTGCCTCGATAACACCGGCAATAACCTTTAACAAAGTCGATTTGCCGGAACCGTTACGTCCGACAAGACAAATTTTATCACCTTTGTTGATGTATAATTCGACATTTTCGAAGAGTTGATTATCTCCAAAGGATAAGTGTATGTTTTTTAATGTATATATAGGTGCTTCAGCCATTTTTTTACTTTTTTTCCAATACTCCGAGTCGTTTTAACCGCTTTTTCCGAGTCGCATTTTGATTTTCTTATATTATAGTTATGCACAACTTGCAAATAATTATTTACTTTTTATAACTATTTAAATACCATACCAAGTAGGAATATGAATTAACAGGAGTTTTTTAGTAATATGTCATTAAAAATTGAGTTAAAACCTCGTGAAAGTATTATTGTCGGAGATGCGTTGATCACGAACGATAATGATCGTGTTCGTTTTTATATCGATGGCAATGTTCCTATTTTGCGCGAAAAATTTATTTTGCGTGAAAAAGATGCCGTAACTCCGGCAAAACGTATTTATTTCATTGTTCAGCAAATGTATCTATCCAAAGGTTCAAAAGACTTGCAAAAGCTTTTTGTAGAGTATGTTCGTGATTTGAACGAAGCTGCTCCAAGCTTGCGTGAGTATTCAAACCCGGTAGTAGAAGCTATGATTATGGGTAATTACTATAATGCCATAAAAGAAGCTGCGAAACTTGTTGAGCAGGAAGACAAACAATTTGGTGCGACGTTGAAAGCACTTTAAACAAGAATTATTTTGAATTTTTAAGGAAATATTTTCCTTGATTGAAAAAAAATATAATAAGTTGTTTTTTCTTTTGCGATATTTAAGAAAAATTAACTATTTAAGGCGATAATGACAACAGCTCAAAAGTATTTGAGTGAAACGTAATTTAAATTTTGGGAGAAAAACCATGGCTCAGACCAGTATTACATTGACCGCAAGTATGCGTTCTAACCTTTCTTCCTTGAGATCTATCCAATCACAAATGGATAAAACTCAAGAAAGACTTTCTACAGGTAAAAAAGTTAACTCTGCTATTGATAATGCTTCTTCTTATTATCAGGCTCGCTCTTTGACAAACCGTGCCGCTGACTTAGATTCTTTGTTGGACAGCATGGGTCAAGGTATTCAAACAATTCAAGCAGCTAACGAAGGTATCGAAGCTATTACTGCTTATGTTGAGCAATTGAAATCTGTTGCAACATCTGCTTTTGCTTTGGATGCTACAGCTGCTACATACAAAACAGACTTGCAATCTTATGAAGATCAATATAATGCAATCTTAAAAGAAATTGATACTTTGGCTAAAGATTCTTCTTACCAAGGTGTTAACTTGCTTAAAGGCAACAGCTTGACAGTTATGTTCAACGAAACACGTACTCACTCTTTGGTTATTGAAGGTGATGACGTTATTAACGAAATGACTGCTGCCGGTGGTACAGGTTTTGCTTGGGGTGCTGATGCTACTACAGGTGAAACAATCGGTGCTATTGATTGGCAAGTAGATACTGAAGCTACTTACAAGAAAAACGTTGCTTATGAAATGAATGCAGCTACTGTTACTGCTGGTGCTACAGATGTTAGCAATATGTACACATGGGATGATACAGACGGTTGGGCTGCCGCTTCAGGTAAAGCTGTTGATGGTGTTACCTATTATGAGAAAGGTAATGCTACAACAACTTATGTAGATACTGCTGAAACAGATGATGAAACTGTAATGAACGTTACCGATTCTGTTGCTACTTATCTCAATGATCAAGGTCATACAAAAGCTGACTTGGTTAACTCTGCATTGGATTCTATCGCAAAAGTTAACACTTATTTGCGTTCTTATGCTACAGAACTTGGTAATAACTTCACTATTATCGAAACTCGTCAAGACTTTACAGAGTCTTTGGTTGACGTTCTCGAAACAGGTGCTGATAACCTCGTATTGGCTGACATGAACGAAGAATCAGCTAACTACTTGGCATTGCAAACACGTCAACAATTAGCTATTAACTCTTTGTCTTTGGCTTCTCAGTCAGCACAATCAGTTTTGAAATTGTTCTAATTTACAGTTTCATAGCTTATATAATGAGTGGCGGCTTTTTAAGTCGCCACTTTTTCTATACAAAAAAGCTCTGCCTGTGTGTTAAAGCAGAGCTTCTTTTATCTGTTTCAGGTACTCATATTATAAACAGACCGCTGAAGTTTGTTTGGAGTAGTGATTATGGTCTGTGTGTTATAAGGTCCTATATCGACAGATAAAATCTTTTTGTTTAATCACTATCCGATTCTAATTTTGTCAAAATATTGACATAATTTTAAAAATGAGTCAATAGACTCGATTCAACTTTCTTTAATTTCGTATAAAAATCAAGCAATTAGTCTTGCATTTTGTTTTTATGCTCAACTAATGCATTTATGTCGTCTTTATAGTTTCCTATTTCTTCTTCATGTTCGATTTCTTCACGCAAAATCTTTAAGGCAACGCGAAAAGTTTCATAATCTTTACCTTGAGTCATTTCGCAAATCTTTTGATATCTAACGATTGCGCAACGTTCGGCAACCAAATTTTGCTCCAACAGATTCATCACATAGGGTTTTGACGGAGCGTCATATTTGCAAAGAGCTGTTTTTTGCCACTCATCAGGATTGAGAATCGGAGTCCCGCCAAGCTCAATAATGCGTGTAGCGAGTTTTTGAGCATGATCCAACTCTTCATTTGCGTGTTCTAAAAATTCTTCGGCTATTACCTTGCGTTCCGGTCCAACCACAAGTTGCGCACCTAACCAATATTGGTAATATGCCAACCATTCTTCAGCAAAGGCAATGTTTAATATTTTTAGCAATTCCTCTTTATCGACATTTGAAATTTTTTGTGCCATTTCTCCCATTTTTGTATCTCCTAAAAAATTGTCAATTTAACAAAGTCCACATAATCTCATTTTATGATTATACAAGATTTGCATTGCTTTTTTTATTTATTGCCCCTATCCTATTTGCTATAAGACAGTCATTTTTTTTGAAGAGGTTTTGATATGGTAAAAATTGCTCCAAGTATTTTATCGGCTGACTTTGCCGATTTGAAAAATGAAATTATCAGGCTTGATGAAGCAAAAGCCGACATGATTCATTTGGACGTTATGGACGGTAATTTTGTACCAAACCTGACGTTCGGTCCTTGCGTTATTAAATCTGTACGCCCTTATACAAAGCTTCCTTTTGATGCTCATCTTATGGTTGAAAATCCGGATAAGATGCTTGAATGGTTTGCTTTGGCCGGTGCTGACATAATTACCGTTCATGCCGAAGTTTGTCCTCATTTGGATAAAACGTTAGATGCAATACACAAATTAGGTATTAAAGCCGGTGTGGCGCTAAATCCGTCTACATCAGAAAGCGTATTGGAATATGTATTAGATAAACTTGACCTTATTTTAGTTATGACCGTAAACCCGGGTTTTGGCGGACAACAATTTATGGAAAATCAGCTTGAAAAAATTGCCAAAGTAAAAAAAATGATTGGCAATCGTGATATTATCTTAAGTGTTGATGGTGGCATTAACCCGATGACTGCATCTGAAGCAATATCGGCCGGTGCCGATATGTTAGTCGCAGGCTCGGCCGTATTTGCCGGAAGTGATTATGCTAAGAATATTGCATCTTTAAGATAATATTAACCCAAAAGCTTCTATAATACCCTCATATGAGTCTAACCTTTTATATGATTGGCGGTTAATATGAAACATTTGATTATGGTTATTGAAGATGAAGAAGCTATAGGCATTATGCTTAAATATAATCTTGAAAAAGAGGGTTTTGATGTTGCTGTTCAATCAAGGGGCAGCAAAGCTATTGCCGATGTCGAAAAGCTTCATCCTTCAGTTATTTTGCTTGATTGGATGTTGCCGGAAATATCAGGTGTTGAAATTTGTAAGCTTATTCGCTCTAAACCGGATATTAAGGATATTCCTATCATTATGTTGACCGCAAAAGGCGAAGAAGAAGACAAAGTAAAAGGTTTAAGCGCCGGTGCGGACGACTATGTTACCAAGCCTTTTTCGATACCGGAGCTTATTGCCAGAGTAAAAACTCAATTAAGACACGCTCCCGAACCTGTTGCCGAACAGGATCTCATTTTTGAAGATATTAAAATGGATTTGGTTACTAAAAAAGTTTTCAGGGGCGAAAACTATGTTCACCTTGGTCCGACAGAGTTTAGATTGCTTAAGCTGTTTTTAGAAAACCCCGCCAAAGTTTTCTCACGTGAATATTTGCTTAAAAATGTGTGGGGTAATAATATCTATGTAGAATCTCGTACGGTAGATGTTCATATCCGTCGTTTACGCCGTGCTTTAAATGAATATGGTCCGGATTATATAAGAACTGTTCGAGCAACCGGATACGCAATTGATACTAATGATTATTCGGAAGAATAGTCCTAATTTAATTACTTGCTTTTACATTTTTATTGAGTCATTATCCTTGTATTATATTTAATATAGGGAATATTTGATATGGCTTTAAAATTTGATATTTTGACTACTGACGGAAAAGCTCGTCGTGGTCAACTTCACACTAAACACGGAATTATTAACACTCCGGCTTTTATGCCGGTTGGAACTTGCGGTACGGTAAAGGCCATGATGCCTGAATCGGTGGCAGCAACAGGTGCCGAAATTTTACTTGGCAATACTTATCATTTGATGCTTCGTCCGGGGGCTGATTTGGTTGAAAAAATGGGTGGATTGCATAAATTTATGAATTGGAATAAGCCGATATTAACCGATTCAGGAGGTTTTCAGGTCATGAGTTTGTCAGGACTTCGAAAAATAAGCGAGGATGGTGTTAAGTTCTCTTCGCATATTGATGGTAAAAAATACTTTTTATCACCGGAAGAATCGATAAAAATTCAACACAAGTTAGACTCTAACATCACTATGTGTATGGATGAATGCGTAAAATTGCCGGCAAAACACGATGTGGTTAAGAAATCTATGGAAATGTCTATGCGTTGGGCAAAACGTTCTCGAGATGCGTTTGTTGACAGAGAAGGATACGGAATTTTCGGTATTCAACAAGGTGGTGACTACGAGGATTTACGTGCCTATTCTGCTGAAAAGCTTAAAGAAATAGGTTTTGACGGATATGCAATCGGCGGGTTGGCCGTTGGCGAAGGTCAAGAAATTATGTTTAAGGTATTGGACTATGCACCGGGTATGTTGCCCGAGGACAAGCCTCGTTACCTTATGGGTGTCGGACGTCCCGATGATATTGTGGGAGCAGTCTTGCGCGGTGTTGATATGTTTGGCTGTGTTATGCCGACACGCTCGGGCAGAACATCTCAAGCCTTTACATCTCATGGTACTATCAACATCAGAAATGCTCGCCACAAGGAAGACCCCAGACCTTTGGAAGCCGAATGCGACTGTCCTTTGTGTAAGAACTATTCTCGCGCTTATATCCACCACTTGCAAAAGTGTAACGAAGTTCTTGCAGTTATGCTTTTGACGTGGCACAATATCAGATATTATCAAAGATTGATGCAAGGCTTGCGTGATGCTATCGAGCAAGGAAAGTTAAAAGAATTTGCCGAAGATTTTTATGCAAAACAAGCAGCCGGCGATATAGAGGAGTTATAATTTATGGATAATTGTGATAACAAAGCGACTAATTTAAGAGTTTGCGTTTCGGGAGGACATTCCTCGGGTAATGATCCGATTTATGAAGAGCAAACCTATGAAATGGGAAGACTTATTGCTAAATTAGGCTTCCGTCTTGATTATGGTTTTTCGGATAGCGGTGTTATGGGTGCCGTGGCTAAAGGTGTGTTAGATGAGTATGAAACCCACAAGGACAAATACTATACCGAAGTTAGCCCAATCGTTGGAATTACGACCCAAGAATATTATAATCTTTACCAAAAAAATGAGGTGTTGGAAAAAGTTACCAACGTAGTCGTTACCGACACCATCGAAAACAGAAAGAAGAAACTTTTTGATGCCGATATTATCGTTTTTGCTCCCGGTGGTGTGGGAACACTAGATGAATTGGCTTATGACTGTGTAGCTATGCAAGATGGTTTCATTAAAACAAAACCATTTATCATCTATAATATTAACGGATTTTTCTATCACATCTTAGAATATTTGAAAGAAATGGTAAATACCGGTTTTGCTGAACCTGTACCTTTTATTGTGGTTGATAATAATGAAGAGTTGGAGATTGCCTTCCGTTTGCTAAAACTCAGATACAATGACTGTGAAAGCTTTAAGGAGGCCTATTATCAGGCTCGTAAATTAGCTTATGAATTACCATACTTCATCAAAAATAAGGTTGGAGCTGTTTGGGTTGAACACTTAATTGAGAAGATGGATAATATTGAATTAAATGGTACAAAAGAAGAAAAAGAAGCTCTTCACAACGAAATTGAAGAGGCTTATTTGGAAAAAGAAATTTCCAGAATGTATGAACGTTTGGCAAAATCAGGAAAAAATACAGCGGTTATCAGCGAAAAACTTACGAAGTTAAAAAAATCGCAAATGAAGAAATAACTCTTAAATAAATTTTAAGCCACGTTATGATAAAATCCCCTTGTTGTACAACTCGGGGATTTTTTATGCTAAACATTATTTGGGCGGGATTCTTTATTATTGCTTTTATTTCGGCGGTTTTTCAATCCTTTGCCGGAAATATTGATGTTTGGAACAATTTATCGGCAGCCCTATTTTCAACCGCTCATTTAGGATTTAAGATAGCTTTGGATTTAACCGGAGTGTTGTGTTTTTGGCTCGGCTTGATGAAAATAGCCGAAAAATCCGGTCTGACAGAAATATTAGCCAAAGCTTTGAAACCTCTTTTTCATAAAATTATGCCCGAAGTAAAAAATGATTCTCCGGCTTTTGGCGCTATTGTTATGAATATCGCCTCTAATGTTTTGGGCCTTGATAATGCGGCAACACCTATGGGTATTAAAGCAATGGAGCTTTTACAAGAAGAAAATAAAGATAAAACAAAAGCTTCAAATGCTCAAATTTTGTTTATGGTGATAAATTCCTCTGCTGTTACTTTAATTCCTATTACGATTTTAATGTATCGCTTTCAGGCCGGATCTGCTAGTCCTTCGGCAGTTTTTATACCTATTTTATTGGCTACTTCTATTTCGACATTATCGGGATTCTTGGCAACTGCTTGGTGGCAAAAAATAAACATATTCAATCGTGTGGTTCTTAGCTATATTGTAGGCGGCATTGCCTTTATCGGTCTTAGTATTTGGGGTTTTTATAATCTTGATGCAGCATCTCGTACCCAAATATCTTATATTGTTAGTAATGCAATTTTATTTGGGCTCGTTATCGCTTTTATTATTTCAGGACTGATAAAAAAACTAAACATTTTTGAATTATTTATTGAAGGTGCCAAAGATGGTTTCGGCACGGCAATTAAAATTATTCCGTATTTGGTGGCCATGCTGGTTGCAATCGGAGTTTTTAGAGCCTCGGGTGCACTGGATTATATCGTCGATTTTATAAAGGTCGTTGTTGCAAAACTTGGCGGAAATACCGATTTTGTATATGCTCTTCCCACCGCTATTATGAAACCTTTGTCCGGAAGCGGTGCCAGAGCTATGATGCTCGATACCTTTAATGCTTATGGCGTAGACAGTTTTGCCGGTTTTGCTTCTTCAATAGTCCAAGGTTCAACCGAAACAACGTTCTATGTTTTGGCTGTATATTTCGGGGCTGTTAAAATCAGCAATACTCGCTCGGCTTTACCTTTGGCTCTGTTTGCCGATATAATGGGAATTGCCAGTGCAATTTTATTAGCTTATATGTTTTATCAGTGAGGTTTTTATGAAGGTCTTAATTCAACGTGTTTTAAATGCTAATGTTATAGTTGATGAAAACGAAGTAGCTTCTATTGATAAAGGATACTTGGCTTTAGTCGGTATTGAAAAAGATGACAATAAATCGATGGCCGAATATTTAGCAAAGAAAACTGCCAATTTACGAATTTTTGAAGATGAAAACGGAAAAATGAACTTATCCATCTTAGATGTCAAAGGTCAAATTTTGGCAGTATCGCAATTCACCTTGGCCGGAAACACATCTTGCGGTAATCGCCCAGGATTTGATACTGCAGAAAAGCCCGAAACAGCAAAACCTTTGTACGAATATTTTGTTGAATGCTTAAAATCTTATGACATTGATGTGAAATGTGGAATTTTTCAAGCTGATATGAAAATCGGCTTGGTTAATGACGGCCCTGTTACTTTTATGTTGGAAAGGAAATAAAAATATGAGTGATATAGAAATTAAGGCAAGTGCTGAGACTATCATAAAAAATTTGGTTTCTTATTCATATTCGCAAATTTTTGATATAACACCGGCCGAACGTGATCTTGTAAATCTCCATGTCCAAGCACCATCTGTTGCAGAGCCTTTAATTGGCTTGATGTTTTGCTCAGTAATGTTAGGCAACAAACAACAAGCAAAAGAATATGCCGGCAAAATTTGGAATCTTAACAACACGCTATCTGATTCTCTAGAAATGCTATATGCAGATATGTTGTTAAATATCGGTGAATTTGAAAAAGCAGAATCCCTTATCAGTGCTCGTATGGATGATATGGAAAAAAATTTAGATCTGTTTTACTCTACCGTGGTTAAGTATGCTCTTTGCACAGGAGAACTTTATATTTTGAACAATTTGGCTGACTATCCTGAGGTTTATATAACTGAGCCTGCATTGTTTTATTTTGCTCAACGAAACTATGAAGGTATGCCTCTAAAACATTATAAGGCTGTATTAAAAATTATATACGACACACTTGATAATACTTTATGTACAACAGAATATAAAGTAACTTCTGAAGGCAACATTCAACTTTATTTATATACTTCGGCAGATGCCATGGAAAATAGCAGACTGCAAAGGGATTTAAATGAAAAAATAGATGGATATTACGCAAGTATGCAAGAGAAAAACAGTAATGAACTTTTCATACGCATTGAAAACATTAACTTGCATCCGGCATGGTGGTAAGCTTATTTTGTAGGTGGGGTTATAATGTTATTTCCTGGAATTTGACTTTCGGGAAGCTTTAATTTAGATAATATTTTTGCTACACCATCTGCAAAAAGTTTTTTTACAAGTTCTGATGCTTTTGCTTGAGCAT
Source organism: Alphaproteobacteria bacterium (assembly GCA_045639065.1). Classification (GTDB taxonomy): domain Bacteria; phylum Pseudomonadota; class Alphaproteobacteria; order RF32; family CAG-239; genus CAZU01. The sequence continues at coordinate 15,682 of JAZUCK010000023.1, read as the reverse complement.
CTTCCGATGTATTAAATAGCACAAAACGATTTTGGTGTTCTGTAGTAGTTTCCGAATTTGATGTATCGGTAAGTTCCACATTAACTACAACATGGAGTCTGCCGGTTTCTGAATTGATGTTATCAACCTTTGCTTTTAGAACTTTTGTTTTTAAGATGTAGTTTGAATTATCAAATTTGGCATGTATCAAAACGTCGCCTTTTTTTAAAACTTCCTGTTCTAAGTGAGCAAAAAAACCATTTGTTGACGTATCATTATAGAACCATGTTCTATCAATAAAAACTGAAATTTTTTTGTCTTGTTCCTTTTGAGGCTGAGGAATATCATAGTGTATTTCCCTAACTATTTCATATTCTTCTTGATTTTCGGGAGTGCTATAGGCAATTTGTTCATTTATATTTATTTGAGGTTTTGGTGGTATTGTAATGCTGACATTTTCCTCAACATTTTCTTCCTCCAGTTCAAGATTTGTGTCAGGAGTTTCCTGTAATAAAACATCATCAAAAACGTCTTTTACAGATGACGGTAAAAGATAGGCACTAACATCAACACAAACCTCTTCTGCAGTTTGCTTTACAACATTTATATTCAAATCCTCAAGATAATTATCAATTACTTTGTAAACTTTCAGGTTAAATTGATGAGGATCAAGATATTGGCGAAACTCTCTCAACTCGGGAATTTCTTCAACAGCCTTAAACGAAGCTTTGTCCGAAGCTCTTAAACGAGCTGACGATTTACTTTCTCCTTGAGATATTTTTTCACAAACCGTAGCAAAAACAGATATCTCATCAGATACACCTTCTACTTGAGCGTATGCTGATTTTATCAGTATAAATACAACAATGAAAACCTTCTTAAAAAAACTCATTACCACCAACTTCCGTCATCATTTTGAACCTGACGCATAGTATCATCCCATTTATCAATCATAACATTGTTTTTATCATGTAGGCTAATTCCATATTTAAAAACGGGTACTTCTGGTGTGTTAATATTACTAATTCTTCCTTTTAGAATATGAGAGGCAGAATTTATGTCATCAACAATCTTTATCATTTGTGATCCGGTTATGATATCTTTAATCGTTTTGGTGGTTACATCAGGTGTAGACGGCATATATCTGTCACCATAAACCGTTTCTTCAATATACAAACTTGGATTTTTAACATCTGCAAAAATGGCCGGCATATCAGTTAAAAACTTATTTGCGACTCTTGAAGCAATAAGGGCATATACGTTCGGAGAAAATGTTGCTTCTACATCTTTATATCTTTCAGAACGTTTTGTTAAGGTATAAGTTTGAGCTGTTTTATCAGGATTATCAGTTTCAATAATAACTTCTTTGATAACTATATCTTTGTCATCTGCAACATTATCACTTTCTGTATCTTCTACCACAGCAACATTTTTGATATCAACATCATCGTTATATTGGTAATCGCTATAGGCAATAACTCTTTCTTCTGTTGTTTGAAGCGGAAGCCTTTCTTTATACGAAACTTTCACACCACGATGAGTTTCTTTTTCTTTTACATCGCTATCACCCCAAACAAACATATCTGCAAGGGTACTGTATCCGTTGTCTTTGTGACCGATACTTGTGCAAGACGCAACTGACAATATGCACAAACCTAAAATAAATTGTTTTTTCATCAATTTACTCCTTAGAAACATAGTTGTTTTTAATATAATGAACTTGTTGTAAAATGAGAAATACATTTTTTTACTTATTCACTATTTGATTTTTTTTATTCTTTGGAGTATGAATAGATTGATGATATTTTTTTTAGAGAGTAATGAATAATGTTAACAGGTGCTTTTGTTGCTATTTTATTATCCTTGGCTGTAGTTATTCCGCCATTGCGCTACAACAAATTTTATATGATGAATATTGCTTTGGTTGTCGGAAGCGCTTATTTTTTTGAGAATAATATTTTTGCAATACAAAATATTTTTACCTATAAGACATTGTTACTCTTTTTAATTTTTCACATTTTAAGTATTAACCTTACTACTTTTGTTGCCTATGGAATTGATAAAAAGGCGGCTATCAATAAAACATGGCGCGTTCCGGAAAAAGATTTACATATGCTCGAATTTTTGGGTGGTTGGATTGGCGCTTTTATCGGACAAAAGTTTTTTAAGCATAAAACTGCCAAGAAAAGCTTTCAAGCAACTTATAAGCTGATGATCGTTTTAGAATTTATTGCAATCTATGCTTTATTAAAATATTTCGCTTTTATTTGAGTTACGTTGGCGTTTTAACAAAACATAAAATGCTCCGCTACCGCCATCAGATTGTTTTGCTTGAGATACGCTCAAAATAAAAGGACGTATTTCGGGGTTGTTAAGCCATCCCATAAGTGCCTGATTGATAATTCCTTTAGCTTCATACCATGGTCTGTTATCGTCTTTAAGCCCCTTGCCGGTAATAATCAAAACACATCTTCTCTTTTGTATATAACTATCTTTGATAAACTCTAGAACACTTAAAAATGCGCCTTTCTCCGTATAGCCGTGTAAATCAAGTCGAGCCTCAATTTTATAATTGCCTTTGACAAATTTGGAAGCTGTATTTTTATCGATATTATCGGTATTTCCTAAGGTTATTTCACTAAATGAATTTTGATTATACAAGCCTTCACAATGCAGTGACGGTTGTATTTCATTTATAATCAATGGAGGCATAGGCTTTTCTTGCGGTTGGTCAAAAACTTCAATATCTTGAGTTTCTTCGTACCACAAATCAATATCTTCAGGAAGATGTTTTATATCAGGCAGCTTTTTCATCTTCTTTGAGTTCTTCGTTATTTGGATTTATTTCTTCGTCTTTAGCAAGCTCTTCGCTTTTTTTGTCTGTCATATATTGCGAATAATTTAGGACAACAAATTCTTTCCAGTTTCCCTCCGGAGCAATCGCACAAAGTTTCTTATTTGCAGAATTTATCAACACTATTCCGCCAAAATCCCATAATGCATTACAAGCATTATAATCCGAAATAAAATAAGCTTTAGTACGATCAAATAGTCGTTGCTCCATTTTTTTCTTAACAATATTTGATGAAAGCATAATTCCGGCAATCATGAATAAAAGGCCGAAAATAATACCCACAAGACCGATTAGAATCAAGCCCAATACTGCAGGAATCAAAGTCGGAAGCAACACTTCCCAAGGATTATATACCGGAGACGAAGGAATATTTATTTTTGAGCTGATTAAAGCTATTTGTAATTCTTGATTTTCGATAGCTGTTTGCAAAGCCTTAAATGTTAGTCTGTCAGCTTTGTTAATTCTCTTTGTCATTTGAAGTCTCCGAATTGTTTGGAATTAAGATATAGTATTGCCCTTTTGCATTCATTTTTCCGGCTTTTTCCAACACATCATCTCCGCCGGAGCCCCAGAAAAAATCACCTCTTACAGCTCCTTTGATAGCGCTTCCGATGTCTTGTGCCATAACAAATCTGTTAATTTTTGTATTATCGGGGGCTGTTGTTTCCAGCCATAACAATGCACCGAGTGGAATTATTGTTTTATCGACAGCCAACGAACGTCCGGCGGTTAAATCAACTCCCAATGCACCAATCGGACCCTCGCCATTTCCGATTTTGTGAAAAATATAGCGTTGATTTTCGTTCATTTCATCTTTTGCAGTATCAAAATTCTCCTTAAGCCATTTTTTTATATTGCCCATTGAGGCCTGTCCTGACGGAATAAGTTTTTTAGATAGCAATATAGAGCCAATCCCTCTAAATTCACGTCCATTACTTTCAGCAAATGAAATTCTTAACTTTTCACCATTTGGTAATTTTGCAACTGCGGAACCTTGAATCTGCATTATATAGATATCAATGTAACTATCACCCCATAATACTACAGGAGCGTTAATTCCTTTTTCATAAATTTCTTTGCGTGTATAATAAGGAACAAGCTTACCATTATCAACTCTTCCCAGTATTCTTTTATTTGGCAAGTTTTTATCAAAATCTTTTAAGTTAACCTCAACCAAATCATATGGCACGCCGTATATAGGATACTTATATGTTTCGTCTTTAGTATACGAAGCATTGATTTCGGCTTCATAATAAGCGGTAAATTTGCCCTCAGACGATCCCTTATATGTGACCAAATAAGGTGTAAAATTATTTTTGATAAATTCCTTAAATTTTTGTGGGCTGACACCCGCCGATTTTGCACATACATTCATAAAATCTTTGCGGTTTATTTTAATGGAATTTTCACCTATATAATCACCTTTTTTTTCAGCCAAAGCTTCGCAACTTTTGCGAAAAGCATAATAAACTTCCGATGCATTATCATTCTTTAAATCAATCAATTTTGAAAAAGAACTTTTGGTCAAAACAACGTCATCATCTTTTTTTACGCAAGATGTCATCATAAAAATTGCTATTATAAAAAGTATATATTTTTGCATTATTTCTTAGTAGATACCAGTACCCAGTTTAGTGTTTTTGCATCAAGTTTTTTTTCAAATGTCCATACATCCGTAATGGTTTGAATATAGTTTTCATCGCCTTCAATAATTTCATTATCTTTATTGCGTAACACGTTTACTTGTTCACTTACAAACTCAACACTTATCAGCGCTTTATTTTTGTCGTTTATTGATGCTTTTATAATATCAACTCTTTCAAAACAAATAAAATCTGTTTCGGCTGTAATTTGCTCCTCTTTGCGTTGCGCAATTATTTTTTGCATTTTATTAAATATTGAAGTACTGACCAACATCTTTAGTGTCTCAGCGTCGCCTTTATTAAAAGCTTCGGTAATTATTTGAAAAGCTTTTTGAGCACCTGATAAAAAACTTTCTTTCTTAAAATTAGGAATTGCCATCAAAATAGCATCTATTTCATTTAATGGTTTAGAATCGAGAGGAACAAGCTCCTCAATTTTATCAGAATCAACTTTTAGCTCTTTTTCAGCTTCGGATTTAAGTAAATTATATAACTTTTCAGCGCCCTCTCGACTGAGTTTAACTCTTTTGGCCTCAGCTTCCGGACGTGTTCCCAAAACACGCCATAGTCGTTGGAATATAAGTGCAACAACGATTATCAAAACTATAATGTCTAAATTCATAATATTCTCCTTATTCGTTTTTATAATATAACCGCCAAACATTCTTTTATCAACTATTTATTATCATTTGACCTAAACAAATTTTAAGTGTAATACTTTTGCATACAGACTTTTTTAAGATATGAATTTTAAGGAGAAAATTTATGGAAGCTAAAAAACCGGCCATTATGATTAACAGTCAATACATTAAAGACTTGTCTATGGAGATACCTCATGCGCCTCATATTTTTAATAAAATGAACGAAAACGCTCCAAAAATTGATATTGAAGTTAATTTAGAATCTCAGGCATTGGAAGAAAATATTTATAATGTTCTTTTAAATTTAACAATAAACGGCGATGTAAAAGAAGAAAAAGCATTTATTTTAGAGCTTTCTTATGGTGCTGTCGTGACATTGAATATTCCCGAAGAACATAGAGAGCCTGTGCTTATGATAGAAATTCCTCATATGCTATATCCTTTTGTCAGACAAATTATAGCAAATACATTAACTAGTGCAGGATTGCCGGCTTTGATGTTAAATCCGATTGATTTTATGGCTATGTACAATGCCAGAAAAGCCAAAGAACAAAAAAAATAAATAAAAAAATAAAAAAAAGCACCTCTTTTATAAGAGGTGCTTTTTTATCTGTTAGCCAACCAAGGAGGATGATGATCGTCGGCTAAGATGTGTTATATTTTGACCACTTAGTGTTTTTCCTGTTGACTGATTTGCTTCGGTTGCAGAATTCAAAGCAATAATTTCTTGATTACTATTTCCAGCATTCATTTTTTCAACAGCTTTTACAACTTTTTCGGTAAAGTCAGTATGTAAATCGATATTCATATTTACATTCTTTTGTCTTAAAGCCAATTTTACCATATTCTCTGTAGCTTTGCTACTTTCGCTATCTAAAACAACAGGTTTACCGTCTAATGTTGTTGTTACCTTACCGTCTGCAATATTTACAAGCATTTGTTTATCGTCTGCTGTTGTAATAGCTACAGAATATTGACCGTTTTCTCCGACAGTTGCAACAGGTTGATGCTTACTCAAATTATAACCTACATGTGTCGGCTCGGCAACAGCGATATGTGTAACACCTTCAACACCTTTTACTTCTAATATAGCCTTGCCGTCTCTGACATCGACACAAGTCAGCTCGGTATCATTTGACATAATTTGTGTTTTTTGTTCCGGTGTTAACGATAGCGGTTGAACTGATACTTTTTGATTAACAAAATCAGCACCTTCGGACGGAGCAACAGGATTATCAAGTCCTTCTGGCTTTGTAGTATAATATTCTGTTACCTCTTGCTTATATTTATCAGGCACTACTATATTATCCATTAAATTTTGTTCATCACCGTCTGTTGAGCTAAATTGCATGTTGGTATTATTAGACATTTTAGTCATTAATTTACCGGCAGACTCTTTATCAATAAGTACTTCTTGGTCGCCAATCATAAAGTGACCTACACGTACTGTTTCACCATCTTTAGGCGCGTCAAGAACTACCGATATACTTGTGCCTTTCTCGAATTTATATAAATAGGTTATTGAACCGTTTTCACCTTCTATAACATCAGTCGGAACATCAGGCAATTCATTTATAGTTTGAGTAAGATTTCTCGGAACATCACTCAACAAAACTGTACCTTTTTTAGTTCTAATAGATTCAAAACCCTCTTCGGTAACGACATTACCATTATTATCCCAAATATGAAGAGTACCATTATCAAAGCGTTTGACCTCACCATTTATAGTTTCAACATCTATACTATAGTAGCTTCCTCTACCCGATTTAGTAGCAGCTGCCACAGCAGAAGGATCTTTCATATCAACCTTAACTTCTTCTTTAGGTAGGACAACCTCTTTTTGACCTCCAAACTCAATATTTTCACCGTTTGCCGATTTTTCGGGAAGAATTTCCGGTTCAATTCTAGGTTGGACCTCTGTCTCATCACATCCGCAGTCAACTTTGTTTGTAACATAGACACTGGAAATTTTTCCGGTTCCTCCCTCACAATCAACTTCGGCACCAAGTGCTACGGTTACGTTTGCAGTTCTTACCGGCAAAGTAACTGTTTCACCTGTTTCTAATTGAATATTAGCAACTTTGCGTTGACCAAAATAGTTACCGAAGTTTGGCATAGCTTTAACGCAAGGATTGCCATTTTCATCATATATAATGCATTGGCTTGTACCTTTTTCATATCTGATTGTATTCAAAGCTTCGGCAATAGTTTGCTTGTCTGCATCACTTGGAACATATTCATCACACATTAAATCTCTTAACATCAAGCTAATGCCTTTCTTTTGCTCACCAGGAGCTAATTGCATAAGACGTGTCAATTTATCAACATATTCAACCGGAGACATACCTTCAGGACATGATTCAACATGGCCACTTTTAATTGCATTATAAAATTCTTGTACAATACCTTTTTCAGCACCTGTAAAGTTACCTGAAACATGATAACCTTCTTTTTCAAAACGACCGATATATTTGTTAATGTCGGTATTTTCCCATTTTTTGTGAGAATTTAAGAACATCTTTTTATGGTCATTATCTAAATCATTGATATCAATGCTTTTGGTTGTAGTTGCAGGTGTTTCTGCTGGTGTTGTTCCTGTTGCAGGTGTTTCTTCTTCGGGTGTTGTTCCTGTTTTGTGTGTTGCACCTGTTTCGGGTGTTGTGCCATTTTCTGTTGCAGGTGTTCCTGCTTTGGATTCTGCACCTTCTTTTGCATTAGTTGCTGTTGCTTCCGGAGATGCTTTATCGGTTTCTTCTATGTTAGCTTCTTCTATATCGGCTCCAGTTACAGGAGTTTCATTTGCAGTAACCCCTTCAGCATTTCCCTTAAGCTTTTCTGACAATTCAGATAACTGCTCTTTTAATGATGCGGTATCTAAAACACCTTCTTGAACACCAAGCTTTACGGCATCACCCAACAAAGATCCGCCTACAACGGCAGTCAAAGCGATTTTGTCTTGTTTCAAATAACCCTCAGCTGTTTGCAATGCTTTGTAATTGGCTACAGAATATTGTTCTGCCATTTTTTCTGCAGCTGATTTTTTCTTGAACCAACTTCTTGTCAATGAAGCTGCTTTTCCCGTAATCATTGTTCCTTGACGGACAAGAGACTTTAACCATCCGCCTGCACCTCCAATACCCAAGGCAGCTGTTACACCACCTACAGCTACGCCTTCAACCGTACGCCATATAGCACGTTGTTTAAAACCGGGTTCAGCACATTTTTCTTGTATTGCACGTTTAAGATTATTCAGACAATATGCTAATTCGTTTTTAGGACCTGTGATTTTTTTCTGACGAATTTCGGCAGATAATTTATCCCAAGCCGGTGCAATCCACGCATTGGCAGCGGTCCATCCGGCATAAACGCCAGCACCGAACAGAATAAGCCCTGTAGCGCCGGATGCAGTCATAGCTGCAGCACCCATAAACATAGCTGAATTTAAGGCAATCTTCTTCCAACCACCTTCTTTTATTATTTTGTTATATGCTGCTCCGACGACATTTTTAACTCTATTCCAAAACGGAACTTTTGATTTATCTACTTTATTGAGTTTAAGAGCAGCCTCAGTACGAGATGTTTCGATTCCGAGTTGATGAGTGTCTAAATTTACCGCTAACGGCGAAATTTTTCTTTTTCCGTTTAAGATTTCCTCAATTTCATTTTTTACAGCATCATTGTCTTCATACTCAGCCTTGCCGGTATTTTTATCAATGGTAATACCATTAGTAGTATTTGGCGAAGTTGCAAGACCTGCCACAACAACACTACGAGAGAAATTATGTCCGATTAATTTTGAGAATGCTTCATTAATATCTTCTTTTTTATTGCTTTCACCCAATAACTTCGGATTTCGCAAAACATCTTGTGTGGCACGTTGTAAAGCATTAGCCATCAACTGATTAGTATACGACACCTTATATTTTTCTGCTATATCAGGGGCTGTACCATCAGGAATTTCGTAATCAATCTTTTTGATTAGGTCTATACACTCGCTAAACAACGGATTTAAAGATACAATACCGTTTTTTTCGATATATAATTCAACAGAATCAACATTGTCTGCCAACATCTTATCGGCATCCATAATGCTTTTATCTGTTGCATTACCCCAGCCGGTTTGTGCCATAAGATTTTGTAAAAATTTATTTTTTGCCGAATCATCAACTTTATCCAAAGCACCTGATTTTTCAGCATTGTAATAAAGCTCTTCGGTTTCAGGAGAGATTTCATTTGAGCTTAGTAAGGCTTTTTCAACTTTTTTTGTTACTACATCATCAACTTTTCTTATGTTATCTAACTCGTCATCATTTAATTTGCTACTTATTTTATCTGCCGAAATTATTAAAATACTTGTCAATGCTTTAAGATCCATACATTCGGCTAATTCAGATACTTCACTGTCAGACTTAGATTTTTTAAACAATTCCATAGATGATTGGAACACTTTGTCGTATTCTACATCTACTTTCTCATTTTCCGGATTATTATTGTGTTCTACAACGAGATTTAATCTGCTGAGAGTATCATATACAGTTTCTTTATCGTCCAACTTTATCAATTTTTCGGCGGCAATTTTAGCAATTAATGCTTTTTTGTCTTTCGGTGCATTATTATATAATTCACGAATATCCAATCCGCTGAGGCCTCTCAACTTTTCTTCATCATTATACATATCATCCCAAATTAAACTCATAACTTTCTCTCCTAAAAAGTTAGTATTTTTCTTAAATTATTTTGAGATAATACACTATTTTTGACATGCTTGCAAGCATTTTTTGTCAATTTTTTGTACCACACTCAAAAAAATATTCACTTATGTGTTATTCTAACACTAAAAAAGTTAATTTGAGGTTTCATTATGGCATAAAAAAACTCCCCAAAAGGAGAGTTTTTTTATTTGTTTGCTCATTCTTTAAGCCACTTTGGCATCATAACAAATGTCAGCACCCTCGATAACATCTTTTGTACCTTCGCCACAATTGTTATTTACTTTAACAGCCAAAACTTGTTCGGTAATATATGATTTATTTTCATCTATTGCCAAAGCCAATTCCGAATTAGAGGTAGAATAAGACAATTCTATTCTGTCGGAAATGTTAAAGTCTTTGTCTTTGCGCAAAGTTTGAACAAGACGAACAAAGTCACGAGCCATACCTTCACGCTTCAACTCAGGCGTTACCTCGGTATCAAGACTTACCAAAGCTTTGTTTTCGGCAAAAGCACGACCGGCAACACCTTCTTTCATATCGAGGCGAACTTCAAATAAATCATTATTCAATGTCTGACCGGCAATAGAAAGTGTGCCGTTATCATTTAATGTCCATTGACCTTGCTTGTATGCAGCCATTACAGCGCCCATATCTTTGCCCAATGCTTTACCCAAAAGCGGAGTAAACAAGTAAATTTTCTTGTCGGCATAGGCTGACAAATTATCATCAAACAAAACTTGCTTAACATTAAGCTCATCTTTGATAATTTCGCTATAGGCATCAGAAAGCTTGCGACCGACAACAGTCAATGATTTTAACGGCAAGCGGTTGCGCAAGTTCTTTTCTTCACGAATAAACTTACCGGCAGAACACAAATCTTGTAAGAAATCCATATCTTCGACCAAGCAAGTGTCAAACTTAATCTCGTTTAACAAAGGATAGTCTGTTAAGTGAACGGATTCTTCTTTCGTTAAGTTCTTATATACATATTCGGAAACAAACGGCATGAGCGGTGCGGCAATTTTGCACAAATTAACCAAAACAGTATATAATACATCAAATGCTTGAGCATCGCCTTCCCAGAATCTATCACGGGTACGACGAATATACCAGTTGTTCAAAACTTCGATAAATGAAGTAATTTCGTTGCAAGCAACAGCTACATCATAAGTTTCGATACCGTTTCTAACCACATCTGCCATCTTCTTGAGTTTTGATAAGATATAATTATCAATAGCTTCGTTTGAAGTATAAACTTCCTTAGCCTTATAGCTTTCGGCATTAGCATATAATGTAAAAAAGTAAAAAGCATTCCACAAAGGAATTAGAGCCGCACGAGAAGCTTTGGCAATTTCTTTACCTTCTTTATCAACGGCCAAGTTACCGCCTTTTAATACCGGAGATGATACCAAGAACCAACGAAGTGCATCAGAACCGATAGTTTCTAAAATTTCGTTCGGATCAGGATAGTTTTTCAAACGTTTTGAAAGCTTTTGTCCGCCCTCGGCCATCAACAAGCCGGTACAAATACAATTTTTAAATGCCGGACGGTTATGAAGAGCTGTTGACAACACTGTCAAAGTATAGAACCAACCACGAGTTTGATCCATAGCCTCGACAATGAAGTCTGCAGGGAAATGACTTTCAAACCATTCTTTATTTTCGAATGGGTAGTGTACTTGAGCATAAGGCATCGAACCTGATTCGAACCAGCAGTCAAACACATCGGATACACGACACATCATTGTTTTACCTGTCGGATCATCAGGGTTCGGATATACCACATCATCAATGTATGGTTTGTGCAAATCTTTTACATCAAATCCTGTTTTCTCTTTGATTTCAGCAACAGAACCAAATACATCTACTCTAGGATATGCCGGATTATCAGATTTCCACACCGGAATTGGTGTACCCCAAAAACGATTACGAGAAATTGACCAATCGCGAGCACCTTCAAGCCATTTACCGAAACGACCGTCTTTAATATGATCGGGAACCCAATTGATTTCTTGGTTGTTTTTAACCATTTCATCTCTAAAGTCGGTTACGCGGACAAACCAAGATGACATTGCTTTATAAATAAGCGGTGTATCGGTACGCCAGCAGAACGGATAAGAGTGAGTATATTGTTCCTTTTTGACCAAAAGACCGTTTTCTTTAAGCCATTGCATAATCGGTTCGTTAGTTTCAAAAACTTGTTTACCTTCATAATCAGATACCTCTGCAGTAAATTTACCGGCTTCGTCAACAGGGCAAACAACCGGAAAATGCTCATCAACCGCACGGCATGCATCAAAGTCATCTTGACCGAAACCGGGGGCAATATGAACAACGCCGGTACCGTCTTCGGTTGATACGAACTCACCTGACAATACTTTGAAACAACCTTTTTCTTTTAAATGTTTAAAGTATGGGAACATCGGTTCATAACTCATACCCACAAGTTCAGAACCTTTCATCGAGCCAACTTCAACGGCATTTTCGAGTTGTTTTTTATAACGACCTAAAAGTGCACGACCGATAATATATTTTTGACCATCTTCTTCCATAACCACATAGTCAATGTCGTTACCGACTGCAAGCATAAGGTTTGAAGGCAAAGTCCAAGGAGTTGTGGTCCAAACAAGAATTTTCATACCGTTTTCAAGCTTGAACATAACGGTAATGGCATTATCAGTTTTGTCTTGATAACCTTGGTTTACTTCAAAGTTAGAAAGCGGAGTTTCGGCAGCCCAAGAATATGGCAAAACGCGATAATCTTCATATACTAAACCTTTTTCCCAAAGTTGCTTGAAGTTGTTAATCACACTTTCCATAAAAGACAAATCCATTGTCTTATAATCGTGATTAAAATCGACCCAACGACCGATACGCTTAAATGTATCAACCCAAATGTTTGAATATTTCAAAACATCGGAACGGCAGAAGTTGTTGAATTTCTCAACGCCGTATTCTTCAATTTGTTTGCGACCGGAAACACCGAGTTGTTTTTCAGCAGACATTTCAGCCGGCAAACCATGGCAGTCCCAACCCAAACGACGCTCTACTTTTTTGCCGTTCATGGTTTGAAAACGGGCAACTACGTCTTTGACATAAGACACCATAATATGACCATAGTGCGGAGTTCCGTTGGCAAACGGAGGACCGTCATAAAATACAAATTCGGCAGCACCATCACGGTTTTGAACCGATTTTTCAAAAGTTTTGTTTTCTTCCCAAAAGTTTAATACTTCTTTTTCTAATGCGGCAAAGTCAGGTTTTGCCTTAACCTCTTGATAATGTTTCATCTTTTTAAAACACCCTAAAATATATATTGATTGATTTGATTAAAAACTAAAATAAAAAAATGATATGAGCAAACTTAAGTAAATCCCCTAAGGGATAATTCGAAAAATGATTGATATAATTGAGTTGCACATATTAAAAAGCTTTCAAAATTTTAACACTGACAAAGAATTTAATACAATAATATGTGCGAGTCAACACCTTAGTTTGAAAAAAAGTGTGTTGACCAAAAGTTAATAATGTGTTAATATTTGGGCATAATGGGGAAAATTGGAGAATAAAAAAATGACAGATACAGCTGAAGTAGCAAAAAAAGTAGCATCAGCAGGACTTAGTCTTACAATCGGTACTGCAATGCTTGCCAAATATGGTCTTAATTTTACCAGCGGACTGACAAAATGTTTTTTGGGAGGTGCCGAAAATCTTACCGAACAATTGGTCGGAAAGGGTTTGAAACTTGGCATTGGTGCTTATTTATTAAGCCAAAGTGAAAAAGTTGTTAACTGGGGATTTGATAAGTTAATTGCCGGTCAAAAAGCTCTCAAAGGACATATGAAATAATGAAACATGCAAAAAACTACGAAATTATCATTAGTGATGAAGGCGTACCGGTTTTTGTAATTGATAGTAGTCGTACAAAGCCGGATAATGCTATTTTGCTTTATGATGGGGGAAGACATGCAACATTGTTTCGCAACGATCATGATGTGGTTTTGTTGGATTATTTGCCGGATGGAGCAAGAGAATATATATCAAAATCAACCTGGGCAGTTGTTTTGGAAAAAAACAAAGCCGGTGATGCTATTTTGAAAGACTATAAGGTTAACATCAAAAAAGTTAAGAAAAATCTACTAACTGACGGTTTGAAATAAATTTATTTTATTATAAACCCCCGAGGTTTGAAGCCTCGGGGGTTTTTGAGATGTGTTGTTATTTGATTAGTTAGCTATCTTACAAATGAACATTGATGGCATACCATTTGCACAAATATGGTTAGACAAGCCTACACCTGTACCAAGTGAAATATCCCAACATCCATCAGTTGTAACAATGTTAGTTGTTGAGGCTGCAGCATTTGCATCCAAAACATTTGATCCTGCAATGCTCATAACTGTTTCAACTTCTGACTTAGTTAGCAACGAGCCACCTTGTTCTTGACAAGATTCCTCAGCTCTTGTTCTAGCTGTTGCAGCATCAGTAGTGGCAACTGTTCCACCATTTTCCCAATCGATAACACGAACCAAGCCATGTACACCACTGCTAATATCAACAGTGTATATGGTACTTCCGCTTGTTCCCATTACAAGCTGGTTAGTCGGGGCTGTGTTACATTTTCTTTCAGAAGCATCGTAATATGTACCTGATGTACAAGCTACAACTGAAGGAGCTCTAAAGTTAAATGTTTTTGCACAAACCACTGTAGCATAGTCACTATTAGTATGGATACAGTAAGATGCTCCTTGTTCAGCTTCAGTTGTTGCCGTAATTTTCCAACCTAGGTCTGTATCATAGATACCAGCCGAAGCAGCAAAACACATATCTGAAGTATCACCCTTACCTAAATTACTGAATAATCCCGCAGAATACATTGTTTTTACCTCTTCAAATGTTGGCAACTCAAATTCATTATTTATACATTGCTCAGAACCGTACAAAACAACATTAGACACAGTACCAGATGGTTTGATGTAGATTGGTTGTCCTATAACGGAGGTTCTAATCGTTTTTTCACCGGTTAATACTTCTAACACATAGTAGTCTGTTTTTGCAGTACCGCAAGTATTTGTGCTTGGATTATAGTACTGACCTACACTACAAGTTGGCATAGATTGAGTTAATTCACTCGAAGCATTGGAGTCATCAAATGATTTCGAACAGATAATACCGTATTTAGCTCCGTTTCCGCATCCCCAACTTTCTACATTACCACCAACTATGGTTGTATCAATACATCCGTCGGAGTTGCTAGACAGCCACATTATATCGGCTATATCACCATTGCTTTGATCATTTTTAATTGTTTCGTACAATCCTTTAGTATAAACCAAACTTAAAGCATCTGTACCAAGCAAATCTTCACTAAATCCCTTATTATAGCAATATTCCGCAGCATATGTTTTAGCACTTGACATTGATGTTACAGACGATGGAACAACACCAATACTTTCTGAAGCAACATAAGCTGTATTAATACCACTAGAGGTTACTTCCACTACCAAATAATCTGTTTGAGATGTTCCGCAAGATTGGCTTGTAGGGCTATAATATTGTCCTACTTGACAATCTTTCCAGTTCGTCGGAGCTGACGGCTCAGAAGGAGTTGGAGTTGTAACTGCTTTATTACAGAACAGTTTTGATGTGTCGAAAGGGCATTTTACAGCAGATATTCCGTTACAGTCAGATGCCGAATACACATACCCTAAGTCTTCACAAGGGGGAGGTGTCTGACAATCCAAAGCTGCCATAGTTTGATTAGGTATTGCTAGCAAGCCGATTGCCAACAATAGATTTCTACTCAATATAGTTTCTTGAATCGTTTTCCTCATAACACGTTCCCCCTTGCTC
>JAZUCK010000022.1:0-128347 GCA_045639065.1 Alphaproteobacteria bacterium | reverse complement strand
ATTGTCTCCCTAAGACCGCTTGGCCCCCGACTTGTCGCTTACGTTCGAGCGCGCACTCCATGCTTTAAAACAAAAAAAGCGCCTTTTCAGGCGCATTTTTGTTTTAATGGCGGGGGTGACGGGGCTCGAACCCGCGACCTTCTGCGTGACAGGCAGACGCTCTAACCAGCTGAGCTACACCCCCAAGGACGAATTATCTTATAAACAACAAAAAATATAATTGCAAGTATTTTTTTTATTTTTTTCATTTTTTTTATAATTTATTCACTTTTTTTGTGTATAATCAAACTAAGTTATACACATAAAACTTATTAAACCCTTTATTTGACTAGGGGTTTTTGTTATATTTTCGTGAAAATAAAACTTTTTGGGATTAGAACATTGAAATTTAAATTAAATAATAAATTGAATTTTAATTTTAGGCTTAAACCTAAACATAAACAAAAGCTCATAAACACTTGCTATTTTTCAGCCGTGTTTATTGCTTTTATCCTTTCGCTTGCTCACAATAACCGTGTGGAAGCTTCTATTGATAATCAAAACTATTTTTCTTACCTTATTGTTGAAGATAATATCGACAATATAAATGAAAACATTGAAGAAGAAGCCTCTTCAGATAATATTAAAGCAATGTTTGATATGGTTGATAACCTTCTATCAAGCAAGAACATTGAAAAAGAAGTGGTTTTAGAAAGTGGCGATACTCTCATTTCGTTATTAAAAAGAGTTGGAGCTAATCGCGAAACAGCTAACGATATATTTTATTCCCTTAAAGAACATTATGATCCCAGAAATCTTAAGGCCGGCCAAAAATTAAAGGTTAATGTTGCCATTGATACTAAAACTGAAAATATAAAAAGTATCAATTATATTATGATTGAGCCTACTCCCGGAGAAAGAATTATTACCGCTTATGATAGTGATAATGCTTGTTTTGAAACTCATGTATCAAAACAAGAGTTTATTGATGAAATTAACTCTACAAGCGGTGTTGTGGACGGAAACCTTTCGGCATCTATGAACAAAAAAGGTGTTCCCATGCGAGTGGTCAGCAATTTTATAAACTTGTTTTCTTACTCTGTTGACTTCAAACGTGATTTACAAAAAGGTGACAAGTTTGAAATTGTTTACGAATCGCAGATTCTTCCCGATGGTACATTAGTCAAGAGTGGAAATATATTGTATGCCGGTCTTATCTTGCGCAAACAAAAAATATCACTATATCGTTTTAAGGATTCTAACGGCAGAGTTGATTACTATACTGAAAAAGGTCGTGCTTTAAAGAAAATTTTGGATCGTAAACCTTTGGCCAAACAAAATGCCAGAATATCTTCTCCTTTTGGCAAACGTTTTCACCCAGTGTTGAAAAAATATAAAATTCACTGGGGTGTTGATTATGCTGCTCCTACGGGAACTCCTATATATGCCGGAGGTGATGGTGTTGTACAAACAGCAAAATACAATGGATCCTATGGAAACTATATTAAAATTCGACATAATTCAGAATTTTCAACTGCATATGGACATATGTCCCGCTTTGCCAAAGGAATTCGTCCGGGTGTAAGAGTTACTCAAGGACAAATAATTGCTTATGTCGGATCAACAGGTCGTTCTACAGGCCCGCACCTTCATTACGAAGTTATTCAAAATGGAAGACGAGTAAATCCTCGTACTATTAAGGCCTCTACCGGTGAAAATTTAAGCGGAAATAATTTGAAAAAGTTCAAAACACTTGTAGCAAGACTTGATAATGACTTCGGAAAAGCTTTTGCCAAAGGGAAAGATATTAAATTGGCAAAAAAATAATTTAATTTAAGGAGCTTTTATTAAAGCTCCTTTTTTTGCATAATTCCAGCTGTTGCCTTAATTTGTTTATGCGCCCTACCCATTCCCAAAAATATTTGCCGTTAACATATTTAATTTCTTCGGCAACCTTACCACCGGCAACAGGATACGTCGGGCAATAGTTATAACTTGCCGTAGCGCATGAGGTTAAGCAACTCAGACTTATCAGCATTAGGAGCTGATAATATTTCAGCTTCTTTGGTTTTAACATAGTTTGTCTCTTTTAGTTTTTGGGATAGATTTTTTTGATGGCAATGTGATACCCCCACATAATAAACAGATAGCAACAACAATATCAAAACAACTATTCTAATATACATTTTTCACACTCCATAATTGTAATAAGAGCTTTTGTGGCGCTTTCTATATACTGTGGCTTAATGGCAATAATTGCGATTATTGCTATCATTGCAACAACACTTAAATAAAGTTTTATTTTTTTCATAAATGAAATTCTCCTGTTGCTATGGTATTGGCAATACGTGTCGCTCTAATTCCTACATCTGTGGCGTATTTAGATGCTAAACACTCCTTTGATGCTGTATTAAAATCGCCTTTTTCTATTGCTTTTAACATCTTCTTAAATCGCAACAGCCCCCATACGCCTAAATTAAAAGCCATATCAATTAAGGCATATTGGCGTTCAGAATCTAAGTTAGCAAAAAAAGAAAGCTCATTTTTAAGAGATTTATAAATTCGTTTGATGTCATTTCTCAAAAGATACATAGCTGAACACTTTGTAATACCATGTCGCCAATCTCCGACTACTTTTTCTTCTTCGGCCGTCAAAGGATTAGTTTCAAGACATCGACCAACACCTATGGTAAGTTTCTTTTTGCTACAAAAATAGGGTTGCAATCGCAACCCTTCATGAGCAACCAATCTTTGACAAACCGTATACATGTCTATCATTTGTGCTTTCCTTTCTTTTTTTTCTTCTTTTTATGTATGAACAAACTGTAATATGCTCTATTTGCTACATATATCAATGTGCATACACTAATTAACAAAGTTATTATCTGATTAAATACTTGAGCATAATCAAGCAATACGGCAATGGAGGCTGAACCGACTACTTTACCGTCTTCTATTAAATTTTCCGGCATATTTTACTCCTTTTGTGGATAAGGATATCTTGATTTAATTTCTTCGACCCTAGTTTCTATTTCTGACAACAAATATTCTTCTTCGCCTTCATCAAACAATTTAAACGTTTTTTTTCTCAAATATTCACTCATCATTGGATCAATAATTTTAGCATATGAATTTGCTCGCAATAAGCGTATCTCCTCATATGTCGGTTCAGGTTTAGCAGGAACAAATCCGACTAAATACCACCTACCGTCATAAGCTTGTTCAACATCTTGCTCCTTCATACCTATAGATTGATAGAATTTTGAATTATTACTAAGACCAACTTGACAAAGTTTAGTTTCTTCATTGACTACTTTAGCATACTTTTTCATTAGTCTATTCCTTTCATTGCACAGATTCTCATACCATTTAAATCACCTGCGTTGATTGTAACAACATCGCCAATATCTAACGGTATCTGAGTACACGCATAATCACCGCTCTCTCGAGCAACATCTACACCATTCACGGAAATAATTTGGTTTGTGCCTGCTGAGGCTAATGAATATCCAACAAACCAACAAGGATATGTGGCTGTATAGGGGGCTGTAACGGAAACTGCTGTGCTATAATCAGGCATCCCCCAACTAACAACAGTTTTACTGTCCTTAAATCCTATCTTATTTGCTAATGCGGTAAACACACCGGAAACATTTATCAAATTAGCATCTTGGATAGTTTCGCCGACGTAGAAATAAAGCTTTAATCCAGATGATGAAGTTTCTATACCTGATTTTGCTGGATCTTGAGTTACACCTACCGACCAACTTCCTGAAGTAGTATCATAAACAGATTTGCTGGTATATTTTTGTACTAATTCTGGTGTTTCAAATGTTGATTTAGATATGCCTAAAGATTGTTGGTATTGTGGATTACTTTTAACAAGAAAAGCTTCGTATTCGCCATTGGTTAATCCTAAAGCATAACCATTACCGACAACTTGATTACCACTCGCTAATTTAACTTTAACCGGCAATCTAAAGGTTATATCGGTTGTATTTAATACAAAATCAGTATCCGAGTATTCCTCGCTAACTAACTTAACACTTACACCGTCTTTGGTCTCTGTACTGTTATAAATTTTTAACAATAATTCATAAACAGCAACATAAGTAACACCGCTATGAAAAATACCATTAGAAAGTAACCACGAAGCATTGTTTAGTTCATACTCAGACCACTTGTAGTCGAGTAAAGAGAACGGATTATTGAGAGTTATTTCCTGAGTTATATCAATCTCGGTATCTTTTCCGGTATAGCAAACTACATAAGCATTACCCTCAGAATTATCTGTTTGTAAAATAGTTGGGACTTTAATTGTTTTTTGCTCTTCATCTATGGCAAAAAATTCACAATTTCCGGTAGTTAATACTTGATTTTCATATTCCTCTATTGACACTTTATTAAGTCTGTTTTCTAGTATCATTTGATATAAATCCGGATATTGTTCTTCGCTCAGAATTTGTCCGTTACAAAAAACAGCACCATGCGGTGCTGTTGTTCTTAGAGTATATTTAATATCACCAATATTTCCGCAAGCCACTTCTTTTGCTAATTCCAATGATGAACTAAGATTATTATAAGCTTCGCTTGCCGTTGATGCTGCTTGAGACGCAATTTGTGCAGATTGATAAGCGTCATTTTTATTTTGCTCAATGTCAGGCTTTACCTCATTTATGATATAACTATCTATTTCCGACTTCATTGAAGATATGTTCTCGTCAATGGTTTCTTTAGCAGAAACAGATGCCTTTTCTTGCGCTTCTAAAATACCGTTATCTATCTGTCTTTTCATTTCGGCTTTAGCCTCTTCGACCACTATATTAAGACGATTTTTAGAAACATCTTCTACATAATTTTCAAGTTCTTGCTTTCCCGATTCAATATAACGAAGTGAGCAATCAATATCTAAGCTTACTTCATCTTGCATTAAAATATCGATTTTTTGACCGGATATTAAAGTAATTGTATTTTCCATAGCTTTTACTCCGTTATATGTTGTGAAACGATAAATGAAGCTACTTTATTTATTGCTTGCGGATAAATCGTATGTGTTTCACCATTAGCAAAAGTGATTTGAATATCGGTAACAAATTCATCTTTTACATTAAGTTTTTTTGTATCTTCCGGAATTATTGCTATATGGGCCTTTCCTTTGACACCATCGTCAATTATTCCTAGTTTTGTAATAACTGTTCTTAAGTCATCTTTATTTTTAACCTGCATTTTCAAAATTGAATCTGTAATATTTATCGGCTTAGTTTCGTCTTTGAACTGAAGTAAAATCGTAAAACTGTCGCCTTGACGAACTTCGATATAATTTGGAGTTATTTTTCCAACCATTGCCTTTCCCCTACTCTTCTTTTTTTGCTTTTATAAACCAGTAAACAGCATAGTTTTCCGGTGTTACGTGTTCTGAAGAACCATAAATAGCGTTATTTCTTGATGCATCAAAATTTATTCCTGAACAGCCGTTTGTTGTATAAGCACTATCACGTCTTTGACCATCAGCACTTGTTCCATACAAAGCAGAATCCTCTTGACCATTATCAATGTTAACGGCCCAGTTTGACATAAATCCTTTGATATTTGGCAAGCCTTCTTTTTGGAGCGTATAAATATCTTCAGCCGAATTTTCACCCAAACCTCGTAAAAACTTACCCTGATAATCAGGAACATTAAATGTAGTGACCCCGTTTCCTTTACCGAATTTATCACCGATAATTTCAAACAATTCACTGTATTCACTACGGGATAATTCCTGACCATTACATAAAACCCAATTATCGTGATTTTGTGATATTACCGAAGCTTTAATATCGCCAACCTTTATCAACATGTTCATAAACTGTTTGTTCAACAAGCTGAAATCATCAAGTTGTTTTCTATTAACGGCGTCATTCGGAAGAGTACCTTCGGCAAGATTCATAATCTTGAAATTACCGACGTTAATATTGCCCTCCATTTTTGAAGTTCCGTTTTTTAGAAAGCATTGGCTTAAGCCATCAGCAAAATTATTATCTTCTTCATCCATGTGGTCGGTTACTATATCTATATCATTTACTCTGTCATCTTCCCAATTATGAAGTCGGGAAAATATTCCTTCACTGTCAAATGGCATTTTTTTTCCTTTCTGAATTTCGTTTTATAAAAAAAGCCGTTATAATACGGCTTCTATCTTATTAATTTGATTGCGTTATCTATAACTCGATTACCTTCTGCAACTTGTGCTGCCGTATTGGCTGCCTGATTTTGACCGATACGAGTTTCTCCTTTATTTTTGATATTATATTTATCCATAGCAATATCATATCCCGAATAAGAATTCTGTAAGGCATTAAGAAGTTGATTTATATAATCGCTTTGTGCCGTATTAGCAAAAGTTGCAGCATTTATCTGATCATTAAGACTGTTTGAATAGGCTTGTTGACCGGCCAGTACAGACTGTTGGGCAGCATCATTTAAGGCGCTGTTATGTGATGCGTTCAAGCCTTCCATAGCACGCATATATGCCTCAGAACCCACCGCAATTCCCTTGTTGGCAAGCGATGTATGTAAATCGGACATTTGTGCCGAAAATTGAGGCTGAAGTTTATTAACATATGATTGATATGTTGCTTGTTCGGCTCTGTTTCTGGCCTCATCAGATGCATTCACGTTAAAATTATAACTCCCCATATTGCTCAGTTGCTTCGATGCGTCTGAGGCATAAGATGTAAGGTTGTTTAAGGTATTGTCATAATTTGTTGTATCATAATTACTCAAATATTTTAATACTTCGTTTTCAGAACCATACATAGATGTCGGAGCTCCTCCGGCTCCCATAAGTTTTCCTATTGCTTTACTCATTTTATTTACTCCATTCGTTTTCTGATTTTAACATTCCGTAAAAAAGGCAGTCAGAGCCGTCATCCATATATTTTCGTGATAAACCCTCTTGCTTAAAACCCAATTTTTCAACCAGTTTTCTGCAAGACTTATTATTTACCGATACAGATATACTTATACGTTCCACCTGCCATAAATTGAAAGCAAGTGAGAAAATAACTTTCAGCACTCGCCTGTTACACCACCTTTTGTCAGCAGTATAAATTGTCATCCATAAATCTCTTTTTGGTCTTATGTTATGATAAATTAAACCGCCAAGTAATTTATTTCCTAACTTGAATCCCAGTGTATAATAATCTCCTTCAAGCCAGTTTTTATCCGTTTTAAGACCTTTGCATATCCAGTCAACCAGACTATTGTCATACACAATATTATAAAATTCCGCCGGCTGTTTCATAACGTACTCCCGTATCATACCATTCTATTAAGTTACCTCTGGTTTTAGTCTTAAAAACAATACTTGCTTTATAACCGGTTGATGAATTGGCTATCCACTGTGATCGTATTTTACCGCGAAGAGTTTGCCATTTTGTACCTATGGGATTTTTTATGTTTGACCATTTTGCTTCATTCCATTTCGTGACTCCGGCAATTCCAACATTTTCGGCATATGATGCTTCCTGATCTTCAAAATCCATATTGGTATATATAACCAAAGCGTATTGTGCCGATGATTTTGTGCGAGGATTTAATAATTGGATTTTTTTTAATCCGTCAAATCCCAAATTAGAATAAGCTTGTTCAACTTCACCATAAATATGGTTACCAGCGTCAGAATAACCGTCGTCAAACAAATAAACTCCATAATCCGAACCGAAATACAATCTTCCTTCAAAAAGCTCCCAACAATGTGATTTTATATTGGTAAAACGACACCATGCGCCATTATTTATATTTATTACGTGTTGCTCATAATTGTTGTAAACAGGCACGTTAAAAATGGCATAACCGCCTTTGGAATAGATTACAGCTTGCCAGCCTTCTTTGTTTTTATTATGTGATGTTCTTTCTAAAACAAGTCCTCTTATTTTATCAGAAAAAGCTATTGCCGAGTTTGAAGCTTGATTTAATGGCAATACCTTTGACAATGGCATATATCCGTCTTCTGTTATTATTACTACATCACCCTGATATGCTAAGGTACATTTGTATCCAATCGGTTTGGCAATTTTATAAGAACCTTTCAACGACCAGTTATCAACATCGTTAGGATTGCTTCCGGAATATACCAAAGCCTCGCCTTCAGAAGTTAAAAATACCGTTAAATCATCAATTCCTTGCCCACCGTCAAGCATCCAACAACAAACTGCCACTAAATAACCGCCAAAACGAGAAACACTGCTTAGATCAAATTTGTATAAATCACCGGCAATATTTCCCCCTTCAGAAGTATACCACACATTTAGGCTTCCTTTTTCGACAAACCATAAAAATTGTTTAGACACAGCCCCTGATATTATTTTTTCCGGTAATAAGTTTTCGGCGGATAAATTCCAATCCTCAAACTTTTCATTTTCCTCTTCATCAATATAAAATACTTTTGGCTTATCGACTCCATTCATAAAAAACAAACGGTCTTTGTATTGAAATGTTTGACACCTGCTGTTTGTAAAATTTACTCCTTCAATAGTTTTTACATTGTTTTTAGAAGTTAAATTATATGCTTTGCCACCGGATATTCCCAACAACAACGATTTGTTATATTTTTTGTATGAACTCAATGTTAAAAATGAAGTTTCGCTTTTGGCATATTGCGTATATCCCTTGCGCAAAACGACTTTGGTGTCTTTGGGGATGTAATTATCCATTTTTACGGCATCGGATAAATCCATATCATCAAGACTGTCTCGCATATTTAGCCCGCCACATGGAGCTGACAATGTATAGTTTATAGATTTATTAGCTCTATTTATCGGTTTTAACATAGATTGATACTCCTTTTGAGGCAACATCTTCGACGGGGGTGCTCAGATTTATGTCTTTTATAGATAGCGATGAGGCAAATTTCTTTTTTATTTCTCTCTCGTATTCATTATATTCTTCAGCGTAATCCATGCCGTTTCTTTTCAACCAACGCCATAAAATTCCTAATTTTACCAAATATTCATCAAAAATCGGAACATCGGTATTTTTAGTAATTGAATTTTTTTCCATATAGCCGTTTGTTGCATCAAGACAAATAACGTTTGAGCGATATTGAAAAACAATTTTTAGATTGTCTTTGGGAGGAGTTAAAAATTTTATCATTCCGTTTTGAATAATAAATTTTGTATCTGATGAAGTTTCGTTAAAATATTTTTCTTTCATCCAATCTTGCGGAGTTATTGCACCGATTAACTTTTCGCTACCATCTTTTATATAAATTGTATTATTCAAAATGCTGTAAAAATCCGAGCAAAATTCTTCCATTAAATATTTGTCTTTTTTACCTGATGTTCGCAACACGCCCTCTTTGGTTAGTTCTTGCCAATCGCCATAACGTAAAAGACTGTCCAAAGCTGATTTTGCCGTACTTAAAAAAATGGCATCTTGTTGTGAATTTGGGTTAAATAAATCCAAAGGTCTTTTAGTTGCGGCAAGATCTGCTACCTCCTTACATATTTCCAGTATTGATTTCATTTGCTTTTTCTCCTTGTCCTATTTTGAGAAAGTTCCTTAATGCGTTCTTCTAATTCGGCTATTTTGCTTTGATATTTTTGTTCAATATCATTTATGGCAATCATATTTTTTATATTTTTACCTAAAGATACAAATTTCTTTGCCGTTATATATTCATTTGAAAGTTGAAGCTTTTGAGCTTGTTCTTGTGTTAAATCAGCTAAAGCTTCTACAGTAAAAATACCTCGATATTTACAGGTTTCGATTTCCGTTGCACTTAAAAAGGCAAACATTTCCAAAGGAGTTCCTTGGATTGTTTTTTCTTTCATCATTTGATAGCGAGCATATTCTATCGGAAAACGTTCTATTTTATCTTTAGTTGCAGGTTGATCAAAAATTTCGGTCGTATTATCTTTTATTCTTATTTCACAATAGCATACCGACTTAAACACCGGAATACCATTGTCATTTAGCTTGTCTGTTTTTATCGGTTTGTCATAGAATCTGACCGATAAACTATTGTCTTGTCTGTGTTTGTTTTGGTTTATTAAGTTTTGGTATGTTGCAAAATCCATTGATAAATCCTTAAGAAAAACAAGAAGAAAGCCCCAATTTTTTATAAAAACTGAGGCCTTCTCCTTTGAAGTTAGCGTAAATTAAAGTTGATATTTAATATTCTTATGCAGCTGTATTTATCAATACACCTTGTAATGCAGCATTTGACATTGTCATATTGCCTGCCCAACCGATAATGCGATACATTGCATCTTGGTTGATTGACAATCTGTCACCACCGATTACCTTCATATTGCGATCTTTGTGAGGACGCAAATAGATGTAATTGGTATTCAAGAAGTACATATGATTATCCGGACAGTAACCGCCTTGACCACCGTCATAGATTACATCACAACCTTTGTATTTAATATTGGCAAAGCCTGCTTCGGCAAGTTTCGGATCACTAAAACGAGCCAATGGAGTCAAAGCATTTTCAAAAGTTGAATATAATTTATCATCTACCACAATCAAATCAGGTTTATCAAGTCCACGAGTACATTTCAAATACATTTCATCCATAGCTTGTAAAATATTTGCTGAAGTCAAATTCTCATGTGTAGCCGATTGGTTGCGCCAAAATTCGTTGCCTGATGTTGCTCGGTTGATATTACCTACAGTACCGGTTGTCGGATCATCGGCAACCAATAATTTTAAGCCACCTATAGATTTACCGTCAGCCGACGTTCCATCGCCATACATTGCGGATGCCAATTGATTAGCCATAGTTTTTTCGGCATTTTGGATTCTTTTTTCCATCAATTCCATAACTTGTTCGGGTCCTGAGTTTTTCAACAAATCTTCACCAGATACTGCGACAGGAACTGCTGCCAATTTAATTGCATATTCGGCAGATGTAAAAAGTTGTTTCGGAGTGTAGCTTATTGTATCATATCCAGAATACCAAACCATGTCACCTTCGCCATACTCCAGTTCTTCCAAAATTTTTGAACCTCCTGAAATCGGACGTACTTTGTCTTTTTCTTTTAAGCGACTTAACAATGCATTGTTTTTGGTTACATTGTCTGCCAACTTTGCACTACGAGATTCTAAGGTGGTTGTAAAAATTTCATCATAATTGCTGTTAGCCATTATTTTTATCCTTTTCTAAAAACATATTATTATAATTAAAAGTCTTTACCCAGTTCGGCAAAACGCATTTCAAGTTCTTCTCGAAGTGATAAATCTTTTATATCATGAGAGGCTTTGCCTTTGGGAGAAAAGCCCGCTTCTTTTGATTTTTTTGCATCTTTGCTTTTTATCTCGAGAGCTTCTTTTATGTGTTTTTCAATCAATTTGTTTCTGGTAGATGAGTTTAACCAAACTGCTGTTTCATAAGCTTGAGGCAAATCTTTGGCAATCCTTTTTGAAATAAGGTCATGCATATCCTTGATAACCTCGTTAAAAAACGGATGCTTTAAGCTACCGCAATCATCAATCTCACTTACAAAATCACTCAGTTGTTTTTCAACCAGTTGTTTAGAAATAACTTCCGACAAATTTGATTTTGGCTCTAACTTTGCCGAATCAGATAATTTATGGCTGTCATCTAAACCGTAAGAAACAGCCAACATTTTGATGGTATCTGCCGGATTTTTGCTTAACATGGTGTCTATTTCGACCATTTTTTTAAGCCATTCATCAGAACATTTTATACCATCTTTTTGCAGTTCATCCGAGCGAGTTGCATAAATTTCATCAAGCCACTTATATAACAAAGCTCGTTCACGCAAATCGCTAAAACCCTTGTCAACCTCTTCTTCTCTGGCGTAAAGATATCGACGCCATTCAACAGGAAGTTCACAAAAAGTCTTAGCCATTTCTTCATCATAAGATTTCGGAGCCTCCAAAAACTCATCATTTTCCGAAATCTCTTTAGCATCTTGCGCATCTGAGGGCGTATCCTCATTATCATTGGCAATCTGCTCCAATTCTTCTTTGATTTCACTCATTCCATATCCTTTTTTTGTATTGTTGAACTACATCAGCAAAAATTTCTTTCCGCTGAGCTCTATCATTATCCAGACGTATATTGTTCATATACTGCTCTGAATAATCTGACTTAGAGGCCAAATTATTGGCCTTTAAGTAACGGTCGATATCTTGTGATGAGGTTGCGACCGTTCCATCCGGAAGAAGAAATTCTTCCGAATAATTTTTGGTAAAATATGTCATTGATTTTTGTCTTGTTATCTATCTGTTGTTTTTTCGATTGCTTGCAGACTAAGCTCGTCTGAGGCTAATTTGTTTTTAGCTTCATCTTGTTGTTTTTTTAACATCAGCTCGCTCTTTTTAATCTCGTTTTGCTCTTTTTTAATCTCATAATCCCAAATATTTCTTTGGTTTTGCATTTGAAGCGCCAAAAGTTGAGGATTAGGCTGTGGTGTTACAGGCTCATCCGGAGCTGCAAATTCTTGAGCAATCTTATCAAAACATTGTCCCAGAACACTTTCGTATTGTCGGGCATTTGATAAGCACGAAACTATTGAAGCTATCATTTGGCGATATAAATCAAGCAAGGCCGGCTGTTTACTTACAACATCAAATGCTTGGGCAATAATAGTGTGAATCGAAGTTACTGCCTCTATATGTTGAGCTTTTTTATCTGCTTCGTTAAAGGTTATATCACTTTCGATACCCAAAATCATATCTCGTAATTTGTCATTTTTTAAGATAAACACGGCTTGCAAAGCTTCGGGTAAATCTTGTTCGCTTTGCGACAGATATGATAACAACTTATTGCTGTCAAAGTATTCGCAAATATACTCTGCCTTAATTTTGAATACTTCTGAAATGAATCGATTCATATCATTTTGGCGGTCTTGATTACGCAAAGTTCCAAAATTAGTCTTTTTATTAACAGCAGTTGCTGTTTCATTATTATTGGATGTTCCACGCATTATATCAGACACACCGGTTATTTCGTATATGGCATCAACCAAATCCTTTCGGCGCGAAGCCAAAGTTTGAAGTGCCGTTACATACTGCTCAATCGGCATAAAATCTACTATATTTTTAATGCCGCCGGCAGATTTCAAGCGATCAAAATCTGATACTCCGACTAGTGTTGTGTCCTTGTTTAAGATATTAGCAAGCTCAGGAAAAGCATTGTCATAACAACCGGAAATTTTAAGAGCCTTCATCGTTTTTTCCATGCGTGAGGTAACACCGTCAAGTTCATCCAACAATGGTTTTATCTGAACATAATCGGGAATAGGAATTATGCTGTCATTGGTTGTAGTTGCTAACAATGGCTTTGGTATTGGGAAAAATATATCTGATGATATATCTTTTTGAATAACCTTTAAAAAATTATGAGGTAAGGATTTAGTTATGTACATTACTGATGATGTTTTCTTGTCCCAAACCTCATAAATCTCAATAGATTTTGCATCTTTTAAGGAGTAATCAAATAACAAGTTTCTGAATTCTTCACCAAAATTGGCTACAACTTCTTCAAAAGTCATATATTGCTTAATTGCAAACCAAGTGCAATCTTCCCAAGTTCCTACCTTGTCGATGTCGCAAATAAAATTGATCGGATCTACGTACTCACTGATAACATTTTCGTCAGTCTTTATTTCAAAGCAAGTACCTTCATCATCTGTCAAACGAGCAAATTTAGGAACATATCTTTCAATTATAACTCCCATTCCACCTATCAAAAAGTCATTACGAGCGTATTTTATAATACTGTCAAAATCAAACTTATCCAAACAATTGCATAGAGCTTTTTCTAGTATTTTACAAGCAAGGTTATGCGTTTTGTTATCCGTTTTTTCTTTACGCTCAATATATGGCTTCGGTTGCTTGAAATATAAAAAAGGCTTTAGAGTTTCTACCGACGACCAAAAGATATTTTGTTTATCTTTTCTGACATCATTGCGATAATATTTACGAATATCATCAAAAAGTTTGTGATATGTTTCAAAAGCTTTTTCCGATTTTGAAATTTTCTCAAGCCATTTTGAAACTTCTGATTCTTGAGAAGAAAAAAGTTGACTATTCATCTTCATATACTCCTAAAATTGAATTTTCTCTGACGACAACAAGGTCTTCTTCCGGTGTTGGCAAATCATCAAAGTGATGAAATAAAACCTTGTCTCCGACTTTTACCGAAGTTACTAAACTGCCGATACTCTCGACCACACCTATGTTTCTGGTATGGTGATAGTCATCGACTAAGATAATACCACCGGATGTGGTGGTATTATCCGGTTCGAGCCGAATGAATATTCGGTCGGATACAGCATTTATCATTTGTTTATTTTCCTTATATTTTGAGTTAGTGTTAAAAAAATTACCATTTACTTTCATTTGGCTTAAAAGCAAACATATCTTCCAACATTACTTGGCCGTTACCATAAGTTGTGGCCTTTCCTGTGTCGTAAACCGGTTCGGCAAAGGTTAAAACAAAAGCGTCCGCCTTATCAGGTGAACGCCCCAGCCTTTTTTTTATTTCATCTTTGCTTTCTAATAATAATCTCCCCAATGAATCGTATTTTTTGTTTACAGAACACAAATCGCTCAATAACTCCTCATCTTTTGGTATTTGTACAGATAATTCCTGTGTCAGCCAGGCTCTTGCATTATCCCACATTTCGGCTCGACGATTTACATATCGGTCTTCTAAAATAGCTTTTGCGCCAAAATTTATAGCTCGTATAATATGTCTGAAACCTCTGGAATATAATATATCATAAACTCCGGCGCCAATTCCTCCGACATCTAAAAATACTCTGGCGGGATTATGTGCCTGAATTATTCCCTGACAATAGTTGGCAATACTTACAATATCTTGCTTTTTTAATACCTCAAATCGTTGACAATGTCGTCCCCGTCGAAAACAAAACACCGTATTATCATCACCAAATCGTGCTATATCAAGACCAACAATCAATGGAGAATCTGAATATGAGATTTTAGCATCAAAGGCTTTTCTGACAGCTGATGAAGATATAAGTTTTGAGGCGCTTTGACTCAGCGGTTGTCCCAGCCATATATGTTCATAGTCATCGGGTGACTCTTTCATACATTTTTGAGCTTGAAGTTTAAGCTCGTTAGGACAGAAAGGATTATCATCATAATTTACTTTAACAACCAAAGTTCTATCGTCAGGATTGGCGGCTAAAATTACCCATAAAGCATCGTTTTCTTCGTTTCGATTCATCGATATCCAAATTTCAGAACCATCTTTTCTGATGGTCGGCGACAAAATGTCCCACGATTTTTTTGAGATTGTTTGTCCTTCTTCAATCCAAGCAATATCAACGCCTTCCAATGACTTTATTTTTTGGGCATCTTGATCACGCAAACCTTTGAAAATAAATTTTGTTCCGGTCAGCTTGTTTTCGATACGAGTTTCTAAAATCTTGTAATCCTTCATCTGATAAAAGGCTATTCTGTCACATAACAAACGATACACCGAATCTTTGATGCTGTCTTGAACTTCTCTAAGGCAGGCAATAAGCAATTTTTCCATACGTCCTTTAAGCAACAGGCTGTCGGCAAAAGCATATGATTTTCCGCCACCTCGCCCGCCATAGTAAAATTTTATCCTTTTTTTAGATGTTAAAAGAGGAGCAAAACACCTTGGTATTTGTGCTGTTATTGTTTGATTATTCATCTTTTTCACTTTTTATTTATTTACAAATTCGACTAAAACTTTTTTCAATTCTTCACCGACCAAGCTGTCAGAAGAATCCTGCCAAGCTGACGGAAAATTGTTTTTTAATATAAAATCCGCCTTATGCAACCTGACACATTGATCAACCAAATAGGCCTCACATTTTTTCTTTGCTCGTCTTATAAGTTCAGCAAATTCTTCTTTTTTTTGATATTCGTCCAACTCTTGATTCGATATTCCCAAATAATCACAAAGCCCCGTCAAATGAAGCGGGGCTTGTTCGGATATTTCTATAATATCACCTTTTTTCGGACTATATATTTCTGATTTGAAATTTGCACGCTCCGTAAAATATTTTTCAATTTTTCTTTCCATCGCGGAAACAGATGAATATTTTACGGGAGAAGCCAGCCCCATAACAATAGACTCCTTTTATTTTAAGATTTATTGTTCAGATATAAAAAAAGTGAGGAAGTGTTTGAACCCACTTTCTCACTGTACTTATTTTTATAATGTTACCCGACGCCAATGTCAATCAGTGAAGAAAAAAAATTTTTTACCACAACATAAAAACTCTTCCTATTATAGGAATTTCAAGGGCTATGCTGAAAAGCACATGTGTGTATAAACAGCCAAATTTTACCTGATTTGTAACATTTAGTATTAGAAAAAATAATGTATAAGATTCTATCAAGTCCATTTTTTTGTCTCTCTTTCTTATTTTTTTTTATTATACTTACAATAGATTTTTTATAATGTAAAGTTAAAATTGTCTTTTTACATCACATTCAACCCTTCGTTGTATTTATCAAGTATTCGGTCAAGCCCACGACATAAATCGATTCGGCTTAAATAATAAAAATATGCTCTTTGGCGTTCACTGGTATTTTTCGAAAATATTATATCGCAATCATCAATACAAATTTTTCTAACAATGGACCAAAACTCTTTTGGAACAGATTTTATGGCTTTATTATAACGATTCATAGCATCAAGAAGAGCTATCGACTGCAGGTTATTTGTTTTATCAATCCTAGTGTTTTGAATATATCCTGAATGAATATTAGCTCGATTTATAATTTGGTAATCCAAGGCAAGTTTTAATCCGCACTCAAGACGTTCATCAGCTGTATATTTGGATTTCTCATATTCAAGATATCCTTTTGAATACCAAATTTCGAGAATCGATAATTTTCGAATTTTACCATCTTTTTTTACTATTCCCTTTTTTATAACGTCTTGCTTTGATGTGTATCTCATAGCATTTCCCTTTAATACATTTTTACAACAAATATATTGTATAATTACAATAAAGAATCATTTAAGGTTAATATTATTTTACATTTTTTTGCAAAAGCTGTTTACAAAGTTGTAAAAATGCAATATAAATTTAATGCATTTTAACAACATGACAAGGAATCGAATTATGGATAAATTACAAGAAGTTAGAATTTTTTTAGAAAACGCAATTAAAGAAAAAGGTTTTAGCTTAAATGCCCTTTCTCTGCAATTAGGTAAAAATTCAACTTATTTGTTTCATTTCATAAAGCGCTGTTCACCAAAAAGATTAGATGAAAACACCAGAAGAAAATTAGCTAAAATACTTAATGTCGACGAACAATCACTTTGCGATTTTCCCTTACCTAACACTCTCATACAAGATAAACTGAGCACCTTAACCGGTTTTTTTAACTTTTCAAAACAAGATGACATAAAAATGATATCTGTTGATGTGGTTGATATGAATGGTGCAAACAAAGGAAAATTTGAACAAATCAAAAAGAATATCATAGGAAAAGAAATTTTATCTTGTGAACTTTTAAGTCACTATTGTTCGGCAAGCCCTAAAGATCTGATGATATTCAAAGTTGTAGGCGATGCAATGTCCCCGACAATAAACTCCGGTGATTTTGTTTGGGTAGATTTATCTTACAGCGTCCCGTCATCTGACGGTATTTATATGATTTCTACCAATAGCGACACCATTATACGTCGCATACAAGTTAATCCCTTTGATAATTCTGCTGAGGTTTCTTCTGATAATCCGTCTTATAAATCAATAAATGTCAAAGACATTAAGAGCTTAAATATATGCGGTAAAATATGTTATTTGGCTCACAAATTATAATTTTATAATCTTATCCACCATAATTGTAAAAAAACAATAACGCTATTGATTTTATTTTTATTCGCTCTATTTATTGTATTTATACAATGGATTTATCGAGGTGCAAAGTGGATAATAAAAATTTATACAATATTCTAAACGAAATTTTTTTTAATTTTGAAGAAAACATCTTTATCAATAACGGTGTCTGGCCCAGAAAAGTCAATCTCATTTTTGCTTTTCTAGACTATATTGAAGCAATGAGCGACGCTCAAATTGCTGACATTTTAGCCACTAATGATGCATCTTTAATTGATCAATTTAGAATTATTGCCAAACAAGGTATTGAAAAGTGGCTGAATGATAATATGAAAACACTTATGATATAAGCGACTTTTATATATTGACTTGCACTGTATATAGACTAGTATATTTTATATCTATACTACTTAAATAATATGATATTCGGTGTTAATTAAATGACTAGAGCTCAAATATTTTTTGACGACATAACAAAAGAATGCTTTTCAAGTGTAATAAATAAAGATTACTATAAAAAAGATGACTTTGATGACTGCGTTATTGCCGATAATGCATTTATTTTACCGACTAAGAAAAAAGTTGACGAAAATGACAACATTTACTTTGAAGGCGGTGTTGTCGATAACAAAATGAATTTTATTAAAAATTCTCAATTTTATAGATCAGGGAAAGGCGGTTCCTTACTAGAACCATACGAATTTTCTCAAAATGATGCCGAATATATTGATGAAGAAGTCTTATATGCCGGTGTTTTGATAAACCACTTTGGGCATTTTTTGGTCGAAGGTTTGTCTCGCCTATGGTATTGGTGTGAACACGCCGATAAGAATCTGCATATTGCATTCCTTATGCCTAAAAACCAACCTATATTCCCACAATTTTGGGAATTTATGAATTTACTAGGAATCGATAAAGATAAAGTTCATATCATAAAAAAAACAACTAAATTTAAGAGAGTTTATACCCCTTATCAAGCGCATGTGCTTGATACATCTTACAATGAAAAATTTACGATTCCTTATAAATATATAAGCTCTAAAATACCTACTAAAACTAAAGAAAAATATTATATTTCCAGAAGCAAATTCAAGAAAGGAACTTTGTGTCTTGGTGAATATTTGTTTGAAGATATGTACAAACAAAACGGATTTAAGATTGTACACCCTGAAAAATTATCATTAAAAGAACAAATATTTGTTATGAAAAATGCATCTGAGTTAGCCGGAATAAGCGGAACCGGTATGCATATGGCTCTGTTTGCCGATGATAATATTGATATTACCATTTTGGAAAGAACTGACAACCCTGTTCCCGAACAAGCCATAATCAATCAAGCAATAAAGGCAAATGCCTACTATGTCGGTGTTAATGTCAACCCGTTCCCGACAGACCACAGTATCGGTCCGACATTATTAACTATAAATGATTCTATGGCAAAATACTGCGAAGCAAAAAGAGTAAAATACGACAAATCTCTTATAAATTATGTAAAAGCCAGCGATGGTAAAAAGTTTGTCAAGCTATGGGTGAAGTATTATAGCCAAGAGGATAACAACAATGCTTTGGCTGTAAATTCGCCATTAACAGCCAGAAGATTTATGCTTATTGCCAATGCTTTCATTCCGCTTAAAAAGTTGATAAAGCAAAAAATCAAATCCTTCAAAAAAAGAAAATAGGAGTTTATAAAATTATGAAAAATATATCTAAATCAGTTGTTTTAGCGTTGTCAATTGTTGTTGCAAACTCAATTACTGCCAATGCAGCAAATTTTAAATTTTACTTACACGGTAAAACTTATGATTGTAACACTCCATATGCCTTAAAAGTAGGTACAAGAGAAAACTGTGAGGTTAATTGCCCGAACAGAGTTTATATTTTTCAGGATAGGACTTGTCGCCTAAAAGTCGGTGAATCAAAACCACTTCCTAAGGAAGACACACCAAAAATTGTCGATGCCGATAATTGTAAAACAAAAGCCGGAACAACCGAAGATGGAACAATATTTAGTGAGAATTACTTCAAAGATAAAGACGGCAATTGTTACTCTTGTAATACTAAAGGAAGCGTTAGTGTATCAAAAGACAGTTGCAAAGCAAAAAGATTCTGTAATCAAAACTGCGATCAAAGGGTTAAGCGAGCTGTAAAAAACAACGCAAATGATGATTTGTCTTATTACAGTGTATTAAAATGTCCTGCCGGAAGACCTTTGATGGATAGATTTATGATGTGTTGGAGCTGTGATGAAAAAACTCCGATTGACCTAAGTTTTAATACCGATTTCAACAAAGAATGTAATGGTAAAAACAGACGTAAGATGGATGATGAAAACATTGATGGAACAGTAGGTAAAAGGAATTTACCATTTAGTTATCCGAGATAAACATAATATATATGAAACAAAAAAACATCTCCTTGTAGAATAACTCAAGGAGATGTTTTTTGTGGTTTTTGAAACAATGTTAACGTCCGATTCCGGCATTAGTCCAAATTGATACAATACCGTGTTTTCCACCTTTATCATCAATATAACTGTCACTTTGGGAATTATAGCGGTAAGTCTTATCAAGTTTTCCATTCTTATCATATGAAAAAACTACTTTTGCTTTTTTTCCTTCCATAATGACAGACCTTCCATTAGGATATTTAATTGTCATGACTTCATCAGTTTGGCCGTTGTTGTCCATGATAAACTTAGTTTGAACAGTTCCGCCTTCTAATGTATCTGATTCAACAGAACTGGCTTTTTCTCTATATTGTAAAAGTTTTGCCTCGTATTCACTTATCGTATCATTTCCAGCAACTTGTTTTTTGGAATTTTGGAGATTGGCATAAGCTTTGGCAAAATCATCTACAGCAGGCTTAAATGATGTTTCATATTCTTCTTTAGTAAACAAGTTTATTTCTGCTTCATTGTTTTGTTTTTTCAAAGTTTTTAATTCAATTTTATAACCTTGAATTTCTGATTCCAACAAACCTTGAGTACTAACTAAGGTATCACGACTCGCACCAAGTTCTAATTGTTGAGCCTTATAACCATCAATTTTTTTACCTAAATTCTTAGCATATTGGTAGTTATTCCAGTTATCTTGAGCTGTTTCAAGGTTTTCACTGGATATTTTGTTATTTTCTTTTGTATCTGATGTAAGCTTTTGCTTTGCTTCATTGTCAAATTCATTTGGAGACAAAGCTTTTAATTCAGCTTCAAGTTTATCTATTTCCTTTTGTTTTTTATCCCATTCTTTTATATTATTTTTTACTTTTTGCAATTCTATTTGCTTTTTATAAATATCTTGGTTTAATTGAGCTATACGCAATGGAACATCAAGTTCCTTAAGACGGCCGTCTATTTCAACGTAATCTTGCATAGCATTGGCGTAGTCCAATTGAAGTTTTAACAACTTTGGATCTTTATCTAACAGAGTTTTATCTGTTATAACACTATCTGTTGCCTCAGATGCTGCTTCGGAATTTTTTGTTATATAATCATTAAGCTCATTATATCTCAAATTAAGGCGATTGAGTGTTTTTATGCAATCATCATATACCTTTTTTGCTTGTGCTTTTAGCTCTCTTAATTTTTCGCTATCGCCTTTTTGAATAGTATAAGCCATGATTCTTGCTGCGTGAATTTTTTCAGCTTCAGTTTCATCATGAAGCAATTTAGAATATTCATAAAAAGTAGAATCACTGATAGATAGCATTGCCTCTGCTTCAAACATAGTTTGAGATGCTTCTTGTTTAGCAGTTTTAGGATTTATCTTTTGAAATTTATCTTTAACAACATCATAAAAATCTTGTTTTTTTTCGGCATAAACCGTCGTTGCATCTTTATCTGTTTCATCAGCATAAACTTTGGGAGCGTTAAAAGTTGCCATAGTACCGGCAGTTAAAAAGCCCAACAAAATATTTTTTGATTTCATATCAAATTCTCCTAAAAAACATATAACTTGATTGTTCATTTTATAATCGCATGGCTATATATATACACTATTTTTGTCCCTTGCGCAAGCACTTTTTTGTCAAAATCTGTATTTTTTTACAATATCGCACACAAAACGGCTATTTTCAAAGGTTTTATGCATATATTTTTTTGTCCAAATATTTATAAATTGAGTTATTGTATCTGTTAAATCTGCAATTATATATATGTATTATATTTAATTTGAGGTTATAAAAATGATTGATTGGGATATCTTATATAAAATACCGCTAGGTCTATATGTGATAAGCGCAAATGATGGTGAAAAAAATGTCGGAGCCGTAATTGATGCGGTTATGATGATTGCAAATCAACCTTGTGCCTTGGCAATTTCTTGCGGAAATCAGGGATATACAAAACAGACTATTGATAAATCCCTTAACTTTAATTTATCTGTCTTATCCAAAGATGTTTCCCCTGATGTTATTGCCAACTTTGGATTTTTTTCAAGTTCTGAACGTAAAAAATGGAATTTTGTAAAATATCACAATTATTATGGGTTACCGGTTCTTGATGAAGCATTAGTATTTATTCATGCCAAAGTTATTCATAAATATGAACTATGCTCTAATACCGTGTTTATTGCGGAAATTATCGATGCAAAAACTAATAAACAAGGTGATGCGTTGCTGTATCAGGACTATCGAGGCAATCTTAAAAATGAGGTTGTAAAAGCATATCAACAATTAAAAGGAGAATAATACCATGGCAAAAAAATGGGTTTGTTGCGTCTGTAACTATGTTTATGACGGTGAGATTGACTTTGAAAAACTTGATGATGATTATGTTTGTCCGATTTGCGGAGTTGATAAGTCTTTTTTTGAATTAAGAGATGTCGAATAAAAAAATAAGCCGGACACATATCCGGCTTATAAATTATAGCAGTTTTTTTAACTCATAAAGTTTTTCCAAGGCTTCTCTCGGGCTCAAATCATCGGGATTTAGGTTTATAAGCTCATCTAAGGCCGGAGATGAAACTTTTTCTACAACCTTTTCTTTGACACAAGCAAACAATGGTAAATCTTCAGCGATATCCTTTACAGACAGTCCTTTATCCTGTTTTTCCAAATTGTGTAATACTTGGTCGGCTCTTATTATCAAAGACTTTGGTAATCCGGCTAATTTGGCAACATAAATACCATAGCTTCTATCTGCAGCTCCATCTACAACTTCGTGCATAAAAATAACATTGTCGTTAAATTCTTTTACTTTCATACAATGCAAGCTCATGCGAGAAAGCTTTGTACTCAAAGATGTAAGCTCGTGATAGTGAGTAGCAAACAATGTACGACAACGATTTATTTCATGAAGATATTCTACCACAGCCCAAGCAATAGACAAGCCGTCAAATGTTGCTGTTCCGCGACCTATTTCATCTAATATTACAAAGGAACGCTCATCGGACTGATTTAATATTCCGGCGGTTTCAACCATTTCTACCATAAAGGTCGATCGTCCTTTGGCTAAGTCATCTGATGCCCCAACACGAGAGAATATCTTGTTTACCACGCCAATTCTGGCACTTTGGCATGGTACAAATGATCCCATTTGAGCCATAATTACAATAACGGCATTTTGACGCAAATATGTAGACTTACCAGCCATATTAGGTCCGGTAATAAGCCATAAGTTACCTTTTTCTTCGTTCATTTGGCAATCATTTGCCACAAAAACACCAGAATTCTCTTTACGAATTGCCTCTTCCACAACAGGATGACGTCCGCCGATAACTTCAAAACATAACGAATCATCAACAACAGGACGACAATAGTTGTGTTCAACGGCTAAATCAGCCAAACCCATTGCCACATCTATTTCAGCAATTGCATTGGCGCATTTTACAATATCATCGCAAGATGCTTTTATTGAGTTTAGAAGTTCCTCATACAACTCAAGTTCCATTGCCAAGGCTTTGTCTGAAGCACCTCTTATTTTGTCTTCAATTTCGGTAAGTTCAACTGTTGTAAAGCGTGAGGCATTAAGAACGGACTGACGAAAGATAAATTTCTTGTCATCTAATATTTGCTGAACGTTTTTAGATGGAACTTCTATAAAGTACCCTATTAAATTGTTATATTTTATTTTCAAGTTAGAAATAGATGTTTCTTCAATGTATTTAACTTGAAGCTTTGCTACAGCCTCGTGCGAGTTATCCTTAAAGTTTTTCATCTCATCTAAAGCCGGAGAATATCCCTGACGTATAAAACCGCCATCACGACTGAGAAGAGGAAGCTCATCTTCTTTTAGTGCATCACCAAGCTTTTTGACAAGTTGTGCATGATTACCCAGACCGTTTAGCACTTTTTGCAGATATTCAGGAATATTATTATCAATAGATGTTGCGCCGTTACAGTTAAATAAAATTTGATTGCGTATATAAGGTATCATTCCCAAAGTGTTTTTAATATTTAGCATATCTCTTGGACCACCACGTCCGATACTTAATCGAGACATTGCTCTTCCCATATCATAAGATGACTTTAACAATTGGCGCAAATCTTCGCGAAGTTGGTTTTTAGAGATAAAAAACTCAACCATATCAAGTCGTGAGTTAATTATTTGAATATCAGATAAGGGATTTGATATTCTTGCTGCCAATAATCTTCCACCGGCAGCCGTAACGGTTCTATCAATCGTTTTTAGTAAAGTTGATGATTTATCACCACTATTAGACTCAACCAATTCCAAAGACAAACGTGTAGCAGCATCAATTTCAACAATTTGTGATGAACAAATCTTTTTTAGAGGAAATATATGAGGAAGTTTCCCTCTTTGCGATAGTTCAATATAATCTATCAAAACACCCGCAGAGCTTATTTCCGATCGTGAAAAATCACCAAAAGCGTCTAAATTGTGTACACAATATAACTCTGTAATTCGTTTATAGGCATTTTGCGAGTTAAACCTCTCATCAGGCCAAACGCTAAGTTTTTCTTTATAGTTTTTGATAACATCAAATATTTTTGGATTGTGAGCATAGCCATCGGAAACGACAATTTCTGCGGGCATTAATCGTTGTAAAACGGTATTTAGAACCTGAGCTTCAGAATTTTGACTTATATCAAGTTCTTGAGTATAAAATTCTCCGGTAGATATATCTATCCATGCAATTCCCAAATTGGAAGAAATGTTGGAAATAGCCATTAAAAAGTTATTTTTCTTAGCATCAAGCAAATTTTCTTCAGTCAAGGTTCCGGGAGTAACCAATCTTACTATTTCACGATTAACTAAAGCCTTTCCTCCGCGTTTCTTAGCTTCTTTAGGATCTTCGGTTTGTTCACAGATTGCAACTTTATAACCTTGTTTTATCAACTTTGCCAAATAGCTTTCATATGCGTGAAACGGAATTCCGCACATTGGAATATTACCGGCCTCTGTTTTTCCCCTTTTGGTCAAGACAATATTCAATGCCTGAGATGCGACAACAGCATCATCAAAAAACAACTCATAAAAATCACCCATACGATAAAACAACAGATAATCCTTATGTTCTTGCTTAATTTTCATATATTGCGCCATCATAGGCGTTAGCGTCAACGATTTGTCTTCTTCATTTGCAATCATTTTTAAGTCCAAATAAAAAATTTATTATTTTTAAACTTGTTTGATATTATTATAATTATAGTGATTGGTCTAGTATGTTTTTTATAGTAGTGGGATAACGCCTATGTTTAAGAAAACTCATAATTCTCTCGGTTTTGAAAAAAACACTAAATTTGTGGAAAGAATACTATTTTTAAGTTTTCCGACAGCATTGGTTTTTATGGTGTTAGCGGCATTCAATATGGTGGATCCCATATTGGCCATTATATCTTTGGCTTCGGTAGTTCTTTTTAATATTGCTATGTTGTTTCCTCTTACCTTTGAATTGCAACAGATTAAAAAATATATACATAAACTTTCAAAAGGTGAACTATCTTCCGAAGAATTGATAAACTTATCCGAAGATGAAACTAGAGAATTGATTACGGCAATTAACAATATGCACCGTTTTTGGGCAAAAAAAAACGATGTCTTAGAGGCTCAAACTATTTCTGATACTGCTGTTTTAGATTCTCTTCCCGATCCTATTTTAGTGATAGACAAGCTAGGAAATATTTTGGGAGCCAATCTGTCGGCACGTAATTCTTTCGGTGAAAAAATTACCGAAAATAATATTGATGAGGTTTTTAGTTCTCACAGTTTTATAAATGCGGTTACAAAAGTTTTGAAAAAAGAAAGTGTTTCTGAAAACTTGGTTTTTTATGTTGAAAAGCCTTTTGATCAAAAGTTATATGCCCATATAAAACAGCTTCCTTGGATTTCAAAAGGTAAGGCTGTTGCTGTTATTGCTATATATGACCTTACAAAATCGCTAAAAATAGAAAAAATGCAGTCAGATTTTGTGGCAAATGCATCACATGAACTTAGGACACCTTTATCTGTTATATCAGGTTTTGTTGAAACCTTAAGAACTTCAGCAAAAGATGACCCTGTTGCCAGTGAAAATTTCTTAAAAATAATTTCCACTCAGGCTGAATATATGTCCGGTTTGATTGAAAATCTTTTATCCTTATCAAGAATTGAGCTTAACCAAGATAATCCTCCGACAGATAAGGTTGATATGGTAAAAGTTGCAAACGATGTTATAGATCTTATGTGCCTACGCGCAAAAGAAAACAATATGCAAATTGTTTTGGCCAATGTCAAAAATATAAACATTGTCAGAGGTGATGAGCATCAATTAAAACAGGTTCTGCA
The DNA here is from genome assembly GCA_045639065.1 of Alphaproteobacteria bacterium. Taxonomy (GTDB): domain Bacteria; phylum Pseudomonadota; class Alphaproteobacteria; order RF32; family CAG-239; genus CAZU01. Next base: position 101,833 of record JAZUCK010000022.1, on the reverse strand, counting down.
AAATCTTGTCGGTAACGCCATAAAATATGGTATTGCCGATAGCAAGATAACCATAAAATTAGAAAATTCGGATAATATTCCTCCGTCTAAAACAATGGAAATTGAAGATACTGCTTCAGTAAAAATTTCAGTAAATAATAAGGGACCAAAAATAGAGGCTGATAAATTAGTCAGACTTACAGAACGGTTTTATCGCCTGCAACAACATAAAGATCAAAATATTAAAGGAACAGGACTAGGTCTATCCATTGTTAAACATATTGTAATGCGCCATAAAGGAAACCTTACTGTCAAATCCTCAAATGGTAAGGGAACAACTTTCAGCGTTTATATTCCGACTTGGAAAGAGTAATTTTTATTCGCTTGGAGCCTTGTAAAAATGCATAAACACAACAGGCTTAATGTCGGTTGCCTTTAGTATTTGTTTTCTGATACGTGCTGATAAATATTCGGATATTTGTTTTTCTTTATAGTCAAACTTTACAACATCTTTTGCTATATCTTCTTTTATATCTTCGATTATCTTATCACGAAGCATATTAAAAGCTTCTTCCTCTAAAATATCAATTGAAGAAATTTGCAATGATGCCAAACTCCAATCAGCATTAAATATAGCGCTTATAAATACCGAACAATTAAAAGCTATACGCTTTCTGTTTTTTATCAACTGAGAGTCAAGCGGAGTTAGTTGTCTTCTATCAACACCTAATTTGCGAGTAAATACCTCTGATACAATCTCACAATTACCATTTTGAATAAGTACAACCTCACCGTTACGAGCCAACATTACATTAGCCTCATAATTTTGCAAAGCCAAACGTTTTTGTTTTCTGATATTACGCTTATCGCCATGAACAGGAATAATGTTTTTGGGCTTTAACAGTTCGTACATTTCCAAAATTTGTTTTTTGGTAGCATGGCCTGAAGCGTGAACCACATAATCTTCGGTAGATATAACCTCAACACCGGCATCACGCAACTTTTCTTGCATTTGTTCAATTTTATCCTCGTTGCCGGGAATTATTTTAGAAGAAAATATGATACTATCCCCCTTACCTAAAGAAATATCCTTATGTTCACCCTTTACAATTCGACTTAAGGCCGAACGATAATCTCCTTGAGAACCGGCACAAATAAACAAAATTTTATCGAGAGGAATATCTTTGGCATCTTTTATATCATAGGCTAAAGGACAATCCTTCAAGTATCCGCATTCTTTGGCAATTTTGTAATTCTGATTTAAGGAATGACCTGATATAACAGCTGTTCGTCCTGCTTCACGAGCAGCTAAAATTAAAGTCTCCAAACGCATGATATTAGAAGCAAAACAAGTGGCAACAACCGTATTTTCGAGCGTTGGTATCAATTTGAGTAAATTTTCTCTGACCTCATATTCTGTCGGCTCGGTTTCTCCCGATGACATATTGGTAGAATCACCTACGTATAAATCAACTCCCTCATCGGCCAATTTTTTCAATGTTGCATAATCAGTCGGTAAAATATCTGTTTTACCATCATCAAATCGCCAGTCGGTTGCATGAAAAACATTGCCGTGTTCGGTCCTGATTATAAGCCCAGATGTTTGAGGAACTGAGTGCACCAAAGGTACAAACTCAACTTCAAAATTATCAAGTTTTACTATAGGATTATCATTTACTGATATAATGTTCGCAAAACTATCAAGATGGTATTCTTTTAATCTTGCGTGAATGTGACCTATGGCAAAATCGGTAGCATATACAGGACAATTTAGCATTGGTAAAACATGACCTATGGCGCCAAAATGGTCTTCGTGACCATGAGTAATAAACATTGCTTCAATATCATCACGATAGGTTTCTAAAAATGAAGCATCAGCCAAGCCCATTTCCATTCCGGGGTAGTCATCTTGTAAAAAACCGTATCCGGCATCAACGACTATCATTTTTTGATTAACGATATAGGCAAACATATTAAAGCCTACTTCTTCAGCTCCGCCTAATGCTACAAAATAAATGCCTTTTTTATTAAATTCTTCTATCATTATTACTCACTCTTATATCAAAAAAACACTTCAGCCACCGAAATTTTTATTATCTCATTACCTTGTTGTAGCAACAAAAGCCCTTGTTCGTCAATACCTTTGAATATACCTTCTTTTATTTCATCTTTGTTTTTTACTTTAATTTTTTGATTCAGACCGCTGGCAAATTTCAGCCACTTTTCTCTGACTATACCAAAGTCTTTCAGACACAACTCATAATTCTTATCAAAGCACGATAAATATTCCGAAAGTAGCTTTTCTCTGGATATATTGACACCATTTGATGCCAAATCTGTCGACGGATATGAAATCTGTTGTTCGTTCGGATGTGCAACTAAATTTATCCCTATTCCGATAATTACCATTCCATTGTCAGCTTGTTCTATTAACATACCGGCAACCTTTTTCATGTCTATTAAAATATCATTTGGCCATTTAAGTGAAATATTTTTAATTTGAGAAATATTTTTAATAGCTTCAACTAAGCTCAAAGATGCCACAAATGCTAAATTTGAATTTGTTGTTTTAGCCAAAAACATTTGAGAAAAAAACAAATTACCACTCTGAGAAACCCATTTATTTCCTCTTCGACCTCGCCCCATATATTGATTATCTGCTACAATAACCAAATTTTCTTTAGTATCAAAAGACCTTTCTTTTGCTACATCATTGGTTGAAGATACTTCATTATATTTTTCCAAATTCCATAAATTTTGCATATCTTATGAGATTCCTCCAAATATTAACAAGGCATCATAAAGTAGCCAAGCCGGATTTATCAAAGAAATAAATACCAACAATGTGTTAACAAACAAGCATATATAGATTGCTTTATCCGAACGGTCGAATTTATTAACCGGTGTTTCAAAATAAATTACTCGCACTATTTGTAAACAAGCTCCTACTACAAATAATAATGCAAATAAAATTAAAGACAAATTAAGCCAATACCCGCTCTCAACCAAATTGTTTATCACAGACAAATATCCGAAAAATCCCAAGGTTGGCGCTAATCCCATAAGCGAAAACATAAAAATCAGCAATGCTGCCGACATAAAAGGTCTCATAGTATAAAAACCGCTTATGGCATCTGTATCGCTTAAATAATCTCCTTTTGATTTTATACCTAAAAATATTGTATAAATTCCGCCAAAAGATAGTACGCATATAGCAATATAGGCAAACGAGGCGACTATTGAGCTGTTTGAAAAATTCATCAAACCTATTAACATAAAACCGCTACAATAAATATTTATATAGCCAAATAGTCTTCTGATATTTTTTTCACCATTTGCCGAAAAAGCACCAATTATTACCGATATAGCACCAAAAACAGTCAATATTGAAGTAATTTGATTGATAAAATAAGGAAAGCATTCATTTATCAAATTTATCAATGTACACAAATACACCAACGGAGGAATAATTGTTATAAAACCGCATACAGGCAAAACGCCTCTTCCTATAAAACTGATGAACCAGTGGTGAAATGGCGCTACCGCCATCATAAACAATAAACTTGAAAGAACAAACAATACGCCCAAATAAGTTGTACTTGACGGAATATTGTTTTTATTAAAAAATATTTTTATCCCTTCGTAAGAAAAGGTTTTTGTTTGCATATAAATCAATGAAACACCTAAAATCAGCAATATTGTAAAAAATATTGCACAAATGATGTAATTTTTAGCCGGTAATCTAACTTGTTCGGTATCCCAATGACGCAAAATCAGTTTATAGTAAAAAAAGCAAATATAAGGAATAACCACCGCTAAAGTTATCAAAGATGTTGAAGATGCTAATATATCAAACCCTAAAAGTAATGCAAAGCATATTAAATAGAAATATCCCGATGGACGATTTTTGTTTAAAAACCAAATAGATGACAAATAAAACCATGCCCATGCCAACAAGTATACAAAGAACTTAAACAAGGTTGTAAAAGACGAGTTTTGCCAATATTGCGGAAAAGCACTTTTATTATAAAATATTATGGTTGAAGCCAGTGATGCCAATAAAAACAATTGAACATATGAAAAAAATGATTTTGCCGTAATGTCCTTATGCCAAAAGGCTTTTGGTGCTACGATTGCAAAAAAGCTTAGCATACAAATTTCAGGTAATAAAATAAACCAATTCTGTAACATTTAATTATCCTTTTATTCGCTAATTACAAACCACAGAGGTCTGATAAATGACATCAACAACATAAAAACAACAAACATCATAAATACAAATTGTCCCATAGACAAATCATGGCTTTTGCCAAGTTGGCATGATTTTGTATCATTTTTTAACCTAAACATTTCTGATATAAGAGTTGCCGAAGCAATTACTGAAGAAAGCATCAACACGCTACCCATATGAATATTTTCGGTCAACAGTTCGGAAATAATCAAAAAGTTGTTGGTAAACATGGCCGAAACAGGAAATCCTACCGCGGCAATAATCAAAAATGAATATGATATTGATAACCTTTTGGCTCGACATAAAAATCCCGATGACGAGGTGTCGTATTCTTGCTCTAAGTTATAAACATATGCCGATAATACTTCTAATGCGCCAAAGACCATCAAAAATCCGAATAAGGCATAGCTAATATTGTTTAGTATCAATTCGTTTCTAGTAAACAACCCTAACAAATACATAATATAATAAACCGTTACAAACGCAAAAATTTTGTATTGAAAATCTTTATTTATGAGGCCTATCATACTTATAAACAACATGGTGACGCCACCAATGATACTAAGCCATATAAAGTGCTGAGATATTTCCAAAGGAATGTATTTAGGCCAAAAACGTATAAGTCCGTATATGCCGCTTAGGGGCAAGATTGAGCTTGTTATAAATACTAGCGGGTTATGTATTCTTGTGGTAATTGATGAAATCCAATAATGGAACGGCCAAACGGGGATACGCCAAATAAATCCTACTGCTAGCCCGCCCCATATGTAGTAACCAAAATTTTTATTCCATAAAATTTTGTTAGTCTTGTCTAAGGTTAAGCTTCCGTAATATTTGTATATCAACAAAATGCTTACAAACAAAATAAGTGAACCGATAAAATTATACAAGAAAAAACCGGACAAGCGCTCAGAACGTTTAAATTCGCCATACATACCAATTAACATAAATAAAGGTATTAACATTGCTTCAAAAAATATAAAAAAGGAAAAAATATCGGCTGAAACGAACAAACCGGTAGAAAAGCTTAAAAACAGCAGAGTGAACACCATAAGGCTTTTTTGCTCTTTTAGCATGGATCTGGTAAATACAATTCCCATCAATATTACCAAGTGCACAGCCAAAATCATCATCATGGATGTATTATCAACGGCAAAAACTAAGTTAATATCGGGAATAGACAGCCAATTAAACTTTTCAAACAGTTGTAATTTTAGCTGTTTTTCATCAATCAGCATAAATACACGCCATATCAAAACCAAATTTGCGATGATGGTAAATACTGTAACGTTTGAGCTGTTTTTTCCCTTGGTTTCATCACTTTCTTTAGCCACAAGCGTAAACAGCATTCCTAAAAAAGGAATACATATAATCAAAGATAAGATAGCAAAAGGATTACTCATTTATATATATCCTTAAAAAAATAAACCACCATAATTAAAATTCCGATTACAATTCCTATAAGGTAACTATATTTACCATTTTCTTGGATTTTGTGCATAGCCGAAACTGTTGTTTTTGAAAAATGAGATATTGAAGCAATAATACTTCTTTCAATAACCATAACATCAAAAGCCAGCCACAATATACGACCGAATAGTTTTAGAGGTCTGATAAAAACAGCTTCATAAAATCTGCTTAGGAAATTATTTTGCCATATACCCGATCGTCCCAATGCGTCAATTTTTAAACTTGGCAAAACAGTCAAAGACAACACTGCTACTAATAATAAACAATAAAACATATCATACTTCCAAAACTGTGTTTGCCATAAAAACCAGCCACAAACCAAAAGAATCGGTAAACTGTATAGCAAGCCGGCATTTTTACTTTGGGAAACAATCACTTCAATATTACAAGGTTTTGAGAAAAACACACGGCGAAATACTGATGAAACAGCGACAATAAACATTATTGCAAATACCTTTTCATACATATTTAACGGAATACGGCTAAATATGGCAATGCAAGTAAATAGTAAAAGCAAGCATGTGAGCATATTTTGCTTGGTAAGTTTCCAAAAACCACCTAAATATGATATGTCTGTTTCTTTTGATACCGAATTAAATATAATCAAATATGACAACGACACTAAAAATGATATACACAGGATATATGGTGTAAGTTTATATAGAAGTGTTGTGTCCTTATATATAAAGTGAAGCGAAAAAGCCAAACAGAACAATAAAAGTGATATTGTTTTTGACTTTATATTATTATTAAAGATTGCAATTATAATAAATACAGCCAAGCTTAAGTATATCCACGTAGGCAATATATCCCCCGCCAATTGAGTTGCATCAAGTAATGGTTTAACTTTTATAAGCAAAGCAAAAGCAGATATCGGCATTGATAGTAGCATAATACCGATAATACGATTAGAAGAAACGCTGTTAAGATTAAAATAATGCCCATTAACAAGAAGAAGGCCGGATTTACAACCTATGGCAAAAAGCAATAATGCTGAAACAATATCTTTGTGGTGACCTTTATCAGCAAAATTTTGTAATGAAGCCAAACTAACGGAATGAGTACTTCCATATACTACTGCCAATGCCATAAATACCGCCATTTCGGCCAAGAAATTAAAAATAAAAATATTTTTTTTAGGTGTCATGACATCAGGCATATAAAAACCTATGATCGAAAACATACAACTGGCAAACATAAGTTGTAAAAAATCATGGCTCGATAATAGTAAAATAAGCGCAATAAAGTTTAGAATAAGCAATGTATTAAAATGAAGAGAATGTTGCTCACCTTTATAGATAGTAGTTAAATATACTAATCCTGACAACATAAGAATTAGAGGCTTTAACATATGCTGAATATTTTGTGATGCAGAGATATTAAAGTCGGCTTTAATCATATTATATGGCAACCACTGGTATATAAATGCGGTTTGAGAACTTGCATTCAAATTTATTACAAAGAAATAAGATATTATAGCTAAACCAAGTAACAGAAACACAGACCATATACGTTTGCGTCGTCCTTGAGTGACAAACATAGATATTGTTGCCATAGCCAACAAACCGACAAAAATTTGCAAAATCATATACAAAACCTCATTATTTTATAAAACATTAGTAATATATAAAAAAAATAAGGGCATTTAAAGCCCTTATTTAATTATTACACATTTGAAATGTTTAATTTAGGATATCTTTCATATCTTTTATCAGGCGAACAGGTGCAAAATATTCTCTGATTACCTCATCTCCTTCGATTTCGGCTATAGTAATTTTATCAGCATATTGTATCGGTTGACGAGCTTCGTCGGCCACATTGGTAAGAAATACTGAACTTTCACGATTGCGATATAACAAAACAGCTGAACCACCATCATAAACGACTCTCGGATTATCCGGACCACCTTGACGATAGCCGATAATAATCAAAATCTCGCCGGCGCCATTTCTTAAAATCTCATATTTTTTGTCATATTCATTAAATGAATCAGTAGCTTGTGTCATATTATCCTCAACAAATAAAACATTTTTATTAAGGAAAAATAACACATAAGCGTTAATAAATATTTTATATTTTATTTTTTTTAATTTTTTTTATTTTTTTAGTTGACTTAATATTTTTTATCTTTTATACATAGCTCGTTATTGATTAACGGGCTCGTAGCTCAGTCGGTAGAGCATTTGACTTTTAATCAAAGGGTCGGCGGTTCGAACCCGCCCGAGCTCACCAATACAAAAAAACCTCTCCTTGTGAGAGGTTTTTTTTGTATTGCATGGGCTTGAGGGGTTTGGAGCGACGAAAAAGGCGGTTTGACTACAAGCGAGAGGCGAACGGGAGTGCGTCGATGAGCATAGCGAACGAGCGAAGTAGCAACTCAAACGAAGTGCAGAGTACCCCGCCCGCTTCCTTATCGATAAAAACCTCTCCTTATGAGAGGTTTTTTTTGTATTGCATGGGCTTGAGGAGTTTGGAGCGACGAAAAAGGCGGTTTTTTACATTAATAAATATTGCATTACCCTCAATTTTATGATATAATCGGTTTGTATTCCGAATTATTATAGTTGAGATTATGTGTTTCATTGCTGTAATGATTCGTTTTTTTAAGAAAAACAAAAAAAACAATAAATTAAAAAACGATGAAAAAAAATTTTAAAGCGGAAGTCTTAGAGAGACTTTCATCTTTTGGAACGCTAAATGTAGCGATCCATGATGGTGCATTTCATGCAGATGATTTATTTTCAATTGCTCTTTTGGAAGAGCTTTGTGAATACAGCAGTTGCACATTAAGAGTCATCAGAACACGAGATTCAGAATTATTAGCTAAGGCTGATATGAGGGTTGATGTTGGTGGGAAGTTTTCAATCGAAACATTGGATTTTGATCATCACCAGAATGATCAATCTTTAGTGCAAAATAACGGTATAAAACACTCCGCATTCGGGCTCCTTTGCCAATGGGCAATGACAGGAGATTTTCAAAATATTTACCGTGAAAAATTTGTTTTGGGTATAGAAGCCCAAGACAACACAGGTAAAAATCACCCCTCTTACCTCGGAGTTGGATTTATGGTTCAATCATTTTTGCCGGCATATGGCACAAATGAGAACTTTGATGAAATGTTCGAATTGGCCAGAGCGGTTGTAAGAACTCTGTTCAAAAGAACGTTGGTGGCTACGCAAGGATTTCTTGCAGCAGAAGAAGATGCCAAAGCCTCTATTGTGTCTGAGGCGGCTGATGGAATTGTTGTGATGAATAAACGTGTAACCATTTTACCGTTTCTACATCCCGAGTGGAAATTCGTCGTATCTCCTGATCCGACAGGTGGATGGTCTTTCTTAGGCCTGAACGGCAATGTCGTTCCAGTAAGGTACCGCGGATTAAATTCTGCCAGTTTGGCAGAACTTGGTCTCAAAGGCAAGTTCATCCACGTAGCCGGGTTTACGGGGAGCTTAGAAAATCAAACAGATGTGATTAATATCTGTAAAGAAGCAATCTAAGAAACATCTTAAACACCTACTTCATAGTAGGTATTTTTTTATTGCAATACGGCAAAAGCTGGACTATTGTTGACTTTAGGAGATATGATATGAACAAGTTAATAATATGGGATTTTGACGGTGTAATTGCCGATAGTGAAAAATTGTGGGTTTCTGTGTGGGTCGAAACCCTTGAAAAAGAGCGGAATCTATACTTAAACAAAGAAGAACAACTGAACTTATTAGTCGGAGTTTCTGATAAGACCAGAAAAGAACGCTTAGAAAAAGCTTTTCCTGATTTGATACTTGATGATGATTTTATGCAAAAAATTGATGCCGGCGAAATTTATAAGGGCACTCATTTTATGCAACCGATAGAAAATGTCGAAAAAGTAATGTCTGATGACAGATTTGTCCATTGTATTGCCACGGGCGCAACAAAAACTCAGCACACATGGAAAATGACTCGATTTAAATGGATTGAAAAATATATGTCAAAAAACGACTTTTTTACCGTAGATATGGTAAAAAAAGGCAAACCGGCACCTGATTTATTCTTACTTGCGGCTAAAACAAAAGGTTTTGAGGAGAAAAATTGCATTGTTATCGGCGATAGTCTGAACGACTTTGCCGGAGCAAAATCAGCTAATATGAAAAGCATTGCTTTTGTTGGTGCCGAGGGAAATGATACTAAAGAATATCGTCAAAAATGTATTGACGCCGGTGTAGTTGCTGTTTGTGCAACCATGAATGATGTAAAAAAATACTTAGACAATATTGCTTAAAAATATTTTTATCATTTTAGGCCTCAGGTCAAGACAAGAAAAAACCCTATGACGCAATGTCATAGTTCTCAAAAGGTTAATCTTTTGATCAAGAAATGAAGTTGCCCTCATCATCACACTCTTTGTAAGTGGTAACGAACTCATCAGCACCAACACCGAAGATGTTGCTCAAATCGGTAACGTTGATGTAACCACCAGCACCGATAGATTGCACGCCCCAGTTGCACTCAAAGTCCATATCCTCTGAGATTTGCATAAAGCGTTGAACTCCACCGATAGCTTTGTACCAACTATTGCCAAGCTCAGGAGCCGGTTCGTATTTCTTGGAGAACTTTTCTTCAGAAACAACATATTGCTCACCACCAGGGTTGGTAACGATCCAATCGCCTGGCATAGCTGTATTGGTTGTCTCCTTTGTGTCATCTTGAAGGATAGTAACAATTGGAGTTTCCTCTAAAGCTTGTGTAGCCTGTACTCGCGCAAATTTTGCGTAGTTCTTCACTGTTGCTCCGTCAGCAAGTGCGTTTTCAACGAAAGATTTCATTTTTTGTTTGTTCAAAGTTTTTTTTGTCATAGTAAAAAAATTTTAAGATAAATATTCATAAAAAAAAGTAAAAAAATATATAAAATTTTATTGATTAACATCGATCCAATATCTTTTATATTTTTGACCATTATTTTCCCAAGGCAAAGTTATTATATTTTCTAAAACTCCGCCATTTTTTTCAATGGTTTTCCATGAGGCAACATTATCCTCTTTAGCAGCAACGAGTAATTTTTTTATTCCCAGTTCACGTGCTTTAGCTATAAGCAATTTTAGTCCTTGTGTCGCATATCCTTTTCTTCTGTATTTTGGAGCAATACCATATCCGACATTTCCACCTATATACATTAAAAAGTCATTTAATTGTGTTCGTAAATTAAATCCACCGATAAATTTTCCGTCATCGATGAGCCAATATGGAATTTGTGGTGAGTTAGGATAATATTTGCCGTCATCTCTAAGTTTTGGCGTCGGATCATAAGGTGCCAAAATCTTATTTGACAGATATGACTCAAAATCGCTTTCAATCTCGGCTATTCTTTCTGTGCTAAAAGGTGTCTGAGCTCCAAAACGAAAACCGTCTTTCAATGCTTCTATAAAGCTATCTTTATATTTTATATCAGGTGTAACCAACTCCATATCACAATTCCTTAACGATGCTTAATTTTTTGTATTTTTGATTAAGTTTAGCCTACTGTATTTATATAAATAAATGATTAAAAAAAAGGGGGTTGTTTTTACAACCCCTTCAGTTTCGTTTTACTGCTTTTCTGCAAACAAGCCGTAATCTTAATTTTTTCACCCTCGATACGCCTAACAGGAATAATACAAGGCTCTTGTTTTTCGTATTCGAAGTAATCAACAAAAGGAATTGGCTCGTTATCTTCTTCAACCGTTTTTGAAGAATATTTGGCTTGTTCCTCGACTGTTGCCTCAACTAAGAAAAAATCTTTTTTAATTGAGTTACACCAATCATCTGACTGTGTTGTTACACTGCAGAGAACAATGTCTTTGTTTAAACGGCAAAGTAGCGTTGCCATGATATCGCCATCTTTTGAAATCACAAACTTAGGCAAAACCATCGGCTTGAGATATTCATCCATAGGCGATGGGCGATTACGAACGGCAATTACGACTTCTTTACCGACAGGCAGAGGCCCCCGTCTTAAAACATAGAGTGCATCGTCAGTAGTTCTGATGAATGTCTCTGAACCATTGTTGGCAACGACAACACCACCATAGACTTTGTCATCTGTGAAGGCATATCCTAACTTGCCATCAGGCATTCTGATAACAGGATCATCAACTCTGCGGTTTTTACGCATCATTTTTAGTCCAACAATACCTGCGACACAAAGCACTAATAAAGTGCCTAGAATGATAAAAAAATTGTCCATAACAATATATATTAAATAAGAAATTTTATGAGCGCATGATAGTTTGGGAAATCAGCTTTGTCAATTATTTTTATTATATTGCCTCAAATCTTAAGCTAATTATAATTACAAATTTCACAACAAAATATTTACTGTTTTTGCCAAAATAAATAGAATGCGCTTAGCAAAATGATGATAATGTTTTTACTTTTTTATGTTAATGATAACAAATTCAGATTGTGTTCCGGTCTTGAATTTTAAGGCCCAGTTAGAAATTCCGGAAGTTACGATAAAGTTTGTATCTTTTCGCTTTTCAAGACCATAAATCATATCGTTGGCCTTAATCCATTTACCTACTTGGTTAAACGGATAAAGCTGACCTCCGTGTGTATGTCCGCTCAAAACCAAATCAACCTTTGCTTCTGCCTGCTCATTATATTCCGTCGGTTGATGGTCTAAGACTATCATATATTTGCTTTTATCTATATCTTTGACCAATTCTTTTATCGGTTGGCGTAATAATTTCTGTTTTCCAAAACTTGAAGCATCTCTCCTGCCGATTAAATAAAACTCATTGTTGATTAAAGCAGTTTCATCAAGCAAAACCTTTATATTATTTTTGATTAGTTCATTAATCAACTCATCGACACCATAACCTCGATAGTGAAATCCGTGGTATCCTTTGTCATGGTTACCCAAAACATAATAGACACCATATTTTGTTCTTAATTGCCCCAAGGCCTTGGTAGCTAAAATCATATCTTCTTTGGTTGTGTCATCATCCACATAATCGCCTACCACCACAACAATATCAGGATTTTGGGCTTGAATTTTCTCTATATGCTTGGCAAATCCCTCGGCATTAAAGGTTGTTCCGATGTGAGAGTCTGCAAACATTGCTACTTTTAGCTCGGATACGTTTTTGTTTGTTGTCAGGTTGTAGGTTGTTTGTTTGACATTATGTTCAAGATACCAACCGATACTCAATGCAATTATACCAAGAACCAAAGCCAACCATCCGGCATAGTAGTGTTCAAAACCGGTATTAGTAAATTTTCCGAATATCCAAAATGCAAAATCGCACACAGCCCAAATCATTGCGATATATATTATACAAACAAGAGCATTTATAAAATCAAGGCAAAGGACTAATATCCCCAAAACACCCAGAGTTATCAGCAAACCTGAAGAAAATTGTTTAAATCTTCCCCATTCCGCAAAATTGCCAATGTTTATCAGATTTGGAACTCTTGCTCCCAAATAAAATAATGCTGTTATCACAACAACAATAACTGTTCGCATAATGATTGTCCACATCACAACATCCTCTATGGTTTTTATTTAATTAATTTTATTTTCGTATAAACAACCTATTTTTTCTTACAAATATATAACAAATGTGCGCTATAACCTTGTTGGTCAAGACGCTCACAAGTCAAAAAATGCCATTTAACAAAAGCATCATAATCTTTTTTGGATAACTGCTCAACCCATTCTCTCATAGCATATGCTATACCATCAGTAGCTACATTTGTAATATATTTTGTATTTGTTTTATCAAATAGCTTCTTAAAGTCTTCTATATGAAAAGCATTAAATATTTCTTCAGGAATATCCTTAAAGCGTCCTGCATTATCCATCACCTCATCTAAATGTGACACAGCTTGGTGGCGCAAACCATAACCGGTCATTAATGACGCACAAGGAAGATATGCAAACATACATATTGCGCCTTTTTTAGCAACACGTAAAGTTTCACTTATAGCCTTATTTTTATCTTTTTTATTAAATAAATGATACATAGGTCCTAAATTTAAGACCATATCAAAAGTTTTATCTTTAAGCATACTTAAATCCAAAGCATCACCCACCATACAATTAAAATTCTTTAATCTCTTGCTTTTAGATTTCATTACTTCAACGTTTTTAGGAGTAAGGTCAACAGCGGTAACATCATATCCCATTTTAGCCAAAGCTATGGAGTAGCGTCCGGTTGCTGCGCCGATTTCCAATATCTTGGCATCAGGTTTTAGAAATTTTTGAATGTAGCGCATAGTGGTTAAATATTCTAGATTGTGTCCTCTATCACTAACCAAACGCTCATCTTCATTGTATTCGGTATATTTATTTATGATTATGTCTTTATGCTTGTTTACAACCATTAGTGTTTCCTTATTCATTAAATTTATTGAGATTATATTCAACCTGATTTTAATTAGTCTATATAAGTAATTTTTTTATTTCAATCATATTGTTACAAATATGTATATTTCCTAGTGAATTAATTTTTTTGACATACGCTTCTTTGTCATATAGAATATGTTCCAAATAAGCAATAACTGTCATGTTTGCTTTAAGTCCTGCCATTATTCCATATATAGAATCTTCTATTACAATACAATCTTTGGGCTCATAATTCATTTTTTCGGCAGCATATAAAAATAAATCCGGTTCCGGTTTGCCTTGAGCTACAAAATCTGCCGAAAAAACCTTATCTTTGCTAAAATATCTATCAAGCTCAAGTGGTTCAAATCTGGCTTTAATTCCGGTTAGCGAATTTCCTGTTGCTACACACTGGTCAAATTCTTTTAAGCAGAATATATCTTCAATATTTTCGGTTAACGAGATGTTTTTATTAACAACTTTACTTATGTTATCGTTGATTTGTTTTACAATCTCAGCATTTACATCTTTCCCTAAGGATTGCAAAACTTCCAGTTGCTTGAGCTCTCCTTTACCGACAAGATACTTAATAACATCATCTCTAGTAAGAATGATATTATGTTCCTTAGCAAATTCTACATATTTAACGGTACTGATAGACTCTGTGTCAGCTATAACACCGTCAAAATCCCAAATTATCAACTTTTTCACGCTTATTCTCCTTGTTGGAGAAAATAGCACAATATATATTAAAAAAAAGTTTAGTGACATCATTTTAACGATTACTTTTTATAGCTAAACACCAAAGATTGATGACAAAATAAAAAGGCTTGGAATAATCCAAGCCGTAAGGTTGAGAAATGGCAATTTAGCTTAATAAGCCTGCCAGTCCCTCAAAAGGACAATTGCCAGTGGAGGCTCTTGCCGTAAATAATCTTCTTATTTTAGGAAGTGTCTCATTTGCCTCGCAGAGCTTGAGGTATTCCTCTTCTGCTCTTGGCGCAAGATATGCGCCTCGACCTTGGTCTAGATGTTTCTCCAAGGTTGTCAGATACTCCTGAACTCTTTCAGGATACATCTGAACCAACTTCCGTTGGTTCTCCTCGCTCATGCAACGGCTCATTACCAACTCCAAAGAGCCAGCTTCAATGAGACGGCACATCACTTCTTGAGACAATCTCTTACACTTAGGTGCAAGTGCCTCAAAAACTTGTCTATGCTCCTTTAATAAGGTCACTTGGTTTTGTGGATGTATGCCACACTTGGTAACATATTCCATAGCCTCGTTTGATGTGTTGCTTACTAATAGCTGTAGTTCGCATTCTTGTGAAAGTTTTCTCATTGTTTTGTTTTTTTTAGGGTTATTAATTAAATGTTTAGAATATTCAAAAAAAACCGAATCATTACAATGCACGATATTCTCAAAGTAATGGCAAAAACCACAAAACAATGAAATCGATAATAGCATCTATAATAATTCGGAATACCAGTTCATTATACCACAAAATTTGGGTATGTGCAATACTTGTATATAAAAACCGCCTTGTTCGTCGCTTCAAACCCATATCTTATGGATTCGAATTCCTGTCGGGATATGTTACCAACACAAAAAAACTCTCATAAATAGAGGCTTTTTTGTATGGGTGAGCTAGAAACTGGGAAAATATCCCGAAATTCAGTCATTAATCTCAACTTTTTCATAGAACATAGTGATGAAATATTAGCAATGAAAGAACAAGTCCAAATGATAAGAAGTTTTCTTTATGCTTAAAATAGTATTATAACAATTTTCTAATAATAGTAATTGTACATATTTTTATTACAGAGTAGTTAGATTATTATGATCATCCTAGAAAAACTAACAGTTATTACAAAATTTAGGAATTGTGAAATGTAAAAAATATAATATCTTTATATTGTAATTAATTCATAACTTTGGAGGCTTAAATGTTACGTGGAACTGTTAAATGGTTTAATAAAACAAAAGGATATGGTTTTATTGCTCAAGCAAATGGAGAAAAGGATGTATTTGTTCATATAACCCAAGTTCAAAAAATCGGATTAAAAACCTTAATGAGTGGACAAGATATTGGTTTTGAAAAATATGATGATAGAGGTAGAGTTGCGGCGGGAAGTTTGTTGATTTTATAAAGTATAATATACTGAAAATGAGCAAATAATTGTTTATTTGCTCATTTTTTTGTACAATAAAAAAGCTCTCAAAACATTATTGAGAGCTTTTTGAAAACAATTATTATTTTTCTTTTAACAATTCAACAATTTGCAAAGGTTCGTTATTCATATAAGGAACAGGATTTTGCATTTTATCCATAATGTTTTTATAAAAATTAACAATAGTTCGCACTCTGGGAATATCTTTTGTATTACGATTAGCATATAAATGATAGCAAATAGGATAATCGCACGGTATGTTGTCTAAATGGACTAATCCTTGTGTCGCAAAACCTAATGGCAAAATACCAATACCAGTATTATTTTCCAATGCATTGATCAATGCTAAAATATTATTTGATTCAAAACAAATATGAGCGTGTTTGAAGTTTTCTTCACCTATTACATTTTTTAAAACATCATTATTTTTCATAATCAATCGATGATTTTTTACTAAATCATCAACATCCACAGGATATCCGTGCTCGGACAAATATTGAGGAGAAGCAAAAAATCCACAATGAATTATCTTCTTTGTAATTTCAGTAATATCATAGTTATTAAGCTCTTCGTATGATAATGCTATATCAAAATCTTTTATATTTATCTTTAAAATATCGGTTGCTGAAAACGAATTAATCTTCAAATCAGGGAATATATTAAATAAATCCGACAAATCTTGAGGAACCATATATGATGCATACCCTAAGGATATACATACTCGCACTTCACCTTTTATTTCTCTATTTTCTAACTTAATGTTTTTAATATCATCTAAAACTTCTTTGATGCTATCAACTTTAGCTACGATACGTTGAGCTATATTTGTTAAATTTGAGCCTCTACCATTTGTTGATATAAGTTTTACACCTAACTCATCTTCTAAGTATTCTATATATTTGTTTATTGTATCAATAGAAGTACAAAGTGATTCTGAAGCTTTTCTTTTACCGGCACATTGATCAATTGCTTGTAAGAATAAAAGGCTTTCGATCATTGATATGTCTTTTTTATTTACCATCTTAGTTATTATTCCCTTATTTATGTTTATTTTAAGGTGGTCGGAGAGTTCAGAAATCAAATGCATTAAATGACCCTTTAACCTTTAAAGTCTAACAGACTTCTGTACATACGTTAAAGCTCCCCGACCATAGATGGTAATCTTTGTTATAAGATTATAGATCCGAACTATACTCAGCAACGCATTGAGCTTCTGACGGCTCAAACAACTTAAAACAATTAGTTATTGTTCACAAAAAATATATTTCTTATTATTTAACTATCAATTCTTATTTTTTGATACGAGATATCGAAAAATTAGTACACTAAAATTTCAATTTTATATACAAGTTCGCTTCAATACTTACATTTTATTGGGTTTGAGGGGTGTTCAAAAAATTAGTTCACTTTGTAATAAAAATCATCATTTTTCGAAAAAATCGAACATAAAATACAATTTTTGTTTATTGATTTTATGAGTTTCCTGTTCAACAATTTTTCTATGATTTTAGTAAAAGATCATACCTAAATATTTTTTTATTAGGTTTATTGTCTTAATAATAAACGGAGAAAAAGATGAATTCAAATATTGAATTAAACAGTATAAAATTTTCAGAACAACTAAGTGCCGCAAGGTATTTACAACGCATGAAACAATTTCCTATTCTTTCAGCTGAAGAAGAATACAACATGACAAAAGAATATTTCTTAAACAAAGATGAAAAAATAGCAAATAAAATTATAACTTCTCATTTAAGATTAGTGGTAAAAATAGTAAAAGGATATAGAGGGTATGGTTTACCGGCAGATGAAATGATTTCTGAAGGAAGTTTAGGACTTTTAGTTGCTTTAAAAAAATTTAATCCGGATAAAGGTTTTAGATTTTCAACCTACGCATTATGGTGGATTAAAGCTTATGTACAAAAATACATACTAAACTCGTGGTCTTTAGTAAAGATAGGGACAACCGCTGCTCAAAAAAAATTGTTTTTCAACTTACGTAAAATAAAAAATCAGCTTAACTTGATGGATGATAAAAATCTGGATGACAATACTATTAAAAAAATTGCCTCATCTTTATCTGTTAAACCTATAGAACTGAAAGAAATGAATGATCGTATATCATGTCATGATACATCTCTTAATATTATTCTTAATAATGATTCCGGAGACGGAATAGAGTTTATGGATTTTATTGCGGATAAAACACCTAACCAAGAAGAGTTATTTGCTAACAGAGAAACCTATATATATCGAAAGGAATTATTTAATAAGGCTATTAATATATTAAATCCTCGCGAAAAAGATATTTTGTTTAAACGGAGATTATCCTATTCCCCTGATACACTTGAAGAATTAAGCGGTGTTTATCATATATCTAAAGAACGAGTTAGACAAATTGAATTAAATTCAATAAGAAAATTAAGAAATAACATCTATTCTTTACAATAAATGATAACTTGATGTACAGTTTTCGCTTAAAGGTTTAAAAACATAAGGCTAGCAAAGAATTTTGCTAGCCTTTTTTAGTACAAAATAAATTGTAAACCGTAAAATGAGAATAATCGTAATCTTATAATGACTTATCAGAAATTATTTATAGAGATTGGAAAAGCTTAATTAAATTACAAATTAACCAACCTCATATTGAAAATTTAAATATAGACCTAATATTATATGCAAAAGTTTTTATTTTATCAGAGGTTGTATATAAATGATTGACTGGAATATTGTTGGACTTGTATTAACTACTGTTGCAACTTTTGGATTAGTGATTATTGGCTTCAGACAAACACAAATACAAAAAACTCAAACAGACATTCAAAATAAAGCATTAAAAATATCTCTTTTAGAGCAAAGAATTCAATGCTTAAACGATATAAATAATGTACGTTCTTCTTTTTTGGTGCCAAAAGAAATTGTAAATCGTATAAATTTTTATAATACAGGTTCCGGAGCCTATACGATTTCTGATATAATGAAATCGCAAGATTCATATATTTCAAATTACATAAAGGCTATTAAAAATTCCAAATATCTGTTTTCAAATAAGCAACATGATTATCTGCATGCGACTGTTAATGATATCTCTAATTTATTGGCTATTAATAAAGAACTTTTATTTAAGTCTAATTTTATTGTAAATTTGAGCAATGAAGAAAATAATGAAAAAAAACGAAAAATTCTTGTTCTTAAAGAAAGAGCTATCAATAACAATGAAATTCTTGAAAAAGAATTATTTGAAATACTGCAAGTAGATTACAAACAGTATACAGAAACAACCAATCGCCTTATTAAAAATTTTTCAAATGAAGAATTTTTTGCTTCTTTTGATGAATATTTAGATGTCGGAAACATTTAGACTAACAATGTTAAAGAAACAACATTCTTTAACATTTTCTCTGTAATTGGCTATTTCCCTATGGTTTTATTTTAGTGGTGTCGGAGCTTAAATATAAAATGTTAAACTTTGTTAGATTTTATTAGGAAGTTTAACATTTTGAGAGAGTTTTTACGCTAAAGAAATTAATAAGAGTAAAAAAACATAACAGATAAAATACAAAACAAATTTAAGCCATGATTTTATTTTTAAGCGATGTGTCAAAGGCTTTATAAATGCATAGGTAATAATAAAAGATATGCATGCAGCACCTAAAATATCATCTTTAGGCTCATTTATATAATTTTGAAAAAATGCAAAAACTACTTCAGTGCTTATCCATGTTACACTTACACACAAAACAAAAAATATAATTATTTTTTTTATTTGCATCCATAGTTTTTGCATTTTTATTTCCTCTATTATTTTTTACTTACGTTTAATATACTCTTTTACTTTATTTTGTAAAGCCTGATTATATCTATAAGATGGCGAAGATAAAGCTTTATTAAAATCCTCATCTGTCCATTGATAAATATTTTTATTCATTGGAGAATTTGGATCGCTCATTTCGTCAACTACAAGATCTTCGTTTTTATTTAATGACTTTGGAAATATTACATTTTTCGCAATCTGTTTCCCGACATTTTTAGCTATCGGCCACAATAATGGGTTAGGCATATTTTAATTCCTTTCATGTTTGTTAAATCCAATATTACAATATTGTCTTAACATAAAGGAAAACAACAAACAATGAGCTACATCATGCAGAAAAAGCTTTAGCATGCAGAAGCTTTTTTAAATTCTCGATTGTTAATTTGAGCCAGTTGTATCAGTTTGTTTTGCTGGTTTTGTTTAACATACGGGATTGGTATGTTGTGTTCATTTTGTGATAAAAACCAATTTACAAAACCAAGAGCAGTTAATTTGCAACCATTTTGTATGGCTTTATCATATTTCTCTTTTTGAATTTTTTTGAAATATTCTCTAAACGGAGCATATTTTTTATCTTTTAATGATGCTTTTCGCTTGGCTTCTTTCTTGCGGTCGCAAGATATTATGGCGTCAATAGATACCGTTCGCATACTTTCCCATTCTTTGCGAGCTTCAGCAAGCATATTTTCAGCCCAGCTAATCAGTTCTTGTTGTAGCTCTTTATTTTTTAGCAAAGCATCGTTATGCAAAATAATTGCATCTAATTTACGCAAAGCTTTGGGTGATATAATTTCTTTATCGACCATTTTCACCACCTTAATTTGATTTTGTATTATTTAGTTAGGTTTTATAAAATACAAAATCAAGGCTAAACTCTCACATTCTCCACGTCATTAGCTAGCATTTGTTGGTTGTAATTGAAATAATGTTGCGTAGTTGAGATGTTTCTGTGATTGGCGAGTTTTTGCACCAAGCAGATAAATTGCCGCCCGGGATACAATAAGCAATATCTAAAGTCAAGAGCTATTTTTAATGGTTTACATAAAAATGATATATTATTTGTGTAAATGAGTACCAATATACATCAATAAACTCAAAACGTTTAGATGTGTGAGGGTTTCAAATTTGTAGGAGAAGTTATTGGTTTATTTCCTTTTCTTTTATAAACCATCGCAAGTTCTTGTTGTCCTTCTTTATTTAAGTGGACGGCATCTATATAAATCTTTGATAAATCCAGTAAGCTGAAGTTTGTATAAGCATCTAAATACTTGATTTGATGCGTTTCACACAGTTTTGCCAGTTTTTGATTAAATGTTTCAACATCTGCATTAAAACCCCATTTATCCTCATCAAGCCAATCTTGGTTTGGGAAAAGCTCTTCTCTAACGGGTAAAACCGACTGAACAATAATGTTAGAAGCATTTGTTTGGGCTACTTTTAAGACTTCTTCATACTGATTGATAAGACTGGAAATGTCTATTTGGTTGGGTTTAGGAATTCCGGACAGCAAATCGTTAATTCCTACGGCAAAAAACAAAGTGTCATAATGATTGTTATCTTGCTTAATTTTACTTAAAACATCTTCAATCTTCTCACCGTTTTGAGCGAGTTTCAAAGCATTACTTCCCAAATAAAGCTCATCAAACCAGCTATGATTATTGTTGCCATAACCAAATGCAATACTATCACCATATACCCCAAATTTATAATTCATTAGTTTTTTCTCTTATTTTAAGCCATTAATCTCATTTTGTAGGTTTTCTAAAAATTGACCTGCATGAGCTCCATCCATTTGAGTATGATGAAATTGAAAAGATATCGGAAGATAGTATCTAAATAGCTTTTTACGATATTTTCCCCAAATGATAAACGGATTGTTGAAAATTCCGCTATTCATTCCAACAGCACCATCAATCTCGGTGTTAATAATGGCAGATGTTCCTATAACCATACTATTTTCTGATAAATCTCTATCTTGGCAGGTTTCTGAAACTTCTTTTGTATATTTCATATATTCCTGATTAAATGTTTCCAAGTTATCTGTATATAATATGTCGCAAGAACTAACCTCATTTTCTTTGTTTTTAACAATAGTGTTAATAGCTATGCTATCATATTGTATGAGCTGATTGCCAACTGGAAGTATATAAAACTCCTTTATGCTAATAGCGGCTTTACCGATGCAATAATCTAGTAGCATATTAAATTTTAGCTTTTTCTTCTTTGAAATTTTAACAAGATTGGAAACATCCAATGTCTTGAAGAATGTTACCATCGGATTTGGGGCTTTCATCCAAAGTTCAAAAGCTTTCGCTCGGCTTGTTTCCTTATAATTAACTTCTCTTTTCATTGTTATTATCCCACCATTGTCATACATTTCATACCCAAAATCAATGCAATCAAACCAATAACGATTGAAAATAATAGATACGAAAATGCTTCGGTATAATTATTTTCGCTAATAAGCGTTGAGAAATTCAGCAAATAGGTTGAAAATGTTGTAAAACCACCTAATAAACCGGTCATTATAAACAATTTTAGGTTGGTATTGTCTGCCAAATGCTTTTGAAAATAGGTGTAAGCACAGCCAATCAAGAATGCACCTAAAATGTTTACAATCATTGTTCCCCAATGAGAGTTAATTTTGCAACAAATCAGCCACCTTAAAACCGAGCCAACGCCACCACATAAAAACACACCTAATATTGAATACATAAAATCCTCTCTTTTTTAGGCAAAATTCTATAATATATCTAATATATCTTCAACGATAATCTCTGGTTTTAAGCGATAGCGAGTGTAAAGTTCATCTAAATTTGCTCTATCGCTAAATTCCTTAAATGAACCATAATTTAATACTTTCATTTTGCTTGGGCCATAGAAACGAGCTATCTTTTCACCAAAACCACCGTCTAGTTCGCCATCCTCCAAGGTTATGACTACTTGGTGATTGTTTTCCAAGTTTTCCAAACATTTTTTATCAATTCCTGTCAAATAGCGTGGATTTATCAAAGTAGGTTTTATGTTGTGTTTGTTCAGTTCTTCAGCAATACTCTTACCTAATTTGAAGAAACTTCCTTCGGCGATAATTGCTACTTTAGCGCCTTGTTCTTCAATTTTGTAAGTATTGATTTTACTGTAGTCCCTATCAACTGGTAAAGAAGTGTGTATCATTTCTTTAGGTTGGCGAATGATTACCGGATGTTCATTTTGTTCAACAGCCCAGTCAAGCATTGCCATATATTCTTCAACCGTTGTCGGAGCAAGATATACCAAATTAGGAATATTAGTAGCCATAGAAATGTCAAAAGTGCATAAATGCGTCATATCAGCACCGGATATTCCGCCCCAAGCTACCAAAATTACGGCAGGATTGTTATTTAATGCCAAATCTTGCGATAGTTGGTCGTAGGTACGTTGAATAAATGAGCTCATAACCATAAAAATTGGTTTTGCTCCGCCTTTGGCTAAGGCAGAAGCAAAAGCAACTGCGTGTTCTTCTGCAATACCAACATCAACAAAATGTTTTCCCAAAGTTTTACGTCTTTCTGCGTTAATTCCGAAAACCCCGGGAGTTCCAGCGTTTACTGCAACGATTGTATTGTCTGTCTTGATTTTTTCCAAAATGTAATTATAGGTCAAATCATTGATGTTTTCTCCTGACATATTCCATTTTGGACTACCGTCTTCAATATTAAAAGGAATATTCCAATGCCATCTTTCTTTGTTTTCTTCGGCTAGTTTGTAACCTTTTCCTTTAAGTGTATGAATATGTAAAACAGTCGGTTTATCAGTATCTTTTACAGAAGACAATGCTTTAATTAAATCTTGAGTAGAATTACCATCAGCTATATAATGATATTTAAAACCTAAAGCTTTGAACATATTGAGTTCTGCCAAACCATTAGTTTCACGAAGCAAACGTAAATTGGTATATAAACCGCCTTGGTTCTCGGCAATAGACATTTCGTTGTCATTTACAATGATAATGATGTTTGAACCCAAGACAGCAGCATTATTAAAACCTTCTAAAGCCTCTCCTCCGGAAAGTGAACCATCTCCAATAACAGCTATAACATTATGTTTTTCACCTCTTAAATCACGAGCTTTTGCTAGTCCACAAGCCAAACTTACCGAAGTTGAGGTATGTCCTACCTTAAAAAAGTCGTGTTCGCTTTCATCTTGGTTAGTGTAACCAGAAATCTTTTTCATTCCCTCATCAGTAATAAAACCTTCTTTTCTGCCTGTTAAAAGCTTGTGAGGGTAACATTGGTGCGAAACATCCCATACAATTTTATCCATCGGAGAATTAAATACATAGTGCAAAGCTATTGTTGCCTCAACAATTCCCAAGTTTGGTCCGACGTGTCCGCCAATCATGCTGTCACGGTTTAATATTGCATCACGGATTTCTGTTGCCAGAGTGTTTAATTGTTCGTTGTTTAATTCTTTTACATCCGCAGGTTTGTTGATGTTTTGCAAGATTTCGTACATTTAATTTTCCTTTTTAATATTAACAATTACAAATTCCGATTGAGTTCCGGTTTTGAATCTTAAAGCCCAGTTAGAAATTCCGGAAGTAACGATAAAGTTTGTGTCTTTACGTTTCTCAAGTCCATAAATCAAATCGTTGGCTTTAATCCATTTTCCTACTTGGTTAAACGGATATAATTGTCCTCCGTGTGTATGTCCGCTTAATACCAAATCAACTTTCGCTTCAGCTTGTTCATTATATTCTGTTGGTTGATGGTCTAAGACAATCATATATTTGTTTTTATCCAAATCTTTAACAAGTTCTTCCATAGATTGTCGCAAAAGTCTTTGTTTTCTATAGCTTGACGCGTCTCTTCTACCGATTAAATAAAAATCGTTATTAATTGAAACAGTTTCATCAAGCAAAACTTTAATATTGTTTTTAGTTAGCTCATTAATCAGCTCATCTGCTCCATATCCACGATGATGAAATCCATGATATCCTTTATCATGGTTGCCAAAAACATAATAAACGCCATATTTTGTTTTTAATTGTCCTAGAGCTTCTGTGGCAGCAATCATATCTTCTTTAGTTGTATCATCATCTACATAATCTCCGACGACCACAACAATATCAGGATTTTGTGCTTGGATTTTTTCTAAATGCTTCTTAAATCCTTCAGCGTTAAAAGTTGTTCCGACATGAGAATCTGCAAACATTGCTACTTTTAAGTCCGATATATCTTTATTAGTTGTTATATTATAAGTAGTTTGCTTTACATTATGTTCTAAATACCAACCAAGACTTAATGCGATTACACTAAGTATTAAGGCTAACAAACCTGCATAATAGTGTTCAAATGTTATATTTGTAAATTTTCCGATTATCCAAAAAGCTGTATCGCATAAAAGCCAAATCATTGCGATATATATTACACAAATGAGAGCATTTATAAAATCAAAGCAAAGAACCAATATACCAAAAACACCAAGTATTATCAGTAAACCTAAGGAAAATTGTTTGAATCTACCCCATTCAGCAAAATTACCTATGTTTATCAGATTAGGGACTCTTGCTCCCAAATAAAACAATGCTGTCATTACAACAACAATAACCGTACGCATAATGATTGTCCACATTACAACATCCTCTATAGATTTTGCTTAATTATTTTAATTTTCGGGCAAAACCCCTAAAAAAGTCAATATGTTTTTATAAAAGCTCATAATTTTTTTGAAATGAGCATAAACTGAACTTTTTTCTTTGTTTTTTCGTTATATAGCTTGTAAGATGATGTTAGGAGATGTTTTTATGCGGTATGTAATTACTTTGATTTGTGTGCTTTTTGCCAGCTCGGCTTGGGCTGATATGCGTTGCTCTACTAATTCTTTGGGTGTTACAACTTGTAAGGATAGTAATGGTAGAGTTATCAAATCTCGCACAAACTCACTGGGAACAACAACTTATACCGATAATAAAGGAAATAAAGTAAAAGCAAGAACCAACTCTTTGGGTACAACTACTTATACCAGTAGCGATGGTACAAGAGGCACAGCAAGGACAAATTCGCTCGGAGTTACCACTTATAAGGATAATAAAGGCAACACTATAAAAGCTCGCACAAATTCATTGGGCGTTACAACCTACACCGACCAAAACGGCAAGAAAACCAAATGCCGAACAAATTCACTAGGTATCACAAGGTGTGATTAGGGAGAAAATCATATGAAAAAACTAGTATTTCTTTTGTTTTTAATGTTTAGCAGTGTTGCTCATGCTGAAACATATTATGTTAATACAGAAGTATTGAATTTGCGTTCATGTGAAGGAACTAAATGCGAAATACTAGGAAAACTGACTTCAGGCGAAGCTGTTGAAGTAATAAAAGATAATGGAGAATGGGTTAAAGTTCAAACAGATAAAGGTGATGGTTTTGTTATCAAAAGGTCTTTAACTACGGAAAGTTCAGGTGTTGTAGATATTGTTGTAGGTGTTTTTATTTTAGCACTTGTGTTATGGATTGTTTGGTTCTTTTATTTTCTTCCATCAAGAATTGCTGCCGGAAATAAAAATGCAAATAAAGTTTATAGAGTAAATTTACTTTTAGGATGGATACCAATAATTTGGTTATTACTGTTATTTGCAGCTTTAATTGGTGAAAACAAAGATGATTGGTAAAATATAATAAAATTGTTGAATCTTTTTGTTTCTTATGTTTAGACTAGTCACATGAGTTATATAACTAAAAGGACTAGAATATGAAAAAATATCTTATATTAATGATGATTTTTCTGTCTGGATGTACTACGCACCTTACAGATTTATCAATGATTTCAAATAAAAACATTAATCTTGAAAAGATTGATATTGATAGAGCTCCTCAACGTAAATTAGTTGAAGGTGAA
Source organism: Alphaproteobacteria bacterium (assembly GCA_045639065.1). Lineage (GTDB taxonomy): Bacteria > Pseudomonadota > Alphaproteobacteria > RF32 > CAG-239 > CAZU01. Next base: position 74,941 of record JAZUCK010000022.1, on the reverse strand, counting down.
GATAGTAAATTCATTTTTCTATTTTTCCCATTTGGTACACCAAAAATTAAAGAAGCCGTAAATGATGCTTTACAAAAAGGAAATGGAGACTTAATAGTTGATGCATCATTATACGCAAAATCATGGTGGTTCCTTGTAGGTCAAACATCTATTCAGATTAAAGGTACTGTTGTAGATACGAGAGGAGTAAAATAATGAAAAAGGTTCTATTTTGCTTATGTATTCTATGTTTGTCAGCTTGTACTGTAAGTCATGGTAACTTCACAGTATTGTCCAATAGACTGGTAGATGTTAAGAATTTTAATGTTGATACAGACAAGAAGATGAATAATGTGACGGGTAAAGACGTAAGTCACATTATAATCTTTGTCCCAACAAAAGCTAATCCCAACCTTAATGATGCATTAAATGATGTATTTAGAAATAGTGATGCAGATATTATGACAGATGTTGAAATTACCAGTTGGGGGTGGTACATTCCATACATATATGGTCAAGCTGGTTGGAAAGTTAGAGGAGATGCTTTGAAAACCAGAAAAAATTAAAATATTAAGGAGTAGAATCTTCTACTCCTTTTTTTTACTCCTTATAAACCACAGCTCCGTTGTCTAAAAGTAGGTTTGCAATATCTATTTCAATTCGTTCTAATGCAATTAGAAGTGCTGTTTCTCGTTGGTAATTGAGCCAATTTACATCACATCCTTTGTCAATCAACATCTGAATTACATCTAGTTTTTGCTCATCGGTCATATTTTCATTCAAAATTACTGACATTATCGCATTGTATCCGAATATATCAGTTCTGTTGATTTCACTTCCTTGTTCAAGCAGGAACTCCAAAGGCTCTTTTTCCGAGCAAAAGTAACAAGCAACAAACTGGCTCTTCGGCGATTGATTGAACTGTTAATCTTAAAGTTTTTGTCTTCAAGCAGTTTCTTTAAGTCATCAATATTATCAATGCAAATTTCTGCATCTGTTTCGTAGGAATTGGCAGGAAATACCGGTGCATTCTTTACTCTCTCGGCAATTTGTTCCATTTTCTTTTGCATTTCAGGAAATTCATCAATATGAATTAGTTTTGAATAGGTCTGGTTTTCGGGATTGAAAGTTAACATTTTATCTCCTTTTTCCTCATTACAAATGTATTTATCATTACATCTTGTAATTTTTTATTTTAGCAAATTCGCTAAATTAACTGATAAATACCTATGAAGTTAATAATTGCCTTTTACTTCACATTAATATGTTTTTTAACAAATTAGAGCTGTAGGAATTCCTTCAGCTCTTTTCATTTGATTTCAGATGTTATAAATTTAGTTACTGTTTTTTATATTGTGGCTAATATCTATAAAGAAGTCTTTACTCCATAATTCCAATTTTGATTTATCCGCTACAAAAGGTGAAACATCTTGTTTGGCTTGCTCAAAATCAATTGTTTCAAAGCGTTCTTTTAACATTTTTTGTAATTCATTTATTCCAAAAGCATCATTTGAGGTTAATATCCCTGTATCTTCTAATCTTGCTCTTAAATGTGGCAAATTGACAGTTGCATTATGCGCTAAATAAAAAACATAATCATAAAGGTCTCTTCCTTTAATTCTATTTTTCCATGAACGACAAATTACAGCATGTAGCTTTCCGGCAAATAATGACGGCATATCATACAACTTCACTTGGTATGGTGATGGTAATAGGCGATATTTGTTTTCAAACGTTGCCATTGGTGGAGGATTTGTATCAATTTCAAACTTAATTTTGATAATTTCATTTGAATTGATATTCAAATCAGAGCCATAAACATTCAATATATGTTCTTTTGTATTTCCTTTCAAAAAGGCTGATTTTATTGCAGAATCTTGTGTTTTCTGTTTTTCTTCAATAGAAAATTGTAAACCGAGAGAGGATAATTCTTTTTCCAAAGCAGAGAAATATTGTTGTAATTCAAAATTTTCATTAGGTTTTATCAATGAAAAGTCTAAATCTTCAGAAAAACGGTCAAGTCTATAAAAGATACGAAGTGCTGTTCCTCCATAAAAAGCTACATTTTTGAAGAATCCTGCACGTGCTAATCCGCATAACGCAACCTCTTGTACAATTTCTTTCAATGCATTTTTCTTTTCTTCAACACTATCTGTTTTATATTTTGAAAGCATTTGTTCTAAAACGGTCTGCATTACTTAATTCTCCTGATAAACTTAACTAAAAATTTCAAATTGTTAGCACGATATAGAGGTGCTAACTTTTCAATTGAATCCTTATCAAGTTTTTTTAATTCACTCTCATCTATCCGAAGGTCATCAAACAAAAGAGCACCAAACTCTGCCAAATTCTTAACAGGAGGCAAAGTATATAGCTTATCACATAAAGATTTTTCTGGCGTTGCTATTTGATATGAATAGCCATTTTCTTCATATAATAAAATTCCCAAGGGATAAACATCTGCCGGAATATCCCTATATGTGAATATTCCGTAATGATTTTCAAATTTTTTTATTTTTCTCTTTTGAAAAGAGGCTGATGTATATGTCTTATAAACAGCTTCAGGTATCAATCCATACAAAGACAATGCATAATCAAATGAAAGGTAAGATGGCCCTAAAATTCTTCCAGCCAAATACTTTCCACTGACATTGGCATCTGTTTCGTACAAACCACGAGCAATTTGTATCAATCTTCCAGAATGTACTTCACGACTGATTTTGTTCTTAATATTGGTATAGTCCTTATATTTTACAGCCAAGTCATCAAATGAATATATCATTATTACCTCCAGTTAGTCTCATTATATAGGACTTATTGGAGAAAATCAAGATATTTTATGTTTGATGGAGGCAAATTTATAAGAAATTGATTTTAATTGGAATTTTTTGTTAGGCAAATCCGCTCCTCGTTTCTGATTTCTTTTAATTCCTGAGAATTAAATCACTCTCATTATTTTCATTAAATCCCTTTGATTTCCTTTGGTTTCGTATTTTAATCAAAACAAATTTTGCTATTATAATAGCTATTTTATTTCTATTATAATTATATTATAGGAGCAAAAAACAGCTCTCAATCCCTTGTGTGTCAACGGCTTCAGCAAAGTGCGGCGGAAATATCTGTTTCCGCAAAAGGAAATATCCATTTCCGTATAAGGAAATAACCGTTTCCACCTGCGGAAATATTCATTCCCATTTGGTGTTTTAGTGGAAATATCCATTTCCGCTGCGGTTTTAGGTGGAAATATTCATTTCCGGCAGCATTTTTTGTTAAAATTACAAAGCGTAAAATTTGTCGATAAATACTCATGTTAAAACACATATTAAAGGAATTAAAATGAGTGAAAGACAAAGAAAGCTCACAATTACAGAGCGTTTAATTTTAACCTATATCGGTTATAAAACTAATCGTAACTTCAAATTTTTTATGACTAACGAGACGCTGGCAAAGGCGATTTGCTGTAAAACTTCATCAACCAAAGTTATGGTCAATAAACTCGTCAGAGAGGGCTATTTGATAAAAAACTGTGATGATAAGGGCAGAAGACAATTATCGCTCTCTGGGCGCGAATTTACACCCCTAGACGGTGTTAATATGGGGAACATTGAAAAGAATATGCTAAAACATGACGCCCAAGACCAAGAGCAATGGGCAAACTATTATAAAAATGAGCTGAACGAGGCTCAAAACCGTATCAAATCCCTAGAAAATGAACGAGATAACTACAAAAATGCACTGGAAACTATAATGTCAGTTTTAGCATCAAAGGGTATTGATTTGGATGAAGTTGTTGGGATGATGGGATAAGTAGACAAATATCAGAATAACAATTAATTTACTCAGTTGTTTCCAAATCTTTACAAAAGCGAACTACATTAATCATTGCATATAAAGCACTGAATAGCTTTAAACAATCTACTTTTGTTATTTCTTTAGTTTTATATCTTCCATGAGCAATCCAATTTCTGTTTATATTTTCTGGATCATCACTTTCAAATGAAATATCAGGAGCATAACAATCTTCTATGTATGTTTTTAATAACATAAATAAACGAATTTTGGGGTCTTTAATTAAACCTTTTTGTAATTCCTCAGTCATACTATCAAAGGATTTTATTACTTTTGTACTTCCTGGGTTTATTTTGTTTTCTATTAAACTTTCAATTATTGGAGATAATGAGTAAGTACAAGCATAGTACAATTCCGCATCATAACATTTTATCGCTTCATTAAATTGTTTTTTAGTAGAAACTTGTTGGATTTCATCAAGAATCTCTTGTTGAATACTATGTAATAAATTTCCGTTATTATCTTCATAAATGCTAACAATATCTGTATTAATATTAAAAGACGAATAATCAATATTATTAAATTCTTTTTTATTAATTGGTATAACCCAACCCGATTGTGCTAATTTTTCTTGTAAAAACCAAATTGGTGTTCTAGGAACTAAATTTCTGTATATCTCATTTATTTTGTTAAGATATTCGAAGAATTGCTGTTGTTTTGCAAATAATTCAATAGGTGCATAGGCGTTTGTAACACGCTTTATATACTCTTCTTGCTGTTTTAAAGCCTTTAATAAAGTATTTTTGTTACTGTTGTTTTTACTCATTTGTAAACTGCCTACTTTATTAGCTTCCTTAAATTACATCTATCTCGTCAATTTGTTGCATTAGTTGATTTGTTAGATATAAAGCATTGATGATTTTTTGATAATGCTTAATATCATCAAAGGAAAGTTCTTTGTTTTTTCTATCTTTAAGCCACTTTTGAGCCGGTTGGTAGCCTCCAATATAGAAGCTCCAAGCAACTTCAGGAATGTTATCAAAATATTGAGTATCATTAATAAACACTTTGCCTTCTGTATAGCTTAATTTGGTTACAATGTTATCACCACTTATCGGATAACCAATGGTCAAAATATTTAATTTATCGCTTTCAAGTAAATGGATTTCACGAATTTGTGAACCTAAAGCAATCAATTTCCAAAACTTTTCTTTATCTGTCGGATAAGGAACTTTAGGAAAATCAATTTTCAAGAACTCTTTATAAGTTTCACGATATTTTTGAGAATGTAGAACCGCATAAATGTAGTCTAAAACATCTATTGGAGCGAAAGTTCCTTCTTCTGCTGATTTTTCTTCAACAAACTGTAATTTTAAACCATCAGCAAACTTTTGAATAATTTCATTATCAAAGTTAGGATGTCTTGAATTATCTAAATCTTCGTAGAGATAGAGAGGCATTGCATATCCTGCATTTGAGACTCTCATAGCTAATACACCTTTTTCAATAATATTCTTTGTTACAAAAACATCATTGAAAGCATAATTACCTGCGACTATTTTGGAAAAAACAAGACCTAAATTATGGGAAGATTTTACAAAATGTTTCAAAACATTATATCTTGGACGAGCAACAATACCATTAGTTTTACCAGTATAATATAAATATTTCTTATCAAATGGACGATATAGAATTTGTCTTACAAGTGTTTCATCAAAAATTTCACCTATATCTAATTTTGCTTTTCTTATCGACCATTCTGATGTATCCTTACCAAGATTATATAAGTTTCTAATACTATCATCATCTTCTGAAATTAAAGTTTTAATTTTTTCAGTTACTTCATTTTTACTGTCACATATTACAAAACTATCTTTGCTTGTTGCAATTCCACAGCTGTTAATTATAAACAATTCATTTACTGAAAATCCCGTATTATATTTTAACAAATTAGTATTGTCTATTTTGCAAAATTGGTTATTAGGTGCTTTATTCATAACTTTAGTAAATGCAATATCTTTCAAGTTATATTCTGTCAAATAGTTATATTTAAAATCCCTTTTCCCATAAAGACTATAATGATAAACTTCTGCTAATTGATTTTTTCTCTTTTTGTTTGTTTTTATAAACAAATTGATAGAGACACCTTGTTGAATATCAAATACGTTCTCATCTTTTGAACCGTCAGGACAAGTTTCCTTCTTTTTGGCATTACCATGTAAATCAATAATATATATTTTATCAAAGGTTTCTAATAGAGATTGTCTCATTTGACGATGAAGCATACCGTCAATAAAACTATTATTTGAAATATAGGCTAAAATGCCTTCATTGTTCTTATCTACAAAATATTGTCCATATCTGATAAATTTAATATAATCATCGGATAAAGGTTGGATATTTCGTTCATTTAAATTCTTTTTATATACTTCACAAAGATTAGTTATCCATTCACCTTTATTAGAACTACTTACACTATATGGAGGATTACCTAAAACAACCATTACGGGAACTTCACGTTTAACTTCATTTGCTTCATTAGCTTCTTGTGATAGCCAATTAGCAAATAATGTTCCACTATCCGGATGAGGTTCTTCCAAGCTATTTGTTAAATAAACCTTTAATCTGTCATTTTGGGTTGCTTCATAACCTGTTTCTTTTAACATCAGGTTTAATTTCAAATGAGCCATAGCATAAGAAGCCATAAGAAGTTCAAAGCCATGGAGACGAGGTATCAAATGTTGTTCAACATAATTAGACCACATTCCTTGCATAGTGATAAATTTCTCGTGTATTTGACGAACAACTTCAGCAAGAAAAGTTCCCGTTCCGGTAGCAGGGTCTAAAATCTGAACACGATGCACGTCTTTCTTTATTGTTGCAAGTTTATCTCCTTTTTTAGTTGTTCCATATTTACTGTCTTTTAATGACAGAGTTATTTTGGAAGTATCCGCCAAACCTTCAGAAAGACCAAATTCACTCTTTAAGATATCATCAACAGCTCTTACAATAAAATTAACTACTGGTTGAGGTGTATACCAAACTCCACGTGATTTACGAAGTTTAGGGTCGTATTCACTCAAAAATGTTTCATAAAAATGTATTATAGGATCTTGAGTTTTGGTTGCTTTACCAAAGTCTTTTAATATGTCTGCAAGATTAACTGCTACAAAAATGTCAGCTAAGTCATCAACAATCCATTTAATTCGGTCATCAAGCATTGGTCCCGCTATATATCCGAACAAATTACGTAAGAACGGATTAGACTTCGGAATACACTCGCATGCTTCTTGTCTTGAAAATGTATTTAATGATGTATCATTTAGACGACCTGCAAACATACCATAAGCAATTGTTTGAGCATAAACGTCTGCAAATTCTTCTTCTTTGATATCATTAATTAAGATTTTTTGAAAAGCACTCATTTGGTCTTGAAGTGTTCTGTTATCATAACTTTCATCAGTACTTTTTAGGGCTTTCTTAATAACATCTGCTAAAAGTCTTGCTTTACCCGCCATCATTTTTGCTAATTTTGAAGCCGATCGTATTGTTTGCCCTTTATAAGCACAGAAATTAACAATTAAATCATTAAATGCTTGAAAATTATCAGTATTAGCAACCACTTTACCATTTTCTATATGACCAATACGAACTGTAGCAACTTTTTCACCATCACGATAAAAACGAAATTCAAGATAATTTGTGATAATAAGGTTATTTAAGCTGTTACGATAACGGTCAAATTGTTCTTTGTGATTTTTGTTGTCTAAATCATCATCAAGGTCTTTAGCTTCTATATATCCTAGAGGAATATTGTTTTTTGTTATAACATAATCTGGTGCACCACATGAAATACGAGCAGGTTCATTGGTTGCAATAATACCTGTTACCAAGCTTTCTACTAAAGTTTGCAAATCTCCACGATATGAATGTTCACGAGAGATACCTGTTTTGTATCTTTTATTAACTTCTGTAATGTATTCAGCAATTTGCATGGTGCTTCCTTTATTGTTCAAGTTTCTTTGATTTTATTAAAAGTCTGTTGAAAATCAAGAAAAAAACACTGTTTCTCTAATTGTTATTTTGTTATATTGAAAGAAGTTTTATAGTTTTTCGTATATTTTATTTAACCACGTTCCTAAATTATTCCATTTCATTTTTTCACATATCCAACAAAGAAAAATAATAAGAATAAACATCAACCAATTTAAATGAGCTAAAAGAAATTCTTTTCGCTTGTTTAATTTTTGCTTCTTAGCAATATCAATTTGAGCATTAATTTTTTCATCAAGAATATAGATCATATGATTAATTTCAGAATCTACAGGTTTTAATGATACATTTTTAGGATATCCTTTTCCTCTCATTAATCTATCTGTTTCTGAAATTTTTTTATATATGTTCTCAATAGTATTGCGAAAATTATCTCGAAATATTTTTAAACTTTGCTCAGCATCGATATTTGTATCAATAGCTTTTTGCCTTAATTCTTCCGATGTTATAGATATATAGTTTTTTATAAATGGATCAAAAAAACTCCAGTATAATGATACTAACGTTCCACTATAATCGCTCCCTTTAATTGATATTTTTCGCTTATCAAAAGTTTCTATTTCGATATGGTTGCTAGCAATCATAACATGCCATTTTGCTATTTTATGTTTCATTTCTTCGGAAAATGCACCTATATTATCATATATGTATGTTGCTAGTGGATTTGTCTTTTTTTTGAACATTTTTAATATCTTTCAGATAATTTTTACATTATTTTATATGTATAATATTAAACTTATAAATATTTGTAAAATTGAATCACAAGATTCTTTCGAATTTATGTAATTTTTTATTATTTTATAAGTAACCAGCTGCAAACTGTAGTCAGATGGTTACAAATTGTAACCATCTGAACGTTAAAAACCAATTCTAAACTAGAAATTGACTATTTCACAAGGTATTGTGAGTAAAAAACTATATCAACCCCAAACAATATCTACATTCTTTGAGTATATGATTCTTTGATAATATTCTTAGCATCCTCAATATCATTTATTGAAGAAATATATGAACGGTAGTTTAAGCTCCAAAGATAATTATCTGGTACTTTATTACCAATAGCATAATCTTTGTTTGGTTTTAAGGTCAGCATCATTATTTTGTTGCGTTGAATATGAATTTCGGCAAAGTAAACTCCGTGTACACGCCATCCAATGTATTGTGGTAGAACATACATCTCAACACCTTCCAAGGCATCATAAACTTCTGCTTGTAGTTTTTGATACATATCTACTAAAATTTTATTTTTATTACTAAGATATTCCTCAAGAGAGATTGGTTGACTTCTTTTTCTGCCGCCTGCTTCAATTTCTATAAGTTCTGCAGTATCTTCAGCTATTTTATCTTCTTCGGTTTTTGGGTATAATTTTAATTTATCTTTACAGTCGTGAATTTCTGCAATTGCTTCCAATAAAGAATATGCATCTTCTTTAGACATTGCATAAAATTCTTTTTTTCTCGGCTTGCCATTAAATGTATCAATAGCTCGAAGAGTTGGATTTAATTTATCAATTAGGTTATGTAAACTTAAATCAGTCAATCTTTTAGGAGTTTCATATGTAGCATATATTCTAAATGCAAAAGGAATACACTCACTTCGGTTTAAATCAATTAAACGCTTTTCTACATTATCGGCATATCCAATTTTTACATAATCTGGAAAGGATGGATTTGTCAGAATATAAATAGCACCTTTTGTATTAGACATAATACAACTCCTGTCAAAATATTTAATTTGATATTTTGATACTTTAAATCACATATAATTTATATTCAAGATGAAAATGTATACCTACAATTCTTCATTCCTGCGAGCCAGTTATAAGTAAAACATATAAACCGGTTACAAATTGTAACCGTTTGAAATCACCCAATTTCTTTTTCCAGTTTTGTTACTAAATCCATGTCTTTGCTTTTATAGGCTTTGAGGAGTGGGACGTAGTAGCGGGTGTTTTTGCCTTCGCCACGGTAGGGGATGCGTTGAATTCCGTCGGCTTTGTCTTCTTTTCGCATTGCCAGTAAGGTTGTGTAAGAAATCCCTAGTATTTCAGCGGCTTGTTTAATACTTACCCAATCTGACTTCATCGCAATATCAAGTCTGTCTTTATCAATTTTTTTCTCAATCGCTTCTGCACCAATGTTTTGCTCATAAAACTTGGCTTCTTTGGTGTAGTTGTTTTTGTTCAATGCGGTTACAAAGCTTTTGAAACCGTCTTTGGCTGATTTGTTCACAAATGGCGCAAAACTTAAGTTTTTCCATAAAACTTGCTCGCCGATAACAGTGTTCTTAAAGTTGACATCGCCGAAAAATGTCAGGTAGTCAAAAATGCTACGCTCGGGTATTGTTGCGCCTTCAAAACTTACTAAGCCTTTGAAAATGCTGTTTCTGATATCAATATGGTACAGGCTTTTATCGTTGTTGCGGTTAAATCTTGCCATACTGAATTTGCTGTTTTCGTTAAAAAGGCAACGCTCAAGCTCTACTGGAACACAATCTGCAATGTTTTCAAAGCTCAAAAGCGAGTTAAATAAGCAGTTATGAAATTCTATCGGAGCATCGGGAAGCTCGCCACTTTTGGTGTTTACATAAAAAGGCTCATTAAACTCGCAATCATAATAGCCTGCACCAGCAGAAAGTAAATCAATTCCGCAACTTGTGTTAAAACGGCAATTTATGAAATAAACCGCATCAATATCAGGCGAATTTGTGGCATCCATCATAAGGCTAACGCTGTCAATATCATTGAAATCAAAGCCTTTGAAACAAATACCTACAAGGTTTCCTTCTAAAAATACTCGTACATTTTTTAGCAGACGTTTGATTTTAAGCTTTTTAGCATCAGGGAATAGATTGTTTATCGCAGGGAAAATATCCTCTGAATAACTGTAATCATAAGGAATATATTCTCGCGGGTCATCATTGAGATATTGCAAAATGTCTTTCTTTGATTGGAACAAACCCTGTCTTTGATTGAAATGCGCCATAACTTACCTCGGATTTATGATTAAATTATGATTATTTTATGATTAGGTTATGAATAAATTATGATTAAATCAAGAAAGAAATGAAATAGATTGAACGTAAAAGTAGTTTTTTCAATATGTTGAATAAAAAAAGAGAGTATTTTGAAAATACTCTCCGATAAATTATGTTTTGTTTTTTATTACAATAGTTCTTTTAATACATGTTTCCACATTTCTAATTCTTGCTCATCAGAATAATTCACATCACCGTTATCATCAACAAAATCTGCAAATAATTCATGACTTACTATCATATCTGCGGCTTCTATAATATGGGAGTCTATTCCAATTTTATAACAATTCATTTTTAATGCTCCGATTTCTTTTTGAGCTTCTGAAGAATGTAAAAAATCACCCCAATTATCAAAACCTGATATTTTTGCAAGAATATGTTGAGCGTTCATCAGTTTAATGTCTTCTCCTTTTTGCTTATTGGCTTTGGAAAAAACATTGTTTATATCAAAATGCTCTTGAGGTTCATCATAAATAACCTCATTTTGATTGAAATTGTGCTCTTTAGATAAGTTGTAGTCTTTTAATAAAAGTTTAGCTTGTTGTTTGTAGTAATCTATTGTTGTCATAACAATAACTCCTTTGAATTACGTTAATTATCAAATATAAGCATTCGCAAACAAATAAATGACAATTAACTAAAGTTGTTATTATCATTTCAACATTGGATGAATAAATCTTCGGGCGAATGACCATGCGTTCCAACAAGCATGGTCAAATTGAAACAAATTTAATAAAAAAAGTCAATATGAAATAATAATTGAAAGATATTATTTTATTAAATACGGAGCTTATTATTAATTTAGTTAGCAATAATATAAAAAAGATTGATATATTTTGTGTAGTTAGTAAAATCGTATCTATTAATATGTTATCTGAGAGGCTTAAAATGAATGAACAGTTATCATTTACCTATGAAACTGATAGATTTTTAAATGACATAGTCGGAAATAAAATTTTAAAAAACCCTATAATAGCATTGGTTGAGCTAGTTGCAAATGCATGGGATGCAGGAGCTACAAGGGTTGATATTGAGTGGCCGTCCTTGGATAATCAACGTTTTAGTATTGTGGATAATGGTCATGGTATGTCTGATGAAGAATTCAAAGAAAGATGGTTAAGATATTCTTATGACAGATCTAAAAATCAAGGATTGGTTGTTGAAGTTATACATAAAGGTGAAAAATATAAAAGAGTAGTTTTTGGAAAAAATGGAAAAGGAAGACACGCATCATTTTGTTTTAATTTTTCATACCAAGTAGAAACCAAAAAGCAAGGAAGTTCTTCATCTAACAGGTATAAAGTTATAAAGACTTCTGGAGATAAACCGATTGATGTAAAACAAATTGATCCTCAAAATATCATTGTAAATAATGGAACAGGTATTTTTGTAGAAAATTCACAAAATCTTGACATTCCAGAAAAAACAATAATTGATGAATTAGGAACAAGATTTTTGTTTGATCCTACATTTGAAGTTTATGTAAATAATCATAAAGTTTCATTTAGAGATATAAACCAAAACAAAGTTGATACTATAAATATTAAAGATGAAGATATTGAAATATTGGTTATTAAAACAGGACAATCAGACATAACTTCTAAATTACATGGTATCGCATGGCAAGTAAATGGCCGTTTAGTAGGAGATTTTTCTTGGAATGAAGATTTAGATATAGATAAGAGAACTAAAGAAGCAAAATCGCTAGGTTTTATTGTTAAAGCAAAGACGGATGAAAAAGATAATTATATGAAGAATTTTGTTTTACCTGATTGGTCTGGTTTTGTATCAGATGGTATGGCAGAATTGCAAGGGTTGGTTAATAAGGAAATATCAAATTATATTAATAAACAAAATGTAGTTTTGGTTAAAGAAACGGTGAATTCATTGGCGTCTCAAAGAAAAAATAATTTATTACAAATAGGGACAATAAACACATATAAATGGAAAAGGACATTACATGAAATAATAACACAATGTCCTTCATTATCAGAAAAACATTTGGAAAAAGTGTCAGATATATTGTTAAAAATGGAAAAAGCTGAATCGAAATATAGATTAGTTGAATTATTATCGCAAATGTCCTCTAATGATTATGATAATCTTTCTAAAATTCTTGAAAAATGGGGAATAGAAGCAACAAAACTTATTTTAGATGAACTTGAGTTTAGAATTAAATTAATTAACGAGTTGGAGAAAAAGATTAACAGAGATGATACAGATGAAGTACATGAGCTACAACCTTTATTTGATAGAGGATTGTGGATTTTTGGTCCAGAATTTGAATCTATAGAATATACATCTAATAAAGCAATAGCTACAGTTATAAAGAAATTTATGAAATGCCCCGAAGTAAGAGGTGTATCTAAAAATCGTCCTGATTTTGTTGTTTTGCCGGATGGAAATTGTAGTAATTTTTATTCGCGTCCATCGTATGATGATAATAATGAAGAAAATGGTATTGAGAGGTTAGTCATTATAGAATTAAAAAAACCAACAGTGTCAATCGACACTGATGAAAAAAATCAGCCATGGAAATATTATAAAGAGTTGAAAAATAAAGGGTTGATAACTTCAAACACTCAAAAAACAGTAGCATATGTTTTAGGTAAAACGATAGCTATTGGTGAAGAGGGCGAAAAAACAGAAGCTAATGGAGCATTAGTTATAAAGCCAATGACCTATAATGTAATTATAAGTAGAGCAAAAGCTCGTTTATTTAAGTTATACGATAAAGTTAAAAAGTCTGTAGCATTTCTTAATGACGATCAAGCTTCTTTTTTAGATGTAATTTAATGATTGGTTTTTAGTTAAATAATAACAAGGGTTAATCAAAATGAGATTGGATTACGATTATATTAAAAAAATTTTATTAACAATGGAAAATTATAATAAACATCAAATTTATTCTAAAGAGCTTATGGGACTTTTAGAAATAGGTGAAGAAGATCTTGATAAATTTATTGGACATATAAAATTATTGGCTGATAATTACTTTATTTTTTCATCATGTGAAGACTTAGGTTTTAAGAATGGATTGAATGGAAATATAGTAATTGGAAATCCACTATATAGAATAACTTCACAAGGATATGAATTTTTGGATGTTTTAAGAAATGATACAATATTAAAAAAAATAAGAAATTTTGCCATGAATAACGCTTGGGAAATAGGTAAGCAAATATTAATTAATATGGCATCTGGAAACATGGGGTAAATTTATATAGTTTAATGTCCTCTTCAAAGAATCGATTCTTGGGGGGATTTTTTTAATTTTGAACATAAATTTACGGAATCTTAAAAAGTCTTCCCAAACTTTTTACCTCGCTATATCTATTTAAATCTATCAATATCTATTTAAAAGTCGGTTTTTGAAAAATCGTTGAAAATTAAGGCGTTGACTCCTGATTTTGTTTTCTTTCATACTAACCCTGTCAGGTAGCAATACCGTTTTAATAAACCAAAAATGAAAGGAAACAAAAATGACTGTTTTAACTTATATTATAACATCTTTGAAGAGGAAGTATCGCCTCAACAGAGATGCAAAACGTTTAGAAAACCTTGTTAATATGGCTCGTTTCGCTTATTAGGAGAAAACAGATGCACTATCAACTAGTTGCCAAAGTTTCAGATTTTACCACAGAAGAGCTACAGCACAAAATGCAAGGCTTTTTGGTGGTAAATGATGATGAAACGGTTAATCAATACGGGTGTTGGAAAATTGCAAGATATTCTGATTTTAATGAATTTGTTGAAGATGAATGCTTGGAAGATGAAGAAGAATATCAAACATTTGCTGGACGAGATGGGATTTTACGTCAATATGGCTATGCTTATGGAGTTGACGGAAAAATCTATGAAAAAGTTTCAGCTCATTTTGATAGCTTTTATTTCAAAGGCATAGAGAGATATAAAAATGTTATAAAATCTCCGCAAGGTGTCTATGCTTTTATTTCATCCGATGGAAATTTTTATTACTTAACAGATACACGATGTCCGTTTGAACCTAATGATGTGGTTTATGTTATGGACTGTCACAACTAACTAAACTCTAACAAAACCAATAATTTTAACCCAAATGGCGTGAAGGGATGCCCCAATGCCATACAGAATTATTATGCTCTTTTGTTAACTTTTAAGTGAAAGGAAAAAAATGAAAAAGCAATATGACAATAAAGATGAAAAATATACTGAGTTCTTTGTTCAAGTAGATGACGCACAAGAATTCTGTTATGTTACATCTATATTTGAATATTATCGCTTATTTGATGAATTATCCTTATTCGGAAACGAATTTAAGGGTAAGGAGATGTATTTTTTCAATCCGTATTTTATGCAAACTACTGCCAGATATTCAGTTCCTTTGTTTAAGTGGAATACTTTTGAAGGCATAGGAAATGAGTATCAGGCAAAAATGGATGAAGAAATATACAACAAACTACTGCTTGTTTTTGCAAAATTGGCGTTTCGCTTGGTTTTTAAGCCCTTTGTAATCGCCATTAAAGATAAGAAAGTTCATATTTTGATTACTCACAAAGAGCAAGAAAAGGTTGCACGAGAGGTGTTTAGCCAAAGTGAAGGCTACATCTTGAAAGCAACAATGAGCTCTCAAACGCAAGACAGCAAAAAATTTGATATTTACAATTAACTCTAAAATGAAAGGAAAAATGAAATGAAACAATTTTTAATGAAATATAACGCTAACAAACTTGAAACCTCAAAAGATGAAGGATTGCTTACACTTGAAAAAGCTCGTGAGCGCATTTTGAAACTTTTGACCGAGAATATGAAAAATTTTAAGGATAATAGTTGGGATATATCAAACCGTATGAATAAGTTGATGACGGATACCGAGAAAAATTCCATTTTTACGCTTCGTCTCGGTGGTAAACGTATTGTTCGCTATTCTTTGGATTTGTTGAGTACAGAACAAAAGCTTCAATTTTTGGCAGATTTTTATACTAGTGTTGCCAATAAGGAATTTGATGAAGACATTACAGATTTCTTGGCAAAAGAGATTGATAATGCTTCTGCACGCAAAAAAGAGGCAAATGAACGCAGACGAGAAAAGAAAAAAGCAGAACGAGAGAAAAAAGCTGAAGAAGCAAAAATAAGAACTATTGCTGCGACAGAGCCAATGCTATCAGCAATGGGACTTCCAACAAGTGTTTTTACCCAACAAGGATAAATTCTGGTTTATGCAGGGGCTTTCATAATAAGCCCCTGCATAAAAAACAACAATGCCTTGGCTTGAGGATTGTATGGAGATAAGATAAAATGACAGCAAAATTAAAAGAAGCATTACGAAACATTGCGCCAAAAACAATTACAGAAAATGAATTAGAACAAGGGGTAAGGCATTTAATAGGTTTTGCAAAATGTTTATTGAAAATGCGACAGGAGATTTTAGAAAATGAAGGCAATAATATTAACTCGCGTTTCAACGAAGATGCAGGAAGAAGGTTTGAGCCTACTTGCTCAAAATAACCGACTTCAAGATTATGCTGACCGAAAAGAACTGGAAGTTATCAAAACCTTTGAGATTATTGAAAGTTCAACGCACGGTGAGCGCAAGCAATTTATGGAAATGATAAATTTCTGCAAGAAACAGAAAGAAACCATAGCTATTATTGCCGATACCGTAGACCGTGTACAAAGAAGCTTTAAGGAAAGTGTTCTTCTTGATGAATTAATGCGAAAAGATAAGATTGAGCTACATTTTTACCGTGAGGGAATGGTATTAAACAGCAAATCTACATCAGTTGATATTATGAGATGGGATTTCTCGGTAATGGGTGCGAAAGCTTATGTTTTACAATTAGCCGAGAACGTTCGCCGCTCTAATGAACAAAAGAACAAAAATGGTGAAATTACAGGCATGGCTCCACTTGGATATGAAAACTATGTAGATGAAAGAGGAAAGAAGTTTGTCAGACCAAAAGAACCTGATGCAACAATAATAAAAAAAATGTTTGAAATGTATTCTCTCGGTAACACAAGCGTTGCTGAACTGGTGCATTATGCAAATATAATGGGCTTAAAAAGCCGCAAAGCTACTCCTATTTCAATAAACAGCATATATTATATGATGGATAATACATTTTATTATGGTGAAATGCGAACAATTAGAGGTGTTATGCCACACATCTATAAACCTTTAATTAGTAAAGAACTTTGGGATTTATGCCAAGAACAAAAGACTTTGAGAGCTGGGGATGTAGGTAAATATTCGCAGAAGCCAGTGGTTTTTAAAGGAATGGTACGTTGCGGCATAACAGGAAGAACATGTCCTTGTGAATTTAAAAAAGGAAAATTTTCTTATATAGTATGCTGGTTGAACAATAAAACAAGGAGTTACATAAGAGAAGAATATCTTATTAAACAAATTAGTTCCATTCTAAACCGAATAAAGCTCCCCAACAATGTGATAATCGAACTCCAAAAGGAATTAAAATCATCAAAAGCATCGGAGAAAAAGTTTTACGCTCAAGAAATCAAGAAACTCCGTGCTGAACAGGATAAACTCAAAGAAAAGCTCAATAATCTGTTTGATTTAAGACTTGATGGGGAACTGGATAGAGAATCATTTGATACAAAACGTAATGAAATACAAGTTAAGATGAATCGTTTGAAAAATAAGGTATCAGCACATGAAAAAGCAGATAAAAACTTTGATGAAACTATTTTAGGGTTATTAGATATTGCCACACAAGCAGGGTATGTATTTGAGAAATCCAACAATCTTGAACTAAAGAGATTATTGCTGAAATTTGTATTTGAAAGCCTTACTTTAACTGAAGGTGAATTAACATATAAATTAAGATTTCCGTTCAATGAGTTTATTAATAGTAAGATTTTGGTGACACAAGCAACCAAATCATACGAACCGATGCAACCCCTTGCAGAACAAAGGATACAAGGAAATGATAACGAAAATCTACAAATTGGGGATATAAAATCGTACGAACTCGCTGAAAGCCTTAAAAACAAAAGGCTAGCAAAGAATTTTGCCAGCCTTCTCCAAATTGGTGATCCCAACGGGATTCTTCTTGCTCGTAAGCTCGTTCCTCGCTAACTTGCTTCGGTCACTCGTTTTGTATTATTTTTTTCGCCGTATTACTCCGGCTCAAAAATTTAACAAAACTTCGCCTCTTGCGGTAAAAACAACCGGAGCAACGGTTGTTTTTATCCTCGAGCCCATAATTACCAAGGTAATATGGCTTCGTATTCCTGTTGGGATATATTACCAATACAAAAAACCTCCCACAAGGGGAGGCTTTTTGTATTGGTGATCCCAACGGGATTCGAACCCATATTACCACCGTGAAAGGGTGATGTCCTAACCATTAGACGATGGGACCATCGTAAATGACAAAAGGTTTATATATGCATTTTTTTTATTGGTCAAGTATTTTTTTTCATAAAATATAATTTTTTTTATATTCCCTATTTTTTTACCCTATTCTTATTGACTTTTTGTCATTTTTCGCATATTTTTGCATAAATTCATTCTATTATTAACCCTATATAACTATGTATTATGGTAAATCTACGACTAAAAGTTTTTAAATTAGTTAAAGACAACCGAATCTTTGGTATGTCACCTAATGAATTGGCTTTGTTTATTGCAGAAAAAGTTACTTTTAATAATGAAGGTAAAATTTCTGATGAATTTATGGAGCTTATGTCTGATTATCTCGACAGATTCTATGCTTACAATTACCACACATGGAAGGTGTTTGCAAAAATTGCAATGATTAGAATTTCTTCCGGTATGGGCTTGTATGGTCTTCACTATGGCGATGATTTTGCACATCTTACTTCGGTAAATATCGAATGGGGATTGTTTGAAAGAATTATGCGTAATCATTATAATAATTGTGATCCTGTAAGTATAAGCAGATTGAGAAAGCAGTTTAATGAATTGCAACAGAACAGAACTCTTGATTTTAGTGCTTTAATTGAGTCTAACGACCTATTCAACAAGACTTGTGCCGACTTCTTACTAAAGCAAGGTGCCTTTGTTTTGCAACATGATATTGATAATCATATGCAAAACACTTTAATGTTTCTGATTAGTGATTATTTTGGAAATGGTTATTTTTTGAGTACCTTTGCTACGAATGATTTTGATGCAGATGCTTTGTATAATCATGCTAAAAATTTGGTTTATCAGTTCTGCAAATTCGAAGATGTGGTGAAAAGCATTAAAAACAAGGAATTGGTTAAAAAACACGCAGATTATCTCAAAAGACATTGGGATTTAATCAATTACAAAGAATTCGCGAGCGCTGTCGGAATAAATTGTCTTTTTCCAAAATGGAAAATACGCCGTCTGCTCTACTCGTAAAACAGCATTAAAAAAACTCTGCATCTTCAAGGTGCAGAGTTTTTTTATTTAACATTCGGGTTTAATATTTTCATAGCCACACTTAATGGAATTATTTTTATTCCTTTTTTATCTACTGTCGGTAACCACTCTTTTAAGGCAGCATAGGTCTGGGTTTTCGGATGCCCTATTGCTATGGCATAGCCGTTTTTATTTGCTAAGTTCTCGACCTTGACTAATTGGCCTAAAATATATCTTTTATCATTTTGGTTATCTAAAAACACATGACGATGAGCATAGGCAATTCCGGTATCTTGGGCTGCCTTTTCCGCTTTGGACTGTGGTGATGTTTTAGAATCAAGAAAATATAGTCCTCTTTCTTTTAGCGTTTCCATAACGGTTTTCATACGAGAATAATCTTCGGTAAGCTTGCTTCCCATATGATTATTTATACCATTTATATCCTTAAATTTTTTGAGCATATCCAACAAGTTTGATTTAATTTCTTTATTGCTCATTTGAGTAGTTAAAACATCAGGTGCTGCGTCTACGGCAGTCATAGCTTCCATGGGAACGTGAACCATTATTTCTTGACCGCTTCGAAGTGAATTTTGAATTTGCTCGTCAAGTTTACGACCATAGGTCAGAAATGAAGCGGTAATCGGAGCTTTTAATGAGGCTATTTCAGCGGTTCTTTTCAAACTTATACCCATATCGTCAATAACGATTACAACGGCTTTTTTATCTCCAAAATATGGAGGTTTTCTTGCCGGTATAATGTTTATCCCTTTGGGCTTTTCTATCTTTTCTTTACTATGTTCGTCAATAATGTCGTCCGGTAATTTTTCTTCATATAAATGATCAAGAAGTTTGTTCATATCTTCAGGATGAATATTTATGTCGCTGTTGTTTGTTATCAGGTTTGATATAACTTCTTTTTTCTCAATATTATCGTTTAATATTACCCTACCATATGTTTCTTCTTCATAAGAATCGGTAGCAAAGCTTTCGATAGAGCCACAGTTGACATCTTTGTTTTTAACACAAAATGATTCATATGAAGAAAGGTTTGCGTTCTCAGAAACAATATCGTTATTTATCTCTTCCTGTTTACTATGTATTTGAGACTTTATATTAAAATAGGCAACCAACATACAAACAATAAAAATCGCAGCTAAGAGATGTAAACCTTTTAGCATCAAAAATCTTAGCTGCGTTTTTGTTATTTGTAGTCTGTCGAACAAAATTAGTCTCTTTTTCTTAAGGTCGGAAAAGCGATAACATCACGAATGGTAGCGGCAGATGTCAAAAGCATTGCCAAACGATCGACGCCCATTCCCATACCGCCTGACGGTGGAAAACCGTTTTCCAAAGCAGTAACAAAATCATCATCAAGCATTTGTGCTTCATCATCACCGGCTTCACGTTCGGCAACTTGGGCATCAAAACGCTCTTTTTGTTCTAACGGGTTAGAAAGCTCGGAATAAGCACAACCGATTTCCATTCCGCCGATATAAGCATCAAAGTGTTCCACAAGGCGCGGATTGTCGCGATGAGTTTTAGCCAAAGGTGAAATATCTCTCGGCATATCCATAACAAGTGTAGGTTGAATAAGGTGCGGTTCAACTTTTTCATCAAACACTTCTTGAACAACCTTGCCCCAACAAGTACATTCATCGGCATCTACACCCACAGATTTTGCCATAGCCTTAGCCTCGGCCAAATCTTCGGTAGAAAGCAAATCAATTCCTGCATATTCTTTTACCAAATCAACAATAGATTTGCGAGCAAATCCTTTTGATAAATCAATTTCTTCATCGCCGACGGTAATAACCTTAGTACCCAAAACTTTTTCGGCAACATAAGGTATCATGTCAGCAAACAAATCAGCCATATCATTATAGTCAGCATAGGCTTGATATGCTTCCAAAGCCGTAAACTCAGGATTGTGATTTTTATCAATACCTTCGTTACGGAAGTTACGTCCAATTTCAAACACTCTGTCAAAACCGCCGACAACCAAGCGTTTTAAGAACAATTCGGGAGCAACTCGCAAATATAAATCCATATCCAAAGTATTGTGGTGTGTTATAAACGGTTTTGCACTGGCTCCACCCATAATGGTGTGTAAAATAGGTGTTTCAACTTCCATAAATGAATGTTCTTCAAACCAACGGCGAATTGCTGAAATAATCTGACAACGTCTTTGGAATGTTTCTTTGCTGTCTTCATTCATAATAAAATCGACATATCTTTGACGATAGCGAGCTTCAACATCTGTTAAACCGTGAAATTTTTCCGGCAAAGGTTGAAGTGATTTTGAAATAATATCAAATTTTTCGGCAGCAATCGATAATTCGCCACGAGGAGTTCTTCTGACATATCCTGAGATACCGACAATATCACCGACATCAATATTTTTTAACAATTCCAAATCTTCTTCAGAAAGATGGTTTTTGTGGCAGAAAGCCTGAATTTTACCGCTTTTGTCTTTTACATCAATAAACATACCCGAATTGCGTACGGCCATAGCACGACCGGCAATGGTAACTCTATCCTCAGTATCTGTACCGGCTTCGATATCTTTGTATTTTTCCTGTAAATCGGCAGCATAGGCATTCGGCACAAATTTGTAAGGATACGGATTGTAACCTCTGTCTTGCAAATTCTTAAGTTTTACCAAGCGGGATTCACGATGTATGTTTGTTTCTGTAGACATTTATATTTCCTTATAGTTTTTTATATTTTTCACATAGCTTTACCAACTATACGACAAGTTAAAAATTTTTCAACATAAAAATTCATCACTTAAACGGAGTTTAATAATTATACCTTGACAAGTTATAAAAAAGAACTAAACTAGAACAAAATTGATTTTATATATGTTGAAAGGTTTTATAAAATGCTGACTCCAAAACAATATAAACTGTTGATGTTCATCAGTAAAACTTTGAAAGAAACAGGTTGTTGTCCCTCTTTTGATGAGATGAAAGATGCCTTGGGTCTCAAGTCAAAATCCGGTATTCATGCGCTCATTGACGCCTTAGTAGAACGCAATTTCTTAAAAAAACTTCCGCATAAGGCTCGTGCTTTAGAGGTTGTCAGATTACCTAAATTAAAACCTTCCAGTATTTTAGCAGAAGAAAAACTTAAAGAAGAAGCTTTAGCCTCATCGACGGTTGAAATTCCCTTGTATGGTAAAATTGCCGCAGGCACACCGATTGAAGCTATTGCCAATGAAAGTGAAAAAGTTTCCGTTCCGCTTAATATGATACATGGTGGCGAATATTATGCTTTGACCATTGAAGGCGACTCTATGGTCGAGGCCGGAATTATGAACGGAGACACGGTTATTATTAAAAGAACCAATGTTGCACATAATGGTGATATTGTGGTTGCTTTGGTTGATGATTGTGAAGCTACCTTAAAACAAATTAAAAAAGATGGACCGGAAGTTTTGTTGATACCCAAAAATGAGGCTTATGAAACAAGACGTCTACCCGCAAATCGAGTTAAGGTTCAAGGCATTTTAAGCTCACTGATTAGAACTTATCACTAGAATTGAAATTTAAACTTTTATACCTATCTTTGTTAATTATCGGCTGGATTAACAAAGGGATTAAGTATGAACAATATTGCAAAAATTTCATTTTTTTTAATTGTTTTGATTATGCTTTTTGCGTGTGTTACACCAAATTCTTATAGCCTAAAGCTAAATTCATTGATTGGTGCTTCAAAAAACGACATTGAGACTCAATTCGGGCGTCCGTCTGCTATTAAAATGTTGGGCGATAATACTGAGATTTTAGCATATACTAATGTTGATAATGTTTTTGTACCCTCAGAATTTTATACTTACTCTCAAGGTGATGAAATTTATGGACAGGACGGACTGTTTTCACCATTTTTATCAACCTATCTTTTTTCTAACAATCCGGGTGATATAGGATATGAAGCAAAATATATTTGTAAGACTTTGTTTTTGCTTCAAAACAATAAGGTTGTAGCTTGGAAATGGCAAGGAAATGACTGCAATTGATGATAAAAAATTATTATTTTTTTGCTAAGTTAAACCTATATTAACCAAAATCTGATTGACTCGTTTTAGTTAATCAAAAAAAATAATTCGAGTATTACGAGTCTAAAAATTCCAGAAGGAAATAATAAAAATGATAAGGTGTATCTGATATGGATTTTGGGCTGGACATTCATCAAAAAATTAAGAAAAATTGGCTGTTTTTAACCAGTGCACTGGTTACCGTTTACTTTTGTTTTAATATTTTTTGCGGAGAAAGAAATATTTATCGTTATTTTGTCTTAAAACACGAAATAGCGCAAGCAACTGCATTATCTAAACATTATTCAATCATAAAAACAAATTTACAACGTAATGTAGACAATCTGTCGAATGCTTCTTTAGACATAGATTTGCTAGATGAGCGTGCTCGAGTCGTTCTTAATATGGCTGCCGATGACGAGTTTGTTATATTAGACAATGAAATTTAAATATAAAAAAACAGCTCTGATTATACACTCAGAGCTGTTTTTTTTTTGGGAACCTCATTCATATCGGTTAGTTATACTTCATTCGCAACACAGGGCGATAAAATGCCTCACCGTTGTTTGATGTCCAATTATTTCCATTGTATCCCTCCTTAAACGAGAAAACTCGTTGAAAATAATGGTCTCTATCAGTTGTCCAATAAAAAGAGTCATCATTTTTACGAGGCATTTTTCCAATCATTTTCAAAGAATGCTTTACCCGCTCATAAGAAGCTTGCACTTGCTCCATCTGCAAATAGCTGTAGCAAACAATTTCCTCATTATCATCACAGGTGTATGGAATACCTTTTATGTACTCCTCAATACCAAAAGAAGCATTATTTACCTCACTTTTGCAGTATAAACCCATGAATTCTTGAATATTCAGGGTTGCTGTTAAGTCTCCATAGATAAACTCGTCATCTATATGCTCAACCACCGCCTTGATAGCTTTGTTTGGTATCAAACCGAACGAAAACGTATTGTCATAATACCAAAACATACCGACACATACGTTTTCGCCCTTTACGAGCTTTTGTCTCGGACGAGTTCTTAACAACTCTGCATTCAGAGATGCTATCATTTCTTGAGGTGTTACCTCTAATTTTTGCATCAGTTCTCTTACAAGACCGATTTTTTCTTTTTTGCTTTTTTCTTCTCTCATAAAAATTTCGTTTTAATATAATAGAATAATTTTAATTATAAGTGTCTTCTATCACAAAAAAAATGCTTTGACAATATTTTTATTAAGGCAAAAAAAGGGCTTGTCTTTTCTAAGCAAGCCCCTTAATCAACGTTTTTATCTTAGAGGTTTTTAGCTACTTCTTCATGATCACTAAAAGGAATAATTGTGCCTTTTACATATTGGCCTGTTTCGTGTCCTTTGCCGGCCAAAACCAAAATATCACCCGGCATCAAAGCTTGCATTGCCATTTTGATTGCTTTTGCTCTATCAGCAATATTATATGCTCCGGGGCAGCCGGGAATAATCTCGTTTCTGATATCATCAGCTTCTTCAAAACGCGGATTATCATCTGTAACATAAACCACATCGGCGTGTTGATGAGCAATTTGCCCCATTATCGGACGCTTTCCGGCGTCACGATTTCCGCCGCAACCAAACAAAACGTGCAATTTTCCTTTTACGTGCGGACGGAGTGCTTTTAGGGCATTTTCCAAGGCATCAGGTGTATGAGCATAGTCGATATAAACCGCAGCTCCGTTTATATCTGCTACGTGTTCCAAGCGCCCTTTGGCACCTTTGATATCTCCCATATAGTGAATAACATCATCAGGAAGTCCGGTAATTGCGGCAAGCATACCCAATGCGCACAAAATATTCATAGCCTGAAACTCACCGGCTTGAGCGATTTCAATGGTTTTGGGTTGGCCGAAATATTCAATTTCTAATCTTTGTCCTTTGTCTAACGGAGTCGCACATAGTAATTTTATATCGCTTCCTCGAGTTCCATAAGAAATAACTTTTTGGCCACGTTGACGACATACATCAGCAATTTTACCATAAACATCAACGTCCGCATTTAATACAGCTGTTCCATCCGGCGACAACAACTGTCTAAACAAAATCAATTTAGCATCCAAATATTCTTCAAATGTTTTGTGGTAATCTAAGTGATCACGAGTTAAATTGGTAAATGCAGCAACCTTAAATGTGAGACCGCCCATGCGATACTGATGCAGACCATGACTCGAAGCTTCCATAGCAACATATGAAAAATCTTCTTCAGCCAAAGTTTTCAATTGTTTGTGTAATGCAACATTATTAGGTGTTGTATTGGGTGATGGCAAGGCATCTTCCCCACCTTTAATAAGTCCTAATGTGCCGATACTGGCAGCTTTATATCCCATTTTTGTGAGAACTTGGCGAACAAAATCAACAACAGATGTTTTACCATTTGTACCAGTAACCGCAGATATATGTGCAGGAACTTTACCATAATATTTGGCAACAGCTTGTGCATAGGTAAATGCAGGATTATCAGATTTTATAACTACTACATCTTTGGGAAGCTTTTCGTTATATTCTTCGGCCACAATAACGGCAGAAGCACCTTTTGACACAGCATCTTTTACATATTCGTCAGAATTTAGCGAGCCAAATAAGTATCCGGCTTTCACTTCTCTGGAATCTGACGTAATACCTTTTATTTCAATTTCTTCTTGTGTATTGATGATTTTGTTTAATTTCATAGCTCTTTCCTTGCTTTTTATAACATATTGCTTAAATTTTAATCAAAACTTGTAAAAAAGTATTTAATTTTTAATATTTGTCCTATATTATTTTTTTAAGATATAGAAAAAAGAAAGGCATTTTAATGAAACATATTTTTTTGATACTCTTTTTAATAGCTTTTTCATTTGAAACAAAAGCTTCTGATGTTTATCTTTTTTATAACTCATCAAGCGATTATCTTCATGAGATTGGCATCAGCACCAAAGAAATCAAAAATGTTTTTGACGGAGAGTTTGGAACGGTTGTTGAAGAATTGCCCTCAGAAGTTAAGTTCGAGGATTTTTATGTTTCTCGTTTTCCTGATAAATCATATGTATTTATATTAAATGCTCCGTTTAGTTGCGGACAAATGGGTTGCGGCAACGTAGTGTTTGAAAGAGCCAAAGACGGAAAACTGTATGAACTCGACAGAAAAGACCCTTTAAAATGCAAAATATATGACTCCGATAAGTTGATTTGTACTGAAGGGGGTTATAAGCCGGAAATTGATTTTGATATGGAAAATTACAGAACAAAGAAGAAGGTTTTACATTTTCCGGCTCCGGTCGTTGCCGAATAAATTGCGGCTTCACACCTTATAAATCTTAATTTTTAGATAAAAATGACAAAAAAATCTAAAAAAACTTGATTTTTTTAGAAAAAAGTTTATATTTGCCTATAAATGCTGAATTTTTTATTGTGAGGACATAATATGAAAAAGTTTATTGTTATTGCTTTAGCCGTTATGGTTTCTGCTTGTGCTTGCTTTGATTGCAAAGACGAAGGCCCTGTTCGTATTCGCGTATCAAGTGATGCAAAACTTGATTGTGATTACTTTGACGGACGTACATGCTACAGATATGTATACAAAAAACCTGATCACCCGATTGTAAAACCTGAGCCTGTTCGTTATCGCAAATGTCAAAAAGCCAGACCATCTTGCAATACCTGCAACACCTGCAATTCTTGCGACACCTGCGGAGACAAAGTTTCGGAAGTTCGCGAACCTGTAGAAGTTGTATACAAAAAGACAACTTATAAGACTGTTTGCGACCCTAAGACCGTTTCACAAGTAACTTATGAAACATTGCCTTATGACGAAGCTCAAATTGAAGAAAAATAATGTGTAAAATTTTAACAAACAAAAAGCCACTTAATTATTAAGTGGCTTTTTGTTTGGGTAAAGCTCAAAGATTTGGGTTGCATGCTTTTTTTATATGTCGCATACTTATTTTGTGTTTTGTTTAATCAAGCGGAGTGGTATTATGATTGATGATTATCAAATTTTTAATCAAGATAGTTTTGAGATAATGAAAAACTTGCCTGATGAAAGTTTTGATATGATTTTCGTTGACCCTCCATATATGATTTCAAATGTCGGAACAAGCTGTCAAAATGGTAAGCTTGTTTCTATAAACAAAGGTAAATGGGATTATTGCAAAGGTGTTGAACAGAACTATGAATTTCACAAAAGTTGGCTTGAGTTATGTAAAAGATTATTAAAACCGAATGCGACACTATGGGTTTCCGGAACTTATCACAGTATACACCCTTGCGGTTTTGCCATGCAACAGCTCAATTATCACATTTTAAATGATATTATTTGGTTTAAGCCAAACGCCAGTCCAAATCTTTCGTGCAAATACTTCACGGCAAGCCACGAAACTTTGCTTTGGGCACGAAAAGATAAAAAAGCAAAACATTTCTTTAATTATGATGCTATGAAAAATGGAGATTTTCCAAAGGATATATTAAAAAAGCCAGAACATCAAATGCGTACGGTTTGGTCCATTAACGCCACTCCGCCCGATGAAAAAAAATTTGGTAAACACCCCACACAAAAACCTTTGGCCTTACTTGAAAGAATTATTTTGGCATCAACCAAAGAAGGTGATGTTGTATTTGATCCGTTTATGGGAAGCGGAACTACCGGCGTGGCATCATTAAAACTAAATCGCAAATTTGTGGGAATTGACAATACTAAAGAATATTACGAACTTACAAAAAAGCGCTTAAATGATGTGTTAAATAATAAACCTCTTCTTTAATTGAAGAGGTTTATTATTATCAAGATAATTTACAATATTAAAAATGATATCTTACACCGGCATTGACTTCGGTAATGTATTTGGCAAACTCACCTCCGATATTTGTCCATCGTCCTGTTAAACGAAAGGCCAAATGACGACTGAGCCATACTTGAAAACCACCGCCTATGCGATATGCCGTAACCGAATCTTCATAGGTTTTAGATTGTGATTTTATTTCTCCGGTAAAAGAGCTTGTATCCCTTAAGGTAACTGTTATATCTGCCTCGACATCATATTTACCTACACCAATTGAAGCAAGAAATTCAATATAATCATTTACCTGATAATATCCGATAACATCTATACCATAAGCTGTATAAGATGTTTCTCTTTCAGCTGTTTCATACTCATTTAAATAGGTATGACTTAAAACATTCTCTTTACTACTAGAGCCAAGCGATGAAGTATAAAATGCCTCTATTCCAATAAACTTAAACGGACGCCAACCTAAATTCAAAGACACAGCATCATTTCTGCGTTCAAATTCAGAAGTACTATATGTATATTCGCCACCACCTAAAATAAGCTCATCAAGCTTATCTTTTTTATTTTCATATCTGAAAAATCCCATAACATAATCAGCACCGATAGAAACAGTTCCGACACCTCGTTGAGATTTTGTTTTTTGCAGTTGTGCAACATTTTGATTATTATTGTGTGTTTGCTGCTGATATGTAGTATATTGCGGGGCTTGCTGCTGATATGTCGGATATTGCGGAGCTTGTTGCTGATAATAACCATAATTTTGATAACCATAGTTTTGATTATCATAACCGTTATAATATCCTTGATTATTATTTTGATAGAATCCAGGATCATAATAGTTTTGAGCAAGAGCTGATGTCGAAATCGCTCCTGATAAAATCAATGTTGCCACAAAACTAATTTTTTTCATATAAAAGTTCCTAATCACTTATTTTGGTTAAAAAACAAACCTTAAACCGACTGAAAACTCTTGAAGGTTTTTAATGGCATCAGAGTTTATGGCGATATAACGATATGTACCTCTTAAAACTACACCTCGTCCAATGTTAAATTGGATACCTCCGCCAACACGCCATGCAACAGTATCTTCATCAAACTCAGAAGTAAACTTATCAATATACGGTACACCTGATCCGCTACCACCCACAACCTCGGCTACTTCATGGGTTACTTCATTTTCAAAATAATATTTTCCTAAACCGACAAAAGCCACAAAATCAATAAAGTTAGTTACAGGTAAATATCCGATTACATCTACACCAAAGGCCTGATATTTTGTTACATAAGTATTTACAACGTGGTATACAGCAGAAGGATCTGTACCACCGGCTAAGGCCTTTCTGTCATATTGAACATTTTCATTATCTTTGAAAGTGCGATTATAAAATGCTTCTATTCCGATGTTCGGATGAGGACGAGTACCGATTACGATTCCGATATTATCTTGATCGTCAAAAATTTCATCAGAGCCAACACTGACATCTGTAACAAACTTGTCATCTTTATTGAAAAATAATTTATCCTTGCTGGTTTCTGTGGTAGATTTATTGTATTCTACACCAACATAATATTTATAATTTGAAGCCTTTTGAACAACTTTGTGCGCAACTTCCTTAACCTTTTGAAAGTCTTTTCCCAAAGTACGACCATATCCGTCATACATAGAATCGCAAGGACACATAACAACCTGCCCTAAAACAACGGAGCCTTGACCGCTCAGCTCGTTTTCCGGATTGCACGGACACCACTCCATATCATACAAGTCTCCGTATGATACGGCAAAAGCCGGCTTTATATATAAAGCTAGCATAAAAATGACCAAATATAAGCAAATCCTTTTCATAAACTCACTTTCTACGTATATAATCACTTAGTAACAGGGTAATTTATAGGCAAAAAAAGTACAAGTACCGCATTATTTTATGCACAGTTTTTAGTTTATCATAAATGAATTATGTTTTTTTTGTTATTGTAATAAATCGTTTTTTATGGTATAATTTCAACATGTTATACCTTGTAGGAGATTAAACATGGAGCTTGATGAAATAAAAGAACTATCAAAGAAGCCTGATGTCGATAAAAAAAATTTACTGGATCAACTGGAAAAACTTAAAGAAAAATATCTCAACGATTCAGCCGATTCATCATTAAGTGAAATAGAAGCTGTAGAAAACAGTATTAAATCAGATATGTCATTTTTTGATAATAATCCTAATGATGATCATACTCCTGTAATGCCGGATAATCTACTACATAATTATAAAAAAGATAAAAATAATATGCGTTATATTGACGAAAAAAACGGCAATACAGTGCAATATTCTGTCGGAAATAACGGACATTCTTACGGACTTAAAACAAGGGACAAAAATGATAAATATAGGGAACCGACTAAAGAAGAAATTGAAGCATTGGCTGATATAAGCGGATTTAAGGAAGTTAGAATTTCTCTAGGATTTTCATCGGAAACGCTTGCTTTGATGAAGGAAGTATGTAAAGAAAAAGGTATTACCATCTTAAACATAGATAAAATAGATGAAAAAATAAGGATTAATGAGGATAATAAAGCTAAAAATAATAAAGAAAATAAAGCGAATAATGCAAAAGAAAATGAGACAAAGAATAGAACCGAGGAACGATTGTCACGACTTGATATAAAATTTAAGAATGATCTTAAAAAATTAGAACAAATACCTAATAAAAGAAAAAGAGAAGCACTAAGGAGAGTTTTGTGTGCGAGATATTCGGCGGCAAGAAATCGTATTATCAGTCAAGCGACTAACAAAAATAAAAAACAAAATACCCCAAATAATAACCGACAAATTAACTTACCTCCAAGAGATAACCAAAATAGTATGTAATATTTACATAACAAAAAAACTGCCGTTTATTACGGCAGTTTTTTTTTATTTTTATTACTTTTTATTTTTTCCTACTGTCTTATCATATATCGTTTCAAACAATATATATAGCAGTGGAATCACAATCAAACCCAAAGCTGTTCCAAGCAACATTCCGTAGAACACAGGAACACCGATAGCAATACGGCTTGAGGCACCGGCACCTGTTGCCACAATCATCGGGAACACGCCCAAAATAAAGGTAAAGGCCGTCATCAAAACTGCTCTGAAACGTTCTTTGGTTCCAACCATTGCCGATTTTACTAAGCTTGAGCCATTTTTTTCATGTTCGTCACGGGCAAATTCAACAATCAAAATAGCATTTTTGGCAGCTAAACCGACTAACAAAATAAGTCCTAATTGAGCATAAATACTCAAAGGCAAACCTGTAACAAACAATCCGGTCAAGGCTCCCAACATTGCTACGGCGACTGATGTCAACACCGGCAAAGGCGTAATCCAGCTTTCATATTGAGCAACCAAGAACAGATAACCGAAGATAACCGCCAAGGTAATCAAATAACCTATTTGACCTTGTGAGTTCTTTTCTTGATAACTGATGCCAGACCATTCATAACCAAAACCTTTGGGCAGATTGTTACCTATTTCTTCGACAGCTTTCATTGCTTCACCGGTACTTACAGCTTGATTTTGAACAGCTGTGATAGTTGCCGAAGGATATTGGTTATAACGGTTTACCACACGAGGTGATAATATTTTGCGCAACGACAACACGCTACCTAAAGGAACCATCTGTCCTTCTTGATTTTGGACATGAAGTTCTTTAATTGATTCTACATCTTTACGATTTTTCCAATCGGCTTGAAGCATAACTTTGTTTACCTGAGTTCCGAAGTTTACATCGTTAATGTATGCTGAGCCTAAGTAAAATTGCAATGTCGAAAAAATACTACCGACTGCAACTTTCATACTTTCGGCTTTAACGCGGTCTATATCAACAAAGATATTAGGTGTTTTGGCTGTATATGTCGTATAGGCGTAGGAAATCTCAGGTAAGGCATTTATTTTTGACAATACGGCCAATAGTGCTTGTTCAATAGCTTGCGGATCATCGGTATTAAATGATTGCAATCTGAAGTCCATACCACCGCTCATACCAAGTCCCATAATTGCAGGGGGTTCAAAGAGTTGAACTTCGGCATCAGGAAATGCGCTAAGTTTTGCGCGAAGGCGGTTCAAT
Source organism: Alphaproteobacteria bacterium (assembly GCA_045639065.1). GTDB lineage: Bacteria > Pseudomonadota > Alphaproteobacteria > RF32 > CAG-239 > CAZU01. Next base: position 42,803 of record JAZUCK010000022.1, on the reverse strand, counting down.
ATATTAGTTGAATAATCTTCTTTGCTTCTTTTATTCCATGGTTTTAACACCACAAACGCCATAGCTACGTTTTCACCACGTCCGCCAATCATACTGATACCGGTAATAACCATCAAATCACTAACGCCTGATTCTTCTTTAAGAATTGGCGATATTTTATCAACAAATGCCTGTGTGCGCTCACGAGATGCACCCTCAGGGAGTTGAATATTTGCCATAATCACGCCTTGATCTTCCGAAGGTAAGAATGATGTTTGGCTGATATTCAAAATACCGCATATAATAATCAGTGCCAATCCGTAAACGACAGCAACAACACCGATTTTACGTCCGAAAATTCCGACTATTCCGGTGTATGTATCACGACTTTTGTTCAGCGCTAAGTTAAACCAGTGAAGCGGACCTTTTTCCTTTAGCTTAAACGGCTTTAGAATTGTAGCGCAAAGTGCCGGAGATAAGGTCAATGCATTGATTGATGAGAAAAATACTGCCAATGAAATTGATACGGCAAATTGTTGATAAATTTTACCGGTAATACCACCCAAAAATCCGACCGGCACAAAAATTGCCAACAACACCAATGTCGTAGCGACAATAGCTCCGGAAACCTCTTCCATAGCCTTGATGGTTGCTTCTTTTGGCGCCAAGTTTTCTTGTTCCATCAAAGCTAACACACGCTCGACCACAACAATAGCATCATCCACCACCAATCCGATTGCCAACACCAAACCGAACAATGTCAACATATTAAGGCTGTAACCTAAAGCCAACATAACGGCAAAAGTTGCCAACAACGATACAGGAATAGTAAGAGACGGTACTAAGGTTGAGCGCCAATCTTGTAAAAAGATATAACAAACAAAAACCACTAAGGCAAATGTCAACACAAGAGTAAATACAACCTCTTCAATAGATGCACTGATATATTCGGTTGAATCATAGCCGATAAGGTAATCAATACCCTTAGGAAAGCTTGCTTTCATTCTTTCCAATTCGGCTTTTAAGTTCTTCATGGCATCTAGGGCATTGGCACCGGTTAATTGGTTTATGGCAATAGCTACGTTTGGAGCTCCATTATATCTTGAGGTTGCCATATAGCTTTCTTCACCGACTTCAATGCGAGCAATATCTTTTAATTTTACCAGACCGCCCTCTTCATCTGTTCTAACGATAATCTCGGAAAAGTCCTCAACCTCGTTCACACGACCTTGGGTTTGAAGCGAATAAACAACTTGTTGTGTACCATCACCGGGCATACCGCCGACCTTACCGAGAGAAGGCTGATAGTTTTGTCCTTCGATAGCAGAAGTTATGCTTGATATAGGCAATTTTAATGCAGCAATTTTATCGGCGTCTAACCAAACACGCATACTAAGTCTGGCCGAGTACACATTAACCTCGCCCACACCGTCAACACGTCCCAAGTTGTTTTTCATATTATTTTGAACAAAGTTACTTAATTCCTGATTGGTCCAGCTGTTGTCAGGAGAAAATACTGACACAAAGCCCAAAATATTTGATGATCGACGAATAACCCTTAGTCCTTGGCGTTGAACTTCAGAAGGAAGTTTTGATAAAGCCTGTTGAATTCGGTTTTGAACCTTTACCTGAGCCATATCTGAATCGATACCAACCTTAAATGTTATGGTTAATTGATATGATGAATCTTCTGATGATGAGGACATATAAAGCATATCTTCAACACCGTTAATTTGTTCTTCCAAAGGAATACCGATTGTTCTGGCGACAACCTCAGCAGATGCCCCCGGATAAGTTGCCGAAACAACAATTTCAGGCGGAGTAACTTCAGGATATAGTGCAATAGGTAAAGAAAACACCGAAATAATACCGGCAATAGCCATAACGATGGATATTACCATCGCAAAACGGGGTCTTTCAATGAATATGCGAGAAAACATTGTTATTTAGCCTCCTCAATATCATTAGACACAAGGCTGGCTCTTACGGTTGCTCCATCTTTGGCTTTTTGTAAACCGCTGACAATTATCTTTTCATTACCTTCTAATCCTGAAAGAACGATTTGTTTATTTTCAAACATACCGTCTAATTGTACTCTCATCTCTTTTACCTTGCCTTCGTCATCAACAGCAAAAACATATGCACCGTTAGCATCTTGCATAACAGCTGCCGGATTTATAACAACGGCAGATTGTCCTTCTACCGATGATAAAACTACATCAACATAGTTACCGGGAATAAGCTCTTTTGAATGGTTTAGGTATTCCAAATACACAGACAATGTTGCGGTATTGGTGTTAATTTCATTATTTATAAAATATGAATTTACCTTTTCATCAAAAACTCTGTTACCTGGCATTATAAGTTTGGTTTTCAAATTATTTAGGCCTAAATCCCTAAACATATGGTGATCTTTATCAGGAACAGAAAAAGCAACTCTTACCGGAGATTTTTGAACAATGCGGGCGAGAGTTTGTGAATTAGATGAAACATAGTTTCCTTCGGTAACCAAAGCCTTACCGATTGTGCCGGTAAACGGAGCTTTAATTTCGGTGTGTTCCATATCAATTTGAGCTAATTCTAAGTTTGCTTTAGCTTGAGCAACAGATGCTTTAGCTTGCAAATATGCACTTTCCGATTGATCAAGAGTTGATTTTGAAGCGTAGTTGTGAGTGCTTAATGCTTTTTGACGATTATAATCTCTTTCGGCTCTGACCAAATTGGCTTTTGCACTAGCCAAAGATGCTTTTGCCAAGTCGACATTAGCAAGATATCTGTCTTGTTCAATCACAAACAAAATATCGCCTTCATGTACAATTGAACCCTCTTGGAACAATACTTTATCTATGTAACCAGAAACTTGCGGAATCAAGTTTACGCTATTGATAGCTTCAACAGATGCTATATATTTTTTGTTTGGAGAAACATCTACGATTTTCACATCTTCAACCAAAACATGAGGCGTTGCCCCCATCATTCCCATCATTCCTGCCGACGGAGGTGTTAATTTTGATTTTATGTACCAACCGGCAGCAACCGATGCCATAATTATTACAAAATTTAATATAATTTTTCTTTTTTGTATTTTTACTACTTGCATTTTTATTTATTCTCCGCTTTCACGTTATTTATTATAGCATCAAAACCTTGAGCCATTATAGTCGTAAGTTTCATATTATTATTTTTTCCCGAAACATATTTATTGACACATCCTCGCATAAAACATATTAAAATTTCACTTAAATCAGCAATATTTACGTCTTTTTTAATATAGCCGTTTTTTTGTATGTTCAGCAGTGATTCGTACAGATTTTTATCGGGTATTTCACATAAATTACCAATTTGTTCCCAAACGTTGTTCAACACAGCCTCTGACCATTCCATACGATATATCATAAAAAACAGAAATTCTTTTATTTTTTTATCACTTTCAATATTTTGAGCTCGTTTCAGAATACTGTCCTTTAAATCATCAATCGTATTTGCATGACAGGTATCGGAGTTATTTTGCGTAATTCGTTGTTTTATTATTGCTACAATAACATCTGTTTTATTTTTAAAATGCCAATACACCGCACCTTTGGTCATATCTATTCGTTTTGCAATTTCATCAAAGGTTGTTCTGGAGAATCCTTTTTCATAAAAAGTTTGCAATGCCGAATCCATAATGGCCTGACGTGTTTGTTCGGTATCTTCTTTTGTTTTTCTAACCATTTATGTACCTATAGCTATTTATACATACTTTTGGTATGTATAAAGCTTTTATTTTTATTTGCAAGCATTTTTTTTGATATTAAATGCAATGTTAAAAAAGCTCTTTTAATGCTGTTTTTATGTCTGAAAACATATAATCGGCAAATTCCGGTTTGTTGGTTTGATTCGGTTTAATGTACACGGTTATCATACCGCAAGATTTTGCCGTTTCCAAATTTTTTATACTGTCTTCAAACATAATGCAGTCTTTGGCTTTTAGATTAAACTTGCTTAGAAACTGTTCAAAACATTCTTTGCGATATTTAAATATATAATTCATATCATGGGCATCATATATATAAGTGAACAGATTAACATCAACTTGCATTTTGTTTAGAACATCTTTGCTATGTTTTTGTGTACTGTCAGTTAATATATATTTGGTATTTGAAATTTGTTTTAAGATTGTATCAAGCTCTTTATCTTGCGGTATGCAATCTGTCGAAACGTCACATACATATTCAACAAAATCTCTTTGCTTAACCGGAAACTCTTTTTCTACAGCCTCGGAATCATAGCGATATTTTTCTCTGAACTTTTTTATAAGTTCAAGAGCTGATATCTCATCAACTTCCATATTTTCAATCAAATATGAAACCACTTTGGCATCACAAAGCTTTTCGACTTTGTCGCCGACATAATACAATGTAGCGTCTAAATCAAATACTAATGTTTTGTTTTGCATATTTATTGGCGCTCATTCCTTATGGCTCTGACGCAACGAATATAGGCAATATCATCAGCCAAATCTTCCAACTCGACAGTAAGTTTTCTACGCCAGTTCGGGTGCTTATCTCTATCCGTGCCGGGAAGATTTTGCATCTGAGTAATATGCAAAATATCTTCCAGTTGAGCCAAATAAACCGGAGATGCCGACTTAGCCACAAAAGCCTCAACAGCTTCTTCAATTCCTTCGGGATAGTTTTCGCCATATATATAGTTTCCACTGCGGAACTTATCTTTTGGCCATACTCCCGCTTCATCAAGCGCATTAAGAAGTTTTTGTCTGTCTATTTCTCTTTTATGGTAAGCAGATAATTTTTCACCATCATTGGCTATCAAGCCTAAAGAAGCACTGACTTCGATATCATAACCGAACCACCACATCTTCAAAGGTGCAATATCATGTGTTGCCACAGATGCAAATGCATTGTTCGGATAGAACTGAGGTTGTCTGAAATCACCCCAACCGCTATCCCAACGTTCTGCCCACAAAACGCTTAATGAATATATATTTTTTTCGGCCAAAGCTTCTAAAAATCCGGCTGGTACATTACCGATACTTTCGCCAACGACCATACACTTATTCAAATGACTTTCCAAAGCCACAATGTTTAGCATATCTTCAAAATTATAATAAATATATGTTCCTTCATCTAGCTCATCAGGAATCACATAAAGGCGCATTAAGCTCATAACGTGGTCAATACGTAAAGCACCGGCATTTTGCATATTGGCCTGCAAAATTCTTCTTAAAGGAAGATAGCATTTATCTTTTAACACTTGTGGCAAAAATGTTCCTAAACGCCATTTTTGTCCGGCCGGGAAAAAGGCATCAGGTGGCGCACCTGTTCCGGCTTCTTGCATGAATAAATCAGGCTCGCTCCACACTTCAGCACTATCTGTTCCGACGCCAACAGCTAAATCGCGATACAATCCAACCTTTAGGCCACATTCTTTGATGGTGTTGAATACCTCTTCAAATTGACGAGATGCTTCGAACTGCATATATTTGAAAAACTCAACTCTGTCGTTGTTTTGTTTTACAAATTCTTTAACACCTTTTGAAGATGGAGATTTTAACTCTTCGGGCCAAGCACGCCAACCGCCCCAAACTTCTTTGGTTTTTACTTCGTATATAGCCTGAAATGCAGCTAACTTATCCAATGCTTCGCCATATTTTTTGCAAAAAGCGTCATATTCTTTTGCTCTTTTGGCATTTTTATTTTGCCTAAAGCGTTCAAAACATTTTTCTAAAACAGATATTTTCAAAGGATATACTTTGCCATAGTTTATCAATTCTGATGAACGAACCTCGTTTAGTACAGCTTCTACTTCTTTTTTATCTTTGGCTTCAAATTCGGGAACTTTTTCAACATCTATATATATAGGGTTCAAAAATTCACGCGATATGGAGGAATAAGGTGAAGCTTCTTCCGGATGATCGTGGCTTAATGTATTAAGAGGATTCAATCCAATAACATCGGCACCATCTTTGCCGCATAATTTTACAAAATTTTGCAAATCGGTAAAGTCGCCGATACCCCAGTTGCGTTTACTTTTCAGAGAATATAACTGTAATGCATAACCCCATATTTTTTTATCACCCAAAACATCGTAACATTTTTGTGGAGCGACAGCTAAAACTGTTTCATATTTTTTGCCCGCAACACTGACAACTAAATTATAATATCCTATTTCCAGATGAGTGGTTATGCGCAAGCTCTCTTTATATAACAGACCTCTGTTTTCGGCATTTTGCATATAACTAAAATCAAGCTTGCTTTCTTTTCCGGCTTCATCTTTTGCAACAATCGATATATCCGATAAATCTGATGAAACAACGTCTATAATTAAATTATTCTGAGTACAAACATATATAGGCTCTAGTGCTTGACGCCATCTTTTGTTTTCAATTTCAGCTATCGAATCTTGAATTTGCTTATCATTGCCTGCTTTATAACCCAATGCTTGAATAAAAAACTTTATGGTTTTATCATTAACCACATAATTTTTCTTAGTTAATCCGCCGTCGCTATATGTTGTAGCAATTTTTAATTTTGAGGCAAGTTGTTCAAGATTTGAATTCATAATTTATATTCCTTATTTTTTAATTTCGATAAGCAAAACACTCCATGACGGAACTTTTATATTTTTACCGGATGCTAATTTAGCTTGGTTATCAGCCTCATCAGTACTGTCAAATATCAAATTCCAGGAATATTTATCCTTAAGAGTTGGAAGTGTCCAATCAATATCCGTATGATTTGCGTTGAATATCGCTTGTAAAAATCCGTTCGGTGTTTTTAACAAATATGACAAACAACGGCGATCACTGTCGTGCCAATCAGCGGGCTTAAATTCAACACCTTTTTCGGTGTACCAAGCTAAGTCTTTGTTGCCTTTATCATCAATAATTTTTCCGGTAAAAAACTGATTACGATTAAACACCTTAAGTTTTTTACGTAAGCGTATAAGTTTTCTGGTAAACGAAATAAGACTTCGTTGTTTTACGGACAAGCCTTCCCAAGCAATCCAAGTTATTGCATTATCCTGACAATAGGGATTGTTATTTCCCATTTGAGAACGCCCAAACTCATCACCGAAAGTCAGCATAGGAGTTCCGAACGATAACATCAAAGTTGCCATCATGGCTCGCATTCTTTTGTTACGATTTTTTATAACAACAGAATTTGTTGATTTCCCTTCTTCGCCTGAGTTCCAACTCCAGTTAGCATCTGTACCGTCATGATTGCTTTCTCCATTTGCCGTATTATGCTTGCTGTTATAGCTAACCAAATCATACAAAGTAAAACCATCATGTGCGGTTACAAAATTAATACTTGAGTTTATGCTACGATTAGTGTGATTAAAAATTTCACTAGAACCAGTCAGCCTTGAAGCAATCTCGGCAATTTGATATTGATCACCTTTCCAAAAACGACGAACATTATCGCGATATTTATCGTTCCATTCCGACCATCCGGGTAAAAATGCGCCTAGTTGATATCCGCCATAGCCGACATCCCAGGGCTCTGCAATAAGCTTTACTTTTTGCAAAACCTCATCTTGAGCTACAGCATATAAAAATCCTGATGTTTGTTTAAACTCATTATTTCTGCGACATAATGTGGTTGCCAAATCAAATCTGAAACCGTCAACATGCATTTTTTCAACCCAATAACGCAGAGAATCCATAACCATCCTGATAACATTCGGATTTTGCATATTCAAACTTGCACCGCAACCGGTTGTGTCGTGATAAGTTCTCTTGTTGTCGGGATTTAGAATATAATAAGACAAATTATCTATTCCGCGATAGCACAAGGTAGGTCCTAAATGATTGCCCTCGCCGGTATGATTATAGACTACATCAAGCAACACTTCTATTCCGTGTTGGTGAAGTTTTTTAATCGTGTCTTTAATCTCGTTTATATCACCGCTTGATAAATACGATTGCTCCGGAGCAAAAAAGCTAAAGCTTTCATATCCCCAATAATTATCTATAACATAACCACGTTTATGACGATTACCGAAAAAGGCATGTATCGGCAAAAATTCAACAGCAGTAATTCCCAAATGTTTCAGATAATTAACTGTAGAGGCGTCTGCAAATCCTGCAAAAGTTCCTCTTTTAGTGTCGGGTAAAAACGGATTTAATTTTGTAGCACCACGTAAGTGTGTTTCATATATGATGCTTTCTGACATTGCATAATTCGGCTTTGTATCTTGTCCCCAATCATACTCATCATCAACGACAACCGATTTAGGAACATAAGGAGCTGAATCAAGTGTTGAATATGACAAATCTTTTTCGGGAGAGTCGATATCATAACCGAAAATAGCTTTATTCCAAATCAGCGTTCCGACAAGTTTTTTACCATAAGGGTCTATAAGTAACTTATTCGGATTAAAACGGTAACCTTGTTCAGGCTTATACAATCCATAAACCCTGTATCCGTAAACCAAACCCGGTTTTGCTCCTTCTAAGTATATATGCCAAATGTTATTAGTGTTTTCCTCAATAACGTAGCGCATAAGCTCTTCAGATCCGCTCTCATTAAAAATACAAAGTTCAACTTTTGTGGCATGAGCGGAAAAAAGTGCAAAATTCACACCTTTTCCGTCATATGTCGAACCTAAAGGATATGGTTTTTGGGTATATGCCTTGTATTTTACCATCAATACTCCTAGCGTATCGGTTTAATTACAATGGTTGATAATGGCGGTAAGCGCAAGTTAATTGAAAATGGTCTATAATTACAGTCAATGTGCTCTGCCTGACGTATGCCATCATTTTTAACTCCGCTTCCCCAATAATTAGTATCATCACTGTTGAATATTTCTTGATATTGGCAATCTTCGGGAACACCAATTCGATAGTTTTCTCTAACCACCGGCGTAAAGTTACAAATAACAATCAAATAATCTCCGGCATTATAACCTTTACGCATATATGCAATTACACTGTCATCAGCATTTGAGTGATCAATCCATTCAAAACCGCGATAATCAAAATCCTGTTGGTACAAAGGAGCATTTCCTTTATACATTAAGTTCAAATCTCTCACACAATTTTGCATACCTTTGTACATCGGATGATCAAGCAAGAACCAACGCAAACTTTCTTCAGAATTCCACTCTCTGTCGTGACCGAATTCGCATCCCATGAACAAAAGTTTTTTACCGGGGTGAGTATACATAAATCCGTAATATGCTCTTAAGTTTGCAAATTTTTGCCACTCATCACCGGGCATTTTTGCCAACATAGAACCCTTACCATGAACAACTTCATCATGAGATATCGGCAACACAAAGTTTTCGTTGAAAGCATATAGCAATCCAAACGTCAACATACCATGATGATACTTACGATGAATGGGCTCATGCGCAATATAGCGAAGAGTGTCATTCATCCAGCCCATATTCCATTTATAACCAAAGCCCAAACCACCCATTGTGGTCGGTCGTGAAACCATCGGCCATGCTGTTGACTCTTCAGCAACGGTAATTGCTCCATCGACTTGGGAATATGCCAGCTCATTCATACGACGTAAAAATGAAATTGCCTCAATATTTTCGTTACCACCATATTGGTTTGGAATCCATTCGCCGTTTTTGCGTGAATAATCCAAATATAACATTGAAGCAACAGCATCTACGCGAAGTCCGTCGATATGAAATTCTTTTAACCAATAGACTGCACTTGCACACAAGAAGTTGGAAACTTCCGAACGACCATAGTTATATATTTTTGTACCCCAATCGGTGTGTTCGCCTTTTCTCGGATCGGCGTGTTCGTACAAATGAGTTCCGTCAAATTCATTTAAGCCATGACCATCTTTAGGGAAGTGAGCAGGAACCCAATCCATAATCACACCGATACCTGCTTGGTGAAATTTATCTATAAGATATCTGAAATCATCAGGTGTTCCGAAGCGAGATGTCGGCGCGAACATACCTATTACCTGATATCCCCACGAAGGATCTAACGGATGTTCCGAAACAGGCAAAAACTCGACATGAGTGAAGCCCATATTGGTAACATAAGGAATCAACGTGTCGGCCAATTCACGATAGGTTAAATAATCATTTCCGTCTTTGCGACGCCAAGAGCCTAAGTGCACTTCATAAATAGACATCGGCTTATCAAAAGAATTATAGTCTTGACGATAACGCATCCATTCTTCATCATTCCAAAAATAGTGATTTATATCATAAACAATTGAAGCGGTATTAGGGCGTTTTTCAGCATAAAAAGCTACAGGATCGGCTTTTAAGAAAATGTTATTTGTTTGGGTTTTAATCTCGTATTTATAAATTTCACCTTCGCCGATATTAGGAATAAAAATATCCCACATACCGCAAGAAGGATGCTTACGCATTACGTTAACTCGACCGTCCCAATTATTAAAAGCTCCGACAACACTTACACGTTTGGCATTAGGCGCCCAAACAGCAAAACTAACTCCTCTCACACCGTCTTTTTCAATGATGTGAGCACCGAGTTTTTTGTACATTTCCAAGTGATTACCTTCGGCCAATAAGTATACGTCCATATCACCCAAGGTCGATGAAAAACGATAAACATCTTCTGCAATGTAAGTATAATTTTGATCGTTTGTTATACGAAATTTGTAATCAAAATTTTCTGTTTTACCGAGGTCAATTTGATAGAATCCTCTATCATCAAGTTTAGTCATTTGTCCCAAAGAATCGCCAACCCTGTTTAATACCTCTATTGATGAAGTATGTGGTTGATAAGTGCGAATATATACCTCTTTAGAACCTTTATTTTTATGAATTCCAAGAACAGCAAAAACATTTCCGTGATCGCCGTTTATGATGGCTTCCATCTCTTCTTTTGACAATAAATTTTGCATTCAAATTTCCTTAAAATTAACAACATAATTAACGAGATTTTTTACACAAAAAAAATCTTATGTATCAGTTATAATTTTTATTCTTTTTAAATGCAAGTCTTAAATAAAAAACGGAATAAAAATTATGCAACTTTTTGACTTTTTTTGATATTTTTTTTGATTAAGTATTGACGTATAAAATTTTGTATGTATATTGGTTAGTGTTTATTAAATTTTATTTGGAGTTAGTGATTATGGCATATAATGAACAAGCAATTAGAGAAGCTGCTTACTACATTTGGCAAAACGCCGGTTGCCCAAACGGTCAAGATGAATACTTCTGGTCTATGGCTGTTGAACAACTTTCTAAATGTTGCAACAAATCTTCTTGTGCTAAAAAATCTGCTTCGAAGACAACTTCTAAATGCTCTTCTAAGTCTAGCTGCACAAAGAAAGCTTCTTCTGCTAAATCAAGCACAAAAAAATCTAAGTAATGCTTAGAAATGCTTAAGAAAATTCCCGCTTTTTAGCGGGAATTTTTTTATCTTTTTTCAGCTAAAATCACCCTTCCCATAACATCTTTATCGCCCTCTTTGCGAAGTATTTTACACTCGTTTTTCATGATAGAAAAATCATATTTTTTTAGCATATTTTCTACATACTTTATCGAATGTATAAAACGAGATGACGGCATTAAAAAGAAGTCTTTTTTGTTTAAATTATTTTCACTTACGGTAAAAGCAAACAACCCGTTTTTACAAAGCAAAGAATCCACTTTTTTAAATACAAAATCCAAGTTTCCGAAATATGTAAAAACATCTGATGCGACCACAATATCAAAAGTCAAATTATCACCGCAAAAACAATCAGTTATATCACTTTTTACAAGCTCATCATAAACATTTTTTTCTTCAGCTTTCATAAGCATTTGTGATGAAATATCCACACCTATAAGCCTTGATTTTTTAAATATTTTTTTCAACTGTTTTCCACATAGACCGCTTCCGCATCCCATGTCCAAAATTGATAAATTTTGGTTCTTTTTATTGTTAAAACATTCCTTCAAATATTGCGCAATTATATTAGGAGAATCGTAATTAAGTTCGCTTAAAACACTATCAAAATCCGATGCAAAAACATCAAACAATTCTTCAATATATTTTCGGTTTGATGAATCAAAATTTTTATCATAAAAAAATGATTTATAACATTGCTCAGCTATAGGATTTTGAGGAAATTTCTCATACCATTTTTTTAAATACGAATCCGTTTTTTTACGCCCTATTTCATCTGCTGTTTCATAGATGGTGTAGGCCAAATTCAAATGGTGAGCATTATTCGTTTCACCAAGCAAAACTGCACTCCATGCGTTGTCCAATGCGCCTGATAAATCTCCGCATTTTTGCATTGATTGAGACAGATAATTATACCACCACGGATTGTTAGAATCCATCACAATTGCTTTTTGAAAATATGGAATCGATAAATCAAATTTTTGCATTTCAAAATATGCGGTTGCCGTATTGGCTATAGCTGAAAAATTTGTAGAATCGAGCGACAATATTTTGGCATAATATTTTATAGCTGAAGCATACTTTTTTTTGACATATAAAGTATTTGCCTTTTTCAAAATATCGTTATTATTCGTATTTTTTTTATTAAAAATATTAAACAAATTTTCCTCTTAATCTTTTATTTAGATACCTGTTGTATATTTTATTTATATTCTGGTTAAAGAAATGATAACATACAGCTACAAAAAAATATTAAACATATCTTATCCGCTAATGCTTGCAATGTTAATACAAGTATTGGTCGGTATGACTGACACCGCATTTTTAGGAAGAGTCGGTGAAATTGAACTTGGCGCATCGGCATTAGGTGGTGTAATATTTCTTTTTGTATTTATGATAGAACAAAGCTTTGCTGTCGGTGCGCAAATTATAATGGCCAGACGAAACGGCGAAAAAAATTATATAAAAATCGGTCACGTATTTTATCAAACCATCAATTTTATAATAATATTGTCTTTGTTGAGTATCGGATTTTTTTATCTATATTCCCCGAGCATTTTAGATATTATTGTCGAGGATAAAATAGTAAGAACGGCCGTTTTAGCTTATTTATTACCAAGATGTTGGGGACTTCTGTTTGTCGGTTCTAAAACTGTTTTCAGGGCTTTTTTTGTAGCAACAAATAATACAAAATCAATAACCGCTTCTGCTTTTATAATGCTTATATCAAACTTTATTTTAGATTATTGGCTGATATTCGGAGGACTTGGCATTGAGCCTATGGGCTTAGCCGGTGCGGCAATTGCATCGGTTATAGCTGAAGCCATTACATTGATTTATTTTATAGGTTATCTGTTTATTAAAGTTGGTGTAATGAAATATGGTTTTCATAAATTTTTATTATGGAAACAGTCATTGTTCAACAATATTTTCAGACTTTCAATTTGGATTATGTTCCAAAATTTTTTAGGATGGGGAGCTTGGTTGTATTTCTTTATCGAGATAGAAAAACTTGGTGCAAATGCCTTGGCAATATCAAACATATTGCGCTCCATATGCTCGTTCCCTTATGTTATAGCAAGTGCTTTATCGGTTGTAACCTCATCCATGATAAGCAATCTTATCGGAGCAGGAAAAGATAATGAAGTATTGTCCACAGTACGTCGAACTATAAAATTAGGTGCTATACCATATTATTTATGTTTCATTGTAATGGCTTTATTTCCGGAAATATTTTTAAGGATATATACTGATAATATAGCTCTTATAAAACAGGCTGTTATGCCGTTTTATGCAATGTTAATCCCTTACGCATTTGCACTTCCGGCCTTGATATATTTTTACGCTATTTGTGGAACAGGAAAAACCAAAGTTGCTTTATTAGTTGAGACTTTATCATCGGTTACATACATAGTCGCTATAAGATTGATTGTTGCAGTATTTGATATGGGATTAACATGGAGTTGGACATCAGAGGTTTATTATTACTTGGTAATGTTACCTGTTACCTATTGGTATATGAAACGCAAAAAATGGTGTTGTGAGATTATTTAAGCAATATTGATTTTTTTAAAAATTTTACTTGTTTTATAAAAAAAATGTGTTAATACTATGACACAAAAAGAAACGGAATGTAGTTCAGCCTGGTAGAACGCTTCGTTCGGGACGAAGAGGTCGCTGGTTCGAGTCCAGTCATTCCGACCATAAAAAACACCACCCTTTCGGGTGGTTTTTTTGTTTGAAATTGGCGGATAACGAACCGGCGACCTCGAGAGAGGCACGAGGATAAAAACAACCGTTGCTCCGGTTGTTTTTACCGCAAGTGGCGTAGTTTTGTTAAGATTTTGAGCCGAAGTAATACGGCGATAAAAACTTTACAAAACAAGTGACCGAAGCGAAGTTGTTGAGCATTTTATAATGCGAAACCTACGGAGCAAGAGAAAGTTCGAGTCCAGTCATTCCGACCAACAAAAAAATCCTACCCTTGTGGTAGGATTTTTTTGTTGAACAACGAGAGTTGTGGGCTCGAACCAGCGAGGAAGCTGTTTGACAACAAGCGAAAGCCGAGCGAGAGCGCGGCGGTGAGCTATAGCGAATGAGCGCAGGTGCAACTTGAACGTAGTGAAAGTAGTCCAGTCATTTAAGACCATAAAAAAACACCACCCTTTCGGGTGGTGTTTTAATATATCATCAAATCTATAAGTTCAAGCCAAGACTTAAAGAAATAACGGCTTCGGGTTTACTGTCTTCCTTAAAACCTTGATTCAGATATACCTGCAAATCCGGTCGAAAAGAGATGTTACCATTTATTTTATAATCATAATACGTTTCGATTATATGCTCATATTTATCATAAACCTCATCTTCCGTAGCGTCTTCATTTACTCGGTTAATCGAATATGCCAATCCTAATTGATCGTTTTGTGAACGATTAAACGGGTTATCAAACAAAACACCGAAAGAATATGACTTGCTTATAACCGGATAGTCGCTGCTTGCCCCGTTAATCCTTAAAAACAAACTGTGTTTATCACTGATGTCTTGAGCCAAATACAATGACCATCCTTGACTTTGAAAATCTGCTTTTTCGACCTTTGGCTTGTCATATAACAACAAACTATATGAAGCTTGATATTTATCATAGAATTTTGGCGTATAATTTATTGAGGCAAAAGACGAAAACTTACTTAAGTCTTTAACATGTACGCCGTTAGCCAAAGGATTAGATGCGTCAATTGCGCCCAAACTTAATATAATATCTTTATCTAAATTAAATTGGGAAAAGCCACCTATTCCGGCAGTCGGGTAAGTAAAAGTTGTGTTTTGAGCCAATGCAGAATTTAGAAAATAATAACGCTGTAAATCGCTGGCAATGGGGCTGTCAAATTTTGATACAGGAATTTGTCCCAAACCCAAAGTCATCATATTATTCGGTAGGGTATAAGACAAATATAACTCATATAGCTCGTTATAATCCGTATCATAGCTGTTAAACAAAGTGGTAATTCCTTGTTGTGTGGCCACATCAACGGGGGTTTTGTTATTAAACCTTACGATGTTCATGGAAAAGTCCAGCGCTGTTTTTCCTAAGCTGTTATCAGAAATAATTTTTCTGATATATGGCGTCACAAATATTCGAGATACATCTTGCGACTTTATACTTTGCAATGTATATGTACCATCAACTCCGAATTTTACATTATATTTATTTTCAATCTCTTCCTTAAAACCATCTGACGCATTTGCATAATTTACACAAAGCAGTAGCATAAGGCTAAAAAGTAATCTTTTTACCATTTGAATAGTCCTTTTTAATTAAAATAAGTGTCAAACTAAATGTCTAATTTGTTTAAGTGATAATCGACGAGTTCTCCGCCGTAACAGACGACGTTGGATATGCCGTACGAAAGTTTTTTGATGTAAAAGGTTATCGGCACTCCTTTATATATCCACTCTATCCTGTCAAAAAATTCGTTATCTTGGTGGGTAACATTAGCGTGTTTACTCATAAAGTCGATTACATTTTTGGCATCGTCCTTGGTTAAGGCATTTTCAATAATCCATTTGGAATAAGGATTATCAATTTTGCCGTTAAGTGTATTTAAGTTTAGAGTTTTCAAGCTCACAGTCTTAATATTGGGATATGTGTCGATGTATTTTTTTATTTCGGTCAAATATTCATCAAAACTTTTGTTTTTCATCATTACATAATTAAGCCTTACATTTGCTTGCGCAAACAATGGCGAATTGATATAATCTTGATCATAACCTAAGATTTTCATATCTTTGGCACTGTCAAAGTCAACGCGGGTAATCTCGACAATAAAATCGTCTTTTATTAAATCGAGCTTTTCTTTTTCAAAAAAGATATTACCGGAAGATTGAAAACGCTTTTCATCAAAAATATTTACTTCGCGAGTTGCTTTAACAACTTTGTCTATCGTATCGACACTGTGTAGCGAAGGCTCGCCGTTTCCGCAAAAGATAAAATATCTGAAATTTATACCCTTATCTTTTAGATAGCTAAACCTGTTTTTAAGTTCGTCAACCTTGTCATCAACTGCCGGCCATTTGGTTATTTTGGCAGTACAGTAAGGACAGTTTTTGTTGCACTTAAATGATGATAAAATCAGTTCAAATTCTTTATATTTCATATTAAATCAGCTCCTCTATGCTTTGATTGATTAAAGATACTATTTCAGAATATTCTTTATATTTGCGAATAATTATGTTTTTACCTCGCTTAATGGCATCGGCAATAGCAAACCAATATTCTGATTTTATGGTGTAGTTAGAGGCCTCTTCCTGATAAAGAAGAATTATTTTTTTGTTTGAATTTAGCGCCCAGCCAAGTTCTACAACCGAACCGACCGAAAAATTTTCGCCAAACACCACAACCAAAACATCGCTTTGTAAAACGGAATTATATTCGGCGTTTAATACCTCATTACAGTCGGTTGAAGTAAAGTTGCCGTTTGAAGCCTGCTCACAATAAAAAGGGCCCAAATATTGAAATTTGTTGTTTACAATCAGATTATCCTGATAGTGTGTAAGTAGTTTTGAACCACCTAATAATTGCGAGCGGAAATCATTTACCAAAGATTTTTCCAATGATATTCCAGGCTTTTTAATTTTGTTAAACTTGCCGGCAAAATATATTTTTTTCATTTTGCATATCCTTTCATAATTTTTAGCCAATTAAGAAATGAAGCTACAGCCATAGCTGTCCAAACAATGTTTAATCCCATCAGATAAACTGCTTGATTTTCCAACATACTGTATTGAACGACGTAGCAAATATCATTTACAAACCATATTACCCATGTATCCAGCTTCTTTCTGACCATATAATAGGTTGCAACAAAAGATGATACGGTTGTAAAAGAATCGATAAGCGGCAGAGGATCCTGAGTTTTGCTAAGCATGGCAAATAGAACTATTGAACCCAAAGCTATGATTGAGGCATAAATCAATCTTTCCTTGTTCGAACATATACTTATCAATGCCTTATCTTCGTTCTTCCACAAAATCCACCCGATGATACCTAAAATGAGATAAATACTGTTGCTCAAAACATCGCCGTAGAGCTTGTTTGCATAGGAAAAACCAAGTAAACAAATGATTTGAGCAATATAAAATATCCAATTGCTTCGTTTGTTTAAGAGCACGAGCACCCCTTGCAACAACCCGAAGATTGTTGCACTTATTTCTAAAGTCAACATTGATTACCTCTCCATTACCGGCTTAAAATTGTGAACAAAAGGAGCTTTTGACAGATGAGCTTGTCTAGGAGTTTGGCTATTATAATGCAAACGTTCGCTTAACACTCTGTATTTTTCTTTAATACAGGCCTCTTTTATCTGATGAGGTAAGAGCTCTCGAATAATCGGTAAAAATTCGTCTTTTTTATCGGGGTAAAACTTCAACAGAGTTTCATAAGCATTAAGCGGTTTGTCAGGCTTGGTAATTCTGGCACACTCCCAGTCGATAATCGTATCTATCAAATCATCTTTTGATTTTACCAAATTATTTCTAACATGATGTTTACTGTTTTTACGATGTATCTTTTGGATATCCTCGTACTTTATCCATAAGGCCAGGTATAAAAACGGCTTATCAATGTCATGCAGATATCCTCGTAACGTATTCCTCCCTCGAAGCTGTTTTTCTACCTGCAAAAAAGCCTTTTTGTGACGGATGGTGTATGAGATTTTAGCAAGTCTCTTCTTTAAATCTAAACTCATATTCACATTCCTTAGTCTTGGGGTGCAACAGTTAAGTAGTTATCAAAATAGCCTTTGATATAAACAACCGGCGTACCTTTTTCGCCCGAACCGGTTGTCAAGTCGCAAAGCGAACCGAGTAAGTCGGTAATTTGACGAGGTGTGGTGCCGATAGAATAAAAACCTTGGCTTTTATTTTTGTCATTGATAGCTTTTTTAATAGCTTCCTCGGGATTTGATTTATTATTATCGGCAACAGCCTTTATTTTTATTTCGTTGGGCATACCTTCCAAACCTTTGGTATAACCCGGAGATACAACAGGATCGGCAAATTCCCAAATCTTGGTCTTAGGACATTTGAAACCGCCGTCGCCATATATCATAACCTCAATGTGCTTGCCGGTTTTTTCTTTAAGCAGATTCTGAAGGTTGTAACAAAATTCCATAGAATTTCTGGGAAAAAGTTTAAGCCTGTTAGCATCTGAATAGTTAGAACCCAATACGCCATATTCGCTCCAACCGCGTTTTTCACTCGGGGTATTACAAATTTCATCTAAGGTATAAGCAACAGCTCCTGCCTTGGTTAAAATTTGTTTTTGACGATGACGAATATGAATACTTGAAACTATAACCTGATTGGTAAATTTTAAGATGTCTTTGGGGTTGTTCAACAATACAACCTCGATGTTAGGATTGATATCTTCATACATTTGAATGTGGTCGGAACCGGTTATAGGGTGATGGAAAATACCGAATTTTTTACGAAAATCTTGCTTGGTTAATATATCAGTATAAGGATTTAGGTCAGAATTAAACAATGCGTCTTCATCCATGATAGCATTTCCGACCTCGTCTGCAGGATAAGAAAGACAAACATATACCTTACCTTTTACGCCTTTGGCAATGCCCTCTAAAATTTTGGCAAAACGGTTGCGAGAAAGTATCGGAAATGCAACAGCGACATCACCTGTCGGAAATTTTTTGGCAATATCTTGAGCAATATCATCTAATGTTATGTAGTTTCCCTGAGCGCGAGCCAAAAATGATTCGGTAATTCCGATAATATCGCCATTGTTTGTTGCTAGGGGTTGGTATTTTGCTTTGGTAGCTTCAATAATTGTATCAGATATTATGTTACTGATATTATCGCCCTCTTTGATAATAGGCATTCTGATACCAAAAGCTGATGTTCCGACACAACGAGTGTCATGATTAAATTTATTCATGTTTTTTCTCCTCGACAGTAGGTTACTAAATAATGATTTGTCTCGACTGTCCCTACAAGACCCAAATCATGCGAAGAAACGACGGTGTTTCTTCTAGTTTTTTTCATCCTCATAGAAGCTTTTTTCAATAAGCTCTATATTTTCCGGATGAACAAATTCTTTATACCTTACATCTTTTAAGGCTATCATATCTCGTACCATATTACCCGATAAAAACGGGAAGTTTTGTGTAGTACGAGAGCAAATTTCAACGTTTGCCACATCGTTTTTGAAGAACAAATATTCACGCTCATCTCCCACATAAATTACGTCAGGAGCCGGCTTGTCAGCTTGTTCTTTTTTGATTGTTTCCAATACGTGTACATTCCATGGCACATTGTTTACATCTTTAACGCCTACAATTCTTAAGCGCTCATATGCATCGCTTTTGCGCCAAACATTTTGCACCATTTTTTTACGAGTAAAATAAGGTAGAGGATTTTTCTCAGTTCCGCTTTCTTGTGCAGCGGCAATCAAAACTGTGCCATAAGCACATTCTTCCATCATCTTTTTGATTAGTCTGTCATGACCGATATGAAAAGGTTGACAGCGAACGATACAAAAACCATGTTGATATTTAAACATAAAAAAACCTCTCTTTCGAAAGGCCAACTCATCAACTTACGGGATTATCCCTAACTATCTTTAATATTGATGACTGGCCAAGTCTATAATGTCCGTGCCTATTGCCCTCAAGCACCCGAACAAGTCTATGCTATTAAATAAAAAAGCATATGTCAATATTTTTTTATAACTTTTATAAAAATACCATTTAAAAATAAAACATATTGATAATATTACTGTTGCTATATCTTGACTCAGCATAGCAAACATCATAATATATGCCACACATTAACTTAAGGAATAATAAAATGTTAGGTGCTATTGTCGGAGATATAGTCGGCTCGCCTTATGAGTTTCACAACATCAAACGCAAAGACTTTGAGCTTTTTTGCGATAAGTGCTGTTTTACCGACGACACAATACTAACCTGTGCAACTGCCGAATGGCTGCTTACCGATAAAAAGCCGGAAGAATTGCTAAAAAAATGGGGCAATTTGTACAAAGACAGAACTTATGACGGTGGTAAAGTAGGTGCTTTTGGCAAAGGTTTTACCAACTGGCTTGAAACCGGCAAAGCATATGGTGCAAAAACCAATGGTTGCATTATGAGATTAAGCCCTATTCCCTTGATGATAGATGATTTGAAACAGGCTTTGGACAAAGCTGTAGAGCTTACTTCAATAACTCATAATCACCCTGAAAGTTTGCTGGCTACCAGAGTGTATATCGAAACAATGTATATGGCCAAAAAAGGTATAGATTCATCAATTATCAAAAATTATATTACAACCAAATATGGTTATGATTTATCCAAAACTGTTGATGAAATACGCCCTGAGTATAACAAGTTTTATACTTCTTGTAAAAATTCGGTTCCTCAGGCAATTATTTGCGCTTTAGATGCTAATTCTTATGAAGATGCAATAAGAAATGCCGTTTCCTTAGGTGGTGACAGCGATACTCTTGCCTGTATGGCCGGAGGTATTGCCGAAATGCGTTTCGGAGTGCCGGATACTATAAAGAAAGAAGCCTCAAAGTATATGGATAATAATGTTTCGGCAACAATCAGCAACTTTTATCAAAAATTACGCTAAATATTTATTCTTCGTTTTGAATATTCCACAAATGTTGAAATTTTCCACCTGAATTTAGCAGGTCATCAATTTTGCCTTGCTCGACAATTTTGCCCTTATCCAATACAATTATTCTATCCATATCTTTAAGTGTTGACAGTCGATGCGCAATAGCTATTACCGTTTTATTTTTCATTAGATTTTTCATAGCCTTTTTAATATATTTTTCTGTTTCGCTATCCAAAGCAGATGTTGCCTCATCCAAAACCAGTATTGGAGTGTTTCTTATGATAGCACGAGCTATGGCAATACGTTGGCGCTGACCACCTGACAGCTTAACACCTTTTTCGCCTACTTTGGTATTATATCCGTCCGGCAAAGTTTTTATAAACTCGTCAGCATATGCTTTTTTAGCAGCCTCTTCTATTTCACTTGGTTTAGCATTTGGTTTGCCATAAGCTATATTTTGAGCAATTGTTCGATGAAATAACGATGTATCTTGCGGAATAAGCGAAATTACGTCATGGAGGCTATTTTGCTTAATCTGTGATATATTTTGACCATCAATCAAAATTTCGCCTGACTGTACGTCATAAGCACGTTGAAGTATATTTATAAGAGTACTTTTACCACTCCCTGAAGAACCGACAACGCCAATTTTTTCACCTGCCTTAATTTGCAGGTTTAGCCCATTAAATACTTTCTTTTTGCCATAACTGAATTTAACATTTCTAAACTCTATTGA
This sequence comes from Alphaproteobacteria bacterium, assembly GCA_045639065.1. Classification (GTDB taxonomy): domain Bacteria; phylum Pseudomonadota; class Alphaproteobacteria; order RF32; family CAG-239; genus CAZU01. The sequence goes on along the minus strand of JAZUCK010000022.1, from coordinate 21,105 downwards.
TGCTTTGCCGATTTTTAATGACTTAGCTTTCGGGTTATCCACTATCTCATGATTTTCGACAAAAGGCGACATTGAGGCCTGTAGTTTGCCAAATAAGGTATTAAGATGACTTATTTCATTCAAAACTCTGGATGATACTAAAATGAGGTTATTCATCAATATCAATACTAAAGTAACATCTCCAATGCCTATTTCTTGCATATACCATAATTTGATAAGTAATAAAATTGTGCTTATTTGAAATAAGCAAACCATAGTATTTTGAAAACGAAAACCGTTATATAATTTATCTAGTGCTTCTAGACGTGTGTTTTTGCAGTGATTAAATTTTTTTCTGATATACGAAAGTTCAAACTCTTCACTACCTGACGCTTTAACATTTAATGCATTTCCTATACTATCGGCAACCGTTCCGTTATATTCATCAAAGGCATCTTGAGCTGTTTGATTTAAGGTGCGAAGTTTAAAACTGTTTTTATAAGAAACAAACGTTGATAAAGAACTGAATAGAATTACTAACAACAAAAACCAAAGGCTCACCCTTCCTATAAAGTAAAAATTGGTAACAATAATAAAAAATTCACTATAAAGACGTGATATAGTCTGATGAGTATTTAATGTTTCTGAAGCACAATTAATTACCTTTTGCGAAAGCTGACCTGATTTTTGTGAAGCAAAATAATTTTCCGAATGCTTTGCAAGATAATCCACCGCAAATAACTTAATTTTGGCACTCATATAGTTACGTACTTTATTTTCCTCAATCAGCTCTCGAATCATTCGAAATAGTGATTGTCCTACATACGAAGCAAAAATTATCCACAAAAGCCACCAAACTTTATCCCAATCAATCTCACTTGGAGTTATTTGGGAAAAATACTCTATCATTTCCGAAAAATACAGCGGTACATATACTTTAAGAAGTTGCAAACAATATGCCAAGATAACTCCCAACAATGCCCATTTTCTTGCACCATACAATACTTCCCACATAAACAGCAATGCGTTTTTGTGAATCTTGCGAATATTAGGTATATTGTTATATTGTAACATTAACTAATCCTTGTTTTGCAACTGTTGCAGTTTCCATAACTTGGCAAACTTACCGTTTTTCTTTTTTGACAATTTATCAAATGTTCCTGTTTCAACAATTTTTCCGTTCTCAATAAAAATTATTCTGTCCATTCTTTTTAATGTCGACAAACGATGTGCAATAGCAATAACAGTTTGTTTACCTACCAGATTATCAATGGCTTTTGCGACTTTTTTCTCTGATTCGCTGTCTAACGCTGATGTAGCCTCATCTAAAATCAATATCGGCGAATTACGCAAAATAGCACGCGCTATGATAATACGTTGGCGCTCACCTCCTGAAAGTTTGCAACCGCGATCTCCTACCATCGAATTATATCCATCAGGTGTTTCTTCAATAAAATCATCAGCACAAGCCTTTTTTGCGGCTTGTTTGATTTTTTTATCATCTGCCACAAACCCATAAGCAATATTTTCTTTCAAGCTACGATGAAACAACACTGATTCTTGCGGTATAATTGCCAAATTATGATGTAAGCTTGATTGGGTAACGTTCTTTATATCTTGCCCATCAATAAAAATTGTTCCACCTTGTATATCATAAGATCTTTGAAGCAAATTTATCAATGTTGTCTTACCACTACCGGATAATCCAACAACTCCTATCTTTTCGCCGGCATTTATAATCAAATTAAATTTATCAAAAATTTTTTTATCGTTTGAATAACCAAAATCAACGTTTCTAAATTCTATTGTACCTTTTTTAACCTTGAGCACTTTAGCATCTTTAATATCTTCAATTTCGTGAGGAACAATAAAAGGTTCTAATCCTGCTTGAATAGACGCAAGATTATTCGTAAACTGACGGTAATGAGTACATAAATTCATCAACCACATAAATCCGCCATTTAAGGTCAAAAGTACAAAAACTATATCTCCGGAATTGATTAAAGATTTACTCCATAAATAAACAGAAAAAGCAAGTACTCCAACTGAACATAAATGAATAAAACAGCCTAATATTGTAAAAGAAGAAAACCAAACCAACGTCGATTTAACAGCAATTTTAATGTATTGAAACAACAATATAGCTAATCTTTTCTTTTCATATTCTAGTTTGTTAAATTGTTTAACCAAGCGAATATTAGATATAGCATCGACCAACCAACCGGTATATAGCGCCTCTGATTTGGAAGCCATATTAGATAGGCGCTCATTAGGTTTGTTGGAATAATAATTCGCCACAGCAACAATAATTGAACATATAAGAAATAAAACACCTAGCCATACGTTGATTATCATAAGCAATACCATTTTGACACCAACATCACTTATAATACCCCAAAACTGATTGATTATAATAGAAAATGTTCCTTGGAATCTGTTTATTTGATTGGTTTTAGACAATAATGCTCCGGTTTGCTTATTTATAATATAATTTACCGAATGACCAAAAATATATGATATTGCATGACAATAAACTGTTTCCTCTACCGGAAAATAAAGATATTTTTGCCGATACATTATAACGTGCTTTGGCAAAAAAATGTTGATAAAATTACAAATGATGATTATTCCGACAAACCATAAAACTTGATGTAAAACTTCGGGATTTGTTCCCTGCCCGATTGTTTCTATCAAACCGGAAAAAAGCCAGTTTAAAATATTTTTTATACTTGTCTCGGCAAATACCAACAACAATGAAATCAGAAAAACCCATTTATAAGGCATTATGCATTCTTTTATCAAATATTCAAAAGAATTTTTCGGAAAACATCTGTGGTTCATCGGTTTACACCTTTATAGCAAAACTTTTTATATATTTACGATTATGATTTCCGTAAATAATCTCCCGGCATTGATAAACCTCTTAAAACAGCCAAACGAGAATTGATATTTTTGATGCGATCATTTACATCTGTAGCGCTATTGTTTTTCTCTTCATTTTGATGGTTGGAACTGTTGGAAATTGGATTTGAAGTCATAAAAGCGTTGGCAAATGCATTTTTATCATTTATTTGTTTGCCATCATTATTACCGATAAAGGCATTAAGCAAATCATTATCATTTTTAAAATTGAGTTTTTGCCTGTAAATATCTATTTTATAGTAATTATAATCAAGAAGTTCGCTATTAGTTAAATAGTTTAATTTTTTGATAATATCACCATTAAAAGTAGATATTTGATCTCGCATAAGTTCTCTTAATTTTTGTTTATCCATTGTCACGTTCCATAATGATTTGACCAGTTTTTGCAACAATTGCGCTATCTAACACCCAACGATTGATAAGCAGGATTTTTTCTTCTTCAATCCCCATAGCCTCTGCAACATCAATTATAATATCTAATTCGGTATCATCGACTTCATCATCAACATTTGCTAAAACACACAATTCTTTTATCAACTCCAACGCATGCTGACGATTAGTAACTTTTCTTGCTTCGGCTATGCAGTCAATGCTTTTTGCCGATTTAATTATATCAACCACAATATTATTATCCATAGCATAGCGATTTGATATAACTTTTAAGAATTCAATTTCTTCTTTTTCTACGCTGTTGTCGATATTTATCAACTTACAAAAAATTTTTATAAAAACTAATTTTTCTTCCTGTGTAAGCTCTTGAATATATTTACTATCCATGTCATCCTCTTATATTCATTACATATTTGTTTTCATCTTACGATAAAAAAATTAAAAAACAGTGAAATATGTCTTATGATAGAAAAAAACACCTGTGCATTTTTGCAACAGGTGTTTTTTTTGAGTATTCTATACGAGCTTTTTATTTTCAAGCTCACAAGAGTACCGGAGGTCACCATATTCTTCCCAAACAAAGTTTGGTGATTTTTCTATGGCGAGTATTTCCTTACAATTCTCATTTCGAGATTTTTGTGCTTCGAAAACTATCTTCCCACCCTTTTTCTTTTTTATGGCAGGATAAAACTTTCTTTCGAATTCGAATCTCTTCATCGAAACTTCCGATACAAATCTGCGTTCGCAAAGCTTCACGGCAACATTTGATCCTTTATACATGATACCTAAAAAGATATCATTTTCTCCGCTGTTAGATTCTTCAATTATCACCCAGCGTACTCGATTTTTGTTTGTCAGAGCAAACAAACTTGCTAAATAATTTCTCATAAATTCTTTTATAATTATCAATTTTGGATGCGTAGAATACCACATTTTTACCCCTATGTCAACAACCTAATTTACAGTTATCTAATTGACATATTCTTCAAAAAAACATATAATAAAGTTAATATGTAACAACCTTTCTTTAAGGATAAAGTCATGGCCTTAAATAATAAAAGCAAGAATAATCCTCCAAAAGACATTTTCACTTTGCAAGAAAAAGTAATTTTTGATTATTATCTATTAAAAATTTATGCCGTAGGCAAAAGACATGATGAATTTGCGCATAGTCCGAATATTGTTGAATCCTTGCGTGATTTAGTCGCAAAGGGTGCAAGCTGTGCAAATGATGAAGATCTTAATAACGGATGTCTTGTAGAATCTTTGTTTAATGATTGTAATTTGCCGTCCCAATCGGATGATAATGAAAATCTTGATACCAATGATGAAAGAGTGATTAATCTTAAAGAAAAATTTAAGGAAAGAGCTCTTAAGGCTAAAGAAAATAATATAAATGATTATATCTCAAATGCTCTCGGCGAAGATAAAGATAAGTTTTTTTCTTATATCAGAAAAAACTATGGTATAACTCAAGACGCTTTTGAAAAACAAATTATCCGCGCCACTTTTGAAAAGAAAGGAACATCTTATCCGAAAATTCCCGAATTGGAAACAAATCTATATAATAACTTTGATAATCTTAAACGTACACTTCCCAATCATCTGTACGTTAAAGGCAAAATCGGCAGTGACATTCAACAAATTATTGATAATTCTTCTGTTGCCGGAAAATCAAAAAAATATATAATCAATGAAAAACCCGGCGAAAATAAAGATAAAAATCGTTCTATAAGAGATAACTTTAATAAACATGAAGACGCTAAAAAGAGATTTCTTATGATTGTGGGAAATATGTTAAAGTTAGGCAAGCCCGGAAATTCTCCTAACAATATAGAAAAATATCTTGAAACAATCAAAAACTTATCAGGGTGTAGCGAAAACGATCAGCAAATTATTGATCAGGCAAAAAATATGTATGATACTACCACTGCGGGTTTGTGGATTCTTAAAAATAAAGTTAATCCTGACAGATTATCCAATGAAGATGATTATATAAAAACAAATATCAATGTATGGATAAATCATCTGTTAGAAGGCAGAAATAACTTTAGATCCTTAGCTTTTATGGATCCTGATAAATATGATAAATTAGATCCTAATAATGAAGAAGATTCCAAAATTTTGGCAAAATATATTAGCGTGCATCATAAAATAGCCATTAAATATCATGCTATTCTTGATGACGATATTACAAATACAAAATTTGATCATCAAAACAAAACTCTATTACATCCGTTTAATCAAGTAGGCAATTTGATGTTGGTAATCGACGGTGACTTGCATGATGCTCTTCATTTACGTGATAAAGAAAATGAAATAACCATTGGTGCAAAAGATAATTCTATTTTATTGCTTCCGACTGATAATAAGGGAGGAAAAAAGTCATTTAGGTTAAATATTCCGGAACCCGGAGAGATCCGTGGCTTAAGGCCGAAAAAAGCATTCAATAATACGGCGACTCAAATGAGAACAAGCATGGAATACTAATAATATCTTATGTTTAGAGAACAGGTTTTGTTTTTTTATAATATCGGTGGAAGTTGTTTTCGCTTGAATGCCGAACGTGTAACCAAAGTATTTGTCCTTTGCACCGCCTCTTTGTCTTCGCCTTGAGCAATTATTTCTTCAACACTTAAATTTTCATCAACCATTTTTTGTAATATTCTATCCAACTGAGAATATGGCGGAAGTGAGTTTTCATCTTTTTGGTTATATGCAAGCTCTGCAGACGGGGCTCTTGAGATAACCTCTTCGGGCAAGGCTTTATTTATACTATTACGCCATTTTGCCAATTCAAATATCGTTGATTTATATACATTACCAATCGGCATTAGACCACCGCAAGTATCACCATACAAAGTGCAATAACCGGTCATGGCTTCCGATTTGTTACCGCAGGCAAGTACCATACCGCCGTTTTGATTGGAGTATGCCATTAAAATTTGTCCTCTGATGCGTGCTTGCAGGTTTTCTTGCGTGATTCCCTTAACCTCTGCCCCGAAAGCCTCTTGCAAAAATTTAATCTCATTATCAACGAGTGTATCAATATCCAACTCTTGATAGTCGAGATTATTAAGCTTGGCTATTTCACGAGCAATTTTAAGGCTTAAATCCGAGGTATATTTGGTTTTCATCATTACAGCCTTAACATTTTCTCCACCCAAGACATCTGCTGCCAAAACAGCAACCATAGCAGAATCAAGCCCGCCGGACAAACCTAGGATAACCTTCTTAAAACCGTTGTTCGCAAGTTGTTTTTTAAAAGAGTTTTGTAAATTATTCCACAGAGTTTGCATTTTCTTATCTCCCTGTATGTACCTTAATTAAGTGTTGTTGCAAACTATAAGGCGATTGTTCTAATGCCACATTATATACCTTAGAATTGTTAAACATTTTATGAGTTTTATCAAGTTTTTGCAAATTAGCCTTTGCTTTTGCCTGTATTACTCTTAGGTCTGTTTGCGGTTGAGTTACAAATTTACCGTTTCTCATTAAAGGCTTCAATAAGATGTAAGCTTCTTCGCCTTTGGCATATTGTACAACTTCTTGACCATCAAGCCCTAACGTATAGGCTTTTATATTATTATTAAGTTTACCATTATTTACTATTTCATCTGTTGCATTTTGAATAATATCGCCAACATATTTACCGTTTCTTACAATTCTTATAACATTAGTCTTGTTGGGAATTGTGGTTTTGCCCTCAGCTACTTTGATTACCGGATGTCCTGCGTATTGCTTGGTTTTGAACACACCCCCTAAAGCCGGATTATCATAAGCCGTAACAGCTTTGGTTCCGGCAGCAAAAATATCGTACGGAGCATCCTGTTTGACCAATTTTTCGATTGAATATTCATCTAAATCATTTGAACCGACAATCTTCGTGTGCGTAAAGCCAGCATCATCTAGTATATGGCGAGCCTCTTTACTCCAATAAGCCAAATCACCTGAGTCAATACGAATACCTTGCAAAGGAATATTAGTTTCTTGAGATGCTTTGATAGCATTTTTTATGCCCTGACGTGTTTCATACGTGTCCACTAATAAGGTTGTGTTACCTTTACTTGCCCTTAAATATGCTTTGTATGCATCAGTTTCATCTTCATAACTCATAATAAACGAATGTGCCATTGTTCCACTAACAGGAATGTCATAATGTTGAGCGGCAGCGACATTTGATGTTCCGACCATACCGCCGATAAAACAGGCTCTGGTTGCACTAAATCCGCCGAGTTCCTGACCTCGTCTTAGGCCAAATTCCAAAACCGGTCTGTTTTTACCGTCAGATGTTGCAGCCCTTACTATGCGAGAAGCCTTGGTTGCAATAAGACTTTGTGAGTTGAATATGTTTAACAAAGCCGCTTCTACCATATCAACCTGCCATGTCGGACCGGTTATAGAATAAACAGGCTCATTAGGAAAGATAATTTCGCCCTCTTCTACGGCATCAATACTTATTTGAAGCGGTTGTGTTTTGATAAAGCTTAAGAAATCATCACTAAATCTTTTCGACCCGTCAGCATTGGTTTGTTTTTGTAAATATTTTATATCTTCATCAGAAAAGTGCCAATTTTCGAGCCACTCGGAAAACTCAGCCAAACCAGCCGAAAGCAAATAATTTCCATTGAACGGACATTTTCTGAAAAAACACTCCGAAGTTTTAGTTTCGTTTGCTTTACCGTCAGCATACCAAGCTTGAGCCATGGTTAAATGATATAAATCACAAAATAAAGGAGTTGCAGTTTGTAAAATATTCGGTCTGGTCATTAGTATTCTCCTCGGCTTCTGTTTACTAAATTATATTGGACTTTTTTGCTTTGTACTTGGGCTCGATAAAACTGTAGTGTGTTAATGGTTTTTATTCTACCGCTATCGACAAACGGACGATACACGTCTTTTTGCAGTATATCACTTATTTGAAGCTCTACTCCCTGACAAAGATCTTCAATAACAACCACGTTGGCACCTCTTTTTAACAGTCCGTTCATAGCTTGAACTACGCACACATCACTCAAAACACCGCAAAGATAAACTTCTTTGCCTTTCCAATCAATATTCAAATCCTGATTGTTTTTGGCTTCGTTCCAAATATCTGTTGTTGATTTATAAACATTAGTAACCGGCAAACCATACTTAAAAGGCACCGCTTGCATCCAGCCCCACATGCAATACACACAATGTTGCGGATAGCTTTGCGCTTCTATCGTGCTGTTATAGGTTTCGGCAAAATGAGTATCATAGCTGTCAATAATTTTATCAAAGGTATCCTTAAATATACCATTGGCAAAATTTTGATGTCTGTTGATTAGTTGTTGGTTTTTCAAAGACAGTTTACCATGCGGATGAACAAAATCATTTTGAAAGTCAATTCGCATTAAAATCTTATTATTCATTATTTTTCCCTCTCAGGCTTATTAGGGTTTGTTATTGATGTCTGTCCTCTATAAGCCCTGCAGAAGACGCAGACATAAGATTAAAAATTTAGATTATTCCTTTTTTCTTAGTAAAAAATTCTTCGATTAAGGCATGATTTTCTTTGGCAATAAAGTTTTTCCAACGTTTGTCATCAAAACGTATCATATCTCTGACCATTGAGCCGGTAACGAATGGAAAATCAGGATCGGTACGGTCTTCAAGTTCAATATTGTCAAAGCAGTCCTTAAACCAGTGTGCATCATAAGACGAACCGGCGTAGTAAGCATCAGGTCTTGGCAAATCAGGAAAGCTCTCGGATATAAAATCAAGAACATATCCGCCCCATTCGGCCGGATTGTTAATATCGAAAAGACCGACAACTTTTAGTCTTTCATATTCCGGTTTAGAACGATAAATGTTTTGAATCATCTTTTTTCTGGTTGTGTAGTTTAGCGGATTACGAGCAGTTCCTTGTTCTTGAATAGAACCAAGCACCACTGTAACTCTTTCGCATTCTCTTAACATTTTATTGATAAGCTTTTGGTGACCGATATGAAAGGGTTGAGCTCTCATAATACATAGGCCGTGTACATATTTGTATTCAGACATAAAAAAACTCCTTACAATAGGAGCCGACAATAAAAGAAATCAAATAAACAAAATTTATTCTAATTTACTTAAACCGGCTCAGTTTATTAAACATTCTCAGCTCATAAGCCCTGCGAGCTACAAGAACAGTTTTACGTTAACATAAAAAATCAGATTGTCAATATACTTTATTTTTTGACTTTGTCTTTTTTGTTTGCTAATAGTTGTTTGATAATAAACAATGAGGACAAACTATGACTTTGGAAACAATAAAAAAATCAATACGTAATATACCGAACTATCCTAAAGAGGGTATTCAGTTTAAGGATATCACTACAGCCATAAAGCAACCTGAAATATTTAAAGAAGTTATTGATATCTTGGTTCAACATTACAAAAACGAACAAATTGACTATGTTATAGGAATCGAATCCCGCGGCTTTATTTTTGCTTCGGCTTTGGCCTATATTTTAGGTTGCGGTTTTGTACCAATCAGAAAATCGGGCAAACTTCCAGCCGAGGTTATTGCACAAGAATATGAATTGGAATATGGCACAGATAAAATAGAAATTCATAAAGATGCCCTAAAAAAAGGCGATAGAGTTTTGATTATTGATGATTTACTTGCTACCGGTGGTACTACAATAGCTGCGGCCGAATTAGTAAAAAAAACAAATGCCGAAATTGCCGGATTTGCCTTTATGATTGAACTAAATGAGCTTAACGCCAGAGAAAAATTAGAAAAATATGCCAAAGTATTTTCTTTAGTTCAATGCTAAAAAACGGCTTTCAACTAATAGAAAAATAACAAAAAGTGTTTGACCTTTTTGTTGTTTTTTTGTATAAGATTTGTACAAAATTTAAGAATATGTTTAACAATTAACTAAATATTATTATGGATAATCAGAAGAATTTAGCCCCAAAAGAGAGGAAAAAACTCATCTTAAGGACTGTTGCGTGGTGCGTCTTCGCAATTTCGATTGTACTGTTTATAATCGGTGCAAATCTTAACATCAAAGGAGCAGACAATTGTGACCCTTACTTTATAGCTATGGGCGGATTGTGGATTGTTGCTTTCTTTTGTCACTTTGCAGGAAATACTTAACAATATAAAAATAACAATTATGAATCGTAAAGTTGATTTTAAGTGGATTTTTGTAATCCTTATCTTTTTTGGGCTTTTAACACTTTTGTTTAGCGCTGTTGCTATAAGCGGCAACATTATTGTGCACCAGAGACTTTTGACCAGCTCTTTAGTCTTTTTCGGTTTAGCAGCATTGATTTTTATTGTAATGCTGATCGGTGATTACCTGACACATAAAGGCTTGACTAATGAAGAAAAAATCGCATTGATGTATTTCTTTAATTCCGGCCATGATGTTGTAAGTGCTGAAAATTTTTCCTTGATTCATGGACAGGACATTTACTTAAGTCTTTTAAGAAAAGGACTTATTGAAAATTGTTTTAAGAAAGGCAGACAAGAAGTTTACTGCAGACTGTCTGACAAAGGCATTGCTATGTGTCAAAAATTAAAACCATAAGATGCCATGGGTAAAAAAATCAATGTTTCCTATAGAGGAACTGTCCTGACAACAAATCAGGAAAAGTCTATTATGGTTATGATCAACGGCATACGTAATCACAATCGCGAAACCGATTTTAAGGAGATAGATCCTATTCCTATGCTTGTTCCTTTATCAGACAACAAGGTTAAGGTAAAAGTAGGACATCCTGTCTTCTTAAATATTTATGATGAAGGAGATACTTATAAAGTTGAGATAGGTATTCCGGAGTATGGGGCATTTATTAAATTTAGAAAAACAGGCGGTTCTTAATGAACTGCCTGTTTTTTTATCTATCTTGATTTACTTGCAATATTTTGGGCTATAAGAGAATTATATCCTGATTTATTTTCATTTTCGGACAACAACTTATGTATTTTGTAATATTCTTTGGCTTTTACCATCAAAGGATAAGATTTTTCATAGCCTTCTTTTTGTTGTTGTTCATAATATGTAAGATTTTCCTTTCTTTCTAATTTTATGTAATTTGACCATTCTATAATTTCCTGCCCGAATGTATCTGTATATTTTATTTCTTCGCCCTCGGGCTTATCCATCTCTTTACAATATTGATCAAATATCTTCTTTAGATATGCGTCACTTGCACTTCTGACATCACTTGGTGTCGTATCAAGTATATTCTCTTGTTCTTTGGTAAGTTTTTTTCCGCGCTCACGTAATGCATATACTGCGGCATAGTTCTTAAATGATATAGCTACCGTGTTCGGAATAGAATATTCTTTTCCTTGATATACAACATGGTAACAGAGAACCGGCTTATAAGATAATGCCCCGTCCAAACTTGCATGAAGACATAGCATATATACTTTTTCTTTTAGTATTTTATCATTAAGGAACACACTTTCCATATATCTTCTATCGTTTCCGTCGCCTTCCCAATAATTAAATTCAGGAGAAATATCTAATCCGTATTCCTTATAAAAGCTCATCTCCATATTTTTGGCAACATTTTGAGCTTTTTTACTACCACGCAAAGCTTCGTGATAAGCTTTCAATTTTTCAGGATGATTTTTTAAATATTTTTCATTACGCACTTGCTCATAATAGCGCGCAGTAGCAAATTTTTTGGCTTCATTGTTTTCATGAATTTCTATTTTTGCCTCAGGAATGTTGTTTCTAACATCCTCGACGGCAAGCATATCGTCCATAACCATCTGTAACTGCTTTTGTGATTTTATCAAATTATCAAGGTTTAATCCTTCCAAATATTTGTAATTATAATAATGGTCTGCCATTACAAATATGTTGGTAATTCTCAAGGCTTCAGCTTTAATTTTCTTAAATGCTTCTCGAGAAACAGGATTTTTAGGATTTTGAATAATGCGTCTTGACCAGTCACTTATTTCGCACAAATCATTGTGTTGCAAATTAGCCGAATTTTTTAAGGCTTCATCTAATGACTTTAATTCTTGGCTATAATCAGGGGCTACAACCTCCGTTTTTACACCATCAGATGCAGATTTTGTTTCGGCTTTGACCGTTCCTGTCATTGTTGCAACGGTAGCTATTCCCATGATCCAATTTTTAATGTTCATCTCAAAAAAACTTTCAGTTTCTTTATATAATGTAGCAGTATAATACATCAAAATCAAAACTATGTCAAACCATAAAAATGACAAAAAAATATTTTTTTGTCTATTGCATATAAATTTAAACTATGATAGCATACTTTTATCTTTTGAAATTATTCTATTAAATTTTTCTGTATTTGTGCTCATGTTTTTATACAGTAGCATTATCAGTGTTTATTTTAATTTGATGGAATAATACTTAATTAAAAAAAACACAAACCAAAATATAAACTAATATGGAAGTTAAAAAAAATTGGAAGCTCGTGCTCTATGGAGCAATTGCTTCAGCACTATGCTCAGCTCTTTCGTTCTTAGGCTTGTTTATTGCCGAATGTAATAACTGTCTTGGATGGGAAATCGGCTTGGTACTCGCATTTACGACCTTCGGTTGCACTGCAGCGCTATTATTGGTACTCTATGCAGTACCCTTTATTGTGAGATTTATTATCGAGTGTTTTGAATATTTTACGAGACACCGGTAAAAGTCATTAGACTAGAAAAAGCCCCATCTTATTTCAAGATTGGGGCTTTAATTTTATAAAAATAGGATAAACAAAATATAAAAATAAGGTAGCTTTTACAAGCTACCTTATTTAGCGACTATTGTTACCTCCGCTTCTACCGCCTCTTGCCGCCATTTGTTGTGCTGTTTTTAATTTATTTTGGCTTTGCTCTTTTGCTTTCTGTTCTACTGTAATACCTCTTTTTTCTTGTATTTTTTCACGTTCACGATTTTGTTTTTCCTGTTCTGCCTGTCGTGCTTTTTCTTCTTGCCTTTTCTTTAATTCTTGCTGTTCTTGTTTGCTGATATCTTCTTGTTCTCGTTGTTTTCGCTGATTTTCTTGTTCCATTCTTTGATGTTCTTCATTTTCTGCCAAGAATCTTTCATCTTCGCGCTGCTTATCATTTTGGTATCTGATATCCAAATCATTACGCAATACATTATCTATCTGCCAATTGGTTGCAAAATCGGTTTTATTGTCAGACCTGTTATAGTCACTTATAACCTCATTCCAATACCTTCCGCCAACATCAACACCCTCGGCAGTCATTTTACCTGTTAACAGAGCATAAGAATCTGTTTGTTGACTTTTATCCTCCTGTCTGCGCTGAGATTTATTGTTGAGTTTATTTTGCTGTTGTTCTTTTAACTTAATGTCTTTGTTTAAGACCTTATCAATCTTTTTTAAGATATCTTTTCTTCTGATGCGTGATTTATCGTTTTTAGTTTTTTTATCATTAACTTTATTTAGCGAGCTAATCATAGACTTTAGAATTTCGATATCTTTTGTTGAATAATTTTTTAAATTATACAAAACTTTTTGAGTTTTAGGCTGTGTGGTTAATTGACGCCAAAGACTGATATTATCACGCTCATTAAAATACAAATTTATGCGATTAAATGCTTCTAAAGTTAATCGGTTAATCCATGCTTCAAGCTCTTCTTCGTCTTCTATATCCAAACCTAAAGCAATCAATATACGTAATAAATTGGCAACTGTTTGGTTGCTTAGCGACGATAGTTTTTCCTCAATTTTTTTTAAGAACTCTAATATATGACGCTTACGAACTTCATTATATTTTTCTTGAGCAATTTTTTTAGCCTCAGCTTCGCTATTTCCGTTTTGAATAGCTTGAGCATAAGCTTTTTCAGCCATAGCTATTGCAAACTCTTCGGCTTCTTCTTCATCATATTCTTCAAGTTCTTCCTGTAACATCATTTACCTCATGAAATATCGGTAGTTCTTACTTGAGATATCTTACTAAGCACTACTCCAAAATTTGAAATAGGAATATTTCTTCTTACACATTCATTGATGCGGTTTATCATTTCGACACGGTTAAGCATACAAGCACCGCAGTGAATTACCAACTCATATTCTTCCAGATTTTCAGGAAAATCGGAACCGTTACAATAAGAAAAATCTATTTGTTTTTGAGTATATTTCTTTATAGCGTTAGGAAGTTTTACTTTGGCAATATCATCACCGGCCATATGGTGAGCACAGGCTTCGGCAATCAATATTTTACTACCGTCTTTCATGGTATCTAAGACATCGGCCCCTTTTTGAAGGACTGCTAAGTCGCCTTTGAGTCTTGCAAACAATATTGAAAATGTTGTTAATTTTACACCTTCGGGAATTAGCGATTTTACTTGTTTTACGGCTTGAGAATCAGTTATTACCCAATCGGGCAACTTATTTAAAGAGCTCAATGTTGCATTAAGTTGTTCCGGTTGAGTAACTATAGCTACTGCCTTTTTATCCAATATATCTCTTATAGCTTGAACTTGAGGCAATATCAGACGACCTTTAGGAGCTTCGGCATCAATAGGTGCTACCATCACAATAATATCTCCTTCATTTACCATTCCGGAAAACAATGTCATATCATCATTAGGAATTTGAGATATTATCAATTCTTTTAACTTTTTTATTGAATTTTCATCAGCTACATTTGTAGAAACATAAGCAATTTTATTGTCTTCACAAAATTGTTTATCTTTGGACGATAAAGTGCAAATATCTGACTTGTTAAATACAACAATAAACGGAACTTTTAGGCTTGATAAGCGATCAACAGTTTGTTTTTCAAAATCTTCCAAACCTTGTTCACCACAAACAAGCATAGCCAGATTTGACTTAAACAAAACCTTGTCGGTTGCTTTAATTCTTTTTTGCCCCAGCTCGCTTATATCATCCAACCCTGCCGTATCATAAAAAACGACCGGCCCAACCGGAATAAGTTCATATGGCTTGGCAACAGCATCGGTAGTTGTACCTGACACATCGGAAACAATGGAAACATCCATACCGGTTATAGCATTTAACAAAGATGATTTTCCGACATTTGTTCGACCTATAATAGCGATATGCGAACGCATTCCTTTGGGGGCAGAATTTAAGCTCATATTATATATCCTTTCTTTTACCTGAAAAAAATCATATATCATAATGCACTAAAAATATATTAACTTAATAAAATAGAAACTAATATTTACTATATTCAAATGTATCGGAGAAGATAGGAATAAAAATATGATGTTATCTAAAAAAGAAATTATTGATTTGTTATCTGATGAAAAAAATCAGAATGAATTATTTGCAAAAGCAGATAAAGTACGTAAACAATATCTCGGTGACGAAGTTCATTTAAGAGGCTTGATAGAATTTTCTAATATCTGTAGAAACAACTGCCTTTATTGCGGTATCAGACGTGAAAATCCACACCTGAAACGTTATCGTATGAGCCCCGAAGAAATAATCCAAACAGCCAAACAAGCTGCTAATATCGGTTTTAAGACCATTGTTATGCAATCAGGCGAAGACTTACATTTTTCTAACGATGTAATGTGTGATATTTTGCGCGAAATCAAAAAATTCGACGTAGCAATTACATTAAGTTGCGGCGAAAGAGATTATGAAGATTATAAGGCTTGGAAGGAAGCCGGTGCAGACAGATATTTAATCAGAATCGAAACAACCGATAAAGATCTTTACCACAAACTTGATCCGGGTATGAGTTGGCAAAATCGTTATAATTGTTCCATGTGGCTAAAAGAATTAGGATATGAACTCGGTTCGGGAATTATGGTCGGTCTGCCGGAGCAAACAGTTGAGTCTATTGCCGAAGACTTACTTTTTATGAAAGATATTGAAGTTGATATGGCCGGTATCGGTCCGTTTATTCCGGCGCCAAATACACCTTTGGCCGATGAAGAAGGCGGCTCACTAAACTTGGCTTTGCGAACCATGGCTGTTATGCGTTTGTTAATGCCTGACATTAACATTCCGGCGACCACAGCTATGGAAAGCCTACACCCCGAAGGTAGAATAATGGCGCTAAAAGCCGGTGCCAACGTGGTTATGCCGAATATAACTTCGAGTGAATATAAAAATTTATATACATTATACCCTAACAAAACCAATGTAGATAAAGCGCAATCAAACACAGACATTGTTGCCAAAATTACTGCAATCGGCAGAACTATCGGCAAAGGCTATGGTGAGCATAAGAAAAAATTATAAGGTCATATAATGCGTAAAAATATTGCTATTATGAAGCTGTATTATCTGCTGACGGGAATGTGGTTGTTTTCTGCACTGGCAGTAGTCTATTTCCAAGATATTTGTCAATCTTATACATTGGCAATATTCGCTTATTCGTTAATTACTATAGCCTCTAGTGCTGCTGAAGTTCCTTTAGGAATATTATCGGACAGATACAGCCGAAAATTTAATATTGTTATTTCATCCATATTCCTTTTCTTTAGTATGTTTTTTTGGGCATTAGCAGGATACTACCATTCTGTATGGATGTTATTTTTAGGTTCAATATTGAGGGGGCTCGGCGTTGCTTTTCAATCAGGAACGACTACTGCTCTGATTTATGAGACAATGAGTGACTTACGCAGTAAAAAGTTGTTTGATAAAGTTTATTCACAAATAAATGCTTTTCATCAAACCGGATTATTGATAAGTGCGATAACAGGTATGATAGTAACTTATTATTTACCGCTAATTCACTTGGTTTGGCTTTCGGTAATTCCTGCATTTATAAAAGTATTTATTGTAGCTCGCTTAAAAAATCCAAAATCAAATTTTGATGATAAACTTTCACCGTGGCAACAATTAGTAAAAAGTGCAAAGCTATTAAAATCAAGAAAAAAACTGAGAAATTATCTTACTATGACTATATTGGATAGCAGCGTATTGTTAAATATATATAGAATTGAAGCACTATATTTTGCAATGCTTATTCCATTATATCTTATCAATGTAGTAAGAGTAATTACACACGCTGCGGGATGTTTCAGCTTTTGGCTTATGCAATTACTTCGAAAAATTAACTTTCTGCAGTTATTGTTTTACTCGCGTATAGGTATGGCTTTTATAAGAATTTTCGGACTTGTGTTAAACAATGCCCTAACCCCGTTTATAACCGCTTTTACTAATTTGGGGTATGGTATCGGCGTCACGGCACAAACAACCCTACAACAAAAAGAATACAATAAAGGCCTTCGTGCAACTATGGAATCGTTAAGTGGATTATTGCAAGGCATATTTATTTCTATTGCAGGATATCTACTAGGTCTTGTTGCTGATTATTACTCACCACGAGATGCCCTTTGGGTTGCCGTTATTATACAAATAGTTATAGCCTTGTTATATAAAAATTTATTCAAGGTGTATAAAAGATAACAGATATGGAGTTAAAAAATGGAAGATAGACTTATTGATATTGAAATGGCATTGGCTGTTTTGCAAAAAAACTTTGACGAACTAAACTCTGTGGTTATAGCACAATCAAAACAAATTGCCCATTTACAGAAACTCAATCGTTATATTTTAGATAACATGGATAAAGATGTGGTAAAACCTTTGTCTGAAGAAACTCCTCCACCACATTATTAAAGCAACAACATACAAACAAAACCCTGTTCGTTGATACAAACAGGGTTTTTATTTAGCGCCTTATTTTATGATTGATACAGCTTTTTAGGCGGCTTTACTTTTTTTATTAGCTGCAAATTCATTCATACAACCGATAACATAATCTAATTGTTCGTTATCTAAGTATGGTGTCATAGGAATGCTCAAAACTGTCTTTGACAATTTTTCACATACAGGCAATGAACGAGTGTTCCACTTTGCATAAGCTGTTTGGGTATTTACCGGACGTGGATAGTAAGCACCACATGGAATACCTCTTTCTTTTAAGTAAGACATCAATTCGTCACGGTCTTCACAGGTAATTGTATACAAAGCATAAGCTGATTTACAATTATCTAAGATTCTTTGTTTACCAAAGTAGTTATCCAATTCGTTGTCATAACGAGCAGCAACTTTGGCTCTTTTTGCCAATTCATCATCAAACACTGTCAATTTTTGCAATAAAACAGCTGCTTGGAATGAGTTCATACGACCGGTCATACCGATACGAATGTTGTCATAATGGTCTTGAGGGCTCATGCCGTGAACTCGGCAAGATTTAATCAATTCGTTATCTTCTTCAGAATTGGTAAATGCTGCACCACCATCACCGTATCCGCCCAAAGGTTTTGTAGGATAGAATGAAGTTGCTGTTGCATCAGCGATTGAGCCTGCTCTTTTGCCTTTGTATACAGATCCGAAAGATTGGCAAGAATCGGCCAAAACTTTGAGATTGTATTTCTTAGCAATGTTCAAAATTTCATCATATTCACATGGAGAACCGAAAATATCAACCGGGATAATAACTTTCGGATTAAGCTTGCCTTCAGCCTTAACTTCGTTGATAGCACGTTCCAAATCGTTTACATCCATATTAAAAGTATTAGGATCAGAATCGATAAATATCGGTGTTG
Source organism: Alphaproteobacteria bacterium (assembly GCA_045639065.1). Lineage (GTDB taxonomy): Bacteria > Pseudomonadota > Alphaproteobacteria > RF32 > CAG-239 > CAZU01. The sequence goes on along the minus strand of JAZUCK010000022.1, from coordinate 2,308 downwards.
CACCATTGATTGTAACACATTCTGCTGAGGCTACGAAAGTGAATGATGATACAAATACAGCATCACCTGCACCAATACCCCATGCCATCAAAGCAAGAGTAAGAGCATCTGTACCTGAACCATTTGTTGCACAGTATTTTGAACCGGCATAATTAGCCAAAGCTGTGTCAAGTTCTCTTGTTTCAGGACCTTGGCAATATCCGCCATGATCTAAAATGGTTTTAAATGCATCTAAAAATTTTTGTTGTCCGATAACTTCTTGAGTAGTTTTACAATCAAACAACGGTATTGCTTTTTCAGGTTTGTTCAACATATTTTTTTCCTTAACAGTTAGTTCTTTTTTCACACTGAGGTTGATATTAAAAAATTTTTTTTGTTTTAGCAAAACACAAAATTTTTCACATTTGTAACAATATAAAAAATTACCAACCTAATGATAGAATATCTTGATTTTTATAAATAAAACTGATATATTCCGCCTAGTTTTGTATTAGAATCAGGGAGAGATACTGTGTATAAACTTAAAAAAATAGCTATTTTATCTATAGTGTTTATGACAACTGCGTGCGCTACAAATATCCACAGGAACGACTTAGATGCTGATCCGTATGAAAGTGTTAACAGAAAAATATTTAACTTTAATGACAGTGTTTATGAAAATGTATTTTTCCCCATTGCCAGAGGATATCGCACAATTACAACCCCTACTATCAGAGAACGTGTAAATACTTTTATTGCCAATGTTGATGAACCGGTTTCTGCCGTAAATCATTTGTTGCAATTAGAGCCTTTGCCGGCATTAAAAAACATTGCCCGTTTTGTAATCAATACGACTCTCGGTTTAGCCGGAACGTTTGATGTTGCTCAAGGATGGGGAATAAAGCCCGAAGCCACAGGTTTCAATCAGACCTTAGCATCTTGGTGCGTTGCTGACGGTCCTTATATCGTTTGGCCACTTATCGGCGGAAGAAATGTCAGAGGAACGGTCGGTTTAGCTGTTGATACATTTTCAGACCCAGTGTTCTTAGCAACACATAACGATGCTAATGTCTACGCTAAGGTTAACTATCCTTATTCAACCGTAAAATATACTGCAAAGGCTGAAAATTATATGGATATATATAACGACTTTAAAAAGAATTCGGTTGACTTTTATGCAACTGTACGTTCTGCCTACTTGCAAGGACAGAAAAAACTCAAATGCCGTTTTGCTAAGGAAGACGAAACAGCATCTTACGACTTCAACTTTGATGAAGAATGGGAAGAATAATTTTAACAAACTAACTTAAAAATATAAGGAACAGGTCTATGAAAAAAAATATTTTATTGTTGGTGGCAACATTTATAATAGGATTTGCTTTTAACGCCAATGCTCAAGTAGATATCGAAAAAGCCGAAGCTTTTATCAAATCAACTACAGCAAAAGGAGTTGAGGAGATTATCAATGCCAATGTATCAAATGAAGAAAAAGATAAAAGATTTTATGATTTGCTTAATGGTGCATTGGATATGGATTTTATCGGCCAATTCGTTTTAGGACGCAACTGGAGAACTGCAACAGCTGTTCAACGTGAAGATTTTATAGAGGTTTATCGTGATTTGAATATCAAAACTTGGTCTAAGCGCTTTAACGAATTTAAAGGTAAAAACTTTGTATTCAAGGGAACTGCCCCTTCAAGTTCTAAAGGACAGGTTTTTGTTACCACCGAAGTACCGATGGATCAAGGAGCACCGGCAAAAGTTTTGTGGCGTGTCAGAGAAAAAGACGGCAATTACAAAATCGTTGATATTGTTATCGAAGGCGTGAGTCTTGCTCAAGCATCACGCAGTGAATATACTTCATTCATCAAAAACAACCCCGGTGGTTTAGATGCTTTAATTAAAGACTTAACCGACAGATTGAATAAGTTATAATAATATCAAATTACTGGAACAACAACAAACCAATAAATAAAGTCCAAAAACCAATTTTTGGACTTTATTTATTGCTAAAAAATGGCTGAAAATAAAGAATTTTGATACAAAAAACGGTGGCTCTACAAAAACCACCGTTTAGTTTATATACCTCTTCAGTATATCGCTTATTTTTAAGTATTTCAAGCAAAAACGTTAGTGTGAGCCACTTTATTCATATTTCTGTAACATTGTTTAACGTGTGATTTTACCTTTCTATTTAAACGGTGGTTTATGTATATAAGACAGACAGTAAACCGGGAGCAAGGGGGAACGTGTTATGAGGAAAACGATTCAAGAAACTATATTGAGTAGAAATCTATTGTTGGCAATCGGCTTGCTAGCAATACCTAAT
>JAZUCK010000021.1:0-21642 GCA_045639065.1 Alphaproteobacteria bacterium | reverse complement strand
AGAGGCCTCGAACTCACGAAAAAAGGGAGTTTGACAAGGAGGAGCAGGCGAGACGGAAGTATCGCCGCACTTGCGACGACGAAGCGGCCGAGCATTTTATATGCGAGGTCAGTCTCTCTGACAGCCCTCATGGGATGTTCTTTATACAAATTTCATTCCCCCTTTCATGTGGGATTTTTTGTTTGCTTTCGCCAGAGGCCTCGAACTCACGAAAAAAGGGAGTTTGACAAGGAGGAGCAGGCGAGACGGAAGTATCGCCGCACTTGCGACGACGAAGCGGCCGAGCATTTTATATGCGAGGTCAGTCTCTCTGACAGCCCTCATGGGATGTTTATTACCTCTATTAACCCTCAACAAAAAAATCTCCCTTTTGCAATCGTTTTTTTCCATTACATTTACACTCATAAAAAAAAGGAGATGCTTGTCGCACCTCCTTTCAAACTTTTAGCAAACTACTTTGTTACACTCTGCATTTCATTCCATTTTTCCTCTGCTTCAGGATACAAAACGTACCGCACCCTATAAGCTTTGATCAATTCTTGAGCATCAGGATGCTCTAGCATCATAAACTCAGCTTCTTTGCTTAAGCAAGCCACCATGCATTCCTCAAAATACAACAGCAAATATTTTTTACTGTCTTTTCGACTCAGAAGTGCTTCCAAAGCAGAACCGGACAATGAAAACTCTTTAATATATGCCCTGAATATTTCCCAATTGTCAGGCATATTAACCATTTTGACCTCACTTTCGTCAGAGAGATATCCTCCATTTTCAAAATATGGGATCAGAACTTCATTTGCATTCGGCATCGATAGCAACGCGTCTGCAGCCTCTTGGCAAAGATCCTCGGTCATTATTATTGCTTCTACGAAGTCTTTCGCGTTTGGAAGTGTAAAGATTCTTATCTGTGCTTTATCACACAAATAATTACTCTTAATATACTCCTTTACATAGTCTAAGCCGCAAGAAGATTCAACCATCTTGACCTGAGCTTCATCACATAATGCATAACGCTCGATATAGGCACTTGCCACTTCTTTATCTTCCAAAGAAAATAGCAGCACTTCTGCCTCATCGCATAAAGGGTAGTGTTCCACGTAATTTAGCACCTTTTTTGGTGCATCTTTCCCCTTAAATAACGCAAGTTGACCTTGCTTATCCAACTTTTTACTCATTTTAATTTGTCGGTTATAAAGCATCGACCCGTCGCCTTTAATAATTATAGTATAACTAATTCATTTTTCATGAAGCCACCCATAGCACAAAATTTCCCTCACCGCAACCGTTTTTTATCCTTTTTCTTATTGCTTTTAAAAAGAGAATACTTTATTGTTTCAACATCAAATTGTATTATTATAAATAAAGCAAAAAAAACTATTATGAAACAAATCACAGGAAAAATCGTAAGCCAACCGCTTACCATTAGACACAATGACTCAATCATTGTAATTATTTTAGTAAAAGACAACGAGAACGGGGAATGCACAGAATGTTATTATGTCACGCCTGTTTTTGATTATCGTTCGTCCAGACAGTTCTTCTGTACATCATTTTCACGTATTGCTCTGTCTGGCATAGGTGATGAAGTAAAAATTGAGTACAGCACGCTCCCTGAAAGTAATTATGAAATCATGCATTTCGACAACATTACTCAAGGACGATAAAAAACTTTTTTCCCCTCGCAATTTTAATATTGCCGAGGGGTTATTTTTATCTTGAGCCGATATAAAGAAATACCATACTGACTAAGACCAACAATAAGTCAAACGCTTTGGCTTTGAGATTCTTTTCTCTAAATAACCAAGCACCTAATAAAAATGAAACAACAACAGAACTTCTACGCACCATCGAAACAATACTTATCATTGCCCCATCAAGACTTAAGGAATAAAAATATGACATCTCGGCACAACTCAAAAATATTGATATCAGCAATATTCCCCAACTCCATCTGAAAATAAGCAACTTGTTACGATATTTTAAATAAAAAATTACAAAAACAATTGTCATAATCAAAAACTGATAAATATTATACCACGACAACAACGTCAAAGGTGCCAATTTTATTCCGCCGTTTTCCGGCATGGCCAACAAATATTTATCATAAAGTCCGCAAAAAGCCCCGACAATATTGGCAAAAACAACAAACAAAATCCACTTGTTGCGCCCGAAATCAATCCCCTCTTTTTTACCGCTACGACTTAGCAAATAAAATGAAAATATAGCCACGCAAACGCCCAACCATTGAAACAGCGACAGCTTCTCACCAAAAAATATTATAGCCCCCAACAATACCCAAATCGGTCTGGTAGCATTTATCGGCCCGACAATGGTTATCGGTAAATGCTTCAAACCAAAATATGCAAATACCCACGATGTCAACACCAACCCTGCTTTTGCCAAGATATTCAAATGCTCCCTAAAACCATATTGCTGAATATATAATATCGAATCTTTATCAATATTTCCGCTATATGATAAAACGATTAGAGGAACAAAAAACATTGATGAAAAAAATGTGTTTAACAATAACACCGGTATAACCGAATTTTTTGCCAAAGCTCTCTTTTTGGCAACATCATAAAATCCCATCAAAAATGCTGATAAAAACGCAAATAATAACCACATATTTTATTCCTCATAACCGACAACAAAAAATTTGTATTAAAATTCATCTGTTAAAACAAGACATTTTATAACAATGTAAACAACAAAAAAAGAGCTGTTTTCACAGCTCTTTTTTGTTAAATCAAATGTAATAATAAGCAGTATTGCCATAATCGTCAAAAATTTTCACAGTGGCAAAACCGTAATAGAAAGATACTTCAACCGTAGTATATTGATTAACATAATATACCAACGAATTAGGCATTTCTCTATACGGATAAGTAGTAATTTGATTATGATTCCAAATCTCTAAATATCCGTTTCTGTGAATAAATGACAAATTGCCAACATCAATTCTTCTTGGTTTATCAAGACTTCCGTATACATAATACCCAAGCGTAGTATCAAAGAAACGATCTGAATATTGAGCATGTCTCACAAATCGATATTGATAATCCAAAAACGTCACCCATGCCCATGCACTAAACACACAATGATGGTGGTGAAAATGATGAGCTTGGTTAAAATGAGGTCTATGATGCACACCGCCATGGTGATGATGATCATGTGGAGGTGGTGCAGGATGTCCGGAATGATGTGGTTTTGAGTGCGTACTATGACGACTTTGTGGCGATCTTGCGGTAGTTGCTGTCGAGCGACTTGTACTTGACGACGTTCTTACGGCTGTTGCTGTCGAACGACTTGTACTTGACGACGTTCTTACTGCTGTTGATGTCGAGCGACTTGTACTTGACGACGTTCTTACTGCTGTTGATGTCGAGCGACTTGTACTTGGCGACGTTCTTACGGCTGTTGCTGTCGAGCGGCTTGTACTTGGCGACGTTCTTACTGCTGTTGCTGTCGAGCGACTTGCAGTTCTACTGCTTGCTACACTTCGCTGTGCGTAACCTTGAACTACAGCGAACATCATAGCTAATGCCATGAATAAGATTGTTTTTTTCATAATTATAATATAAATAGATATTTTTTATATTCGACTATAGTATCACATTTTAATCACCTTGTCCATACACAAAAAAAATGCCCTTAAATGAATATTTAAGAGCATTTTAAGCAATAACATCATCAAATATTAAAACTGCCAAACACCTTGAGCTATCAACACCTGAGATGTAATATATCCGGCATATAACAACAAGAACAATATACCTTCAATACAGTTCATTTTTGATTGTGTCATCATTATCGGCAATAATACAACCGTCGCGCCTACCATTACCCACATGTCATAAACCAAAATTTGTTTTACAACCTCGACATCGACTATAGTAGATGTTGCGCCCATAATAAAAACAATATTCCATATGTTAGAGCCTACAACATTACCCAAAGCCACACCGTTTTGCTTTCTGATTGCAGCTACAACAGTTGTTGCCAATTCCGGCATAGATGTACCCACCGCCACGATTGTCAAACCGATAATAGCTTCCGAAATTCCGAAAATCTTAGCCAAATTAACCGCACCTTTGACCAACAAATCCGAACCATACAAAATTGCAACCAAGCCGATTGCTGTAACCGCAATCACCGTAAACCAATTTTTATCAGCCATCGGACTTTGCGTTTCTTCCTCATCTTCGCAGGACTTTTTAGAATTTATGTAGTTAAACGCAATAAATCCTATCAACACAGCTAACATTACCAAACCATGCCAAAAGACAAACTTTCCGCTTAGGGCAAAAGCTGCAAACAAAACGGTAGTAAACATCATAAATCCCCAATCTCGCAAAAAGATTTTCTTTTCGCAAGTAACTGACGATATAATCCCGGCCACACCTAAAATCAGTAAAATATTGGCGATATTAGATCCAACCACATTACCGACCGAAATACCACCGGCACCATTTAATGCCGCTTTAATACTGACCACAAACTCAGGCGTCGAGGTTCCGAACGCCACAATCGTCAAACCTACAATAATTGACGGAATTCTCAATTTGTTGGCTATAGCCACCGCACCTCTGACCAAATATTCGGCACCACCGATAAGTAAGACAAAACCAATTAAAATAAATAACAATGCTGATAACATCGAATATCTCCTAAAACAAACATAAGACCTTCACCAAAAATCAAGCGAAGGTCCTATGTCTAAAATAAAATTATTCCTTATCCAAATCTAACTTCAAATGCAATTCTTTCAGTTGCTTTTCCGACGGAATATTCGGAGCTTGCATCATTAAATCTTGCGCTTTACCATTAAGCGGGAACAAGATAACGTCACGGATAATCGGCTCATCTAAAAGCAACATAACCAAACGGTCAACACCATAAGCTGAGCCAGCGTGCGGAGGTGCGCCAAATTTGAATGCGCAGAGCATACCGCCAAACTTGTTTTCAACAACCTCTTTACCATATCCTGCCAGTTCAAAAGCCTTGTACATAATCTCAGGGCTGTGGTTTCTTACACCACCTGACAACAACTCAACACCGTTACATACAAAGTCATATTGATATGCTAAAATATCCAACGGATTTTTGGTTGTAAGTGATTCCATACCGCCTTGAGGCATTGAGAACGGGTTATGTGAAAATTCAACTTCGCCGGTTTCTTCATTTTCTTCATAGAACGGGAAGTCAACAATCCAACACATTTTGAAAGAGTTATTATCAATCAAGCCCAATTCTTCGCCAACCTTGTTACGTAAACGACCGCTAAATTTGTCAAACTTAACACCCTTACCTACCATAAAGATAATGGCATCACCGTCTTTAACACCATAGGCTGTCTTTAACTCATTGAGTTTTTCTTCGCTCAACAATCTGGCAAGCCCCTTAGCGCCACCGGAAGCAAAAGCCACATAGGCAATACCACCCATACCTTCTTCCTTGGCATAAGCATCCAATTTATCAAAGAATGAACGAGGTTTTTCGGCAATTCCCTCAACAACCATACCTTTAACGGTTTTACCTTCTTTAACCATATTATCATAGACACTAAAACCGCTCTCGCCAAAGAATGATGTTGCATCTTGTAATATGAGCGGGTTACGCAAATCCGGTTTATCAGATCCGTATTTTGCCATAGCCTCTCTAAACGGAATGTGAATATATGGTGCCTGATCAACTGTTTTACCGTTAGCAAATTCGTTAAAGATAGTACCCAATGTGTGTTCAATAACCTTGAACACATCATCTTGGGTTGCAAAACTCATTTCCATATCCAATTGATAAAATTCTCCCGGACTTCTATCAGCTCTGGGATCTTCATCTCTAAAACATGGTGCAATTTGAAAATATCTGTCAAAACCTGATACCATCAACAATTGTTTGAATTGTTGCGGAGCTTGAGGCAGAGCATAAAACTTACCCGGATTTAAACGAGACGGCACTAAAAAGTCACGAGCTCCTTCCGGTGATGATGCGGTCAAAATCGGTGTCTGATATTCGGTAAAGCCTTGTTCTCTCATCAACTCACGAGTGCGTTGAATTACCGCCGAACGAAGCAACATATTGTTATGAATACGTTCTTTACGCAAATCCAAAAAACGATATTTAAGTCTTATTTCTTCCGGTGCATCATCTTCTATAGCAACCTGAAACGGCAATACATCAGCAGCCGAGTGCAACACCAAATTACTGACTTTAATTTCGATATCACCTGTGGGCATATTTTTGTTAATGCTCTCACGCATAACAACTTCGCCATCAATACCGATAACCGATTCTACTCTTATATCTTCGATTTTTGCAAACAAATCCGAAGAAGAATCAAACACACATTGAGTAATTCCGTAATGATCTCGTAAATCGACAAAGCATAAATTACCCAAGTTTCTTTTACGCTGTATCCAACCGGCGAGTTTTACAATCTTTCCGGCATCTTCTTTTCTTAGTTCTCCGCAAGTATGCGTACGATATGTTTGCATTGTTAAATCCTCATAAAAAATATTATTTTTTAGCTTCTTATTTTTACTCTTAAAAATGTCAAAAAGCAAGAACCTTTATATTATTTTTTGCACAAAAAAAAGAGAGTGTCTTCAAACACTCTCTCATTGCTCACAAATTGGCATAATGCACCTTCTTTAAAGTATGCACTCTGGGTTTCAACTTATCTACATATTTGTAAATTGAATTTTCCCAATCATCAACACCGATATTATCCCCCAAATATTTAGGATTACGTTCGGTGTTATACGCCATAACATGAGGATAACCTTCGTCATCATGGTACATAAACACTTTTAAGAAAACGCTATCCTCGCGATAGATTTCTTTTAATGTGTTTTTTGATTTTTCTATGAGTTCTAAAAATTCAGGAACAGCAATATTGCCAAACCTCATTTTAACTTCACTCACCTGATACCACTTTACCCGTTTTGCGGACAAAGTCTTATCTTCCTGAACAATGTACACAGGATATAACCCATGCATTTCTGCCAACGCTGACAATTCGTCCACAATAGGAGAATTTTCATCAGTTATTTCACAAAACAAAACATTGTCAATTCCGTGAGGCGTAACCACCACACCGTTTTTGATGAATTTACCATGCTGAGAAATAACAGATCTCACTTTCGCCGATACTTTTTGCGACGCAGACGCAGATATAATTGCATACGCCTGAAAAGATTGCTTCTTTTTCATAATAATTTTTATTACGTTAGACATAAAATTATTTATAGTGCTTGTAAAAATAGCATATTTTTAGCCAAAATCAACATTTTTATGTTGCAAATATCTAAAATTTAGGCTTGTATGCAAATACTAAAATAAAAAACGGATAAGAAATATGCAATTTGTACAAAGCAACCACGATTTAGAAAACCTATGCTTAAAAATGGCAAAAGAAGAATTTGTTTGCGTTGATTTGGAGTTTTTACGCCAACATACATATTTTGCCAAACTTTGCCTTATCCAAATAGCATCACAAAGTGATGAAGCCATTATCGACCCCTTGGCCGAAGGTATAAATTTACAACCTTTTTTTGATTTAATGCAAAATGAAAAAGTCGTAAAGGTATTTCATTCTGCTCGCCAAGATATCGAAATAATTTACAACCTCACATCAAAAATTCCGACCCCGCTATTCGACACTCAAATCGCTGCCATGGTTGCCGGATTTGGCGAATCAATCAGCTACGAACATTTAGTCAATCATATTTTGCATATCAATATTGATAAATCATCTCGTTTATCCGATTGGAGTAATCGTCCCTTAAACGAGAACCAACTAAATTATGCAATTTCCGATGTTACCCATTTGGTAAAAATATATGCTCACTTAAAATCAAAACTCACAAAAGATAATCGACTTGACTGGATTAATGATGAATTGTCGGCTTTGTGTGATGAAAATTTATATAAAATAAATCCGCATAACGTGTGGCAAAAAATGCGCCACCGTTCACATAGTGCAAAATTTTTAACTTATCTGAGAGAACTTTGCGCATGGCGTGAAATCAGAGCCATCAATAAAGATGTTCCTCGCCAATCTTTTATCAAAGACGATATGTTGCTAAACATTTGTTCCGATTGTCCCTCCACTAAAGAAGAATTATGCAAAGTTAGAGGAATGCGCAGTGATTTAGCCATGGGCAAAATCGGAGATGAAATTATTGAGGTGATTAAAAAAGTTAAGGGGTTGGATGAATGTGACTACGTAACCCTGCCTTCTGTCAGAGAATTTTGTAGCGCGGAAGGTTCTCTTCTTGAGCTTCTAAAGCTCTTACTCAAAATTACAGCTCAACAACAAAAAACTGTTGCCCGCATTATTGCATCTGAAGAAGACCTAAAAAGTTTTTGCCATGATGATACTATTGATGTTCCGTTTATGCATGGGTGGCGTTATGAAATTTTTGGTTCTAAAGCCAAAGAAATGAAAAATGGAAAATTGTCAATTTCATACAATCCGAAAACTCATCTTATCGATTTCAACAACCTATAAATAAAGCTCACTCAGCATTACTAATATTTGCCTTATTTTTTCATCTTTAATACTGTAATAAATTGTCTGTGCACTACGTCTGGTCTTAACAATATTTTCCCCTCGCAATACGGCCAAATGTTGTGAAAGTGCCGATTGACTCAAATCAACCAACTCTTCAATTTTTCCCACACTCAACTCTTCATTATTGACAATATAATACAAAATTTTCAGTCGCTTGTCATTTGCTATTGCCTTTAACTTTTTTGCCATAATTTCAATTTGTTGACTATTCATTTTATTGCACCGCTCACATATTAAAAAAATATATCCTATTATATAATCACAAAATAAAAGTTTACATCATATACTTATGTATTGATAAAGAAATTTAAATATACTACTATCCAATCATCAAAAATAAACTTATAGGATAACATTTATGGAAAACAACGATTTAAACGAACTTAGTTTTGAAGAAGCAATTAACCAACTTGAAATAATAGTAAGAGAGTTGGAAAGCGGTAGAACAAAGCTAGATGATGCTGTCAGCGCTTATGAGAAAGCTATAAAACTAAAACAGCTTTGCGAAACAAAATTAAAATCTGCACAATTAAAAATCGAAAAATTGGAAATTACTCCGTCCGACGAAATTAGAACTACTGAATTTGAAGTTCCGGAGAATTAAAAAATGAGCGATTTTGAAACCACATTAAAAGACTTCAGTACAGAATTTAATAGTAAACTATCTTCTTTTTTTCCCTACCCAAAAGGTTCGGAAAAACAAGTAAGTCAGGCCATGTACTATTCATTGAGTAACGGAGGAAAAAGACTTCGTCCGTTTTTATTATGCAAAACAGCTGAACTTTTCGGAATTGATAAAAAAGTTTCATTATCGCCCGCCGTCTCATTAGAAATGTTGCATACCTATTCTCTTATTCATGACGATTTACCGGCAATGGATAATGATGATTTTCGTCGAGGTAAACCGACTTGTCACAAACAATTTGATGAAGCTACAGCTATTTTAGCCGGCGATGGTTTGCTTACCTATGCTTTTGAAGTTTTATCAGATACTAACGACATAAGTAGCGACTGCAAAATCAAACTAATAAAATTGTTATCACAGCGCTCCGGTGCATTTGATGGTATGATAGCAGGACAAATGCTTGATCTGCAAACCGACAAATCACCTTCACTATCAAGCGAAGAAGTAATTAAACATATTGAAGAAATGAAGACCGGATGCCTGATTGCTTATGCATGCCAAGCAGGTGCAATTTTGGGTAATGCCTCAAAAGAAGAATATGATATTATTACAGCCTATGCCCGTAAAATCGGTATAGCTTTCCAAATCTCTGATGATATCTTAGATGTTATCGGCGACACCGCACTTATGGGAAAAACTTTGGGCAAAGATGCTTTACAAGACAAGCTTACCTTTGTTTCTTTATACGGTCTTGAACAAGCAAAACAAATCGCTCAAGATTTGATTTCTCAAGCCAAAGTTGCAATTTCTTATTTTGGAGACAAGGCTAAAGATTTATGCAATTTAGCCGACTTTATAATATCCCGTAATCACTGATTAGAAAAAAACTATTCTTTATCAATAAACGTAAGATAAATATATTTTGCGGTAGGCGCCGGATTCTCTACCGTTATTTGCAAAGGGATTCTGTCTGTTGAAGAAATTTTATTATCTTTCAATTCACGATTAAAACTTTGTAATAAAGACGTTGCCTTATCCAAAATTTCAACATGCACAACAGGAATTATTATAGGAGCAGATGTGGTATTGTTAATAAAACCTTTTATCTCCATTTTTCTGACACCATCTTCAACAAAATAATCCCATGTTATATTTTGAAATTCCAGTCCCTCACCGGCAATCTTAGCTTTAATTCCAAATGATTTGTATACACCGTTCATAAATGGAAACTTACGAACTATATCATACCTGTTATTAAATAATGTCAAAGAGATAAATATTAAAATTCCTAAAATAATATAGCTCCATCTGACTCTATAATGAAAGCCTAATATCTCTTTAATTTTAAGCCAAATTTTTTCATAAAAAGGAAGCGTATTTTCACGTTCTATTAAATGAGAAGTATGTTCCGACAAACGTTCATAAATACTTTCAATGTTAATAGGATTTTCTTCTTCCTTTTGTTCATCATCATTTTGTGCTTCTGAGGATATTTTTTCATCAACCATATTATCTTTTGCACTATCCTCTGAAACCTTGTCCGTTTCAGAAGCTTTTTCTTCTTCAGCAACCGACAATATCACAGAATCGGCATCATCTTCATTATCAATATTAACATCTGTATTATTGCCGGCAAATATTTCCGAAGTATCCAGAACATCAGCATCTCGCATCATCGCAGCTAAAGCATCAAATGCGTTTTCTTCACTAATATCATCAAGATTGTCCACAACCTTTTCTACTAAGCTTCCGGCTTCAAAAATCTCATTACAACGACTACACTTAACCTTTCTTGACTTATCTCTGATAAGGTCTTCGTTAATTTCGTAACCGGCAGAACACTTTGGACAATATATTAACATTTTAAATTTCCTTCCATTCAAACTATAAAAAGGAAAAAGATTTTAATCAAAGAAAAAAAACACTTTATTAAATGAATAATTACCTATATCTTATTATACAATATTTAAGGAGATTCTTTCGTGTCAAATAATACAAAAAATATTATAGAAATGAAAAACGTCGGTATTCGTTACGATAAAGGTCCCGAAATTTTAAGCGACATCAATTTATCGCTACCCAAAGGTTCGTTTCACTTTTTAACAGGCCAAAGCGGAGCCGGTAAAACGTCTCTTTTAAGCCTTATGTATTTAAAACAAAAACCTTCTCGCGGACAGCTAAATGTTTTTGACCATAATATAAACTTTACCGACAGAGATCAAATGGCTGTATTACGTCGCCAAATCGGAGTCGTTTTCCAAGATTTTCACCTGATTGAACATTTGTCGGCTTTTGACAATGTTGCTTTGCCTTTAAGAGTTGCAGGCATGAGTGAATATGAGATAAGACAACGAGTAACCGAATTACTTACGTGGGTAGAACTTGATACACACATGAATAAAAAAACATCTACTTTATCCGGTGGCGAAAAACAAAGAATAGCTATAGCTCGGGCCGTAATTAATCGTCCGGAACTGCTATTAGCCGACGAGCCAACCGGAAACGTTGATAATATTATCGCCGGAAAATTGATGAAATTATTTGTAGAACTTAACAAACTCGGAACTACCGTTGTTATCGCAACCCACTCTGACAAAATAATTCATGATTTTGCATACCCGAGGCTTCACTTGCAAAACAAAGGACTTCATATCTATTACCCGTCCGATACATCAATGTTGCGAGGTATAAATGACTGATTTTAAACCAACCCCAAGAAAGAATGAACTTCCTCTAAAGGGCGAAAATACAACATTATTTTTGCAAATAATTATATCTATTGCTATCTTCATATTTGCTATAACCTTATCCGGCGTTTTATCAATAAACTCCATGGTAAATAACTGGAATAAAAGCATCTTAGGTTCGATTACCGTACAAATAATTCCGACCAATAATACCAATAAAGAAAAAGCAAAGGCCGAATTGATGGCTCATGAAGAAAAGGCTGTAGATTTTCTAAAATCAGTCAACGGAATATTGAAAGTAACCCCTCTAAGTAATGATCAGTTAGATGATCTGCTCCGTCCATGGCTTGGTGACGATATTACAATATCAGATTTACCGGCTCCACGTATAATTGATGTCAAAATAGCAAAAAACGCAAACATTGACTTTAACCAACTTGCACAAGATTTATCCATAGCATCACCTCAAGCATCTTTGGACAACCATAAAATATGGCTTAACAAACTTATTGCTTTGGCCGATGGCTTGAAACTTATAGCTACTACTATATTGGCATTAGTAGTTGCCATAACCTCGGGCGCAATTTTTTACACTACACAAATGAGCATGGGGCTTCATAAAAACATTATCGAAATTTTGCACATAATCGGTGCAAAAGACACCTATATTGCCCAACAATATGCCAAACGCATGGGAATCTTAGGACTTGTCGGTGGATTGTTCGGATTGTTTTTTGCCATACCGGCCATATTTTTCATCGGTAACCTTGCCAATTCAATCAAAGGAGGAATTATCAGTGAAGCTACCCTTGGAGTTGACGCTTGGTTATCTATTTTGATATTACCCATATTCTCAATGTCTATTTCTATGGCAACTGCATATTATACAGTTAAAAACACTCTAAAAAAGATGCTCTGATGAAAAAAGCAATAATATTGATAACATTTATATTATGGATTGGCGGTTTTTGTTTGTTTGCATACAAAATAAACCATTTCAATACAGACGCGACTAAAAACACCGATGCCATAATTGTCTTGACCGGCGGACGAAACCGCATATATGAAGCATCAAAACTATTTAATGACAAAAAAGCTAAGTATTTGTTTATTTCCGGAGTCGCCAAAGATATAACCCTGGAAAATATACAAAACACTCAAAACATAAAAATTACTGATTTTCATAATGTCGAAATCGGGCACAATGCCGACAACACTGTAGAAAATGCTGATGAAGCAACTGCTTGGATAAAAAATAACAACATAAAATCAATACGTTTGGTTACATCAAATTATCATATATATCGTTCGTTGATAGAGTTTAGAAAAAAATTAAAAGATACAGAAATTCTACCACATCCTGTTTACTCTGAGTATATTGAAAAAAAATGGTGGACGAGTTGGCAAACCTTCTCGCTTATTTTCAAAGAATATAATAAGCTCTTATGTGCATATATAATAAACAAATTAAAGAAAAGTGAGGTTCTATGATTTATGTGCGTTCTCTTATATTTAATATCTTAGCCTATGGTGTAATCGGATTAGGTTGCATTGCCAATTCGATTATGGGTTTATTCAATCGAGACATAACCGTTAAATCATGGAATTATGTTGTTCTTCCGACAGTAACCTTTTTGCTTAAACACGTAGCAAAAATAACTATCGAGGTTCGAGGAACAGAATATCTTAATCAAGATCATGCCGTATATGCCGGCAAACATCAATCAGCTGTTGAAACATACACTCTCACAACTTTTATCCCGAAAGCAACCTATGTTATGAAAAAAGAGCTTACCAAAATACCTGTTTTTGGTTGGGCTCAGGCCTTTTACGGAATTATTCCCGTTGACCGCTCAGCCGGTTCGGCAGCCATGAAAACTATGCTCCGTTGCGCCAAAGAAATGGTAGAAAAAAAGCGTCCGATTATTATATTCCCCGAAGGAACTCGTCGCAAACCGGGACAAGAACCGGCTTACAAACCTGGTGTTGCACTTTTATATCAGCACCTGAATCTGCCGGTAATTCCTATAGCTTCAAATACCGGTTTCTTCTGGGCAAAAAATTCTTTTTTGCGCTATCCGGGAAAAATTATCTATGAAATTCTTCCGCCTATTGAGCCAGGATTAAACAAACAAGAATTTATGGAAAAACTTCAAAATACTATTGAAGAAAAATGTAATGAACTTAATATTGAAACTATAAATGCATACCCTTATGTAAGTAAGATGTTGTATAAAAAGGAACAATAAAAAGTGAAGCCGTTTTTAAGAAAAAGCCTCTTATGTCTTGCAGATTTGATAGCAAAAACTCGAGGATTGACAAAAAAAACAGTAAGAACTTCATCCAAACCATTACTTGCCGGCATTTTTTCATTTTGCTTGGTATTTGGTGGTATATACATTACTGTTACACGTAATATAGCCATAAAGCACATCAAAAAAAATATTTCACAATCAATTTCATACTTAAACGAATTTGGTTTAGACATTTCCTACGACAATATTGAGTTTAACTCAATGATGTTTTATCCGTTGGTAAAAATTGATAATCTTAAATTATACAGTACTACCACATTAAACGATTGGGCCGTAAATTTTGCGACTGTTAAAGCTTTTCCCAACCTTATTGGCACTCAAAAAATTCGTTTTACTTCTACTGACGGCGGTACATTTACCTTTAACGAGTTTTCTTCCGATATGACTTCGGATGAAACGTTTTTAGATATAACAAGCAATGATTCAAAATTTGATGAATTGGTATTTCATGCAGAAAATATTAATATAAAAGACTTTGCTAAAATTGAAAAAATAGCATTTTTAATTCAATCAAGCCAAACATCAACTATGGAATCTTTTACCACACCTTCATACACAACTATCTTTGAAGCAAACGATGTAAAGATAAATGGTCTTATTGACTATCCGCTTTCATCAACATTAAAATTGATATATGCCAAATCTAATATCATGGGCAATCTTGTTTTTGATGATTTGGCACTCACATCTTTAGAAAACTGGATTTTACATGGTGGATTTATCGACGTACCCAACCTTATAGTTCAATGGGAACCACTTACTTTAGTAGGTCGCGGTAATATCAACTTTAGTGAAGACTTTTCTCCCCGTATATCTTTTAACACCTCATCAAAAGGTTTGTTGACTTTGTTAGACGATCTGCAACAACGAGATTATTTGGAATCTAAAAATGTGTTTATTGCCAACATAATGCTTAAAAACAAAGCCTATAAAATAAACAACGAAGACCAAGAACTAACCATATCAACCCCGATTGGTTATTCTGATAAAGTCCTGACTATCGAAAACTTGCCTCTAAAAGATTTTACAAAATAAATTCGGCGATTACGACCTTAGCAATACCATATTTACGTTCATCTAAAATGTGATAGTTTTCAGGAAACTCACACACTTCATTTTTTTCTAATTCTACCAAACAAAGAGCGCCATTATTCAAATTTGTTTTCACATTAAGCAAGGCCTTTTCACTTAGCCCTTTATTATAAGGAGCATCCATAAATAACACGTCAAACCTTTCACTAAACGGAAATGGCTTTGTAACATCAGCTTTTATTACTTCAATTTTAGCCTTTTCATATTCAAAAAGCTTCACATTTTTTTGCAAATCTTTTACATCAATATCAACTAAAGCAACCTTTGCAAATCCCTGTGACAAAGCCTCCAAACCGAAAGCACCGCTTCCGGAAAAAACATCTAACAATTTATATTCGCCAAAATTAGTCCCTAATTTATTGCGCAAAATATTAAACAAAGCCTCTCTTGCCTTGTCCGAGGTCGGTCTCACATTTTCTGATTGAGGAGAAAACAACTTTTTCCCTCTATATTTTCCGCCGATTATTCTCATAGCTCAAACTTATTACCCAATTGCTCAACCAACGTTTTATGAGGAACTTCTTTGACCTCACCTTTTTTAAGACTTCCTAATTGGAATGGTCCGTAAGATAAACGAATAAGGCGCGAAACTTCCAAACCGATATGTTTCATAACTTTTCTGACTTCACGATTTTTTCCCTCAGATAATGAAACCACCAACCAGGTATTAGCTCCTTGCTTAGATTCAACCACAGCTTTAATCGGTCCATACTCAACACCGTCAGCCACAATTCCGTTTTGCAAATCCTTCAGCTTCTTTTCATCAACATTACCGAACACCCTAACCTTATAGCGTCTTACCCACGCATTTGACGGCAATTCGATATAACGTGAAAGTTCTCCGTCATTAGTCAAAAGGAGTAATCCTTCCGAATTTAAGTCCAAACGACCGATAGAAATCACTCTTGGCATATTGGGTGGCAAATTATCAAATACCGTAGGTCTGTTTTTTTCGTCTTTGTGAGTAGTAACAAGCCCCGCCGGTTTATGATACAACCACAAGCGAGTATTTTGTTTTTTAGGTAATTTTTCCCCGTCTAACAATATTTTCTCATCGCCTGTCACATTAAAAGCAGCATCTTTCAAAACTTCACCATTAACGGTTATACGTTCTTGCGCAATCAGCTTTTCTGCCCCACGTCTTGAACAAACACCCAAACGAGCCAAATATTTTGCAATTCTCATAGTCATTTTTTTCTTTCCTTTTTTTTAATCTTCTATCATAATCCAAAAAAAATACAACAAAAAAGGTACTAAAAAAATGACACCGGAAGAATATATGCAAAAAGCTCTTGAACTTGCTAAACTATCAACCGAACATGATGAGATACCTGTCGGCTGTCTTATTGTCAACTCTGCCACCGGTGAAATTATAGCTTCTACTCACAACTTAAGCCAACACTCTGAAGACGCCACTGCCCACGCCGAAATTTTAGCCATTCGTCAAGCGTGCCAAACCTTAAAACAAAATCGCCTTTGGGATATGGATATGTATGTAACATTAGAGCCTTGCACCATGTGCGCAGCCGCTATATCTTTTGCCCGTATCAAAAATTTATACTTTGGTGCCTATGATGAAAAAGGCGGTGCCGTTACTAATGGTGTCAAATTTTACGAACAAACAACCTGCCACCACAAACCTAATGTTGTTGGCGGAATTTTAGAAAACGAATGTTCACAAATTCTAAAAGATTTTTTCAAAAACAAACGCAATAAAAATTAGATATATTTAGCCAAATCGCTATAATATCCTTCCAACTGTTTTTCTCTTGTTTTGATAACCTCAAATATCACATCAGGAACCCTCAAATCACCCTTACCGCAACCTATCTCAACATCTGGATGCGCGCCTCCATGATAATCGGAACCTCCTGACGAAATAAGCTTAAGTTCTTTTATCATATCAAGATATTCTCTTTTTGATTCACTATTATGATCAGAGTGAAAAACTTCCACTCCGGCCAATCCACACGATTTCAATTCCTTAAATAATTCGAACAATTCTTTACCTATTTTTTTCGTGTGTATTGGATGAGCCAATACAGGAACAGCACCATTATCTAAAACAAAAGCAATAACATCAGAAAACAAAGGCTCATTTTTGGGAACATATGCCCGAGCCCCTTTATTCAAATATTTTGTAAAACCGTCATCCCAATTATTTATAAATCCGCTTTTAAGCATTGCTTGAACCACGTGCGGTTTACCGACCTGATTTCTTGGTGCACCGTTACTATCCAAAAAAACTTCATCACGATTAAGTCTGATACCCAAATCAGCCAACAGCTTAAGTCTTTCTTCAGTGACTCTGATTCTTTCATCTTTCATATTTTTTTGAAATTCGATAAATGAAGGCAAATTTTTCTCAGGTATATCCAAAGCTACAATTTCCATCGAAACCTTAGGATAATTAACCGACATTTCACTTGCATGTATTGTCATAACTTTGTGTTTTTGCCCTGCCAAAGCAAATCTTTCACAACCCAACACCGAATCATGATCGGTCAATGCGACCGCTTTTAAGTTTTTTTCGGCAATTTTACTCATCAAATCTTCCGGTGAATACATACCATCAGAAAAAAGCGAATGCATATGCAAGTCAATCATCAAAAACACCCTATATTCTCAAAATCATTCTAAAACAAGCTTAACACACTTGAATATTGCTTGTAAATACCGATTTTATTTGTATTATAAAATAAATGAGACATCTAATGTTCACAAGGAAAAAATATGAAAATATACGAAGTCGGCGGATGCGTCAGAGACAAATTGCTTGGCAAAACGGCAAACGATTTTGACCATGTCATCACCGGCGCAACTCCTGATGAAATGCTTCGTTTAGGTTTCAAACAAGTCGGCAAAAATTTTCCGGTATTTCTAAAAGACGGACAAGAATATGCTCTTGCCCGCCAAGAAATAAAAACCGGCGACAAACACAGCGACTTTAAGTTTATTTTTACGCCTGACATAACTCTGCAACAAGACTTGGAACGTCGCGATTTTACCTGCAACGCCTTGGCTTATGATAAAGAAAATGATAAAATAATTGACTATCACAACGGTATTGCCGACATCAAAAACAAAATCTTACGTCATGTCAATTTAGCTCATTTTCCCGAAGACCCTCTCCGTGTTTTGCGTATGTGTCGTTTTTCGGCGCAACTCGATTTTACTATTGCCCCCGAAACACTTAATTTGGCAAAATCAATGGTATCTCAAGGAATGCTCGCTCACTTATCAGCCGAGCGCATTTGGCAAGAAATCTACAAAGCCCTCGAAACACCTCATTTTGACAAGTTTATCTTATCAATGCGTGAATGCGGCGCTCTAAAAGACATATTACCCGAGTTAGATGAAATGTTTTCAACTCCCGAAAACCTTAAAACACACCCCGAGGGAAATGTCGGTGCCCATGCAATTCTTGCTGTTCAATATGTTGCCAAATGTTCTCCTGTTGTAAAGTTTGCCGCTCTCATGCACGACGTTGGTAAAATACTTACACCAAAAGAACAACTTCCGAATCATGCCGGACACACAAAAACAGGACCTGATATTATAAATAAAATATGCTTGCGCTTAAAAGTACCCAATAACATTAAAGAATTTGCCAAAACATCATGCCGATATCATGGTCATTTTTATCATATCTTAGAGCTTAGCCCAGAAGATTTATACCAAACTCTTTTTGCTCTTAAAAAGTTTAATATCGATGATTTAATATGCTTTTTCCGCTCCGACTACTTTGGTAGAGCTCTCGCATATCCCAAAGATAAGCAACAAGAAAAAGAAGAGTTTTTCAAAAAGATGATGAAAATTTTTAAAAATATCAAAGCATCCGATATGCCAAATTTTGAGAATATAAACAAAGATGCCGATTTCAAAGAAAAATTGCGTGAATTTAAGACAAATATCCTCAAAAAACACTTAATATAAAAAAAAACAAATTTTTTTAATTAAAAGAACTTTACAATTTTATAAATATGCGCTATACAACCCATTACAAAATTGATTATTAATCCTATAATTAACACCATATGGACAACAGAAGAACAATTTTTAATCTGGTAGTAAGTGTTATTGCCAGTATTTTGGCGGCTTTTGCAATTTTTTATTTTGCCAGTGAGCCCTCAACCCTAATCAAAAGTTTAGGAATTTGTACCGCAGCAGGCTTATTTCTTGCTGTTGTTGAATTTTTCATCGTCGGTTTTTCAAGCTATATTGAAAAGTATGCCTCGATTCTAGTATTAACTTGCGGATTTGGCATAACTATTATAAGTAGCACCGTCGTGATATTTATGCATAGTATCCCTCTATGGCAATGCTTCCTTTGGAGCTTTTTGGTGGCAATAGTTTTATTGTTATTCCACCTTTTTGCCTTTGTTTTAGGAACGCTACACTACTGTAGAAGAGGCTAAATGCAATAGCGATAAAATGCATTGTTGCATGTTGGGAAACATGGCAATGTATTGAATTAAATTCATGAGAAAACAGTGTTTACTGTGCAGAGCTTAGGTTGGGCATAATCCTAAGCTCTGTTTTTTTATGTAAAAATCCCCGACTTTTCTTCAAATCGGGGATTTGGGGGGTTATTGACCTTTTCTAAGCATTTTTCTACTTTTAATATAATTTACTAATTTGCTATTACTTCTTTCTTTAACACCTCTAATCTTGTTTTTTGCACCTTTGCAAACAGCATACAATGTTGATAATCTGTTATCAGGCAAATCAATAACAGGTACCAATTCTTTCAGATACTCCCCATCAAACTTTCCTTTTTCACCTTCACTTCCCAACACTAAAAACATCGCATCAATCAACTTCTCGTCTCCCAACAATTCTGCAATAATGCCGGCAGCTTCTTTTTCTTTATAACTTATATTATTAGGTGAACAATATTTTCCCGGTTTATATTTTTCGCAAAATTCGACTGCCTTATCACTTTTAAGAACACGACCTATCTTAACACGATCTATATCTACCCCTTCAATAAGAGCAAGCTCCTCACCATATTTCCATAAATGTGTTAATCCCCATAATACTCCACCATATGCCCCACCATTTAATCCGGGAGTGCTGTCTGCTCTGGAAAATGTACTTTTTACAAGATCAGGTGTCAAATGAGTCAACCCTTGCTTTTTCATTTCTTCCTGCATAATCAAACCCCAACGCTCTCCAACACCATTAGGATCAAAAAATTCAGCAAAACAGCGTTTATGTCCTTGCACATCTAATTTTTTTCCTTTAATCATAAGATCATCAGCCATTCTTTGTGCCTTCTTTTCTGCTTCCTTTTTCGCCATTTCTTCCATATGAGCCTTATACTCAGGAGACTCCATATGTTTTCTAACCCCATCTTCGACGATCATTTTCCACGACTCATATATATCCTTCGAGCTCATTCCGGAAGTTACCATAAACGGTGTTCCATTAAAACTCGTTGAAATATTTTGATCTCTTTCTTTGGAAACCTTTTCTAATATATTACACAAATTATTTATTTTCCCAAAAACTCCTCTACCATCAATATTGAAATCGATCTCATTCTTCTCATTATCAACTATACAAAGATTATCTTCAATAATTTCTAAACTTTTTTTACCCTTTACTCCAAACACACTGCAAATACCTGGAGCTAATATAGGTTTCGCTTCAAATATATCTCGTCCCACATAATCAATCATACATTTTCTCACTTCAGAAGATTGAACATGTTTCACAAGTTTAAGAGCATCTAATGCAAACTCAGGCCTTTTATTTACCAAAATTCTTAAACCATATTCTATTTGTTTAGTATGATTTGCTAAACCAATATTTTCACCATCTATAATATTTTGTGAAAGCTCCACGAATAATCTACCATCCTCATCACTAGGCTTAACGGATTCCATTTTTTTGTATAATAACTTTAACTTGTCAACTTTTTCCTTAAAATTCATCTATCTTCTCCCTGTTTACAAAAGCAAAACACCCAAAGGGGGATTATCCCTTTGGGTGCATGTTAATCTCGTTTATATTGTGCTTAGCAGAGTTTAAATGTGTGTGTGTGTGTGTGTAGATTTCCGCCAATTTCACACTTCTTACTTTGTTGATATTACGCATTACTTCACACATATCTTAAAACCCTTAGTTTCGTTAATATATAACTTATACTACCATATTTTTAAGATTAAGTAAATATATTTTTAGACAAAAAATAAAATTGTCATTCCTCGAAGTGCACCATGTGTCCGTGCGTCAAGGAATCTTATCTTTGCATCAGCTACTAATTAAATAAAAAGTTGAAGATCCCTTGACCAAATCTGACGATTTGGAGGGATGACTTTTTAGGTGTTTATTATAAAA
>JAZUCK010000020.1:0-1779 GCA_045639065.1 Alphaproteobacteria bacterium | reverse complement strand
ATATAGATATGCTCTACAAAGAGTTCTTTGGCGAGCCGGGATCACACAAGAGCCACGAGCTTCTCCATACTCATTATACTGAGAGAAATAAGTATTAATTTCAATGAAAAAAAGTCATCAGTTTCGGCTGATGACTTTTTTGTTTCGGTAAAATTTTTAAAAATGTTCATTTGCCTCTATTCTTGATTTTACGGAATTTTCTACGAATTGATTTAGAGAAATGTGCTCTGCCTGAGCCATTATGCACGCTTTTTTATGCAGTTCCGGTGTAAATCTTACATTAAAGCTTCCTTTATATGTCTTGTCGGGATCAATGTTTTTTTCTTTGCACATTTGGAGATAATCATCAACCGCTTCTTCAAAATCAGCTCTTAACTGGGCTACGCTTTCACCTTCATATGATACAAGTCCTTTTATTCCAAGCACTTTTCCAAACAGTATTTTATCCTTATCCGAATACTCAACGGTACCCGAATATCCCTTGTATTCTATAATGTTATTCATATAAGTTCCTCCTCGCTTAATACTTCTATAACCTGTTTAATCTGATATTCTAAAAGTTCTTTTCTCGGATGTGGTTTATGCATGATGATAAATATATCATCTTTTTCAAATTTTACTCTTGAACCGCTTGTTTTTCCTTTATTACTTTTTGTAAAACCAAGTATTTCTAAAAGCGTTTGCATTTCGTCAAATGTAAAATCCCTGGGAACTTTTTTTAATCTTTGTATCAGTTTTTCTTTTTTTCCCATACTAGTATAGTTTCCTTTCAATCTTGCAACTATTATTCAGTTGCTAATATTATTATACACTCAGTTAGCGAATTTGTCAATACATTTTTAAAGAAATTAATTTTATTCAAATAATATTTACAACTTTTGATACAAGATACTTATTTAGTTTAAAGTGCTGTTATTTTATTTGTATTATGCAAATAATTATGAAATATTTGCATAAAAAACGAATAGGTTATTGATTTTAAATTTGAAAAATGATAAATGATAAATGGAATAAAAACGAAAATATTATATTCATAAATTTTTAATTGTAAACTATTGACAGTAAACAGCTTTTATGATATAATGATAATTGCCAAACAAAATTTTATATTGTTACCTATTAGGTATGTGTATTTTTATTATTTTTTTGATAAAAATGCAGATGCTCTGTTTTTGCATGTACTTGATAGGTATTGTGAAATTTTGTTTGGCGACAATTGGAGCTAATGCGTTTTTTATGCGTCAGCTTCGGTTGGCGCATTTTTTATCTTTTAGGAAATTGCGTATTTTGCAATTTCCTAAATTACAAAAAAGTTTCTTCTGCCCCCATGAGTGGGGGTGCAGGGGGTTGAAGTTTTTAATCAAAAACTTTTTTACATAAAATGCTTTTCATCATAAAAAATGTGTCGTTTGTCGGTATTTTCACAAAAGTTAGAAATTTTATGTTAGAATGAACTTGTAATTGAGGTTGACCTCATAAAACAAAAAACAAAAACAAAAAAACAAAAATAAAATTAATTAAAAAAAGGAGAAATTAAAAATGGCAAAATTTACAGTAACACCGGCACAACTAAATTCAGTAAGAGGCGAGATTGAAAACTTAAACGGAAGATTCAATCACATCTTAGCAGAGCTTATCGACACAGAGGAAAGCTTAAACGGACAATGGGAAGGCGAAGCAAAGCGCAAGTATCAGATGGAGTTTAAGAAAGACGTTGAAAAGATGAGACGTTTCCACACAACGATGACAACATATATTGCAACACTCGGTAACATCTCA
>JAZUCK010000019.1:0-43289 GCA_045639065.1 Alphaproteobacteria bacterium | reverse complement strand
ATTTTTTCAACATCAAAACAATACTGTCTGCGTATCCTCTTATATCTTCTTATTCACTATTTTTCTATAACATCAGCGCTTGCCGCACCAATCTACCTTCGCGTTATCCGCGTTGGTGTAGCCTTGTATAAGACAACCTTTCCTAATTGTCAACACTATTTTTAAAATTTTTTTTGATTTTTTTTTACTTTTTTACATCTCATTGAAAATACGCAATTTTTATTTTTGAACTTTTTTCAAGAATCGCTGTTTTGTTTGCTTTTAATTAACGAACATTCCTTATATTATAATAAATATTTGCGACTCGCAATATCGAGTCTGTATGAAATATATGCTTTGAGGAATTGGTATTATGAAAGATGATTTTTATACTTTTGGCGGAAGTCATTTTTGGGAAGATGTATTCTTTTATCAGAAATGGCGCATTCAGCGTAATTATGTTACAAAGAAATGCCGTTTATTGGACAACTGGGATATCAGACGCCATGAAGGAAGTTTTGAAGAATGCCGTCAAGCTTTTGTAAAATATATTGAAGCATATGAAATAGCACGCCCGAATGGACATATGATTATTATGATTCACTCTATCGGTCAGTCGAAAAATATATTTAAACCAATGTGGCGACGCGCATTAAAGGACGGATGTATGGCTGCGGCAATAAACTATCCGTCGACACAAAAAGATTTGGAAGCACACACAAAGCAATTTCACTTCTTTTTAGATCATTTGGAAGATGTGGATACTGTTTCTTTTGTTACGCTCGGTGCCGGTAACACCATTGTGCAAGAACTCTTTAAGGAAAAAGCTAATTGGCAATCTAAATTAAAATTTGAGCGTTGTGTTTTTGTAAACCCGTTTGTAGCCGGAAGTAAAATTATTAAAAAATTGAGCTCAAGCAAATTTATGAAGTTTGTAATCGGGCCGATGGGAAATGATTTGATTCCTGAAAATATTGAAAAATTGGTTCCTTTGACCAGTATGGAATCAGGAGTTATATTAACAGGTAAGTCTATCTGGTACAAATTGTTGGAATTATTGACTTTTTCAGTAAGCAAAAACAAATCGGAAGAAGAAATTAAGTTCTTTACCGGCGCTAAAGATGTAATTAAATTATCAAATTTTCGAGTGAATGTCTTTAAGAATAAAAATGTTTCTGATGCGGTTATGTCTTTCTTATCAAAAGGTGAGTTTTAAATAATCTAATCCCCCTCTTTTGAATAAAACAGGGGGATTATGTTATCTTCCCATGATATCTCCGAATAAACCGTCTTTTACTCTTCTAGATTTTGAATTGCCGAAAAAGTACTTCATATCAGATTCTGTTGCCGCCATATACTTGTTTCTGCTTTGATTTGATTTTTCATCTTGTTCGCCAAACAACTTACTACTTTGAGAATCTCTCATATATCTGGCAAAAGCACCTCCTGCAGATTTTCCAGAAGCCTCTCTGACAACCTCACCATATTCGTCTACAACTGCCCCATCTGATCGTTCGTGGAAGAACATTCCATTAGGAACTTGGCTTTCATTAATATCTCCTGATGCTAATTGCTCTTTATAATAGTCAGTATATGCATAACCAACTCTTTCGATAACTCTATAATGTTCTTCGCCATCAGCACCTGTATATTTTTCTTTCTTACAATTGTCGCTAATATCACTTATATTGTTAATACCTGAGAGATCATACTCATCTTTTGCCAATTTTCCTTTAGCATAATCTTTAATATCTCTTATGTTTTTGATATCAGACAGGCTATTATGTCTTTCTTTTTTCAACTTATCATCCAATAAGCTTACAGACATTTTTTGTCTGATGCCGTCAGATTGCAAAGTCAATACTTTACCATTCTTTTTGACACGAGATAATGTTGACTCGATAATGCCGTCCGGTCGCATTTTTGTACTTGTGAATATAACTTCTCCTGAAACCGTAGTATATTTTGTGACAATATTGCCTTTAGCATCTATGGTTGTTTCAGCCGGTTTAGAAAGTTTTTCACTTGAAGGATTAAAAGCAACTTTTGAAAAACGAGCTTCCGTTATTTGTCTTATAGCATTGGCTCTTATAATATTTTTTGTTTCGCCCGATGTACCTTCAAGAAGCTTTTCCATAGCTTTGTAATTGCAAGTACCGTTTGCGTTCATCAATCCTTCGGCTTTTTCACTTAAAACCTTCATTCTTTCTACTGTTTTTGTATCAACGGTTTCCCATTTTCCGTTTACCATTTTTTTTGTTGTTGTTGTTTGTATTCTTATAACGACATTCGGTGTTCTTATTTCTTTATTTTCCTTAATTGTTTTTGTGCCGTTTTTATGCACTTTTTCTTTGTTCATAGTCTTGATAATATTGCCATTTTCATCTTTGGTAAGAGTTTTGTTTTTAGAAACCTTAATTGATACAGGCCCTTCTGCATTTGCCACATTCATTTTTTGAGCCTGACGATCAAATTTTCGTTGAGCACGTTTTGTTGCAAGTCGTCCGCCCAAATGTTTTACGCCTCGTCCAATCCTACTTGCCGTTGCCTTAGCACCTGTTTTCATAGCATTTCCGATAGGGTTCATTGTTTTCCTTGCAGCTGTTTGAGCCAAAGAACCTGCAGCAGAACCAAGTTCTGAACCGATTTTTGTTTCACTCATTGAAGTTGCGAATTTCTTAGCAAATGATATACCCATATCCGCAACGGTCCATGCCAAGAGGAAAATAAAGACCAAATTCAAAAACGCACCGGAACCCCAGCTTACCGAATCCTTAAACTGAGCAAAAGTATTATATCCGGCAGAACTGCCTATTTTAAACATCTCATCATAATTAGCGATACCGCCGATACCCGATTTTGTTGCCGTCAATATTGCACCGAGCAAAATTATTATGATTACCGAGGTAAACAGAAATGAAAATGCTGAATTTAAGAATGTATCCCACACCTTTTTACATAGCATTTTCTTAGTATAGTCAAATGCATAGGCGCCGACGGCAAAAGGCATAAGCGCCGTAGCAACACCAAGTTGGAATACCGAATCTATCATAATGAATGGAACCATTATAATTATCGCTATGGTTAATATCCATACGGCACCGCCAAAAATAAAGTATTTGGCCTTAGGAAAAATAAACCATCTATCTTCCCAACTTTGACAAAGCATTGCGACTCCGAGGGCATTTAATTGGCGAACTCTATTTTCCATCATAGTCATTGTTTTGACAATACTTGCACCCATTGATGAAGGCAAACCGTTTGTAATTTCTTTTAATCCGCTGATACTTGCATCGTTGCTCGCTTCTTTTTTGTCTGTACCGCTGTTAAACATTATCTGCGACATAGTTTGTGCAGTATTGTATACAGGTTGAACAAATACATTATAAAAGCTTCCCACGCCGGCTTTTAGTATCATTAAAACAACTAAAACAATAAATCCTTTTGTAATAATGGCTTGGACGTAGTCTTTTAAATCTTTGGTTTTCCACGAGCCGACAAACTTCATTGTCTCTATAGCTAACCAAATTGCAAAACCGATTATAACGACTTTGATTATTCCGTCTGTAAAGCTATTGGCTGATAAAGCGCCTACTTTGCTAACCGTATTAAAAACCAAAACAAACAGAGGACATAATGTACAAGATTTAACTTGTCTGACTTTATCTCCGGGATAGCAAGATTTAGTACTTGATGAAGAATAGCCACTGTTTTGTCCCATACTTGACCAACCGGAACCTCCCAGTCCATCCGGACCTGCTGATGAATCTTCTACAAATCCAACATTTAACACAAGCGCAAGTAATGCAATTATGCTTAATTTTATAAATTTTTTAATATCCAAAAACTTTATCATGCACTACCTCCGCCACCTCTTTTTTATTTTTTGCCTCTAAACCCATTTACCACACCCTTGGCAATATTAGAGACACCTTTTCCCATTTTATTACCTACACCTTTAGCTAAATTTTTAACACCTTGTCCAGCCTGGTTCTTTATTATATCCTTAGCCAAATTGACACCCGATGCTTTTTTTGCAAGATTATAGGCATAACTTGTTGCTCCGGTTGCTGCAGTGTGCATCGGATTTTCTCCGCCAAAAGTTTTATCAGGGAAAAATGAATCTGTGACTTTACCTACGGTTTCGCTAACAAGCTTGAAAAAGTAGAACATCGTAAACATCATTAGAATGAATGGCGCTGAAAATAAGCCTATGACCGATTTAATATTATCGTTTAACAAATCAAGTTCTTCGTCGCTTGCACCTTTTGATACCTTTTCTATTTCCGTGTACAATTCTTCGAGATTATTTAAGGCCTCGGATACTAATGCCATACCAAAATAAGTCATCAGAGCCATAAAAGCGAATGAAGCTGATGCTTTCATCATTATGCTTACAACAGTCATCAATTTACTTTCTGTCATCTTAAACGGCCACAAACCTGCAGTAATAGGCATTGCCAATACACAAAATCCCAATTTGAATGAGATATCCAAGAAATAGTACGCTATTGCGGCTGTAAGTGCAAAACCCATGATAAAAATGGCTAAACCTTGTAACCATGTAAAGATATTAGGTATAACTGCCGGTGGAAATACAAAATGATATTTTACTTTCCATGCACCACCATCTTCCAAAGCAGAATAACACATTATCATTTTGCCCAATACCATATTTTCAGCAGTGGTATTTGTAATTGTATTCATTGCTCCCAAAAGTGACTTCATTATAGATTTCGGCACAATATTGGTAGGACCGGTATATTCAATTTTTTGCAAACTTGCGTCGCTATCTTCCCATGTTTCGGTCTGTTCATCTATTTCGGGAGCCCACATATTTTGACCGATTACCGCACCTACAGACATTATCGGTCTTACAAAATATTCGCCGATTGCAGTCGAGCTTAGTGTAATAAACCAATAAGCTAATAATACTTTGAAACACATTACAAAAAGTGTATTCATTATATTTGGAAGCTGTATTTCAGAGAATGAAGAAACGTTATCCAAGCCCCATTTCAATAACCATAAAATTGTTCCTAAAATCAGCAATCCGACACCTACTTTTTGTGTTATCGGAAGGCCATGTTTTGCAGCATTTAAGAAAGCTGAAGTAAGCCTTTCAAACACAAGACACGGCCAACATCCTACACTGTGCTGTGCTCTAAAGACAGTTACCGAACATTCATCGGTGCTGTCTATTTCGGTAGCTTCCAAATATACATTGTTACTTTTGCTAGCTGCCTCTTGATAAGTTGGGGCGTATGCTCCCATAGTCGTAACGGGTCTAGGATTACTTGCATTTGAATCTGTTATCAATGACATGTTTAACATAAGCGACAATATGAGTATCATACTCGCTTTTATAAAATCAGTTATGTTAAACAGGCGCATAGTCATTTTTTATCTCCACTATTTCCCTTGTTTTTACTATTTATCCCTGCCCGCAAGTTTTCTTACTTGTTTGCGGAATCTTTCAATCTTTTGAATCTTATCGACAACCTCTGCCGGCATCATAGATGAAGCTTGACTGATAACCGCAGACAGCCCTTTTACGACCCATCCTTGTACCATTTTGGCTGCCTCCAAAAGCTTCTTCTGGAAGTTATCATCCGGCTTATTACCAATAATCGCACCGGTAATTTGAGACGCAACACCCATCGAACCATAAATTAAGAAGCCAATTAACAACAAACATAGGAAACCTATACCTAAGGTAGCCATTTGGAACTCTGGATTTGACGGCGAGAATATAGCCTTATTTCCATTAATAAGCTCTATCATCGCCCTTAAGACCAATGTTACTATTATCGAGAAACACATCAGGAATGCAGCGGATGTCAACAAATTCTTAAATATTGTTGTTGTCCAAGATCTTGTTGCTTGGAATGCATAAGACAAAATGAATATCGGAAGCACTAACATTATGATACCCATTTGGAAGATGGTATCAACCAGAAAGAATACAAAACCAATACGAACAATCCAGAAGAATATCAATAATGTAAATCCGGCTAATCTGCCCATAAAACTGGCATCTTGTTTCATCAAATCAACTGAAATTTGTCCACCTACACCCAAATATGATTTCAGTACTCTAATCATACAGGTTATTGTATCTAAAAATGCTTGCGGAAAACCTTGTTCAGTTATGATTCCTGCTTTATCAAACGTACAAGTAATATTTACTTGTCCTATGTTCGTGGTTTCACCGAATAATAAAACAGTTTGTGCTGTTCCATCGCTGTTTGCAACAGCATTTTCCATTATGGCAATACCTATTTTTAGAAATGTGGCATATATAGGATATACAAAAGTATTTACGGCGTATACCAAAGCTGATGGCGATGAAGCTAAAAATCCGCAAACAAGACACAGAAACGCCTGTTTTATAATTTCGTTCCATACTTGTGATATAGAGCTTTCGGTAACTGAGGATACAAATTTTAGCAATCTGACAGCCAACCAAATTGAAAATGCAACCATCATTATAGCCATAGCTCCATTGGTTAACTGTCCGTGCAACTTCATTGTATTTGTACTAACAGCTCTAAACATCAGAGCAAAAATACTACAACCCAAACATCCGGCATCGCTGGTATCAACACAATCTGTTTGGTTACTTTCGCTTGAACTGCATGCTTTGTTAACCAACTCTTCGTTTTCTCCGCAGGCAGCCAAAGACATTACCAGCAATACTATTACCAGTATCTTTTTTAGGAGCTGTGATATGTTATAAATATTTTTCATAACTTACCTTTCTTTGTTACCTGCATTGTTATCTTCTTTTTCGTCTTGCAGCTCGTTTAATAATCCGCTTTTGACGTCCTTAAGCATTTTTGCCTTGCTTTCTACCAACTGTTTGTTATCAGGATTTTTACCGACAACACCGAGTAAGTATTCAAAGTCAGCAACTTGTTTGCATCTGCCCTCAAAAGATCCTCGCTTAGGATCAAGTTGTCCCTTCGACATTTTTGCAATCGTATTAACAGCTGTTCTTTCGAGTTTTTTGCGTTCTTCATCACTTAAATCTTTACATTGCAAACAAGCTGCTAATATTGATACAGGTGCTGTGGCATTTCCACCCCTAATATTGCCGACCACCATCTTGACTCTGTCGTGAGAGGCTGCTTCTGTAGGAGTGAATTTTTCAGAGGCTGAACCGCCTTGATTTTCGACAATGTTAATTGTCTCTGTTTGGTTATCTTCTCCTTCTGAACCCATTACCTTTTTATAACTATCAAGGTTTTCTGCTCGTTTTGCTGCTTGTTCTTTTTTATATTCTCTTTCTGCATTTACGACCCTATTACGAGCCTCCATAATAGCTCGACCGACTTTGGTTTTGTTCATTCCTGCCGTAAATTTGCGACCCACAGCTACTTTTGCAACTCGAACACCGTGTTTAATTGGATCCTTAATATTATCATCAACAAATTCTTTGGTTTTTTCTTTGACTTTATCACGTAATTCTTTTGTTCCTTCGCCAAAACCCCCACCGACAGATGAGATTATGGCACCGCCAGTTTTCTTAGCTGCACTAAAGGCTGTAGATGCAGTTTTTGTCGCAAGATCTGAAGCCATAGGAGGCAAAGGAGTATTAGCAAATTGTCCGGCAAACTCTTGTGTTTTGCTAAGAAGTAACATCGACATAATGTTAGCCACTAGGAACAAAAGAAATCCTATGCTTATGATGTTTACCATATATGAGAGTTTTGTTGTATCAATTTCACTTAGTGCTCTTATAAGTCCGGCTAATCCGGTTTCTCCAACATCTCCTGAAGCGCCCTCGGTATTAGTATTATATTCTACCGCGACTGATATCAATGACATACTTAAGTTAACAACTACTCCCATCATCATGAATACGAATATGGAATTTAGCAACATATCAAAACCTTTTTTGGTATATTGCGAGGTTAACTTAAACGGCCATGCTGCTACTAAGAATGGTAGTAAGGCTCCGACAATTCCCAACTGTACCACTACATCAAGTAAATAAAAGACGAATGCTATACTTAATAAGAATCCGAAAATACCAAAACATATACCATATACAATACTGGCAATACCCAGTCCGAATCCACCGTTTTCAACATCAAAAGCACCTGTTATTATCTTAAATCCGGTACAAACAAGACTTCCACCTATTGTTTGAAGCAGAGAATATTGTAAATTGACGTTATAGGCAAAATTTTCCATTTTGGCGTAAGTATATACGTTAAAGAATTTGTTATTGGCATTATTAAGATAATCTGTCTGAATACCTTGCATACCAAGAAGAGCTGAGCCATCACCTGTTGTTCCGGCTGTGACTAATGCAGAAAATACTTCTTTACCCACTCTGCTTTCAAGATTCTGTACTCCTACCAATTTTGTTCCAAAATCCATTCCTGAGTTTATAAGAGGAAGAATAAGCATTGTAAAAATTTGCCTGTAATATAGAAGCGCAAAAAACGCTATCAAGAATTTGAATGATTGGATAAGCAGTTCGGTTATATACTTAGCAATATCCTGCTTGGTTGGACTACTGACAAAAGCAAGAGTCTTAAATGCAAGCCAAACAGCAAGACCTACGACTATTACTATTGCAAATGATCTGGCAAAGGCTTGTTGCGCAGTTATGGTTATTGTGTCGGCAACGGCATAAATCTCACCCAACAAAAAGCAGAAAAAACATTTACTATTGTTATACCAAGATACTTCTACAACTTCACACGCTCTTTTCTTTTTTTGTGCCGCCATAATCTCGACTCTGTCTCCGATTTTTCGTGCACAATATCTTGTTACATTTCCTGTTGTATTTTTAGCATTATAACACTCTTTCTTCAGGTCCTTCATAGCGGATATTATCTTATTTTGACCTTCAGATTCCTTGTATCCTGATTTTTTATATGAATTAACTTCATCTTTTGATACGCAGACATATTTATTCGGTAATAACTTTCTTTCTTTTACCATACATCTTCGATATCTAAGGTTACATCTTGTTTCGCCGCAATGCACATAATCTTCTAGTTCGCCAGCATCCTTTCCGTATGACTTCCTAAATTCCGCACCGCCATCTTCAGCGTGTTTTTCCATAAATTGCCATGCATCTTGAAAGAATTCTTGGGTTTCTGAATTTGCATACGAAGTTTGGGCCGCAAACAAAAGCAGTCCTAAAGAAAACAATCCGACTATTTTATTTATCGTCTTCTTCATTTTTTATCCCTTTGTTAGTATGCCTTCTTAAAACCACATACGCTACTATCAAAACCACCACGAACAAGACTATTGCTACATAATAAGTTATTCTATATGTCATTATAGCCAATATGTTTGACGCACTTATCAAGAAAAATAAAATTACCAATAAAAGAATCGATAACTGGCCCTTTATCATCTTATTTTTCAGCTCCTTACAAGTGTATCTATCTTATCATAACACAATAATTACTTATAAAGTGTTACAGTTTTTTGATTTTTTATCATTTTTATTTTTTTAATAAATTTTGTACACAAATTGTCGTTTTTTGTACTAAAAATCTTGATTATTCAAATGGCGAGGCTAATATTGTGTTAGTTATTCTAATTTTTACAAAGAGGTAATCCACTATGGAAGAAATTATTTTTCCCAACCAAATAAGAATGTATCGCCGCCTTAGAGGCCGCTCTATGCAAGAGTTAGCCGATCATCTGAATGTTTCTTTGTCTGCAATCTCTAAAATTGAAAAAGGATATAGACGTGTAGATCAAGAACAATTAGTCAAATTTGCCGAATTTTTGGATTGCCCTATACAAAATTTGTTTGTTAATGAACAATCTTCCCAACAAGAAGTTGTTTTGGCTTGGCGCAGAGAACAAGAAAGACGTAACAAACTTAATGAAAGAAACGGCTTAAAAACTCTTGGTGCTGGCTTAAGACAAATCAGAAACGAAAAAAATCTAACTCTCGTTGAGGTTGCCGAAAACTCTGATATGACACTTTCGGTATATCATCGTATTGAAATGGGACAACGTGAAGTTTCTGAAAAAGAAATGAAAAATATCGCTAAGGCCTTGAAAATGCCTCTTGATGATCTTAGAGCTCAAATCAAAGACTTAGATGAAAAAGGCTCTTTGGAAGAAATTATTCAAAGAAATGATGCTAAATACAAATTATTATCTACTCCTAGAGGTGCGATAGCTTCTTTTGAAAATAATATTACAAATAAAAGCACCATTTCTGTATATGGAGTAGCAGGAAACAATGGTAATATCATTATAAATCCTGATGAGGAAGTAAAAAGAACAGATTGCCCTTCCTTCTTACAAAACAAAAAAGATGCCTATGCTGTGAACCTTTGTACAAAACGTTTGGGCAATGTATTATCTACTCGCTCGATATTATTTGTTGATCCTTATGAACCGGTCGGCACAGGTGATATTGCTATTTACTATGTAAATAAAACGGAGGCAAAAATTATTTCAGTTCGTGAAAATGATGATGGCCAACTTTATGGTGTTCGTTGGTTACCTGATGAAAAAATTGCCTTAAACAATGATGATTTGAAAAAATTGCATCGTGTGGTGTTTATAAAATTATAATTACTATAAAAAAAGACCTGATTTTTATCAGGTCTTTTTTTATGCCTAAATTTTATAGTGGCGGAATGTTAAGTTGTACAATATCGCCGGGCTTTATCTTTGAATTAGCGTATCTCATATTGCCGGTTTCTATCATAAATCTTTGTCTTCCTGTTACTTGAGAAGCCAAATCATAAAAATCTTTTGCAGCTAATTCTTGTCTTTGAGGATTCATAATATACAGCACACATCCTTGTGAACGTTCGGCAATTCCGCAACGAGCTCTACCTCTGGGAACTTCAGCATTTACAACAACACCTTGAAGACCATTTCTGACAACAGTAGATTGTGTAAAAAATAATTTTCCGGCTAACATTCCTATTACCAAACAAGCTATTATTGCAGCAATAAAAACTTTTGTATTTAACCATTCAGGAACATCTGAATAAGGTTGATTATCATAATATTCTTCTTCCTCTATAAAATTAGGTATTTGGTTGGCATTTTGAACTCTTGTATCAGGAAGATTTGTCGGACGATCAAGATAATTGTTTAAATCATTCGAGCTTGGTGTTTTCATCTGAAATGAACCACCGTCTGATTGAGGCGAGGATTGTTGTTGCACTTGCTGAGGCATAGCTCGTGGCGGCACATTTCCCGAAGCTTGGGGCTGAGAATTATCAATCGGCGATGTCCTGTTTATCGGACGTTTTATCTTCTTTAGCTTTGGACGATTTCCATTTTGATCAATATTCATAAAAACTACCCTTATAAATTATTTTCAAGTTTGTTTGTTGTTCTTAATGTTCTAATAAGTCTTGGAACAATCATTATAATAGTTTCGGAAAGCGGAGAATTTTCACTAAACACGGTATTTGGCAAACCGATAATAAGGAAGTTTTCACCTATTCTGCTTCTTACCGAAAAATTAGATACTTCGCCTCCATTAGCTTCAATGGTTATATTAGACTGTATTTTACCGCTTTTTTCGTATACACCTTTAGATAATATGGACATATTACGCAAAATTGAATTGTCTGCCATACACTTTCCTATGTCGAAACGGGAAAACCACATATTAGGAATTGCAAACTTTCCTTCACCAACATTTTCAACTCTTGCTTGCGACGATAAAAACTGGGTTAAACTATCAATGTTTATTTCATTGGATGTTGTTAAAATACGACCTAAAACACCTGTTTTTGTACTTTTTATAGAACCAAACTCAAATGCTTTGATAATTTGTTGCCAATCAATACCATCTCTATATGGATATAAGTTAAGAACTCTGACATCATAAGCTAATAATAGCGGGTTTTCTTCAAAATAATTTATTAGGTTAAGTATTTTATTCTTTAACTCATAATCTGCATCAAATGTTATGCTGTATTCATCAAAGTCAGCTGTAAAATCAGTAATTCCGGAACCTCTTAATACATCTAATACAGCAAGCATTATAGTTCTTGATTTGGGAACAAACAAGCTAAAGTTAGCCTTACGGAATATACGCAAAGTTTTGTTTGTTGCGTTATAGGTATAATAAATTTCAGCAGCGTCAGCGATCATATTAACAACTTCGGTAAAATCACCACGTAAATTTTCTGCCGAAATACTGGCATATGGTGCATCTTTGGCAACCAATTTTATATCCGCTTCTTTGGTAAGTTTTAACAAAGCTTTTTCGGCAGGCATTGTATCAAAAGAAAAACCGTTTACCTCGAATCTGGGTAAGTGATCGTTTACACCATTTCTCATCAAGTTAAAGGCTGTAAGGTTGTATGGTATGCTAGATATCATCTCTTGCGTACCCCAATTTACAAAGCAACGAAGAGGGGTTTCTAAATCCAGCATATTAGCGCCTTTTGGTGTTTGGATTGAAGGATAGGTTTTCTTTTTTACAACCGCACTATATTTTGAAGCATCCGTATCGTTTGATTTATCAATTGATAAAGACTGACCGGATTGACTATTTTTTACATCAACTCCATCATTTTGCGCATTCATATAATCTTTTATCACAGCACAAGAATTAAGAAAGATAAAAGCACATATTATTGTTATAAAATTAAGTTTTATTTTCATTATCTATCCTTAGGATTGAGGAGTGGTTATCGGAGCTTGAGGTTGAGCCTGAGGTTGCGGTTGTGGAGCCTGAGGTCTTGCCTGAGGTTGTGGTTGCATTTGCGGTTGCGGTGCCTGAGGTTGTGGCTGAGGCTGCAAGGCTTCGCCATTCTCATTAAAGTTTGGCGTTATATTATTTTGCTTCATAAGTTTGTTAATAACATCATCCATCGACATTCCGGCACCACTTGTCGGATCATCACTTTCAGCTATATCGCCTAATGCCTCTTTCATTTTTTTCATTTCATTAGGGTCTTGCTTTATCATTTCAGGCGATGCATTATTTTGTAACTCTGTCTTAAATTCTCTTAGGTTTTTCTTTAATGCATTCATGCCACCGGATACTTTTCTCTCAACATACTCATGTAAATTAGGGTGCATAACTATATATTCACCGGTTTCACTTATTTCATCTAAAACATCTAAGATATACGGATAATGCTCGTATTCTTCCATTGCAATATTACCTTTTCTTACGCAACGGGCAGCTATGCGTGAAATCGTCATATCATAATATTCTTTTAAGAGAATGTAGTTATCTACATACCAAGTATCACCCGTTGTATTTTCACCCGATGAAAAAGTTTTATTTGCATCCATACCTGTTAACTCCTATTAAGGTTATGTAATCTTATTATAATTTAGTTTAGCAATTAGTTATTGTAAATTATTATTTTAATCTTTTAGAATACTATTTTTATATGGGTCATCAATTTCGCCCTCTTTTGCCTCATCATATATCTGAGGTGCATTAACAATTTGTATGTTTCCTTTTTGGTTACTAAACATATTTGCTACAGGAGCCGCTTGTTGATTATATGAATCCGAGCTGTAAATCTTTGCGTTATCGTCTATTGCTTCAACATATTCCCATTCGCCATCTTCAGAGTATGTTCCATCATCTTCGACATATTCCCACTCGTAATCTTCTGACATATCACCGTTGTCATCTTCAACATATTCCCATTCATAGTCTTCTGATACCATGCCATCATTGTTTTCTGTGTATTCAGCCTCATTATTGTTTTCAGAAACCATGTCTACGCTTTCAAAACCCCAAGAATCCGCATCAGTATCCCAGTCAGCTTTTAGAGATATGTCTTCATCAGCCCATTTTTCATCACTGTTTGATATATTAGACGATTCTTCGTCAAAATTAAGCCATTTATCATCAAAATCATTTTCATTATCGTCAGATACTTCTTCAAACATATCTATGTCGTCATCATCAAACAATAACGCTTTTTCTATATCTTCAGTTTCAGTTATTTGTTGTTCTTCTTCGTTATTATCTTTGGTATCTTCGCCTTTAACATAATCATTATCAATTTGACTAAAATTATTATCAACTTCTGATATTTGAATAATATCATCAACCGCTTGTGTTTGATTGATATTATCAAAATCTTCTATTTTTTCATTATCTGAACCAAGCTCATTTGCCAGACTATTTAATACAGTATCTTCACTTTGATTATCCGTATCAAAATTTGTACTTGTTTCATCGGTAGTTAAATTAAAATCAGGAACGATATTATCAAAATTTATTTCTGATGCGTTTTCTTCAATATTATCTAAAAACTGCAAACTATCATCATCAATTTTTACTGGACTATCTTCGTCGATACCACCTGTTTCGTTATTGCTGTTTTTTTTCTTCTTCTTTTTCTTTTTTTTCTTTTTTGTTTCAGGTAACGGCTGATTATAAGCTTCTTCAGATGAAAAACCATTTTCAGCAATAGGTTGGTTATATTGCTCGGCTGTATTACCATTATCATATATAATTGAGGAAACTTCATTTATCTCATCAACTGGCGTAAGCATACTAAAATCAACGTTATTTTGATTATAGTTTTCTATATTTTGATTTGGAATATAGTTCTGATATTCATTATTCAACTGAGCATTTGAATAATTGTTATCAGATGTTTGTGCATTATAGTAATATTGGTTATTATCAGCCGGTGTATTTTGATATGTATTATAAATTGGCGCAGGATTTAATTGATAATTTTGCGCTACTAAAATATTTTTTTCAATCAGCGAATTTATCATTTTTTCCTGTGTACTTGTAATAAGACGTATCAATCGTTCGTCGTCATCTGGTGTTCTACTTGCCGAATTGGTTTCCAAAGGCGCTGATGAAGTTGTCATTTGCGGAAGTTTTTCGGCTAATGTTGCTATCAATTTTTCTTGTGATTGAGCCATTAAGGATACAATTTCCTCAATATTTCCGGAACTTTTTGATGATGTGTTTTCATTAGCTTGCGGTAACTTTTCAAGTAATCTTGTTAAAACTTTTTCTTGCGATTGAGCAATCATATCGGCTAAGCGAATATCATCATCAATACTACGACTTGGAGCTGTTACGTTTACATTACCTACGCCCACCGCTTGAGGAAGTCGTGCCAAAAGTCCTGACATCATACGTTCTTGTGATTGAGCAATCATTTCAGCTAAACGAATATCGTCTTCAGCACTTCTCTCAACCGAAGGAATCGATACTATTGCATTTTCTTGTCTTTGATTAGCTATGTTTTCACCCAAAGTTACCAGAGAAGTACTCAATGCCGTTTGGCTTTGAGCTATGGTTTTGCATAAATTACTTATTTCTGCCTGCCGTTCAAGTCTGTCATCGTCAAGTTTTTTTGCAATAAATAACTGGGTTTTACCTAAATCATGTGCAACTTTTGCAAGGCTGTCTTTTTGCATAATTGTTTGTTTGGCAACAATAGATGTCATTATCTTTGCAAACTCATCTGCAAATTCTTTACCCATAGATAGTTTTGCTTCACCGCTCATGACAGGAGCAACAACAGGCTGCGGTTGAAGTGAGGCTTGTGCATTAGACAATATTTGCGGCTTGTCCGATGTTTCTACGGGTTCTTCTTCGCTATTTTCTCTTGCGCTTTTGGCTCTTCCAGATTTTGTTAAAACTTCGTCAATATAGTCTTGAAAGGTAAGTCCGCCGGGTAATGATGATATAATGCTTATGGTAATTGGCTGTAATGCAAGCAATGATTGATCAAACTCATCTTTTTTTTCTTGAGAAAATATATGCATTTGACGGTAAACATTCAAATAGCGCTGAGCTACGGCCACAGGGTCTTCCTCACCGTTTCGAAGTGCTTTTCTTCTTGCTTCTGCTATTACTGCTTCGCTTACCATTTTTAAAACTTAAGTTATTAAAATTTATAAATCATACTTAAGTTTACTCTAATCACGTAAATTTAGAGTTAATAAATCTTAAAAAAAAGCTTATTTTTAAGTGATTTCCGTAACTGCA
Organism: Alphaproteobacteria bacterium; assembly: GCA_045639065.1. GTDB lineage: Bacteria > Pseudomonadota > Alphaproteobacteria > RF32 > CAG-239 > CAZU01. Next base: position 27,358 of record JAZUCK010000019.1, on the reverse strand, counting down.
CGCAGGTTACCGTCACGATTGATTTGTACTACCCTCAACTTTTTGTGCATTTCTTCAATTGTTTTCTTTCTATCAGTTTGCGGATAAGAGTGCATAATACGATCAGCAAATGCCTGATAAGCAGCTTCGGAACTTTCTGCGTGAATTGTAGCCAAACAGTTATCGTGTCCTGATCCCATCAACTCCCATAAAGCACCGGCGTTTCCGGTAGAAATCTCACCTCCGACAATAGCATCAGGTGTAAAGCGCACCACTAAGTCGATAACTTTTGCATAGTTTAGTGCGTTTGTTTGCTCAGTACGTGATAAAGTTATGTGAACACGATTTTTGTGCGGAACAATCAATTCTCTCGTATCTTCAATGGTCAAAATACGTTTGTGAGAATCTAAAATCTTCAACAAGTTGTTAAGAAATGTTGTCTTACCTGTTGCAGTTGCACCTGATACTAAAATATGGTCGCCCCTTTTTATGCTAAGCAACAATCTCTCATACGGGTCTTCAGGTTCCTTAATATCTTTTAGAGGGTTAATCTTATGAAGAGTTCCGCCTTGAGTTAAACCATAATCTCCCAAACCGAATGAAACATCATCTGAATGAACACGAATCGTTAAGGCTATTCCGCCAGTAAGATCATCATTGTCGTACATAACGTTTCTGCCGCATATAGCTGAAAAACGATGTTCTCCGGGAATTGTTGCATAAACCACCGGGTTGCCTTGAACAGGGTCAAACGGCAACTCATAGGTATTAGCAACAATATATAGCAAGTCCGTTAAATATTCTTTACTAAGCTTTTCATCTTTATATACGGCCCAAGGATAAGCTCTCTTACCCCTTAGACGCAACCATATCTCACCACCTCGGTTAATAGCAACTTCTTCTATGCCATCTTGTTCATACCAATAAGACAGTGGTCGTAAAACTGATTCTAAAACTGTAAAAGTCATTATATTAACTCCTTAGAATAATGCCGGAACACTATCATCTGTTGATGCTGATGTTTGAGCTGCGCCAGGTGGTGGCGCTATTACGCCCCCGCTAGGAGGAGGTGGTGGTGGTATATTACCACCTTTCTTAGCCGGAGCGTCATCAATAAGAAGTGGTTGCGTTTTTGCCTCTTCAACACCTCCATCATCAGGATTATATACTACAGAACCACCGGCAGCGGCTGTAACCTTCTCACGTTCTGCTAATTTTGCCTCACCGGCCATTTGGGCATCATCAATAAGGACTTCCGGCTTTTGAGCTCTTATGGCATTTGCAGATTCTTCAGAACGATCATGAGAGTTTAACCACAAATCTGTATTAGGATAAATAATAATACGAGTGCCGGCCGGAACATAGGTCATAGCTTTTACATCTGTTTTATCTGCTAAGATATCATCAAATAAAGATTCCATTTCATTTAAGAAGTTTTGACGAGCATCACTGGCGGCTTGTTGTTTTGAGTTTTCAATATCTCCGGCATTATCCTCAGCCGAAGCCATGAAAAATGATGCCGCAGATGTTAATACCGTTGTTACGACAGGAAGTGTATATTTTTTGAACAACTGTTGATCAACATAGCCCAAAGCGCCTGCACGGCCTTGCGCATCGGCGGTTTGCCCGCTAAAGACAAAGATAGAACCATCCGGACGTATCAATCTCTCCCAAGTAATTTGAACACGTGCAGATTCCGATGTCGCTTCTGCAGAAGCCGTAATCGAACCAAATGCGCCTATTAAACGAGATCCGGCAGGAATAATAATATTTCTACCTTCTTCGGCATATACATTACGTTCCACATAAGCAGTAACAGGCGCAGGGTTATTGGTGTCAATTGCACGAGCAATTACGGCTGGAATCGGTTTATCAGAGAATATCATTTCTGACATATCAACACGCCAAGAGGATATTGATTTGGAAATGCCTTGGTCCGCCCAATCCTTTTGATATCCGTCAAATGACTTGGTATCTATACCGGAACTTATTCTTCCTACCGTCATATTGGATCGTCTTTCTTGTACTGCGGCATTTAATGCTGCCTGTCGAATAGGATCATATCTTTCTCCGGGACCATAGCCACCACCGGGGCCAAGATTTCCGGCATTTCCGGAACCAATGCCATATGCTCCGCCCGGACCAAATGATCCGGCCGGAATAAATGGTGCAGAAGAAGAATCTTTATCTTCACTATCTTCTTCATCGTAATCAATTTCTTCGGTTCCGATAAGTTCGCCGTCTTCATCAAAAATCAAACCATCAGGGCTTCGATATCCAACAATATTGCCTCTTTTATCGACCACTGTATCATCTTCCATTATTTCTCCAAGGAATTCACCATCAGGAGTTAGCGCAATACCTAGAGAACGACCATATTTTCCTATGGTTAATAACGAGGATTCTGAGGTTTCGTCATCAACATTCGGTATAGAACCGATAGAAGACATTATATCGGATTTATCAAACCAACTTTTTGCCGAAGCGATAATATTGCCGTTAGCGTCAACCAATTCGCCATTAGCATTCAAACGGCCTATTACATTGCCATTAGCGTCAACCAATTCGCCATTAGCATTCAAACGGCCTATTACATTGCCATTAGCATCAACTAATTCACCGTTTTCATTGAGGCGTCCTATAAGATTACCGCTTGCATCATAAAAGTTGCCGTCAGCATCTTTGTAGCCAATGATTTTACCATCTGCTCCATATACAGCTTCTCTTCCGGCTGCCGCCAGAGTTCCTATGATATTGCCATTGGCGTCAACTATCTCGCCATTTTCATTCAAACGACCTATTACATTGCCATTAGCATCAACTAATTCACCGTTTTCATTGAGACGTCCTATAAGATTACCGCTTGCATCATAAAAGTTGCCGTCAGCATCTTTGTAGCCAATGATTTTACCATCCGGACCATATACAGCTTCTCTTCCGGATGCTGCCATAGTTCCTATGATATTGCCATTAGCGTCAACCAATTCGCCATTAGCATTCAAACGACCTATTACATTGCCATTAGCGTCAACCAATTCGCCATTAGCATTCAAACGACCTATTACATTGCCATTAGCATCAACTAATTCACCGTTTTCATTGAGGCGTCCTATAAGATTACCGCTTGCATCATAAAAGTTGCCGTCAGCATCTTTGTAGCCAAGGATTTTGCCATCTGCACCATATACAGCTTCTCTTCCGGCCGGCGCTGTTTTGATAATATTACCATTGAGATCAACTAACTCGCCTTTTTCATTTAAGCGTCCGATCAGATTACCATTCTCGTAATAAACATTACCATTAGCGTCAACAGTTCCCAGTAATTTACCATCTGGGCCGTATACTTTTTTGCCTGCTGTTACCTCTGCCAATTTTTCGCCATTTAATCCAATTATATTTCCATTTTCATCTACTCGGCCAATAACATTACCATTAGCATCTATCAATTCGCCGTTTTCGTTCAAATATCCCAAAAAATTACCATTTTCATCGTAAATCATTTGACGAGAGGCATGCTTTGCATTGTAGTATTGCAGAGGTGTAGCAAAACCTATTATAGTTCCTTCACCATTAATGATTTTTCCATTGTCAGCAAGTGTTCCGGCGACATTTCCGGAAGTATCAAATACTTTACCGTCAAGAGCTATTTCTCCGACAACAGCACGTTCTTTGTTACGGATATTATAATCTCTTAATCCACGGGCAACGACTTCCTTATTTTTTATGACAAAACCACGATTTAAGAAACCAAGATTATTATTTGAAAAACTTATTACTTCGCCGTGTTGATTTATTATACCGACAGGAAGATCGTTTTTATCATAAACATATATATCATATAGGGCATATCCTATTTTATTGTTGTTTACGACAACAAAGCCATCGAAATCGACTTTACCAACTTCTTCTTTTCGTGAATTTATAACTCTACCATCTTCGGTAACATGTCCCATAAGCTTATTATCATCACCGAAAGCAAATTTATATCCGAAAAGATAACCGATTGATGTACCGGAATTTGAATTTACATTTCCGTTAGGTTGCTGATATCCAATCAGTTCATTATTGCCATTAACAGCCATTCCACTGATTGTGCTGTAAGATGAAATATTATTATTATAATCTATTATCGGATCAATACGAATAACCCCGCCAAGCAAAGTTCCATCTGTTCCCTTTAACAGCCCCTTGGTATTTAAACATCCCATATCGGCATTTTGTTCGCTATATACCTTACCATTATATGATCCATAACCGACTACACGCCCACTAAAAGATATTACCGGATATTTACTTTGAGTTCTACCAAGAACAACTCCGCTATCACTTATCACATAACCGTTAGCCAAGACCCTTCCGATATATACGCCTCTATAGTTATACACCAAACCGTCACCTGAAACAACACCTATGGTTTCACAATTATCATTAACAACCCCTGTTGCTTCAACGACATATCCTGATACGGATCCGCTGTTATTAATGACCAAATCTCGGGTTATAAGTTGACCTACTTTCACTCCTGAAACATTAATAACCTGCCCCAAAATATTTACATGACCTAAAAGAGCTCCTTTAAAATCCAAAGCAGTTTTTTGAGAGTACCCCTGTCCTAATTTTGGCATATAGTTAAGATTTCCGGTTTTTACAGCACTTATAGTTCCGTCAGGCAAAGCTTTTCCGACCGTTGCACCAGAATTATCTTTTAAGATGTTTTGACCATTTAATAGACCTAAGTCTCGTCCTTGATAGTCAACAGCAGTAAAAGTATTTATATTCTTACCGGACAACGCATTTTGATTATTTAAAACATATCCGTCACCGGCAACACGACCTATTTCCATATTTGATTGGCTAACAACTTTACCGTCTAACCCCTGATATCCCAAAACACTACCATATGGTGTATAGAAAACATCTATATCTTTTGCCCTACCATAGATATCGCCTGTTTGAGAAAAAACATATCCTATCGGTGAAACAGATATTTTATCACCATTTACCGACATAGATGACGAAACTCCGCTTATGCCGACAAAAGAATTGTTTTCACTATACACGGCTTTTGTATTTAATATCGAGCCAATCAAAGATCCTGATAAACTATACGCATCATCACCTATCATATAACCGATTGTAGTACCGCTCAACGCAATAACAGAACCATTACTTAAGGCGTGTCCTTTAAGCTCTCCTTTATAATCAAAAACAGGACCTGTTTTTACTATTTTACCGATAACGATACCGGTCTTGGTTAAGACAAAACCTCTGGATCCGACTTTACCGATATCAACAGCCATTTTTGCGACATTACCTTCCGGCAAAACCCTACCGAGATATCGACCTTTAAGATCAACTGCCGTTGCTGAAAAATCGACTGTTCTTCCGACAATTTTTCCATTCACGTCAGAAATCAGACCATCGGCTCTTACTTTTCCGACAACTGAATTATCTTTAATTACTTCGCCATTATAGCTGACAAAACCTATGTATTCGCCATTATCTGAAAAAGCATAACTCGAATTGACAATTTTACCGATTACAACATCATTGTTATAGGCAAAACCGTTTGCCTTAATAACACCTATTTCTTTGGAATCAAAATCAGTAACTTGACCTCCAGGAACTACACTTCCTATAAAATCGCCGGCAACAGAAACAACCATTTTTGATGAAATCAAACGACCATCTATAATATAGTCATTACCAATTTTTTTGTAGGCATAACCATCAGGCATAACAATACCTATTTGTTCGCCTGTAATGCTGGTATATAAACCGTCACTTGTTACTCTTCCGGAAACATTACCTTCATCATTATAAACTAATCCGGCGAAAATTACCTGTCCTATTATCTCGAAATTATTATTTATAACTAAACCATTTGGTAATGTTTTACCTATTATTTGTCCCGAACCGCCACGGACCGAGCCATCACTTCCGACTTTACCCAAAACTTTTGCATCATTTCCGATGGCAACACCTTGAGGAACAACGCCACCAATTATTTTGCCGGCAGAATCGATAAGTAAACTGTCTGCTGTAACATTACCTAAAAGATTATTATTAAAACCGACAACTTTACCATCAGGTATTACTTTACCTACAGGTTCGCCATTAAAATTTATTGCTGTTATTTCTTGAGCGAAAGTAGCTTTGACAACAAAAACCATACCAAGAATTATACTTGATGATATAACCATACTTTTTATTTTTTTTATTAAATTCATCACTAATTCCTTCGGTTTTTGGCCACTTCTCCAAGTACATAGCCAGAAACATTTTTATCCAAATCTATAAAGGAGCCGTTACTCTTAACGTATCCGATGTTTGCACCTATTGCATTAACAACTTTACCGTCTGAAGCAAGTCTGCCTTTATATTCTCCATCATTACCCAATATTGTAGCGCCGATTTTATATATTTTACCCAAAATTTTATTACCTAAATCAACGGCCAATTCTCCGGATAACGCTCTGCCGATTATATTAGCATCTTTGTCAATAATTTTACCATCAAAATTTACATAACCCACAACTTTATCTTCATTTGATATCACTATATCGCCTTGAACAACTTCACCGATAACATTACCGGTAACACCTAATACATTTCCATCAGAAAGAACTTGCCCCAAAACAACACCTTTATCGTCAACAACACTACCGTTTGGCGCAATAAAACCTATTATATTTCCGCTAAAATCGATGACACCATAGCCGTTTAACGTACTAATGCTTTGATCACTGGAACCACCCGGAAGTACAGCCGTTATTGCATTTCCCTTAGTGTCTATAACATCTCCTAGTGAATTTAGCACACCTTTGTAGTTTCCTAACATATCAACCATAATTCCTTCAGGTATAATCTCACCAATAATCTCGTTATTTCTATTGGCAACTTTTTTATCATGTGTTGTATAACCGACATCATTACCATCCAAATCGATTATTTTCCCTGATGATGTTGCATACCCGACATAGGTTCCGTCATAACCTATAGCGGAGCCTGTTTCAACTACTGAACCGGCATAATCACCTGAAAGATTATAGAACGATCCGGTAGCACCTATTCGTCCCAAAACATCGCCATAACGACTTACGACTTGCCCATCAACATTAACCGTTCCGACGACCTCACCTTTTATATCAACGACTTCGCCTGTTGGCATGATTTTTCCGTTTACATTATTATAAACATTCAGCCCGCCGTTTTTAATAACACCTTGAGAAATACCTTTTTCATCATAAATATTACCATCAACAAATAACTGACCGACTTTTTTGCCGTTTGAGCTGATAATTGAGGTCTTTGCTGATGTTGCAATACCTACAACAGACCTTTTATCGTCCAACACTAAACCATTCGGAGTTATTGATGCGGCGGGCTTACCATAGATCTGCACTTTTGCCGAATCGCTGACTTTGTTTAAAAATTCACCAGATAGTGAATAAGCATAACTTTCGCCAACCACTCGTCCTATATAAGAGCCTTTATTATCAAAAACATCGCCATAAAAATCAACACAACCGACAGATTGTCCTTTTACATCCTTAACTAAATTATCTTTTCCTATCTTACCTAAGAAATTACCGTTTACATCTATAGCAATACCTTTTTTAGCAACATTTCCTACATATTCGCCCGCCTCGTTAAGTACACTACCATCAGGATTTACACAGCCGATATATTTATTTGATGTATTTTTTACGGTACCTTTTGTATCAACCATTCCTAATAAATTACATTTGCTGTCAAAAACTTTTCCGGTAGGCAATACTTCGCCGATATACTTACCATCCATATCGCTAACAATACCTTCGTGATTGATTTTGTATCCTGTATCCTCATTGTTTCTTTTTATTTTACCGTCTTTGTCCAAATAGCCTATATCATTACAACCATAACCGACAATCATTCCGGCTTTGACCATTTTAGCAATAACTCTTCCTGAAATATCACGTACCGTTCCATCAGGTAAATATCGTCCGACTATCTGTTTTTTTTCATTTTCGATTGTTCCGTCATTTTTTAACGTTCCTAAAACAGTTCCTTGCGGTGTGATAGGAATACGATCAAAAGAAACAACTTTACCTATAATCATTTCTTCATCAAAAATTATTTCTTCACCGGCATAGCCGATAACCTTTCCATTTAAGTCAACGACTGTTCCGTCAGGATTCATTTTACCTATAATTTCGCCGTTTATATCAAGCAAATTACCATTTTCATCAATATAGCCGATAATATTTCCGTTAGCATCATATGCCACTTTCAGTTTTTTTCCGGCCAAAGGAGAGTTTTTATAAACAACATTTCCCTCTTCATCTACATAACCGACAATATTACCGTTTTTATCAACAACCGTACCATCAGGCATTACAACGCCAAGCTGTTTTCCCGAAGCATCAACAGCCACACGTCCGGGGGTACTAACAACACCTATCTTGTTGCCATTTAAATCAACGACTGTTCCGTCAGGCAAAACCTTTCCTATTACATTACCGTTTTCATCAACAACTGTTCCGTCCGGCAAAACTTTTCCGATTATATTGCCGTTTTCATCATAAACAAAACCTGTTTCAACAACCTTACCTAAAGGAGCTCCTTTTAGATCAACGACCGAGCCATCCGGCAAAACTTTTCCTATAACATTGCCTTCTGCATCAACAACCGTTCCGTCAGGCAAGGCATATCCTATAAGATTTCCAAATTCATCAAATACCGCTTTTCTATTCTCAGCAACACCTACAACATTACCGTTTTCATCAACAATAAGTCCGTCTGCTCCAACACGTCCTATAATATTTCCATTTGCGTCCCTAACATATCCGTCTTCATCTATGCTACCGATAACTTTACCATCAGGACCTATGGCTTGGCGACTTTTCATAACTTTTCCGCCATCGACCGCTACCGGTGCACCAACTTCCGAAACACACGCGGTACAATCTTCTTTTTCTACAGCGCTTCCAGTTACGGGAACTTTTCCCGCTTTTATACTTTCTTTACCTAAATTAACTTCATGCCACGAAATAACATAATTATTTTGAACATTTCCCGCAACTACCGGTGCCCAGCTCATTTTTATATGACAAACCTCTTCGCCAGCCAAGGTTTTACCAGAGCAATTATCTTCAAAAGTAAATCCGGCCGTAGGAGCTTCAGCTAACTCAACGGAAACAATTTTTATCGAATTTTTACCATTTGTTCCTATAGTTAAAACATTGTGAGCATCGGTTCCTAAAACAACTTCCCCCATTGGAACCGGGTCAGGGGTCATTGTTATAGGGTCTTCTCCATCCATTGTAGAAAACTCTATACCTTGTGGTGTCCCCGATACTGTAGGAATATTGCCAAAAACATCAGCATTTTCGGTAAATACAGGCTCTTCATATACTTCTTGCTCTTCGCCACTGGTCAATAACAAAATAAGTCCTAAAATAAAGACAACCAACGACGAAAGACCAATCATCAAAATGATGCCATTGGTCTTTTTAACATACTTTTCCGAATTTGTTAACGGTTCTTGACTCATTTTTTCTGTTACTGCGTCCTTACCACACTACAAAATACTCCGTTTCGTCCGAGCTTTCCGCATATTCTATCTCCGGCATCAAGGCTCTTCATCGGACCTACACGCAAATGGAACAACTCTTTTCCTTGTCCGTCAGCCGGTGCATCTACAGAGAAGAATGGTGAAAAACCACCCAAATCTTCATTATATTTCGAAGACAGCTTGTTCCACAGTGTTTCTAAATTAGAAACATCACTATCAACACCCAATTCTATCGATATTGTAGAATTATCAACATCTTTAAAGCCTGCTCCATAAGAATATTGAGGAGCTAAGTTAATGTTGTTTTGCGGATTATTGCTAATTCTCTGCATTTTAGAATAGTCAATGTTATCAGCAACATTTGAATATGGCGTATTAGTTGACTTTGCATACTCCGGAACAATTATTTGACTTTGACCGATCTGTATATCAACCTGACCTTCAGGATTATAGTTTGCAGGAGGCATCATAACATTTGGCATCATTCCCTTTGGTGCCATAGAGCCTTTAACATCAGGTAAAGGAGGGGTAACCTCCCATTTTGGAGGCAAATAATCAGCAGAATCAATAGCATATTCTAAGCCGACAGCATCTGAACGGCGCATTTTTATACAGATAAGTCTTTTGCCGTTTCTCAATACCAAATCGCCAATACCCTCAACAATAATAAGTCTGTTATCCTGACCTTTTGTTCTAAAGCCTACAGGAACCTCTACGCGTTCAACAATCATGCTGACAACAGGACGCTGTATCATATTTAAGGCTTTTTTACCTAAATCAATATATGTGAAAATATTATCACGCCACACCCTCTCTGGAGCAATAACCACATCATCCGGATTAGGAACATAAACTTCTAAATCGAATTTAAAATCGCTAGGATCAACAGGAATGCTCTTTAACCAATCACTTTTTTGGAAGCGACGTGTGTGCGTTGATATATTACCGCCACTACCACCTTTAAATCCTCCGCCGGAACCGGAAGCATAAGGTGTTGACGAGGTTGCTCTGTATTCTTCCGGAACAAATTCATCAACGACATCAATATCAATAATAGCGTTGGTCAATCTTTCGGTATTGACAGCCTCTGATCTGATATAAAAAACATAACGATTGCCGGAACGACCAAAAACAATAATGTTGGTATCAACACCGATATTAGCACCTTTTTTGGGATACAGCAACAAGGTGGACGGACCGGATATCTGACCGTCAAAAGTAGCACTATCGCCTAAGAAGATATCTTCAATCAATTCCCACTCAGGGAAGTTTAACATTGTAATCATACCTTCACGCACTCTAATCGGCAAAATCAAATCCGGAGACCAATAATATTTTGAATAAGCCGGTTTTGTTTGACCTTCACCTAAATGTTGCAAAGGATCTAACCACGCAGCCTGAGTCATACCTATTGAATTAAATCCGGCATAAGCCATATTCATCGGAGAATAATTTCCTTGAGCCTGCTCAGCACTGGCATCCATCATCTGCTGATCGACCTGCGCCTTTGCTGTCAACGATGAAAGAACAACAACAAAACAAGCTATAAAACCTTTTAATTTTATCTTTTTAATCACGTCTCAATTACTCCACTTTATTACGGCTAAGCGCATATCTGCCAACTGTAAATCCTACCGGATTCTTCAATCTGTCACCATACTTAACTCTTTTTCTGCGAAAACCTACGTTAAGCGATGCTGTCCAGTATCCCACCTCAGGCTCTGCGGAATCAGGATACATATCTTTTGTCTCATATTCGACCTGCCAAACGCCATCTGCAAGTTCATTTACCGATAAAATTTTAACATCTCTTGTCATACCCTGATTTTTTATAACGCTTACCGCTTTTTTAGCAACATTATCTAAGAAATCTTGGTATACACTGTTTGTCGACATCTCTTGAATCGGGCCGCCGGGCATCCAGCGTGTTTCCACCTCTGCAACATCAGAAGTAAACGTAGAACGAAGTAAAACATATTCTCGAACAAAAACTTCAGTAATAGCTTTACGGTTACGTAATTCTGTAGTCATAGGTTGAATATTATATACTTGCTCAGAACGATCCTGAAAAGTGAGCAAGAAAGGCTCTACTCTATACAGAGGAACAACTTGGAAGATAGCCAACACAAGCACAACGTTACAACATAAGCTTAACGCCGTAATCACGGCAAAAGCGCGTGCTGTCCACAAATAGCGTTTTTCAGCAATATTTGCGACAAAAACCTCATCTTTTACACCGCGTGATTTACCAGATGAACGAGGTGCCTGACGTCTTCCGTCAGTCAATCTCTGCTGATTTTGTCCTTGAATGCGCTCACCAACCATAAAAAACCTTTCGCTTTAAAAAAACTATATTGTTGCAATAAACCATTCAGGTAAATCTTTAGGAAGTTCTATCTCTATACAAGCACAAGGAGAAAGTTTCAGTTCATCACTACCTGTACCAATACCAACCGGCTCAGGCTCATAATAAGAACCATAGCAACCTGATAAAACAAACAAAACAAATAAAATCAACAACTTAAAATGTGTTTTCATAAGATACCCCTTCCACGCAAACACTATATATATAACTATAGATATTATGAAGTTATACTCTTTTATTTTAAATGTCTAACTGCTTAGGTATACTTATCAACAAATTACAATACTTCAACCTCGGTTTGAGAGTATCTGACAACCGTAAATCCCAGTGGATTTGCTAAACGGGGCAATATAAATGCTCTATCAGAGATAAAGTTTGCGGTAATTGAAGCTGTCCAATATCTAACTCTCAGGGTAGCCTCTTGTTGTCCTTGCGTTCTACCGGGCTCGTTATATAAATCATAGGTCTTAAAGTCAACTTTCCATACAGCAGATTTGCTTCCGCCTTGTCTACTCATAGATATAATTTCAACTTCTCTGACCAAAACCTGCTTAAAAATATTTTCCCATAAAACTTTTGTTGCTCTGGCAAACTCATTATATACTCCGGGTGATGATAAATAATTGAGCATACCGCCTCCCATCCAACGAGTACGCATTTCTATGGGATCATTTATTATGGTATTTCGCAATACGACATATTGCTTTATATGCATTTTAAGCAGTTTTTCTTTTGAGGCCATATTTCTATCCATAGCCTCATTACGTACAATATCATTTGACTCGCTTTGATTGACCAGCAGAAATGGTTCGACGGTAACCATGGGCGCAAGCTTAAACAATGAAAGCGAAGCCAATACAAGAAATACACATGATAATGTCGCTGTTAAAATAAAGAAACGAGAAACCCAAAGATAATATATTTGCTTAAGAGTTTGAGCTTCTTTTTCTATCTTGTTAATATACTGTGGTTCAGGTACACTGCCGCTTATAGCTAAAACCTTTTGTCCGTTCTCAATTTGCGGATTATTCATTTTTTACATTCCATTTCTAATAAATTGCACAATAAGCCTCTTCGATGTCGCCTGCGTTTTCTTTTTTCTCTTCGTTTTTCTTCTTAAACAATCCTAATATTTTTTCGTTAATTATTTCTTTTGCAAGACGAATTGCTAAATCTTTAGAATCTGCATCAGCCATAGAGATTTTAAGTATACAGTCAACGTCTGTATTCATAAAGTTTATAAGCTTATTCATATTTTTGTTTTTCTCTTTAGCCGGTGCATTATCCTCTGATATCTTAATTTTTGCCATAGCATCAACAGCCTTTTGAATTCTTTGCTTTTTTATTGCTTTCAATATTTTTTCAGCTTTGCTGTAATCGCTTTTATTGTTCAAATTAAAGCTTTCTGAAGGAACAAAACCATATTCCTTAAATAAAGCATATACTGCATCTCTACTATCTTCAAACGCTTTTTTCGACTCTTCTAAAGTTTCCTGAGCATTTTTTTCACTTTCAGCCTGTTTTAAGAAGTCGCCGATTTGGTTACGACTAAGTTCCGAGTGTCTTGCAGCTGCAAGATTCTTTTTAGTTGCAGGAAGCATTTTATCAATAGGATCGCCATCACGTCTATTGACTCGGTTAAAGTTTTTGAACGGAATATCTTTTATAAACAGATTGTTATGTTCATCTGCTTCAAACAACATTCCTAGTTCACTATATTCGCAATTACTTGCCGGTAAATCATTTTTGCCTAAAAGACTCTCAGACAAATTAACTTTCCAAAATGTGTGATATGGCTTACGGCCGTTCAATTTGATTGAAGAACATGGAGGCAAGTTTTTATGTTCGGCTTTTGCTTCATCATTTACGTAGTTACCCTTCAAATTAACGTCCATATAATACTTTCCGTCACCGTATAAGCAGGGCATTACGCCTCCACGGACAAAAGATGCAACTTCACAACTATCATCTTCCACTTCTTTTTCAACGCCTGCAACCTTCTCTATTTTCTTTGCTTGTAGCACTTCTTTTAAGGGAAGTCGGCTTTCAATAAACGGATATTCCTTCAGCATTTCTTTCCATATTTCAGGAATATCACCACCAAAATTCAAAAAGTCTTCTTTATCTATCGTTTTGGCTTTTTTAGCCTTTTCTATTGCTCCCTTTAGTTTTTCAAACAAATTCTCAAGCCAATCTCCACCATCTGATGAAGCCTCTTCTTCCACAGGGGCTTTAAGATTACCAAAATCAACCGCGTCAAAGTGGAATACTTCACGTACAGGCGGCAAATCAAAATATTTGTTTCCAAGCGAGTACGGAGCTTTTAAATCACGTTCTTTAGGAGTGCTTCCTACAAAGAATCCTTCCGTTTCCGGAGTTGTATCCACACCTTCAAGAAATTCTGCAAAAACAGCTATGTCTTTTATGCTTAGAAGCGGTGATATAAGTCTTGTTCCAATATTAAAAGTAAGTTTCACTGCTTTTAGCTTATCTATCATATTATCGTGAATTTGTTGTACTTTTGAGTAAGATGTGCCCATAAATAACTCATCACCCAAAGCATACATTTTACTCAATCCTTCAGTAATAATAATTTGCATAGCTTTCGCTTGAGCTTCCAGTATGGCTGCTCTTGCACCTTTTTTTATACCATCTAATGCAACGTCGATATCAAATCCTTCAATTGGATTTTCATTATTACTGTTAATTAAGACCGTTCTTATTTTTCCTAATGCGGAAACAGCAGCAGTATTTTGTAAAACACTCAAAATACCTTCATTTTCACCATCACCATTTAATTTAGCCATTAAATCAGCTTCGGCACTAACCGAACTTACTAATTCTTCAGGAGAAATGCTATTTGCTTGTCCGGCTGTTTTGGTTTTTTGTATATCAAGTGTTTTTTTCATTTGCTTTGCAACCAACGAAGCTATCTTAGTTTGTATTTCTTTAGTTCTTTTTTCTTTTTGCTTAATATCTTTATTTTCCGCAACACTATCCTGTGTTTTTGCATTTGCTTCTACTGCTAAGGAAGCACTATCAATGGTAGCAATCTTAGTATTTGGTATCGATTCACCTTTTTTAGGGAATTTTAAGGGCGCAGTCAGCTTTTCTTGCATTGCTTTCATCACTTTTTCAGCTTCAGCTGACTTGATTTTATTTACCTCATCTTTAGTTGCGCGCAATTCCTCATTTAAGGCATTTATTTCAGCCTCTATAGCTTTTTTTTCATTTTCGATATCTCTCATTTTGGCAAGATATGCTTCTTTATTTTTTTGTTTTGCTTCAAGTCTGCTTTTAAGGGCTGATCTTGCTTCATTTGCCAAAGATAGTAAACCTTTCTTGCGGTTCACCTGATATTCACCTTCTGTTGCTTTTTGCGATGATCCGATCATCTTGCTGGCAATAATTTCATATAAGTCGGCTTCAGAAAAAGAACTCATATGACGCAATACGTTGTTATATTTCATTTCTAAATATTTTTTATAAAATCTTTTGGTATCCGTCCAAATCATTTTTCTGTTTCTTGATGGAGAACCCCAATCTTCCTCAGCTAAAAGTTTTGATGCTTCCGCACCTATTTGCCATGCAAACATCGACGATTTTCTAGCCTCAGAACCGGCATTTTTCTTTTTATCATCACTAATGGCTTCATTAGTTGCCTTATCACCGCTTTCTTGAGAAAATCTTTTTTTCTTATTTTTATTTCCTTTTTCAGCAGCTCTGTCTTTACAATCCTTATAATCAGGATCATTTACATCAGCATCTAAAAGCTCACAAGTATCATCACCCATTTCGTTAACTTCTTCATCTGATAAAGAATCTTGGGCTATTTCGTCAGGCTTAGTGTTACTTGTATTCATTGTATTATTTATTTTTTCATTCAAAGCATTTTCGTCATTTAAATATGCAGTACTTTCTTCCTTGGCTGTTTCCGAAGTTTCTCTTTCTTTGGCTTCATCAAATGCTGTAAAAACGTCTGTAGCCTCACCGCTTTTTAATATTTCAAAAGCGTTAAAAGCCCAACCTGAGATACCTTTTCTTAAGTCATGTTTATTGGCATTTTTCAAAGGCAAATTACCAGACCAAACAAGATGTGGTTTAGTATAAAAGCCATTCAAATATCTGATTGCACATTCTTCTGATTTTACAAGTCTGTCAAAAGCGTCTTTATATCTTTGTTGCATTTCAATATATTGCTTGGCATTATCTCTATGTATCGGCAATTCTTTTATAAAGTTATGAACTTCAATAGCATTAGAAACTAAACCTTCAACCTCTGTCATTTCATTATTTGCAGCCATTTCTTCTTGAACAGCCGCAAGTGCATTCTCTTTTTCATCCATATCAGGAGAAACAAATTCAAGATTGCTTACTACATATTGCATTGCATCAGCTTCTTTTTCAACCATAGCAGCTGCTTCGACTTTATCAATAGAAGTTTTGTTAAGGTTCTGAACGGCTGATTTTACATCTAATGCTTTTACAGCTGAAACAACATTTAGTTTAGTCTTTATGTCTGCATTTTTTGTATTATCCATTTTTGCATCAGCCTTAGCGGCGGCGGCTTTAGCTACCATATCATTTGCCTTTGCTTCTACAGCTTTGGCTTTTACAGCATCAACTGCTTTCACAGCGGCGGCTTTTTTCTCTGCTCCTGCCAGTGTGGCTTTGGCTTTTACATCGGCAACAGCCTTGGCGACAGTAGCTTTGGCTACCATGTCCTTTGCCTTTGCTTCTACAGCTTTAGCCTTTACAGCCTCAACTGCTTTCACAGCGGCGGCTTTTTTCTCTGCTCCTGCCAATGAGGCTTTGGCTTTTACATCGGCAACAGCCTTAGCGGCAGCAGCTTTGGCTACAATATCATTTGCCTTTGCTTCTACAGCTTTGGCTTTTACAGCCTCAACTGCTTTCACAGCGGCGGCTTTTTTCTCTGTTCCTGCCAACGTGGCTTTGGCTTTTACATCAGCAACGGCTTTGGCGGCAGTAGCTTTAGCTATCATATCATTTGCCTTTGCTTCTACAGCTTTGGCTTTTACAGCCTCAACTGCTTTCACAGCGGCGGCTTTTTTCTCTGCTCCTGCCAATGAGGCTTTAGCTTTTACATCGGCAACGGCCTTAGCGGCAGCAGCTTTGGCTACCATACTGGAAGCCGTTGTTTTTTGAGCAAATGCTAAAGGTGTCGAACTATGTGATTTAGCAATAGCTTGCGGAATATTTAAGAAAGCTTGGTTATTTTTTTTCTTTTTAGCAACTTTCGGATCTAATATCGGTGTTATGCTGTATATTGTTTTTACGGCGGCTAGTCTGGCTTTTAGGGAAGCAACACTTTCCCACAGTCTTACCACACTATCCATTGCTTCTAAGGTCTTACCGTAAGTAAAAATAGCCTCATTGTTTCCACCTTCATCTGTTGCCGGAATTCCGCATTCACCACCCTTTCCTTCGGCGCATGACTTAGCTTTATCTATTTTTGCTTTAATGTCGTTCTCAACTTCTTGTTGCAAAATCAATGAGGCCGCATATATAGATAAGATATTATCCATATAAAATCTTTCTCTTTGCTTTTGATGCTCAGTTATATACGCGAAGTCATCTGATTCTCTAACCAACAAAATTTCTTTTACTTTTTGAGCTACTTTCTTTGTTTTTACTTTATCTATATTTTGACCGCAAAAACCTGATTTCGATTGTCCGGGGTTACCGAACAAGTCTAATATGGCGCCACTTTTGATTTTATTAAATGTAGACATAATAGCAGATTGCAAGCTACTGGCATCTGTCTTAAATGTCATAATAATCTTTTTACCCTGACTAATTGCAGTCTGTACTTGACCGGAAATTTGTGAAATTTCTTCAGGAAGGTCAAAACTGGGCGAAACCGGTACAGCGTGGTATATCAAGTCCCATGGAGCTTGAGCTTTTGCCGAAAAAGTAAAAGCTAAGAGAAAAAGTAACGATAATACATATTTTTTCATAGTTCTTCTCCTCTTACATTCCTGTTAATCCTGATATCATATCTTCAGGATTTTCGGATAATCCCTCAACTGCTCCCGTAGCTGTATCGATAGCACCTTTGGCTGTATCAATAGCGCCTTTGGCAGTATCGATAGCACCTTTAGCTGTATCAATAGCTCCTTTAGCTTTATCAACTGCTCCACTGACTTTGTCTTTAGCATTCTTAAGTTTATCTAAGAAACTTCCCTTATCCATTTGATAATTGCAAATATCTATAGTGGAATCAACCTTGTTTGCTTTATATTCTTTATTTTCAGACAAAAGGTTAGAAGTTTCAAGTTCTATAGCTTTTAACTCAAGTAATAAGTATTCATATAAGGAATCCATTTGAACAATAGTCTGAGATGTTGCAGTTTGTAATGCCTCTGATTTTCCGTTCATAGTTCCTGACATTTCACTATTTTGTTGTTCTTCTGTTTTCTTGTTTTCTGTTTTAGAAACAATACTTGACGATAATCCGCTGGCAGCTGTAGATGCCGAAGCTCTTTTTCTTCTACGTGTTTTTTCTTTCTTTTGGCGAGCTTCTATAGTTACGACCTCACCTTCTTTATAAGAGAAATCATTAGCAGCTTCCTCCATAACTTTTGTAGGATCTTTTTCCATTTCGCCTTTTTCACGTTTTTTCTGAGCAACAAGCTCGGCAATTTCAATTCCTATTCCGGCAATAACTGTTGTTTGAGCAACTATTGCGGTTGCAAAGTTTAATTCAATAGCTTTTATTTCTTCTTTTGAAGCTTCTTCAAGTTGAGATATCTCTGCTTCTATTTGCGCAATAGTTTCATTACTGGTTTTCTCAAAATTAGCTATTTCATCTCTCTTAAACTGAATTGCATCTTTATCTTCCAAAGCTTCGAGTTCGCCATTAAGAATCTCTAATCCGACGTTATAATTTTCTTTGGCTTCTTCCAATTTTTCGTTAAGAGTTACCTTTTGCACCTCAAATTCTGATTTCTTTTCAGCTTTTTGCTTGTCTCGATCTTTTTTAATGGTATCAAGAGTTGCCGCCTGAGTTGCTGCTTCTACGGATAGCATTGCTATTTTATATTCTGTCGAGTTTTTGACAGCATCTACCGTATCTTTAACTTTTTTGATAAAAGTTTTAACTTCTTCCATTTTTTCTTTTGCAAAAGCAAGACCTTTTTTAGCCGCCTTAATACCATCTCCGATAAATGTAGCAAACTGAGATTCGCCGATTTCTTTCATTGCATTTTGAAAGTTGTCGGCTTGTTTTTGTACCCAGTCCCCGAATTTGGTCGGTGTTTTGGCAAAGTCTAATTTAAATACGTTTTGAGCATAGGCAGTTTCTCCGCTAAAGGTAAGTGCGGATAAAATTATAAGAAAACAACTTAACTTTTTAAACCAACTCATTATTTTCTCCTGCTTATTACTATTTTAAATCTTCACAATCAGATGAATAATCAAGTTTACCGTTTTTCAATACTCTAAACTCACTATAGGCAGAGGGCGGAAGTTGGACTATTGTGTCCAAACTTTTTAAAAGCATTGTACTTGCCTCAAACGAATTTATAATATTCATACGGCGAGCAATATCACCAAGTCTTTTGGTAACCTCTTCATCAAGCAGAGCTTTTTCATTGGATAAATCAGGCTCGGAAGATGAAGAATCTTCTTCTTTTTCGGCCTCAATATAACTTCCCAATTTTATAGATTGAGCATATAAATTGGTAGCATATGTAGACAATATATCGTAAGTATTCTTCGCTGTTTCCGAAGTTTTTCCCTCACCGGGCTTCATTGCTCTTATTAAACGACATCTGTTGTATGCATCATTTTTAATATTACCACTGCCCAGCGGAGACAACCAAACAACTTCCGGATCTCCTTTAATTTTTGATTTTTTCGCATAAGCCGGTGATATAATCATAACAACGGATAAAATAAATGCGAAAATTGATACTAACTTATTATAATGCATTTATTTTCTCCTTTGCTTTTAATTCTTTTGTTTGTGTTTTTATTTGGCTTTTAATATCTGCTTTAACTTTTGCAGCATCAATAGTCTTTGTAACGGCTGTTTTGGTTTTATTTGTTTTTGCGGAAGTCGAAGAAACTAAAGCTTTTGTTTTTCCGGCTAAATCAGCCTTGTTTATAGTGTTTTTGGCTACAGCTTTAGCGATAGTGTCCTTAGCCAAAGCTTTTTTATCGGCTTGTGCCTTTTCCTTAAATCCTTTTGTGGCTGGCTTTTTAAGTTTAGCTCCGTCGTTTTGAATTTTTACGTTTTCATTATTCACTTTTTTCTCTGCTTTTCCAAATTCTTCAACGGCAATTTTTTCAGCTTTTGCCTTACCGAATTTTTCTCGGACATTTTGTTTTTTTACGCTTTCTTTCAACCCTGCGCTCGGCAACTCGCCTTCTTCGACTGTTAATGATTTGTTTGAGATGTTTGTCAATTGATCTTGCATATTAACATCTGTTTTTGCTATTTCTCCCATAGGACGCGGTTTTACTTTTCGCTCGGCAATACTATTCATTATATCTCTTGATGAGATATCAACTTCGTTTGTTTCCAAAATATTGGTATCAGGAACCTGTATGGCTTCTTGACTTTCCGCGATTGATTCTTCGGTTAACAGACTGACTGATGATAGAATATCTGCTTTATTGGCTGACGGAACTTCCGTAAATCCAACTTTTTCCGCAGCTATATCTGTTTTTGATATATCAGTAGGAGTATATTGAGGAGTTTTTTTAGTATCTTGAGATGTTTCTTCAGTATCTTGAGGTGTAGATGTATTTTCTTGATTTTCAGGAGTTTCGCCATCTTTTCCTTTTGCAGTTGCAACTATACCACCTACGGTTGCGCCTACAACACCGGCAACTTCAACAACCTCTTTTCCCATTTCTATGTATTCTTGAGCTTTTGTTTTGTATTCCTCATACATTTTTTTGTATTTGTTAAAGGCTTCATTTGCTTGAGCAAACTTTTCCGTAGCCGCAGCATTAAGTTCTTGATATTTTGTCATATATTCGTCTTTTTTCTCTTTGGCAGTTTCGGCTACTTCTTTAACTTTATCGGCTTTTTCTTTGATATTTTCGCCCATTTCTTTTAATTTTTCGCCTTTTGCAAGTAACTCTTTTCCGCCAACTGCACCAAGCAATTGTTCAGGCGAAACTTTGTATGACAAAACTTCTCTTACTTTTCCTGAAATTTTATTTTGAACCTCGCCCACTTCTTTTAGTGTGGAGTTAATTGTTGACAAAACATTACTTAAGACATCAGTATTGGCTGGCGCTTCTTTCGGAAAAGATGCCAGCAATATAAAAATGAATAAATATATAATTCTCTTATTCATCTTTAGGTCCTCTCTTTAAGGTGCTCCCGCTAACGATTTGTTTTCCAAATCAACTTCCATAACAGGAACAAGAGCATTTAGCATATTGTCAATACTGTCCATATTAAGCTCAAAAGCTCGCATTTTAACTGCACTAAGCAATTTAGAAGCATTATCGGCAGCTATTTTGTTGTTGTACTCTATTTCAGCACGAGAATCGTTAGACGCAGTGGGACAATCCGATTTTTTTATACACATTTCTTTACTTATTCTGTCTTCATATCCACTTACATCAACAAGTTGGGATAAGGCTTCTTCCAAATAGGCACCTGCATATTCACCCAATATTGCTTTGCGTTCTTCGTCATAATTGGCAAATTCACCGCCAATTATCACACCTGATTTATAGTCATAAGCAAGTCTATCCATGCAATCTTGTGTTATTTGTGAATTTTGAGAATCCAATCCGCATCTCATAGCAAGTGTCGGAGCAACAACCATTGTTCCGTTTTCATCAACACCGTCATCAGGTCCAAGTATTTCTTGCGCAAAAGCATTTGCAGTTGCCATAAATGCAATAACAGATAAAATACCTAATATTTTTGCCAACTTGCTCATGTTACAAACCTTTATTTTAGTTATTTCCCTTTATTTGCAAATTTTTCTGAAGCATATTGCGAGAACATTTTCATCGCTAACACTCTAGACCACAATTTATGCAACAGATTAATTCTGTCACCCAAAACCAAGTGCATTTCCTTAGCAACTCGCCAAGAGCTATCAATATCACTGGTTGAAGTTGTCAACACCGGCGAAAGTTTGTTATTCTTAAAAGTTAAGCTCTCGTTATATATCTCAAGAGCCTCAAAATAGGTTGCAGTCAAAAACTCAACATAGCTGTTGGTCATATCTTTTGAAGCATCGTCTATGTCTTTTTTTGGTGTTTTGTCTGTTACCATACTGATTGCCAAAGTGTTTATATCTCTCAAGCACTTATCCATTTTTTTGTCTTTTATTGCCGTTTCATAGTTTAGCTTCTCTTTGCTTAGTTGTTGACATCTTAATAGCGCCGGTTCAGGGACAATCAAAACACCTTTTTCCGTTTCTCCGGTTTTGTCATCGCCACCAATAGAGCCTAATGCGTCTAAAAAAGCAAATGACAATGTTTGAGAGGTTTGAAGTTTTCCATAACCAAATGAGCTATTAAACTTTTTTCTTTTTGTCTTTTCAGTAGCCTTTGCTTTTACATCGGCAGCAGCCTTAGCTGCGGCGGCTTTAGCTACCATATCATTTGCCTTTGCTTCTACAGCTTTGGCCTTTACAGCCTCAACTGCTTTCACGGCGGCGGCTTTTTTCTCTGCTCCTGCCAATGAGGCTTTGGCTTTTACATCGGCAGCAGCCTTAGCGGCGGCGGCTTTAGCTACCATATCATTTGCCTTTGCTTCTACAGCTTTGGCCTTTACAGCCTCAACTGCTTTCACAGCGGCGGCTTTTTTCTCTGCTCCTGCCAATGAGGCTTTAGCTTTTACATCGGCAGCGGCTTTGGCGACAGTAGCTTTAGCTATCATATCATTTGCCTTTGCTTCTACAGCTTTGGCTTTTACAGCCTCAACTGCTTTCACAGCGGCGACTTTTTTCTCTGCTCCTGCCAACGTGGCTTTGGCTTTTACATCGGCAACAGCCTTAGCGGCAGTAGCTTTAGCTACCATATCATTTGCCTTTGCTTCTACAGCTTTGGCTTTTACAGCCTCAACTGCTTTCACAGCGGCGGCTTTTTTCTCTGCTCCTGCCAATGAGGCTTTAGCTTTTACATCGGCGGTGGCTTTGGCTACCATATCATTTGCCTTAACACCGGCTATATTTGCTTTGGCATCTACAGTAGCAAAACCTCCTACTTTTCGGGTTGTTGCCACCATTGGTGCATCAGAAAGCTTTGGACCGTCAGCCAACTGTGATAGCTTTCCCTCTATAGGTTTCATATCAGCTTTTTGTTTTAATTCAGCATCCTTTTGAAGCTTAGCTTTTTGAGCGGCGTCAAAATTTGTCTTTGCGACATTTTCTTCAACATTTGCTTGTGCATCAACAGCTGTAAGTTCCTTAACACCACCCTCTGTGGCTAATTCGGTTTTATCTTTAGAAACGGTATCTAAAGCTTTGTCAGTCAGACCTTTTGCCTTATCGACATCTATACCCATTTTTCCGGCGGCGTCACCTGCAATTCCTCCGACAGCACCTTTAAGTGCATCTCCGATACCACCTTGTTCTTTTAGCTCTTTTACTGTATTGAGAGCTTCTTTTCCCTGTTCAACGTACTCTTTGCCTTTTTCAACGTATTCTTTGCCTTTATCAACATATTCTTTACCTTTATCGATAGCATCTTTACCCATGTTGACGTATTTATCTGCTTCAGCTTTCATGGCTTTAAGCTTTGCAGCGCCATCTGTTATTCTTTTTTTATAGTCTTGCAACTGTTTTACAGCTTCACTATTTAGAACGTTTTCTTTGGTTTTATTAACAAAGTCAGAAATTGATGCTTTGGCGCTACCGATTTTAGCCATGGTTTTTTGAATGGTTAAAACTTGTTTACCGTTTTCAAGTGTGCCCATGCCTGTCTGCGCCATTTCGCCAGTTCCCGTACCCACACCTAAAGGATCTACTACAGGAAGCCCCGCAAAAGATATTACCGGCATTACTAAAATACTTAATAAAATGACGATAAAACGTGTTTTCATGAGTCCTCTCCCACAAGCACTACCATAATAATCTATGATAGCACAAAAACCTTTTATAATAAATCATTTTGAGCTCTGTTTTTAAATATTTAAATATTTTGTAACAAAGTTCTCTTCGCCATATTCTTTGACCAATTCTTCAACCAATAACACATTTTTATTACCTGAGTTATAAATCTTCAAATATGGCCCTAATCCGCTTAAATCCACGTCTAGGATAACTGATTCACCAGTTGCCGGTCTTGATAACAAAATAGCATACGGAAAATCTCGATATGACCGACCGAAAATGAAGTCCATTTCCGATTGAGTTAAGTTCCAGTTTTCATAATCTTCCGGCATAGCTTGCGGATTTCTGAAGAATATTACCGTTTGGCACTGACCGCGAATAACTTCACCCACACCCAAGGTATCGATAACGTTAGGCTGTTGGAAAGCGCAAAGATAAGCCTGACGTTTTTTACGTCCTTCTTGCAAACCTATCATAAAGTAGTCTCTAAACATCGGGTGCTTTAACATCGGCGCTGTTTCATCGATCATAACCAACGCAGGAGCACCGCTTTCACTGGCCTCTGCTTGAATACGGTGCATAATATAACTGATTACCGCCGGAGCTAATGTTTCGTCCTCGAATATATGAGTAAAGTCAAAAGCCGTAAATCTTTTGCTTTTTAAATCCAAGCTATCGGTTTGAGCGTTAAAAATATTACCGTACTGTTCCGGATTTACCCATTTAAAGAGTTCGCGACGCATATTTCCGGTCGGAGAAAAACAGCTCTTATACAGGTTTGATAACATACGCTCTTCCGGACGCAAATAGTCAAATGATGTAGTTACGGCACGTGCAATTTCTTTCTCGGAAACAGAATCGTCAACCATGGTAATAGCTCTTAGCCAACGTCTTAAAAAGGCTCGGTTGTTAGGAGTATTATCACAGTCAAACGGATTAATAGAAACGTTTTTATCATCACCGTCAAAACCGATATAAGCACCTTGGACTGCGTGAGTAAAAATTCGAGCACCTTTGTGTCTATCAAAGAAGAACACTTTCAAATCTGAGTGACGCATTGCTTGTCCGGCCAAGAAAGTAAGCAATGTTGTTTTACCTTGACCTGTCGGACCGATAATACAACAGTGAGCAACTGCATATTCGTCTGATGATACGTGGAATTGGAAACGATATGCCGAGCCGGAGGTGGTTCTAAATACCGAAATAGCTCCCGGTCCCCAGTCAGATTTTGAAAAACCCTCAGACGGCTTATCAAAAGAAATTGCGGCAGCGACAACTCGTGACAAATATCTGTATGTGCGAGGTAAAACTTCGTATGTCGGAAACTGGTTAAAGAATGTTGCTTGAGCAACCCATCCTTCACGTACCGGTGTAACAGAAAACAAACGGCAAACACGTTGAACTTCACTTTCGCCATAGTCAAGTTCTTCCTTAGAATAGCCTCTTATCATGATTACCATTGAATATTCTGTTAAAGATTGGTGATCACTATCACTATCTTCAATAGCGGCCAAAACTTCACTATATTGGTTGATAACATCGCCGGAAAAGCTGGTCATTGAAGCCATACGTTGTTGTTGCATAAGCAAGGCTCTAGCGTGAGGTTTGTATAAAGGCTTTACGTTATGCAACATAACCAACTCACAATCAAGAGCCATAAGCGAGGCAATCATAGACTCATCCATATAATCACCTGATGAGCGAATACCCATTACAATTTGCAAAACTTCTTTCTCTCCGGAGAAAAATCTGATGATACCTTCTTCGCCGGTAAAGTGAATATGATCTGCTGTCAACAGCTGGTTTAACTGATGTCCTGAAGCACCTCTGACCAAAGGTTGAGGACGAGATACCGGAGAGCATAGTTTTGCATATACAGCAAACGGGCTATCTTCCGGATCGCTTCCCTCTTCTTCAATAAGAGGTCTTACGCCGTATTCATTAAGGGTTGCGACCAATGATTGCGAAGCATAGTTCAGGTCTTTTAAGGCTTCGTTTCTATCTGCAACCGACAACACTATGTAGTGAGTATTAAAGAAAACTCTGTCAATATTTTCTTGCCAAACGTCAGAGATGGTTTCGAGCAATACATTGTTAAAATTACCTTTTTGTTCGTTTAGAGGAACACGTTCTCTAACAGTAATAACACGGCAAGTAACCTGCAAATCGGACATTCCGTCAATCCAAGATTTTCTTGCCTCGAACATAGAGTAAACTCTTTCGTTGGAAACAAAGGATAAATCAACACCGGTAACTTTGAAAACACGTGCCAAAGCGCCATTCTGACAACGGATTGTCATACCGTCTGATAAAAGCTTGTCAAATGGCATAAAGTCAGAAACTCTGGACTCATTTGGGTGAGGCAAAACCATATGTCCGAATTTGGTAGCCCAAAATCCGGCAAAAGCGGCTGCCGAAACAAAGCCGATTATTGCGACAATAACTTCAATATTTGACAGACCTTCAACGAAGATCGTAAAAAAATCATACTCAGGGCGCAAATTTATTCCCCTTTACAGAATATAGGTTGTTTGTCTTTTTAGAAGCTGGTCCGAACGCTTGAATCATAGACGAGATATGAGGTTCTCTGGCTCCGGCAATAACCGCAGCCAAATGTCCGAGCAAAAGTGTAATCATAAACAACAGCGGGTTAACACCTCCAACTCCCATAAACATAAACATCAAAGGAAACTGTATTGCCATGTTTACCAAAACAGGCAAAAACGGTCCCCACAATATTTTGGGAGGATTAGCTACGGCTTTTAGGATAACCTCACGCATACAGACCTCTTCTACATTTACTCAAAATTATCATAAAACATCATTATTTTTTTTACAATATCGGCATTACCTTTTATCACAGCTATTTGGTAAAAGCTAAAAAAAAGGGTATACTACCTTGATTGTAGTATACCCTTCTTTTATGAACAATGCGTTAATATTTAATATATTTTTTATCTCCTTACTGTTTTAGTTCTTCAAGAGCATTGATGATTTCCGTAAGCTTCTTAGATAACTCACCTATCTCTTTAGAGAGTGAAGTACATGCTTCGCCCAAAGGATCTTCTGCACAAACGGTCTTAGCTTCTTCAATAAGTTTATTCATAGCTTGGTTTGTTTCATCTTTTTGCTTTTTGAGCATATCTTCTTTTTGTTTATTGCTATCAGATTTTGCGTCCTCGTTCTTTTTCTTAGCATCATTTAATTCATTTTCCTTAGCATTAACCTGATTTTCGTACGTACCAAGAGTTATCTTAGCGGCCTTACACAATTCTGATGACGGATCAGCCGCACAAGCTTCTTCAGCCGCTTTTTCAGCCTGATCTCGTTGATATTCAAGATCTCTTAATTCGCTTTCTTTTTGGCTAACCTCATTAGCTGTTTCTCTTTCTTTTTCTGCAG
>JAZUCK010000018.1:0-139496 GCA_045639065.1 Alphaproteobacteria bacterium | reverse complement strand
GCTGTTTCTCTTTCTTTTTCTGCAGCTTCATTATAGCTGTCTTCAGCTTGCTCAGCTTCACTCTTAGGCTCTTCAGGCTCTGGCTCAGGCTCTGGCTCTGGCTCAGGAGGATTCTTAGCTTTTTCTCGCTCATCTTGTTCTTTAAGAACATCTGCAAGATCGCCTGTAGCCTCATTTACCTTATTTTTAGCCTCTTTACAAGCCTCGCTGGAAGCATCGTCTTTACAAGCAGCATCACGTTCAGCCTTAGCATCTTCAAGAGCCTTATCAGCTTCTTCTCTTTGTTTTTCAAGCATCTCGTCTTTTTGCTTGTCGCTTTCAGCTTTGGCTTCTTCATGCTTTTTATTAGCTTCATCCAACTCGTTTTGAGCATCGCTAACCAAATCATTATAAGAATCCAATTGTTCGGTATATGTTGCACATAGAGCTGATGACGGATCATCCGCACAAGCTTCTTCAGCCGCTTTTTCAGCCTGATCTCGTTGATATTCAAGATCTTTCAATTCGCTTTCTTTTTGGCTAACTTCATTAGCAGCATCTTGTTCGGCCTTAGCAGCTTCATTATAGCTGTCTTCAGCTTGCTCAGCTTCACTCTTAGGCTCTTCAGGTGTTGTTCCGCCGCCAGATCCGCCACTTCCGCCAGATCCGCCACTTCCACCAGATCCGCCACTTCCTGATGAAGCATCGTTATTTTTACCATGTTTTTCTTTATATTCATTTACCTTGTTTTCGATTACAGCAGCAGTATCACCAGCTTCGTGGAAACCTGATTGAAGGTCTGTTAAAATACTACTGCTTGGTTGGGTTGTATCGCCTATACTCATACTATCATCTATTACTGATGTAATACCACTACCAATGACGTCCCCTGTGCTGAGAATTGTTGAGTTAATATCTTGAATATCACCAAAAATACTTCCCATACCCAATATCACATCGGAGAAACTTCCGCCTTTCATATTTTCAAAGGTATTTTTAATGCCTTCTGCAGCACTTTTAACGCGTTCAATATTACTTTTAACGGCATTTACCGTATTAACTGCGGTTTTAACCACACTGGCTGCCTTTTTAATGGAACCCATTACGTCGCTGACACAGTTTTTAATGCCACTGAACAATGTTCCGTCACCTTGGCAGTAACCACGTTTCTTCATCTCATCTTGAGCAGAACCGTCACCCTCGTCTTTTTGAGGTTCTATTACAGGAGCATCCGGAGTATCTGCAGGTGCGTTAATTTCTTTGGGGTCTTTCAAATATTCACCAAATATTTGATAGGTATCCTGCGTAGCGGCAGACAATTCATTACTCTTATCTTTAGTAGGCGAACTGGACTGCCATTGACCGATATAGTAGTTACCATCTTCACTATTGGTTACCATATATTCTACCAAACGTCCCATATTAGCCACCAAGAACAATCCGATAGCAATATTTGCAAAGTGTTTCCAACTAATCTTATTAAAGATTGCACCCCATGCGAATACTATCAAGCCAAATCCGGCAATTACATAGATAATCGGCTTAATTCCGACCAATATATACGCGGCGCGGCGAGTTACCATCTCAAACACATCGCCATCGGCTGTTGAATCATAATTAAAGCCCTCATCGTGAATTGTCTCTTTTACACCATGAACAATTTCTTTTTTGGTATCGGGATGATCAATTCTTTCTTTTGCCAATAAGCAGGCACCACTTTCTTCACCAGGATTATATTGTTGACCTGTTTCTGGATCTTTACAAGCTTCTTCGGCGGCTTTAATTCTTAATTGTTTTTGTCTCTCAGCTTCATCAGCAGCATCTTTCTCGGCTAAGTCATCAGCAGCCCCCTGTGCTTCGTCATAATTGGATTGAGCAGTTTCGACTGCGTCTTCCAAATTCTCTACATTTTCTTTTGCCAATTCCAAATCTTGTGATGCTGCATCTTTGGCTTTTTTAGCAGCTTCTAATTCGGCAGTAGCCGCATCACAAGCATCAGAAGGGCCATTTGCACAAGCTACTGCCTGTCTTGATAGTGCATCATTATACGCTGATTCGGCATTTTTAAGATTTTGTTCAGCTACAGTAACATTACCTTTGGCCTTTTCTAAACCTGCTTTGGCGTCTGAAAGCTCTTGTTCTCTAATTGATTGCATTGCAGCAATACATTCTCTTGATTCTTTTTGCTCAGGAGTTCCACATTGACTACTTATAGCATTTTTAGCAGCCTCATTTTTTCTAGTAGCATAATCATATTCACTTTGAACAGAATTAACTTTTTCTTGGGCTGCTTTTTCTGCGGCCTTTGCTTTTTCAAGTTCTTCATTAGCTGCTCCACAGGCTTTGCTCTTAGGTTTTGCGCAAGCTACTTTTTGAGCCTCTTCTGCTGCTTTTTTTCTATCTTGTGCAGCTGTAAGAGATTGGTTTGCCGCCGCCAAATCACCTTGCATAGACACCAAATCAGCATCCGAGACGTAATTTTCGGCTGCTTTGGATATATCACCATTTATATCGGCTATTTCTTGTTCTTTTGCAGCGTTATCCTCAGCAGCTTGTGTATTCTTATCTTCTTCTGCTCTAGCTTCTGCAGCTCTTTCATCTTCTGTCATTTCCTGATAGGTAGGATCTGCCTCTGCTGTCGCAAGATCATCTTTTGCCTTTTGACATTTTTTTTCATTATATGTAGGCTCTCCGAGTGAACAAAACTTATTTATATCTTTCTGAGCATCATCTACGGCTTTTTGAGCTCTTTTTTCATCTTTTTCTTTGGCTCTATCTGCTTTTTTATCGGCTCTATCAGCTTTTTTATCTTCTCTCTCGGCTTTTTTATTAGCTTTATCTGCGTCTTTTTGCGCATCTTTTACGGCATCTTTTTCATTTTCGGCAAGTTCTTCAAGTTTGTTTACTTCGTCTGAATAGTTTTTTTGAGCCTGCTTACAAGCCGATGAATTCGGATCCGAAGCGCATGCCGTCTCCATTTCTTTTTTCTTACCATCAACTACGTTTTTCTGATTTCCAACCTTGGCTTTTTCTTCGGCAAGCTTCTGATTCGCTATATCGGCTTCACTTTGAGCATTGTCAGCATTACTACGAGCATTACCTGCTTTTTCATTAGCTTCGTCTATATTTTCTTGAGCTCTGTCTGCTTTTCGTTGATCTTTTTTAGATTTTTCGCCAGCAGTTCCTTCGCCTTCGGCAGTAGTTTTTGCAGCACAGCTTTGGCTTGCTGTTTCCGTAGCTGTTTTAATTTCTTCTTCATTTGCTACTTTTATATCATTTTCTGCTTTTTTAGCTGCATTATAAGAGCTTAAGGCAGACTGATAGCCTGAACAGTATTCTAACTCGACTTTACAATCTTTTTTGGCCTTATCCATTGCTTTTTCAGCATCTTTGGTCTTGTCTTGTGCATCTTTTAATTTTTTATCAAGATCTTTTTTCTTTTGATCTAAGTCTCTTTTCGCTTCAAGACAAGGATCTTCTGCAGCATAGGCTAAATTTGCGTCAAATGTAACGCAGGAAAAAGCCAATACCAATCCCGAAATTAAAAGCATTTTGCTTATTTTAGATATGTTTAACATGGCTTCCTCCTTTTTTGTTTTTTGCTATTTTTATCCTAACTTAAAACAAAACTTTTCTTGATAATTATAATTGTATTAGTCTTTAGCGGGTGTTGCCGTTTCTGTCGGCTTTTCCAATGTGTTGGTAATAAGCGATGTTCCAAACTGTTCACAACCGGTTAACAGAACAATCAGTTCTCCCGCTGAAGCTATTACTACTAAAGATATTACGATAGCGCCTAACCACTTCCAGTTAAGGTTTCCAAAGAAACCTCCTACGGCTACGGCTATAATACCAAAACCGGCAACAACATATATCAAATCACGCAAGCGATTAAATATCTTTTGTCCGGTTACGACCAATTCACTGAAAACACCTTTGCCGTCTCCGCAGAAAGTCGCATTTTGAGAAGTATTAGAGTTTGAAGTAACGGCAGGTTTGCTTCCACCGCTGTCTGTAGCAGCCTGAACATCGAAGGAACAGACGCAGATAAACATAGCCATAAGCAACACTTTTATAATGTTTCTGATATTTATCATGACGCCCTCCTTTTTGAGCATATCTTGAACTTATTTTTCTACCTTAAAAAATATTTACTCCAAGATATAAAAATAAATTCAATTTTTTTTGTTAAACCTTTCTATTTTTTGGCTTTTAGCCCGAAGCCCTTAATGAATTAAGAGCTTCGAGCTTTTTTACCTTAAGCAATCTGCTTAGTAGGATTATGCACCAGCGCTGAACTTATCTTGGAAGGCCGGAGCATTATCACCTGTTGCGTATTGAACAATAGCAGCAGCTGCTGACAAAATAGCCAAACCTACAGCCAAGGCACCAAACCATTTCCAGTTAATTTTACCCCAGATGGCACCCCATGCCACACCAACAAGACCAAAACCACCTACTACAAAGATGATTGTCTTTACAGACTTAAATACGTTTGTAGCTTTGTCTGTGGCAGTACTCATAACTGTGGTACCGGTAACAGTAGCAGAAGCATCGCCGGCAAAACCACATACAAAGAACAATGCTACAAGGCACAATGTCCAAATATTATTTTTAATAAAATTCATAACTTTTCTCCTTTAAAATTTTGCAAAACTTAATATACTCTTTCATAATATCCGATTTTGGCAGAATTTGCCAGTAAAATTTGCCTCTCAATATTTTACACAACCCTCTGATTTTGCTACAAAAATTTTCCTGTAACAAAAAATTCACAAGTCTTAAATCTTTCTAAACACTTGCTTTTTTACAGTTTTGTTACAAAATTGACAGTTTTTGCTTATTTTCCTTAGAGACTCTAAGAATTTTTATAAAAAGAAAACAGCCTGACCTTGCCGCTCATTATTAACGAAACAGCCTACTTATTTTTTTTTGATTTACGTTATGCCTTGACTATCTACTTTTATCAAAAAACAACATCGCAACACCTATCATTCCGGCGTTGTTCTCAAATTTGGCTTCTTTTAAAATAAACGGTTGAGTTAAAATCTGTTCATTGGCTCTTTTATTTAAGTCTTCGTAATCAATAAACCTTGATAATGAACCGGATAATACTATTATCTCAGGATCAAAAATGTTACCAAGCATTATCAATCCTTGTAAAAGTTTACTTTGCCACTCATCAAAAGCCTCTTTAGCTTTGGAATTGGTATTTTTTTGTTCGATAACATCATAACTTGTAGCATTTTCGCCCATATATTCCTTGGCATATAAATTTAGCGCCGTTCCGGAGGCATATATCTCAAAACAATCTTCAATTCCGCAAGTACATTTACGTTTTTTGCAACTGTCTATCGGAAAATGCATTTCACCGGCGGCTCCTGACTTGCCTTTTAACAATTTGCCCTCGACAATTATACCTGAACCGACACCGGTTCCGATTGTCAAAGTAATGGCATTTTGATACCCCTTTGCCGAACCTAAGGCAAACTCTGCCCAAGAAGCCGAATTGGCATCATTTTCCAACAAAACCGGTTTGCTTGACAGGCTTATAAAATTCAGTCCATTATATCCTTTAGGTAAATTTCCTACATGTGAAGTTATTTTTTTACCCTCTTTATCAATAGCGCCGGCTGTGGCTATGGCGGTACCAACAATATCTGCTTCGTGCTCGGAAATTGTCTTTTTTAATAAATCATATATTTTCTCTGATGTATCAGGTGTCGCTACCTTTGTTATATCGCTTACAAAATTACCGTTTTTATCAATCAATGCATAAGCTATTTTTGTTCCACCGATATCAAAAGCTAAGACTTTTTCCATTTTTTATCTCCTTCGTATATAATTATTTATGTATAACGCCTATTTATTAAAAAATGGTATTTCATATTGTATAAAATTTTATTGTTGTTATAATTGTCGCAAGAACAATAAAATCGAAAGGCAATTATTTATGAAAACCGGTATAATCGTTGCTATGCAAAGCGAATTTGACTTGGTAAAAAGTGTTTTACGAAATCCTGTTCAAAAACAACACAATCATATTACATTTATTGAAGGCTCTATCGACAACAACTCAATAGTTCTTATGAAAAGCGGAATCGGAAAGGTTAATGCCGCCTGCGCATGTGTTGAGATGATTAATAAATTTAAGCCGGATATTATCATAAACACAGGTTTAGCCGGTGGAATCGATAAAAATTTGAGTGTTATGGATATTGTCTTGGCCTCTAAAACAACTTATCATGATGTTTGGTGCGGAGAAGAATGTCAAAGAGGTCAAATTCCCGACCTTCCGGCTGAGTTTGAAGGCGATAAAAAGCTTATAAAAATTGCCCAAAGTATCGAAACAGACTTAAAAATTCATACAGGTCTTATCGTCGGCGGTGATGTGTTTGTTACCGACATAAATACCTTAAACGACATAAAGTCAAAATTTCCTTCCGCCTTGGCTGTTGATATGGAATCAACCGCTATTTCACAAGTTTGCTATTTATATAATGTGCCGTTTTTAGCTATCAGAATTATCAGCGATACTCCGGGAATTGAGAATCACTATGAACAATATTTTGATTTTTGGAATAAGGCTCCTGAAAAATCGGTTGAAACCATTAAAAAAATTTTACAACGCTACACCTAAGAGTTTGCCCAAAAGCTTTCTAAGGCCTTTATAACTCGATTAACAGTATCACTGACTTGTTCATTTTTGGTTTCTACGATTATATCTGCTTGAGAATAATATGGATATTCTTCGTTGATATAGTTTTCTATTTTATCTTTAAGAGCTAAGTCATCACCTTGTAAAAACGGGCGGTGTTGTCTTCCGTTTGTGCGATTGTACAAGACATCTATATCCGCCTTCAGCCATATTGTAATAGCCTTTTCTTTAGCTTGTTTTCTGGTTTGCTCACAAACAAAAGAACCTCCGCCAGACGCTAATACGCAAGCCTCTCCGCTAAGCAGGCGCTTCATAACTCTGGCCTCGCCGGCACGATATTCTTCTTCGCCAAAACACTTTAGGACATCAACAAGACTAAGTCCGGCGGCTTTTTCTATTTCGCGGTCTCCATCAACAAAAGGAAGCGAAAGCTTTTGCGCCAACCTTTTTCCGACAGAAGTTTTACCACTCCCCATTAAACCGACCAACAATATTATTTTATTTGTTTGTATGTTCATTTTTAACTTATCTTTCAAAATTTATGTGCTAAATATATAAACATCATATTTTTTTAGCAACATATTTTTTATAAGGATTGTAAAATGCGCCAAAAAAAATCTAATATCATATACTATATAGTAGCAATCGTAATTCTTGCCTTAATCGGATTTGTTACTTTTACCGAAATTCCGGTAGAGGTAGAACATGTCGAACAATCTGTAAACTAATGACAGAAAATATTCTAGTAAAAGATTTTTTAGATGCCTTAGTTGCCGAAAGAGGTGTTTCGGTAAATACTGTTGTTTCCTATGAAAAAGACTTAAGGCAAATGATAGATTCTTTGGGTGATGACTTTGATAACATTAGTCAAAATGATATTCAAAATTTTATAAAGCAACTTTATGATGATGGGCTTGAAAAGTCATCAGTATGTAGAAAAATATCCGCTATGAGAGATTTTTTTAAGTTTTTGCTCAGCGAAAAAGAGATAAAACACAATCCTACAAGCGATATTGACACTCCCAAAAAAAACAAAAACCTGCCTAATTTTTTATCTCGTGAAGATGTAAGAAAACTTATTGATGTTGCCGAAAAAAACAATAAGTTTTGTTTTCAACGTACCTCCGTAATGCTAAAATTGATGTATGCTTGCGGGTTAAGAGTTTCCGAATTGGTTTCTTTGCCTCTTAATTGCATAAATAAAGATAAGAAACAATTGTTAGTACGAGGAAAAGGATCAAAAGAACGTATTATCCCTATCGCTGAAGAAGCAATAACTTGCGTATTAGAATGGATTGAACTGCGCTCTTTTATACATAAAGGTAAAACTAATTCGTTTTTATTTCCTTCTGAGACTGCTATTGCGGGACATATTACCCGAGATACTTTTTTTAAAAATATAAAGAAAGTAGCTGAAGAAGCCTGCCTTGACAGCTCAAAAATCTCGCCTCATACATTAAGACATTCTTTTGCTACTCATCTTCTGGATTATGGTGCAGATTTACGTTCGGTTCAATCTATGCTTGGACATGAAAGTATTTCAACAACGGAAATATATACTCATGTTGTTAACAAGCAAATTATAGATGAGGTATTTTCAAAACACCCTTTGGCGTAAGTGTTTATTTATCTTTTTTTGTTAGACATTCTTGAGGCGGTATATGCTTGTCTGGCTCTTCCTATACCCTGACTGGCTTTATTCAAACCTCTTGCAATTTTTTGACCTACTTTCGTTTTGCCAAGTGTTGCAGTAACTGCTTTTCCTGTTCCGCTTACAAGTTTTTGAGCGCCACCCATAAGTCTGCCGCCGACACCACCGCCTTCGTTCCATTTTTCACTGATAGCATTACCAATCGGTGCGGCTACCTTACTTGCAGCAGATTTGGCCGTAGAATAACCCATCGTGGCGATATTGCTGGCCATACCGGAAATTGCGCCACCGGATAATTTATTTGCCAAAGGCTGTACTTGTTGCACAAACTTAAATCCGAAGAATGCGGCAAAAAACAGTAGCAAGAAACCTACGGTTCCAATACTCGTAGCCTTGTCCAAATCAGTTATATTTTGTTCATTTATGGCCGTAGCAATAGCGCCGAACCCTGATATGTCATCATCTGTCAACCCGATTTCCGTTGCCTCGTTGCTCATACTTAATGCATTATCTATAAGAACCATATTTACACTTACGACAAAACCGGTGAAAAAGAACACAAAGAATGTATTTAGCAAGAACTCCAGTCCTTTTTTTGCATAGTTTGATGTTATCTTAAACGGCCAACCGGCTATCATTAACGGCATTAACACACCTAAAAGACCAAGCTGTAAAATAGCATCTAAGAAATAGTATGCAAAGGCAATACTAAGCAAAAATCCTATGACACAGAAGAAACTTCCCAAGAATGTCATCCTAAGACCATCAATAAATTCTTCTTTCCAAGGCCAGTTAAACATTTGTCTTGTACCTACACAGAATAAGGATGTTCCAATAGCTTGCATATAAGCCATTTGACCTTGGATTACCGAAAGGTATCTTTCTATTTGTACAAACAACGTTTTGCCTGTTGAAGATTTAATATTGTAATAATCGCTTCCGAGCTTAACTTCTGGTACATCTATATTTTTTGCTTCTTTAATCGACTTAACTTCTTGTAATTGTATCTTTTCACCCATAACCATTCCGCTCTGTAAAACAGGGCTTACAAACATTTTAAATAGGGTTGCCGAATTTATCAATAAATAGTACGCTATCGCAAATTTTAATGTCTGTTTTAATATAATCTCAATGTAATCGGCGGCATCTTTCTTGGTAAAAGGAAAAACTTGCTGTAATGAGGTGAGCGCTAACCATACGGCATAAACAACAACAATCAAAATTATAAATGAATGCGCAAACGAATCAAACGACTCTCTTGTTGCATTATTAGCTGCCGCAAAAATAACCTGAGCTGCCGGACAGAAGAAACAGCTTTTCATATTAAACAGCTTTACCGGCAAAACCTCACAACCCTTAAAGTCATTAGAACCGTATGATAAAACAGGGTTACCACCGTCCATATAAAGAAAGTATTTCTTTCCATCTGTTCCATCAAGTTCGTACTTTTCTCTGTTGTACGATATTCCAAATGCTTTACTACCTATTTCTCTTAAAAATCCATTTGGCTCGATGGATAAAGTTCTTGTGTAAATATATTCATTACCAAAACCGTCATATCCATATGTAGTTTTACACTCTGGCCAAATTGTTTTTAAACTTGCTTCTAAATTTTCTTCATCAATTGAGTTAGCATTTATACAACGTCCCTCTTCAATAACCTTTTGAGCAACTTGGACCTTACTCAAAAGCATTTCTTTATAGTGCAATCTGCACTTTATGCAGGCTTGGGTTGCTTTATCGCACAATAATTCTTTATTTCCGCAAATAACTGTATCTTTTCCGCCCTTAAAGTATTCCATATCGCTGGAAGAAAGGTGCTCTTTTGCATACTCATGTGCACTTTGTGCACTTATGGCTTCCATTTTTTGGGCGTAAACATTGCTTGCCGAAAACAGAAAACATCCGACGGCTATTGTACATAAAACCACACTTTTATACAAACTTTTCAGCATTTACGCCACCATAAAAAGAATCATTTTTTTATGCTATGTACCATTGTAACACATAAATTACTTAAAAAGTGTTACACTTTTTTAAATTTTTCCATTTGAAAAAAAATTTAATATCTGTGTATATTTTTTTTCAACTCTTGCGCAGAGTCGCATTTTGATTTATCTAGTGTTTAGAGGGGTTTAATTTATGCTAAAAACTGGTTTAAAATCATTTGTTTACAGTTTTTCTGTGTCTTTGTTTGCAATAGTAAGTGCAAACAGAGCTTTTTTCTATGAAAAAAATGAAAACCCTTCTGATTTGGATATTCAAAATAAGAGTATTGCTCTTTATTTAGCAGAAACTAAACCATCCTATGTTCCCGTTAAAAAAATTGCCTTAAATTCTTTACCGGAAATACAAAAACAACAAGTTCCGACGCCCCCTCTGTCAGAACCTGAGATAATTGTTGCAAGCAATCTCGAAAACTTGGATATTCCGCTTGAATTTGTAGAAAGTGTGACAGAAAGCGCACCGGTTGAAGCTGTTGCAACAAAACAGCCGGAAATTGTACTGGCTGATGTCTTGTACGCCCCAGACAAACCTTTGCCGATGCCGGAAATAAAAGCTGAACCGATATATCAACCCGACCAGAATGTTGAAATAAAAATAGCTGCTGCTCCGGTATATAATCCGACGACAGATGTCGATATAAAAGCTCCTCCTCCACCTAAAACACCTAAAAGTGAAGAAAAACCTCAAAAGGTCGTTGCGGAAGATAACTCTCTTCTTATTGCCAGAAACGAGACTATTGATAAAATTCCCCTTGTTCAAACACGTATGAACAACGGTGTAAACAAAGTAGAGCTAGGAAATCCGACTGATTTACAACATGTTGCCTTTGCAAACAACAATGCACCAATCCAAAGTATGTCAACAAAAAAAACATCAGCAACGGTTGAAAACAGCACCGATAGCAAACAATGGAAGCAAATGAATGACTCGCCTTGGGTCGTAGCAAAGAGTACTGGAAGTAAAAATCTTTTTGCAAACAAAAATTTTGCAAATAAAACGAACGAAGAAATCGCCGAGTTAATCCCATTAGAAAAAGACAAAAAAGGTGTTTTAGTTGCTTCTGAAACAGCGAAAAATCTTATAATTCCAATACCGGAAGATATCTTAAACAAAGAAGATATAACCCCTCAACTTGCTTATCCGGTAACATCAGAAGACAAGAAAAAAGAAATTGATATAAACACAAAAATAAAAGAAGCTGAAGAAAAGAAAAAATCTGCAGAAGCAAACAAAAGCAACGAACCGGAGAAAGTGCTCACACCTATTGAAGAAGAAATTGTTATTGCAGTTGATACTCCGCCTCCTCCACCTGTTGAGGATGATAAAAAAGTTCAAAAGCAAACACCTCCTTCTCCTCCTCAAAAAGACAGTATTATAAGCACTTTGAGCTCTATTTTTAACAAAACAGCTCAATCCGTTTCTCAAGCAACCGACAAAGTTATAGAAAAAGCAAAAGAGCAAAAAACTCGTTTCGGCAAGAAAAAAAACAAAAACAAACCAGTAACCATAATGCCTGCAGAGATACGCTTAGCTTTCCAACCGAACAGAGCCGAGATATCCGGTCAGACGCTGCGTTGGATACAAGCTTTTGCAACAAAAGCAGCACAGACAACAGGGATGATGCTTGAGATAAGAATTGACGGCACAAGTTCGACCAAATTGCAACAGAACCGCCTCAATTTATTATATAACATTTTAACAAACAAAGGTGTTGATTATTCTATGATAAATACCGTGTTTACATCTAGAGATCCAAACAGTTTTATCTTAAGAACAATTGCACCAAAAACAGATAACAACCAAAAAGGAGTAAACAATCAAAAAGCCGACAGATATATACAATGGTAATAACTGTTTGACAATGCTTGATTATTTATTTTTCAAACACTATGATAGGAAAATATGATGAAAATTTCTATTCAGAGGACCGATAAAATGAACAAAAAGTTACTACAAACACTATCTTTATCCGGTGTAGTCATGCTTTCAGCTTGTGCAGGAGATTTTGTAGGCTGGAGCAGTATTGGCGATGAAGAGGTTATTGTAACCAAGGAAGAATGTCTTGGTGATACACCTAATGTTGCCGCAGTTAATCCGTACGATGAAAAAGAAAGCAGATTTGTAAATTATAGAAAGACATCGGCTGATTACCGCGAATTCGGAGAAAGAACACCTCAAGATCAGTATATTTTGACTTCTGGCGTGGGTAGTAATATGTCGGCAGCTATTCCTCCGACAATAGATGAAGAAGTTTCGGATTATGAAGATGCTGTAAATGATGCTTTCGGCGAGGCCATCAGTGAAAAAATAGAAATAGAAGAAAATACAACCTCAGGTGACGATGCTGTTGAGGACTGGTTGGCTGAAGAAGGTAATACCCTGAAAGGTTTGTTGTCTGATTGGTGCGAAAGATCAGGCTGGCGTTTGGTTTGGAACTCTAACAGAAATTATACTTTAGGTGCAGGTGCTATGTTCAGAGGTCGCTTTGCCGATGTCAGCTCTGCTTTGATAAGAACTTTTGCCAGAGCACAGCCTGCTCCGATGGCTACATTTTATAAGGGCAACAGAGTTTTAGTTGTGGAAACAAGGGAGGACGAAAATGCATTTAACTAATATTAAAAACTTAGCTTTAGGACTTTGTTCTATAGTGGTATTAGCTTCTTGCTCTATTTCTACAACGCTTGATACATCTATTCAGGCTGATGTTGAATCTGCAATTAAATTAAAAGAAGAATCGAAAATTCCTACCAAGTTGGCAAATCAAGACTTGATTAAAGTAAATGATGATATATGGCTTGGAAACACCAGTTTGATTGAATATGAAGGCGAACCTTTACCTTCGTATTTAGAATCAAAAGATGGTATTACCCTTGTTTCAAATCGTCCGATTAGCTTATATGAAATCGGTGATATGTTAAATAAAACCACTTCGTTAGGTATTCGTTATGCCGCTGATTTGGAAGAAGAAGTTCGAGCCAAAGGCGAAGCAAATCGTGATAGTGAAGCAACT
This sequence comes from Alphaproteobacteria bacterium, assembly GCA_045639065.1. Taxonomy (GTDB): domain Bacteria; phylum Pseudomonadota; class Alphaproteobacteria; order RF32; family CAG-239; genus CAZU01. Next base: position 126,191 of record JAZUCK010000018.1, on the reverse strand, counting down.
TCTGCTGACGGTTGGGCTTCTCCGGATACAATGATTGTTTCATATCAAGGTCCTTTGAGTGGATTTTTGGATGAAGTTTCTTCTCGTTTTGGTGTTTGGTGGAAATATGAAAACAAGGATCTTTACTTCTATAAATATATAACCAAGACCTTTGTTGTGTATTCATTACCTTCAAAACCGAGTATGAATGTTTCCGTAGGTGGTTCTGCATCAGGTGCGGGCGGTTCATCATCAATTTCAATGTCTTCATCGATTACTGTTGAAACATGGTCACAATTTGAAAGTACTATTACTTCTATGGTGTCCTCAGATTCAAAAATCGTAGTATCGCCTTCGGATGGTACAATAACATTGACAGCAACACCGACTGACATTAAACGTGTTGCAAAATATATAAATGAACAAAACGCAAGACTTTCTCGTCAAGTTGCTATTTCGGTTAAAATTATGCAAGTATCTTTGACTGATAAGGATAATTACGGTTTGGATTTGGCGGCTACGTTTAAGGATGGTATGACTTCTATCGGAGCAACCGCAAGTAAAGGTTTGTCAGCGACAGATGCTGCAAGTACATTAACTTGGGGTATTATTAAGAATAATTGGACAGCAAATGCTATTGTTCAGGCTTTATCAGAAAAGAATAAAGCTTCTTTAGTAACTTCGGGCACGGTTACAACCTTAAACAATAAACCTGCTCCTATCCAAGTTACTCAAAAACAAAACTATATTTCCGAAATGACTAAGACAAACAATGGTACAGACGGCGATAGTTATGATATTTCGGTTACAACAGATGAAATCGAAACCGGTTTTACCTTGGACGTTTTACCTCGTATTTTGGAACATGGCAGAATGCTTATTATGTTTAACATGACCTTGTCCGACTTATTGGCTTTGGAACAAGTTTCATTCGGCGACCAAAAAGAGAACCAATATATCCAAAACCCGAAAGTTGAGTCTCGTGCCTTCACACAAGAAGTTGCTATGACCTCGGGAGAATCACTCATTTTGACCGGTTATGAAAAGGTTACTTCGTCAACAAACAAAACCGGTACAGGATCGGCTGAAAATTCTTTGTTAGGCGGTGAAGCTACTGCCTCTAAGGATCGCAGTGTCATGGTTATTATCTTAACACCGGTTGTTTTGGAATCACCTTTATCACCGGAAACAAGAATGAGCATGAACTAATCAGCTCTTTTAGGAGAATTTAACGTGCTGGAAGATGCAAATTTATTAGATAATGATGGCGAAGGTGGCGGAAATCGAACAACCGGTACAAATATCGTTGTAGACGGTACAACTTTTGCCACATCTCTCTTTTGGCAGCCCATTCAAAATCCTAACGATTTTATGGCTGAAGTTGAGGAAGCCTCCAGCGATATTATTGAAGGAGCCGATTTATTTGCCGTAAAAGGCGGTAAAACACCGCAATTTGGTATCTGTGTCGCACAAGACGGCTATAAAGTAGGAACTAATGTTGCAGCCATTGCTTTAATGACATCGTTGTCAGATTATTCATCCATTGTGGGTGTGTTTGAAGTTGATGGCGGTTGGTGGTATGTATGTTCACGTAATGACGTGATTTTGTCTGACGGTGATATGCTTTATCTTGATGAAGAAGAAGCAAAAAGCCAGTTATTATCTATGTTAACCGTGCCGGATTGGGATAAAAAATATGCACCGGCATCATGGAATATTGCAGAAACCGAAGTTGGTAATATCGAAAGTATTTTTGATAGAGGTAAACGCGTAAAACTTCAAAAAATAAAAGGTTTGCGTGGTGCTAAGCTTATATTGGTTATTGCGGCTTCAGTCATAGGTGGCGGTTGGTTGCTTTCGACGCTGTTCGATTACATAATGGCTCCACCACAAAGAAAAGTTGTCGCTCCGGTAAGGCCTAAAGTAGTACAAACAGCTCCAGTTGTCATTCCAAAACCTTGGGAAAAAATTAAAAACCCGACAGACTTTATGAATAATTGCTATAAGGGCGTTATTGATATGTCGTCGTTAATGCCTCCGGGATGGAAGTCATCAGGAAAAATATTATGTACAGGCGAAACTGTTGCAACGTCTTGGAAAAGAGATGTAGGAATGCTTGCTTGGGCTGATGAAGCAATGCGTAAATCGGGTTTTGAAAACTTGAATTATAAGTTTGATGATAAAGGAGAAAACTTATCTGCAACTTTATCCTTACCCAAACTTAATACTATACTAATGGAACCTAAAAAAACATTAGGTGATTTGCGCTTTGAGCTTAATAAGCTGTTTCAAGAAATGGGTATAGATATTTCTTTATCAGTAAAGACTATTAAGCTTCAAGCACCCAAGCCTGTGGCAAATGCTAAAGGTCCTATGATGAAAAAAGGTCCTGCAGCAAAAAAAGGCAAACCTCAAGAAACAGAAATAAAAGTTTTGAACTTTAAGTTAAAATCTGAATACAATCCGGTGACATGGTTGCAGTTCTTAACTAAATTTTCAAGTTTTCAGATTAATAATATTGAATACAATAAAAACAGTAGTACATGGAGTTATGAAGGAGTTTTCTATGTTTTATAAGATTAGAAATATTTTGCTGATTTTGTTGTCTTTTGTTTTAACAAGTATTGAAGCAAAAGCACAAGGTGTGGTTTCTTTGTCTGAAGAAGCAATGTTTGAAGACGAGCTTGATACAGTCTTGGAAAAACCAGCAGAAACTAAAAAAGAAGCAAATGCCGAAGTTCCTGTTGCTACTGATGATGAAATCGGTGCACGAGCTCCAAAACCGGCGGCAGAAGAGCCTATGCCAAAATTGGAGATATCAGCACCTTTAGCAAAAGCTTCTTTTGAGAATGTTTCGGCAACCGTTGAAGAGGCAGCCCCGGCTGTTATGCTAGAATCATCCGATTCAGATTTGTATAAATCTTTAGATGGCAAAACAAACTTAAAAGGTACCGATGTTTTTGAACATATGTCAGATATCGAAAAAAGAACTGCTATTTTGAACTTAGAACTGCGCAGACAAAAATTACAAGATGATATCGAAGCTATTAAATATAAAAGACGTGAAGCTGTCGCTAAGGAAAAACAAAAAGCAGAAGATCAAAGATTGAAGAACTTGGAAGCAGAAAAAGAAATTGAGAGAAAGCTTGTTGAAGAACAAGAAAAATTGCGTGAACTTGACATCAAATTTGAAAAACTTCGTCAAGAAAAAGTTCTTGGTGCTTACAAAAATAAGATGTTAGAAGAAACCCAAAAATGGATAGAACATGACGGGGCTTTCTACAAACAAATTCAAGACTTGAGAGATGCAAAATTGAATATGGCCGAAGACTTGAAAACAAAAATGAAGACATTACAAGAAAAAACCGTTCTAGCGCGTAATAATTTCATGGCAAAAATGTCTGACTACGAAAAGAAATTAGAAGATAAAGACTCTCAAATCGAGATTTTGCGTACTCGTATCGATAACTTGGAAAAAGAACGTGATGAAGCAAGAAGAAATCCGTTTGCAGGCTTTGACAAAGAGCAATTAGCAGCTGCCGCCGGAATCGATATATCGGTATTGGAAGCCTTTACAAATTCGGAAGGTTATCAGAATGCTGCATTACAGCCTGATGGCTCTGAACCGATAGAAACAGATCTTACAAAATTATATGGTGTTACCGAAATCAGAGGTAAAGGCGATGAGTTGGTCGCAAGATTGGTAAACCAAAGCGGAACAGCTTTTTATGTTAAGAAAGGTACTGCTTTGCAATCAGGACATATCATTGATAAGATTACAACAACTTATGTAATGGCTGATAAAAATGGCGATAAACAATATTTATATTTCTCTGCCGGCGGTATCTTGCCAACAGAAGTTTCTGGTCTTGATGTAACAAAAGTTGGTGAATCTAAGGATTTAGCCCAATAATCATCAAAGCTTTTTATAACTATTATATATAATAGGTTGATTTATGGCGGAAGAAGAAAATAAAGCTAATGAATCTGGGGCGGTATCGCAAGATGCCGCCGTCAGCACATCTTCGCCGGAACAACAAAAAAGCGAAGGTGGCAATATATTGGAGAAATATTTTGCCAACGGCAATAAGCTATTAACCCTGTCCGGCTCTGATATGGCCGTTAATGATGATACGCGTCGTTTGTTGGCATTGTTTACCGATGGACGATTCTTGGTTGTTGAAACTCACCGATTTGACGGAAGAGTGCTAAGCTTTGAAGTTCTGGCACGCAAAAAGAAAGTACCAATCCAAAAACCGACCTATGTTTCTCAAGCCGAATTAAACTCCATTTATGCTGTGGGTGAACGCGCTCAAGCAGCCGATGCGGCAGCTACCGATGAAGACCTCGATCAAGTTCAAATGTTGAAGGACTTTGTCAACGTGGTAATGCGTGCAGCTTCTGTAAAGACGTCTGACGTACACGTTGTTGTAGCTGATTCAACAACTATTTTATTCCGTTCAAATGGTATGATGAAAGTTGAAATGGAATATTCAAAAGAATGGGGCGAATCGTTTGTGCGTGCGGCATTTGCCTCGGCAGATATTTCGGACTCAAACTATTCACAAAATGAGTTCCAAGGTGCTCAAAAACTTGGTTCTACCCCTCTTCGCGGTTCTAAAGGTAAATTGATGTTGCCTCACAACGTGTTGGCTATTCGTTTACAATTTAACCCGATTGCTTTCGGCTCGCAATATTTGGTTATGCGTTTATTATATGCCGAAGAAAATCCCGAAAGTTCAGGCGATTTGGCGTCTCTTGGCTTTACGGAAATGGAACAAGATTTGTTTTATCGTTTACGTGCCGTTCCGGTTGGATTGAGCATTGTGGCCGGTCCTACAGGCTCAGGCAAGTCAACAACTTTGCAACGAAATATGATTAAGTTGTTGCAAGAAAAAAACTATGAGCTGAATTTGCTTACGGTGGAAGATCCTCCAGAGTATCCAATTCCGGGTGCAAGGCAAATGCCTGTTACCAACGCAAACTCAGAAGAAGAAAAAGCCGAACAATTTACCAAAGCATTGTCAGCAGCTTTGCGATCGGACCCTGACGTTATTATGGTGGGCGAGATACGTGCTCTTGCTTCGGCACAGCTTACATTCCAAGGAGCGTTGTCCGGTCACGGTATGTGGTCAACACTTCACGCAAACTCAGCACCGGCAATATTAAACCGCTTTAGAGATATGGGTGTAGAAACATTTAAGCTTCTTGATCCCGAACTTATTAAAGGGCTTGTTTCACAACGTTTGTTCAGAAAGCTTTGTCCTCATTGTCGAATGTCGGTAAAAGAACGACCAAATGATCCCTCTTTTAATAGATTGCGCACTGCTTTGGGTGATTTTGGTGTTGAAAACACATTTATTCGTGGTGCCGGATGTAAGGCTTGTAACGGAACAGGTGTTAAGGGACGTATGTGCGTACCTGAAATTATATTGCCCGATGCAATATTTTTGGAAATGATGGTAAAAGGCGAAACAAAGCGTGCTATTGACTATTGGACAGCTGATTTGGGCGGACGAACCCTAAAGGAAGCTGCAATGGAACGTATGCTTAAAGGTTTTATTGATTTAGATGAAGTTGAGCGTTGGTGTGGCCTTTTGGATCAACGTCCCGCTTATTAGAAAAGGAATTGAATTATGGCTGCAGATAAAAAGAAAAAAAGCTCGATTCAAAAAGCTATGCGTAACTTGGGTAAGGTTGAGGAATTTTACGCAAAAGCCATTATGTTTTGTTCTAATAAAACAAGATTAAAACTTTATCGCAAGATTGCATCACTAATGAGAAACCGCTTCTCTTTAATGGATGCGTTAGATATGTTGCACGATTCGGCATCAAAAGGTGGAAAAAGCCCCGGAGAACCTTTGGCTATTGCAATTGCTTCATGGGGCCGTTCATTGAACAACGGTAAAACTTTTTCTGATGCACTAAAAGGTTGGGCGCCGGACAGAGAAAGATTGATGCTTTCGGTAGGTGACGCATCGGACCTTGAAGGCGCATTATTAAATTTGATTAAGGTTTCGGAAGGCACAACCAAAATGATACGACCGATTATCGGTGCGGTTACCTATCCGACATTTTTGTTAATGATGGCGGTTTTGATTATTTATGCAATCGGTGTCTATATGGTTCCGCCAATGATTGATGCTGCCCCAAATGTAAGATGGACCGGATTAGCGGCAAACTTGGTCGATTTATCGGATTGGATTAAACATAATTGGATTGTCGCATTTTCTATTATACCATCGATTATGTTGGTAATATACTTGACTATCGGTGTTTGGACAGGTCCAACTCGTGCCATAGTAGATAAAATGCCACCTTGGTCTTTATATAAAGTGTTCGTAGGTATTTCTTGGTTGTTGGCTTTGTCTGCGCTAATTAGAGCGGGAACACCTGTTTCAACAGCGATGAATGCGCTAAAAAAAGATGCGACCAGATATTTAAAAGAAAGAATCGACAAAACCTTAGTTTATATTAATAACGGTGATAACTTAGGTAGAGCATTGGATAAGACAAAGCTTGACTTTCCTGATACTGAGGTCGTTGCAGACTTAAAAATTTATTCCGAGTTAGATAACTTTGAAGAAGCTTTGAACAATTTGGCGAATGAATGGTTGGAAGAATCAGTATATATGATTGAGCAAAAGGCTAGTGTCTTAAACATGGTCGCATTATTAGCCGTTGGCGCTGTAATTGCTTGGGCGGTTATGGGAACATTTGAAATGCAAGATCAAATCACCAGCAATATGGGTTAAAAAAATGAGCAAAACAAAAGAAATTATGCATATAGCTATAGAATGGATAAAGAAGTACAAAATAATTCTATCCTCTATGGTCATAAGTGCAGTAGTCATACTTTGTGCAATACAGCTTTTTAATCACAATATAGAAACAAAAAAATTTAATATTGCAGGGACGCAGATTGCCGATATGGCACAAAACATAATAAATCACTATAGCACAAGTCCAAGTTATTGGGGACTTTCTACTAGTGAGGTTATAGCCAAAAAACTGTATACATATGATATGAATATAAAAAACGGCAAATTGATCGGATACTTTGGCAATAATGTAGAGGTCGGAGCCGACAGTCGTGGTAGTGTGGTAATGCCGACATCAAAAAACTTTGTTATTGCATATAATAGTTTAAATAAAAAACAATGTATTGGTCTAGGTTCACATAAATTTAACAAAAACTTTTGGCTTAAGGTTAATAAGATAACTATAAAAAATGATAACATAAACCAAGACTTTTTATGGGGACATAAAGATTACGAACTACCAATAAACGGCAGAAAACTTAAGGATTTGTGCCAAGATAATAACAATAGTGTAATTATGCACTTTTGATAAATAATTCTTGTATATATTATTATTAGAATATAGTCTTTGAGATGTAATATATGCTTATTTTTTAACGATAAATTAAATAATTGCATATTATGATAGTAATAACTTATGACTTAGGTTATAACGAGATTATGCCGTCTTATGCCGAAAAGCAGGATTGTTTGGATTAAAAAAACTTGTTATAGTGAAGACATGGTTAGAAAGAATTTTTATAAAGGAGATAGAAAATGACAATATTATCTAAAATAGACCAAAAAGGTCGTTCGATGGTGGAAATGCTTGGTGTGTTAGCTATTATCGGTGTGCTTTCGGTAGGCGGTATTTCCGGTTATTCTAAAGCTATGGCAAAATTTAAGTTGACAAAGGCTCAAGACCAAATGTCAATGATTTTGATGAATATTCGTACAGCTTTTGCAACATCTTCATCTTATGAAGGATTGAATAACGGTACAGCTATTTCGTTCGGTATCGCTCCAAATGAAATGTTTAATGTTTCTGCTGCTTCTAATCCTGCCTCTAAAGAAAGAATTAATAATGCTTTCGGTGGTGAAACATATATCTATGTTTGTAACGATGCGAATACAACAGAATGCTATGGTCACGATTCAACATCGGATGGTGAAGCACAGTACTTTGCTATTTCATTGGCTGGATTAGGACGTGAGGCATGCATCAGCTTAGCTTCATCTGATTGGGGTACTGATGGTTTGGTTTCTGTAAAAATCGAAAGTGATCAAGCAACAGGTACTGCTGGTGCCTTTACAGCTGAAGATTTACCAATAACCCCTATGGGTAATGCTGGCAAAAACGCTGGTACGTTATGCGGAACATTCGGTTCTTATTCTACAATCACTTGGACATATTACTAATACAAAAAAATCACTATAACAATATAATCTCCTATATTTGGAAAAGAGCTTTGGTAGAATACCAAAGCTCTTCCTTTTTTTGTCTTATTTGAAGATGCCAAGTTTCGCTCTTATTCTCGCTCAAGCGATGACATCTTAAATTTAAACCGTCATCAACCTTGTTAAAAAAATATTATCTAATTAACCTTTCTATAAGGTTTTCATGTTAGCATATAGTCAAAATGATAAATTTATCAGGAGAACTTGAAATGAAAAAGGGTTTAGTATTATCCTCTATAGGTTTGGCTTTTGGCTTACTCGCCAGTACGGTAGCAGAAGCCAGAGATGGTTTTTATTTAACTGCTCGTGGCGGTAAAACATGGATGAACTTAAATAACAGCGACGATTCTGTTTCTAAAAAATCTGACACCGCTTTTGATCCTGTAGCAATGTATTCCGGTGCTGTCGGTTATAAATATAAATACTTCCGTGCAGAAGTTGAGTATGTATCTCGTGACGGTGCAGAAGATGAAACTTATGGTACATATGGTTGGATTGATACTACAGAAGTCGAAGCAAATTCCGTTATGTTAAACGCTTATATCGACTTTATGCCAAATTACTGGATTAGCCCTTATGTTACCGGCGGTGTAGGATATAGTGAAGTTAAATTTACTCACACCAGTAAATCAGGTTCAGAAACTATTGAAGACAATAAGTTTTCTTGGCAAGCAGGTGCCGGTTTAACTTTAAGAATTAACAAATGCTTGAATCTTGACGGCGGATATCGTTACTACACTTTGGGTAAAATCGAAGATGGCGAGGTAAACGGCCATGAATGGTTTGTCGGTATAAGATTTACTTTTTAATAAACAAAACTAACTTCAAATAAAAATAGAGCCTTTGCAATATAGGGCTCTGTTTTTTTTGCGATTCTTGATTCTTTAAAATTTAAATTGTCATGCATCTTTGTGATGACTTGATTAATGAGAAATGACTTTTAGTTAATAAAAAAGAAGGCTGACACATGTGTGTCAGCCTTCTAAATAAGAGTTATAGCGCAAGGGCCACTCTTGCACCGCCTCCCCAATAGAGTTGAGCGATTCCGGTTGAAGTATCATAGCCAAATTTGCCAAGACCTTTAACGGGAAGTTGCGCTGCAACACCAACACTTCCATAAGCGGAAATTTTTACAATTCCGAATTGGAATTCTACCGGTGACAGTACAAGAGCTCCTCTACCTCCAAAGGAATAAACTCCCCAAGAAGTATTAAAGCGCTCGGGATTTTCTAATGCTACACCAGACCATTGTCTGCTGTACATACCCATAGCTGCCTCTACACCTATCGACGCATGATAGTGAGAATCTGATCCCAAAGGATACCAATCCAGATTCCACTTTGCACCTACTTCGGCATTGCCTGTCTCAAAATAGAAGCTACCAAATCCACCATAACTATGTCCTATTGAGAAATTCAACATATCGAATTTGATAACATCCAATGAAACTTTTCCGCCCATAGATGTATATTCGCCACTTACGCCCACCTCTAAACAGTTATTTCCTGATTTTAAGGTGTTATCAGACAATACTGCTGAGACGCCGATTTCTGCTGTTATCATATCTTTAGGCGATGTTTTTTCAACACTTACCCAAGGATCTTTTAACATCTCGCCACGGCCGTAACCACATACTTGTTCCCAACCGACGTTGCCGAACAAAGCCACATGGCCAAAATCATACCATAAGCGCACATTTACGCCATAGCTAAAATTTGGAGCCGGTCGCCAATAAGTAAAACCATCACCATTTAAGGTGTTTTGATACTTATTGGTTTCACGTACTTGACGTAGACCAACAACAGCCGATGGAGCAAAACCAAATTTGCGTCCGATTTTTGGACCAACAAATACGTTTGCATTGAAGCAACCGTTGCTTGCCATTCCAAACTGCGTCCCACAGTGAAGCCATTTGCATGGCGTATGCAATACTGAAATGTTGCCTCCAAAAGCATGGCCATTTTCATTAAAACTATAGGTATAAGAACCTGATAGAGAGACATAAGTCTTACTATTATTGGTTCTTAGATTTCTGTTAGGATACATGGCGGTAGAAAATAATATTGCTACCGCTATGAATAAAATTTTCTTCATTCTTTGATTTTTTTATACGGCAGACTGCAAAATAGATTTTGTCAGTCCGCCGTTTTGTTTTTATTTAAATAGGAAATACACTCCGTCCAAAAGATACAAATCTCCTTGGACATTAGTTGCGTGCCATACAGGTTGGTTATAGTTCTGGTTAACCATAGTCTCCAACTCTTTATAGCCGATTCCAAACTTGTTGTGGTATACTGGATCGTCATTGTCTGCCTTCTCATTGTAGTTGAAGAACCAAGCTTGGTCCTTGAAGTTTTTGCATTCAATGAAACCAGGTTTCCATACACCACCACCAGAGTTGTAGTTAGCAAGTCCGTATGCCGAACTTGGTGTCCTTTGAGCGTTTGTCAGCAACCAATTGTGCTCCTTCTCATCTATTGCAATGGTTGTCCATGCAGTCTCATCATCTTGGCGATATCGATAATAATATTCACCGGCTGATGATTTTGAGAGGACACATGTGAACCGGATCGCTTGAGCTAATACGGTTTTGAAAGCTACAGATTTGTTAGCGAAAGTTATTTCTTCGCCCTCAAAATACACAGCATCAACAGAAATCTCAATTTCTTGAGGTGCAGATGCCTTCAATATATCAAGACTTGCTTGATAAGGTATTGTAACGTTTTGAGTTGGAAGTCCGCTAACAACTCCGACAGGATCTATTGTTTCTTTCAACACTGAGACTGTCAAAGGAAGCTTGATGCTCTTTGTCTCACCACCAATTTCAACTGTAAAGTCGTTGATGTAACGAACTTTTTGTTGATTGGTGATTTGATTAGATGATGCAGAAACGAGATGATTATACAGTGCCTCATACTCGTTATATCTAACCGTCATGGCATCAAATTCTTTTGTTATACCTGCTTGAGATGTGTTTGTACTTACTTCAACAATACCACCGACGTAGTTAAAGTTGAAGTTAGTACCTCTAACAGATTTCTTTGCTTCAGTCTCAATACTCAAGAACAAAGGAATTCGTGCTTGAGTAATGGTATCGGAATAAATTGAGTTATCAATTTTGCCATTGATAACCAATTCGTAGCCTGTATGAGTTTGCGCAGATTCGATTGTATAATCGATTGTTACATTGCGCTCATTTTCCTCATATTTTGGAGCAAACAAAAGCTGGCTTGCGGTTTCAACCATGTTACCTTCTGCATTGTAGAAATAGTAGTTAACTATTGCTACCTCATAAATAACATCGTTGACCTTGCGATCTTGCAAATGCGATAGCTCTGCCTCAACGTAGAAGTTGTAGCAAGGCGTCACATCTTGATTGTTAAAGATAATGTAACTAGCTCCTCTAACGTTAACACCTAACGTTTGTTTTTCTGTTCCTTTCGAAACATCAAAATACGCTGTGTTTCCGCTAAAATAAGCTTGATTATCTTCTAAGACAAATTTTTCACTAGTCTCTTGTTTGAAGTAAACATCGCCTGATGTTTCCATCTGCAAGTTATAACTAATGAGATATTTTTTGCCTTCAGAAGAAGTTACAACCAATCTACCTTCGCTGTCAAAGTCGTAACAATCAAAGACAAGCTCTTTGGTTATTACGATTGTGTCTCTAACTTCTTCGTAGACGGTATCTGTGTGATTAACAACCACTGTGTCGATGCGCGTCACGTAAACAGTATCGGTATGATACTTGTAAACGGTATCAATTACTGTATTCGTTACGGTGTCCACAATATACACCGTGTCCGTAATAAACAATGTATCCGTTATATAAACGAATACACTATCATGCTCAATTATCACTTTTTCAATAAATAGAGTGTCGTACTCTATTATCGTGTTTGTCACAGTGTCAGGCAAGAAGTTGCCTTCTAACTCTGACATTTCTGAAAAATGATTTTCACATGAGCTCATACAGCACATAACTGCAAAGATAAGCGTCCAAACTGACGCTAAAAGAATTTTGTTCAATCTTTTCATAAACTAATGGGAACCACCTCGTGCGCACTAGGCAACACGTAAAAAAGAATAAGCTCGGTGGTCCGTATTTTTAGCTTATCTTGTTAAACAATTATTTTTTTATTTATTTGTTCTATATTTATCTGCACATACGCTAATGCGCAGTAGGAAAGTAAATCTATTTGCAAAACAAAACTTTATAAAACTAAACATCGAACTACTGAAAATTTTATTCAATATTGGGTATATCCATCAAAGACAAAACGCTATTTGTCTAAAATAAAATCCCTTAAAATTTATACTAATAGTCATACAAGTCGTCTATAATAATCTTTTGCAATTTTCATGATATCACATTTTGCTAGCACTGACAAGAGTTTTTGACAAAAAAATATGCATCTAACGCCTTAAAATGACAAAAAAATTATTCATTTCCTAGGTATCCGTTTACCTGTGTAGTAAAAAACTGATTGAATGCTGAAGGATTATCAATCATATTTTGCAATCCTTCTATTTTTTGAAAGCCTACCGGAGTCGCATTTTCGACATCAACCATTACAACCTCCAACGGATTGGTCAAATTGTATTCTTCTATGAATCCCGAATTGGTGTCTTCATCATAGTTTATTAAAAAAATCTCGTAATTATTAAGATAGTTTTGATTATATGCTTCTTCAATCATTTCAATGGCTTGAGGACAATTTGGACAGGGCTCGTTATTGAAAAAAATGTATATACGTGATTTTTCCGGAGAAGCATTCGTTCTTTGATAATATTCTTCTTCTAACTCGGTTTGTAACATATCGTTTTCTTGTGCAACCGCAATAGTACAAATAGCGAATAAGCCTATGGCAAAAGCAAAATATTTCATTTTTTATCCTTTCGTTTGTTTGTGTGAGATTTTTATATATGTTTTGGTTTGCTGTTTTTTAAGGCAATAGTTTTATAAACAACACTTTTTTTAAGCTTTATTCTTTGAATTTGTTGCAATATTATATGCTTGTTTTATTTAGATTTTGAGGGCGTTGTATGAGTATTGCTTTGGTTTTGGAGGGCGGTGCCAAAAGAGGAATTTACACCGCCGGAGTGCTGGATGTTTTATTAGAAAACAACCTTGTTGCAGATGCTGTTATCGGCGTTTCTGCCGGCGCAGTTCACGGCGCTTCGTATGTTTCAGGTCAGATAGGACGCTCTATCAGATATTATATGAAATATGGCAATTACTACAAATTTATGAGCTTGAAAAATTGGTTGTTGACCGGAAACGTGGTCGATACCAAATTTTGCTATTATGAGCTACCCGAGATTTTAGATAAATTTGACCACGAAACTTTTGAAAAATCTAAAACCAAATATTATGTCGTTTGCTCAAACATCGAAACAGGAAAAAGCGAATATATTCTTTGCAAAGAGCTAAAGCGCAGTATTACCTATCTGCGAGCTTCAGCATCGCTTCCGGTGTTTTCAAAAATCGTGGAAATCGATGGAAAAAAACTTCTTGACGGAGGAATCTGTGACTCTATTCCGCTAAAAGCTTCACAAAAAATGGGGTTTGATAAAAATGTAGTGGTTTTGACAAGACCACTTGGTTATAGAAAGAAAAAATCAAAGTTTTTAACATTTACTAAATGGCTTTATCGTAAATTTCCCAATTTTGCAAAAGCTATTGAAAACAGACCTAATATGTACAATGAACAACTTGATTTTGTTGAAGCTGAGGCTAAAAAATCGTCAAATACAATTGTAATTCGCCCTTCTGTCGATCTGGGCGTAAAGCATATGGAAAAAGATTTGAACAAAGTAAAATCAATGTACGAACTTGGCAGGCAAGATGCCTTAGATGTTTTAGAAGAACTGAAAAATTTTTGGATAATAGATGAAAACTAAAATTAAAGATTATAGTAAATTTTTTGCTCTTTTTGTACTGCTTTATATAGCTATGATAGTTGGCGGTACGGCGATATATACACACATAAAATTTGGCAATATTATTTTTGATGATGTTTTAGTCGGCTTTCACGATGCTTTGGAATTAGATTGGGCAATTAAAGAAATAAAGCTGTATTTAGCAATATTCTTTTTTGTAAGCTTTTTTATAGCCTGGTTTTTAAGAGCAAAAATTGTTGTTATTTTGTCTGTTCTTTTGCTTTTATTACCTCTATATGAATATGATATTATCTCATATTTCAGATATAAATTTATAAAAACTAATTTTTTTGAAGAAAATTATGTGAAGCCGGTCATAGAAAAAGAAAAAAAGAATAATCTGGTAATTGTATATCTAGAAAGCTATGAAGATTATTTTGCTTCTGATGATATTGCTCCTTTTTTGGCAAAACTAAAAAAGGAAAATATTTCTTTTGAAGGATATGAACAAATAACATCAACTCAAGCGACAATCTTTGCTCATTTTGCTTCAATGTGCGGTATATTAATAAAACAGCAAAGCGGAGACGATGTCACAAATTTTATGCCAAATATTAATTGCATTTCTGATTTGTTGAAAGAAAACGGTTATAGCACTGCTTATATTAAAGCTGCAGATATTGGTTTTTCTCGAGCCAATTTCTTTGCAGAGCAACATGGCTTTGACATAATAAAAGGCAGATTTCAGTTGGAAAAACAGGCTTCTAAAATTGATAAAAATTATTTAGGAAATCATTTTGGAGGATTACGTGATAAAGTGCTTTTTGAAATCGCAAAAAAGGAAGTGGCAAAACTAAAAGAGCCTTTTTTTGCTACAATTACAACTCTTGATATGCACACAAGTCCTTCCGTTTTTTATGATCCGGAGTGCAAAAAAAGATTTAATGATATTCGTGATGCTGCTTCTTGTACCAGCAGTTCTTTAGAAAGTTTTGTAAAATGGATTCAAAAACAACCTTATTGGGAAAATACTACTTTAGTTATCTTAGGAGACCATAAAATACCTATAAGATATATGTCAAAATCAAATCCTTTGAACATTTTTATTAATTCAAAGGTTCAGACAAGCAACCTTAAGAGAGCTTTTACTACTTATGACTATGCTCCGACAATTATGGAAGCTATGGGCTACAAAATAAAAGAATTTGGTATCGGACGCTCATTATTTTCGCAAAATAAGACACTGTATGAACAAGAAAAAGATAAATTTGTATTATTAATCAGTGCTCCAAATAAAATGCTTGATAAAATAAAGGAATTTGGTAGCTCAAATATTGCCTATAATCCATATAAATTAGGAACTGTTCTTTCTAACAAAGAATTAGCGGACGATTATAGTGATTTTGCCGAAAAAAATGCTTGGTGTAATAAAATTGTTTATTCTTCTATGACATTGGACAATGTTCCGGAAAATGGTGTATACTTAAAAATAAAATACTTAAGAAATAACGCTCCTTTTTCACTATATGCCAATAATACAAAAATATATGAAAATGAAACAAATCAAAACTCCGGTTTTGCAGAAGATTCTATTTCTTTTCATCTCCCAAAAACATTGTTTAAGAAGGATAACAGATTACAGTTAAAAGTATCTTGGCCATATAATAACATGAATACGGTCTTCGGTATTTGTATCAAAGAATTATTAATAGCTGATAAAGAGTAATTTTTGTTTAAGTAAAATCGGCAATTTCAGCTCTAAGTTCATCTATACCTATGTTTTTTTCAGAACTGGTAGCCAAAACTCTGGTATAAGCTGCTGCGTGCTTTTTAACTTCGGCTTCTACTTCTGCTTTTACTTTAGCCAAATTACCGGCGCCAATCTTATCTAACTTTGTTAAGACAATTTGATAGGTTACCGCAGCTTTATCTAACAACTCCATAATATCTAAATCGACTTTTTTTATACCGTGACGAGAATCAATTAAGACAAAAACTCTTTTCAAATTTACTCGCCCCTGCAAATAGGCAAAAATAACCTTTTGCCATTGTTTTACTTGAGCCTCTGGGGCCTTAGCAAAACCATATCCGGGAAGATCGACAATATGTATTTTATCCGCTAAATTGAAAAAATTGAGCTGTTGCGTACGACCCGGAGTATTAGATGTCTTGGCTAATCCTTTTTGAGCTGTAAGGGCATTTATGATACTGGACTTACCGACATTAGAACGTCCGGCAAAAGCAACTTCCGGCATTTCGGTAATAGGCAGTTGCTCTAATTTTGCTACACCCAAAACAAAGGTTGTCTCATTTTTTACAAACAAGTTTTTCGCATTTTCAAGTTGTTCTTTGGAATAACCTTTGTTTTCAAATTCCATTAAATTTAAGCTCCATTCTTTTTCATAATTGCTCTTTGTTGAATTATGGATAATAGATTGCTCAAGGTCCAATATATAACTAATCCTGATGCAAACTGACCAAGCATAAACATAAAGAATATAGGCATTAACATAAACATTCTGGCTTGATCTTTGTTCGCCGGCTTAGGCGACATTCTTTGTTGCAAATACATGGTAATTCCCATAAACAACGGCCATACGCCCAAGTCAAAAAAGCTTGGCAAGGATACTCCCGTAAAATATGAAATTGTCATAGGATCTGGAGCTGATAAATCTTTTATCCAGCCGATAAATTCAGCGTGACGAATTTCTATAGCAATATTCAATACTTTATATAGTGAGAAAAATACCGGTATTTGTATAAACATAGGCAAACATCCTGAGGCCGGATTTATTTTTTCTTTTTTATAAAGCTCCATCATTTCTTGCTGTAAACGAGCCTTATTGTCTTTATGTTCCTCTTGAATAGCTTGGATTTTAGGTTGAACTTTTTTTATCTTAGACATATTTTCGTACGACTTGTTGGCAACAGGAAACATTACCAAACGCAACAAGGCTGCAAAAACAAGAATTGCCCACCCCATGTTACCTATCATTTTATACAAGAAATCTAATATATAGAAAAATGGTTTAGTTAAAAAATAATACCATCCAAAATCAACAGCTAAGTCAAATTTTTCAATATCATGTGTTTTTGTATATTCATCTAATAGAGCGATTTCTTTAGCTCCGGCATAAAACTGTGTTTTACTGGTGGCTACAGTTCCATTAGCTATATCTATCGCTGAACCTACATAGTCTGTTTGGTAAGTATCTTTGGCTGTTTTTGAAAAGCGAACAGTGCTTTTCTCCGAATTGTTCAAAGTGAAAGCAGAAAACCAGTATCTTTCTCCAAAACCGGCCCATCCACCTTGGGACGTGAACTCTTCATTTTCACCTTCATCTAAGTCATTTGGCTTAAATTCTCTTAATTTTCCGTCTACAACACCAACCATTCCTTCATGAACAACAGCTGAGTTGCTATTAGCAATATACATCCTGTTGACCATTCCGTAAGGATATAACTTTAAGTCTTTTCCAGAATTATTTTCGACAATTTGTTCAATATTAAACATATAGTTTTTATCAAGAGAAATTCGGCGAACAAATTTTACTCCCAAACCATTATTCCATTCTAATGTAAGCGGTGTTTCGGGAGTTAATTCTTTACCAACCACTTTCCACATTGTTTTAGAATTAGGAAGCTTTACCGATGAATCTGTAGATAACCAACCAAATTCGGCATAATAAGGTGATATTGTTTCTGCAGGTGATAACAATTCAACATCCGGACTGTTTTCATCCAAAGTTTTTTTGTATTTGCTTAAGTTCAAATTATCAAGACGAGCACCTTTTATTCTGATACTGCCGTTTAACTTGTCGTTTTTTATACTTATGCGTTTATCTTGTTTTAAGGCCACCTCAACATCTTCTATCTTGCGATCTGACGGAGAGTATAATTCGCTGTCTGTTTTTTTTGTATCAGATGTTTTAACGTCTACTTCTGCTTTAATCTCGGCAACAGGTTTTTCTTCTACAACAGCTTCTTGCGCAGGCCATATCCAATTAACTGCCAATATTGCAATAGCAGAGAGAAAAATTGCCCAATACAAACCTTTAACTTCTTCTTTCATAACTTAAACAAAACTCCCTAGAACAATGAAATAATGTCTATTATTTAGTATAAATTTATAGGATAAGCAAGTAATTATATTACGTTATTCTTTATTTTGTTTTGGCGGAACGGGATCATACCCGCTTCCACCCCAAGGATGACATCTTAATAAGCGTTTTATGCCCAGCAAACTTCCTTTTAGCGCTCCATGGATTTGTAAAGCTTCAATAAAATATTGTGAGCAACTTGGTGTATAACGGCAAACATTGGGCAGTAGCGGAGATATACATTTTTGATAAAATTTAATCAGCAATATCATCAGTTTTTTTAGCATATCTTTTCTCTTTTTTCATAATTTGCTGATTTATTTCAATAACGGCATTTTTTACCTTTTTGCATAAATAATCAAACTCAAGTTCTGCCGTATTATGTCTGCCTATTAAAACATAGTCTATACCGGACAAAGCATTATCCGGCATTATCCGTTGCACAACAGCGCGAAAACGGCGGCGCACAAAGTTTCTTATATTAGCTTTACCGATTTTTTTCGACGTGGTGTAACCGACAAAACAACAATCTTTTTGAGGTATAGGAAAACTTAAAGCCGCTTGTAAGACAAGGCCGTTGGTAACAACCTTATATCCTTTAGCGGCTTTTAGAAAATCTTTTCGTTTTTTTAACGTAAAAACTTTCATCTTTAAAAATTAAGCAGAAAGTTTTTTACGACCATGAGCGCGACGAGCAGCCAAAACTTTGCGACCGCCGGCTGTTGCCATACGAGCACGGAATCCGTGACGACGGGCTCTAACCAATTTTGAAGGTTGATATGTACGTTTCATTTTATTTCTCCGGTTATTTATTAGTTATTTAAAGCTCTGAACACCATTATTCAGAGTCCTCGGACAGTGGTTTTATATAAGCAAAACAAAAATATGTCAAGATGTTAAATTGATAAGCCTTGACGCAATATCTCTTCTGCCTTTTCGGAATAAGATCCGTCTTCATTATGCACAAATATCGGCGCATGAACAACCAACGGTGTTTTAGAATCTTTTTTAGCTCTGATTATAACCCTTTTAGCTTTCTGACCTTGCTTTGAATAAAGCAAAAACACCTCTATAGCACCAAGTTTTGAGCTAATGTGTGATATTATATCTTCCATAGCTTCTGCGCGGTTAATAATATAAAACATACCTTGCGGTTTTAGCATTTTAATACAAAAATCAAGCCACTTTGCTAAATCTTCAAATTTAAAATTATGTGCAGTCGCTTTAGAATCATTGGGAGACGGCATATCTGATTGTGAATAAGGAGGGTTGGTTACAACATGAGCAAAAGAACAAGGCTTTAATTTTGCTTCATATATATTGCAATTTTCATAAGACAAAAAGTCGAAGCCGTTTTCTAAAGCACTTTTGTTCGCACTATCAGCCAATTCTTTCTGCAACTCCAAACCTCTTATACTTATCTGATTTTCCATAAATCTGGAAGCCAAGCACAGTGACACGGCACCACCGCCGGAGCCGACATCTAAAATATTATCCCCCTTTTTTACCTTTGCTACAGCAGATGACAGCCATACGGCATCTGACGAAGCCTTATACAGACCTTTCGGGTGATATATAACGACCTTTTTATCTAATAAATAATTTTTTTCGACTTCCTGCATAATGTTTATTTCCATTCTATTTGCACTCGAGCCAGTTCACGCTCATCTTCACCATAGGTTCTTATACTATGAAGCGAGTTTGTATCTTTTTGTTCGGTTATTACCATAACCTTTTCACCGATAAAACCCTCTTTTTTGAAGTTTATACTTATTTTTTTCGGACTATGACTTAACCTAAATTGTGAATCAACCGCCTCTGAAGCCCATAAGATATATACGGCATTGTTAATATGCTTGTTTATATCAATATCATCAAATCTGACTCTGAATTTATATTGATTTTCAAACTCTTCTACTTCGCCAATTTTCGGAAAATCTGTATCTATAGCTCGAGATGCAACAATTTCTTTTATCGGCAAGTTATCAATTACCGAAACAGGTCTTCTTCTTGCTAATGATATGAGCGCCCATTCGCTTGTAGCCCTGATTATTGATTGATTATCTTCACCAAAGACTTCAAAATCACGATAGGCTGATAATTTGTTTCGAGCAGACGGCCAAGTAACAATTTTAATACTTTCGTGTATTTTAGGTAAACGATCAATTTCTAAGACATAATTAGTGCCAACCCATGTAAGTCCGCTACTGATACAGAAATCTAATCCGAAACCGAGCAATCCGGCGTTTTCATCGGCAATGTCTTGAAATATATTCATCAGCGTCAAAATTCTTAAGTTGTTATTACAATCGCACTCATAAGAACGAATGGTATATTGTTTGGTATATTTTTCTAAAATCATTTATTTTTTACCCTTTGACATAACATCATTTTAAATTTACGTTGCGCCCTTTTTTTGCTTATGGTTCTTTTCAAAAAACCCATACCTGATGTTGCTTTTTGCCACACTTCCGTAAACATGGCATCGGAATTAACAATTAGCCAAGTTGCCGGTTTTGTCATTACTTCTACATACCTTTTATTGTTAAATCTGTACAGAGAATTATTTTTAGGCAAAGGATTTATCAAATCAAATCCTAACTTTTTTGCCAATTCGGCAAAGCCTTCAGCAATAAAATACGGACAATGTGTAGGAATATAAACTGCTGAAGGCAGAATCTCTAATATTTGCTCCCAATCACCTAAATGTCCATGACCGGCTCCTTGTAGCACAGGATAATCATCTAAGGTTACGAATTTTATATCTCTGGCATTCATCTGTCCTTTTAGCGGATTAAAAAAGGTGCGTGCCGTAATAATTGCAAAAGAATCCTCTTTAGAATCATTAAACCACTCATTTATATCATTATATGATCCGATAACTACAAAATTTTTACTAAAAGAATCTATATCTCCCGGAATCCCTTCCGTAACTTTTATGATTCCTTTAGAAATTTTATTAAAATCTATGCCGTAATCTTTTATCTGTTTAAGATAAGAATAAAAATCGGCATCTCCGAAAAAAATTACGTCTTTTTTCATTTTGAGGGCACTTAAAAATGCTACAATATACATTTCGACGTGTGTCGGATAAACCGGTAAAAATATCTTTGGCTTGCGAGATTTTTTCATTATTTTTACCAAAGTTTTTAACACATCGGCTTCTCGAAAAGCAACGCCCTCGCAATCTATTGAATAAAAATCGCCCACTACATAATCTATACTTGAAGAAAGCTCTTTTATCCTTTTTAGATTTGTAGGTTTTCTGAAATAAGTCGAAGAATCGACTTTCATATCACCGGTATGATATACTTTAGTATCACAAGCACTTATTATAAAACCAAAAGAATCAAAACAAGTGTGCGAAGCACTTATAACCTCAACCTCAATATCCGAACATTTAATAATTTGCCCTTCTTCAATTTCGATAAATGTCGGCTGATTAATTTTACCGATTTGGTAATATTTATATAAATCTTCCAAAATCATTTTGGTGTATCTGCCGCCATAAATCGGCGGAAGCTTGTATCCGGCTCTAATATAATGAATAATTCCGTTTAAGTGATCGGGATGAGAATGGGTAACAAAAATGGCCTTTAGATTTAAAGATTTGTTTTGAATTATGTTTCGAACATCAGGGACTGCGGCAATAGAATTTTTAATGCCAAAAGCCTGATGATTGTCAAATTTACCTATATCAACGATTATGGTAGAAAACTTTACCTTGTCTTTTTTATGCAAAACGCAGGTGTACTGATAGCTGTGGCCGCTGATTTGGTCTATATTATTACCTCCGAGCGGACGCCAGTACAAACCTGCATCTTGTATAAGAGAGCTCATTTATAAATAAAACCCGTTTTTATAGTTGTTTTGCCTTTTTCATGTAATACTCGGCCAATTTTGCTTCACGCCACGCATTTGCGCTTT
Organism: Alphaproteobacteria bacterium; assembly: GCA_045639065.1. Classification (GTDB taxonomy): domain Bacteria; phylum Pseudomonadota; class Alphaproteobacteria; order RF32; family CAG-239; genus CAZU01. Next base: position 104,044 of record JAZUCK010000018.1, on the reverse strand, counting down.
TTACAGAATTGGTTTCTTTTACTTTTTTATTTTTAGCAAAAACCTTACCATTTTCAAGTTTTTTCACACTTCGTGCAACTTTGTCAACAGATTTTATTTCTATGCTTGCCTGCACGATATCTTTATATACACGTGAAAGCTTTTTAGCATACTTTTTAGCTTTTATTGGAGCATTGGAGTGATAAGCCGTAGCGGCTTTGTTCCAACTTCCTTTTTGCTCATATAATTTGCTTAAGAACTTTGCACCATATCCCACATTTTTATATGGATTAAAAGCCTCTTCCAAATTTTCGAAAGCATCGGGGTGATAAGCTAAGTTAATTTGCATACATCCGACGTCTATACTCTTAACACCTTGCGCTTGGAATTTCTTTACAGCTTCTATTGCCTGTTGCTTTGTAGCATAAAAATGACCCTCACCTCGAGCATTAACAGTCCAAGGCCATGCAGTATTACGCTGTTTGCGCGGGTTCCAACGGCCCGACTCAACATTGGTAATTGTAGTTAAAAGGTGTTTCTTTATTTGGTATTTTTTTTCATATTGCTGAGCCGCTACTGTACAAACTTCCTCTGTATCGGCATATTTTTCGTATTCGGAAGCTTCTACCGGCTGAATTAACATCAGCAAGAATAACAAAAACATCAAAAAATTTGATACGAAAAGTCGCATCCCTCTGTTCCCTCAAGTTTACCACAAGTATCCCTTATGCAACAAATATGCCAATTTCAAACTTGCTTAATGGTTAAATATATTAAAAAAATATATCAAACTTAAGGTTAGGTTATCCAAACTTTTCCAACCCAAAAAAGTCAGAAAAAACTAACGCTCTGTAATAAAATATATTAACAAACCGTTAACATTCAAGGAAGGCTTATAACACAGTTATTTTTTTAAATCCAGTAAAAAATGACCCAAAGAGACCAAAGAATCACTTACATGAGATGCAACACTTTGAAATTGCTTGTTTTTTTGTCTGGATTGTTCGTCCATATAGATAGCCCTGTTAATTTCCAGCTGTAACGTATATATTTTTTTGCGTGGTTGACAGTAATTAAAGGTTATAAAAGCACCGGCGTAAGGGCGATTGTACTCAACTCTATAATCATTTTTTTGAAGTTCATCATAAATTTTACCAGAAATTTCGTCAGGGCAACTTTCACCAAACAGATTACACACACAAAAGTCTAACGCTTTGTTTTCATTCATTATATTGCATATCATTGACGGCATTGAATGACAATCAACAAGCAAACAAAAACCAAATTTGCGCACACATCTGTCTACCAACTGTTTTAGCCTTTTGTGGTATGGTTCGTAGACATTTTTTATTCTTTCCATTGCCTCATCATAGCTTAAAAGACCATTATATATATTTTTATTTTGATAAACGACTCTATGAAGAACACCTAGACCTACACGGCAACGACGAGAGTTTACCGTTGATTTAGGAGCATCATAAAACATGGTGTCATCAAGCTCTATTTTATCACGATTTACATCAACGAATGTTCTGGGTAAATTAAGGCTGATTAAGGGCATTCCGCTATCTGAGGCTTTTTTGACGATGTCAGTAACAAAAGAATCTTCGGATATTCTGAGTTCATGCTCAGTCAAAGCCGAATTTTTTAAAAATTCTTCAGGAAAACAGTTTCCGGCATGCGGAGAGGACAAGACTATCGGAAATTTAATCTCTTTAGTATTAAATTCATCAAATACTTTGTATTTTGAGTAATCTATTTTAAAATCCAATGCTTTTTCACTCATGAAAAGCTCCCAAATGGTTTAATAGAGTTATATTTTTAGTATATCTGCATAATATTAAATATTCACTAATGCATTAAAAAAAGACTTGCATTTATGCATAAGCTATATTATTAAATATTTTGTTTTGATTGAATATATAAGGGTGTGTAGCTCAGGTGGTTAGAGCGTTACGTTGACATCGTAGAGGTCGTAGGTTCGAGTCCTACCACTCCCACCATTTTCTTTAAGGTTACTTTTTTTTCATGAAAATAGGTGTTTTTGATTCGGGACTTGGTGGTTTAGTTATTACTAAGGCCTTTGTTGAAGCTTTGCCCGAATACGACTATATCTATTACGGCGACACTAAAAATCTTCCCTATGGTGAAAAAAACTCTGAGCAAGTATTAGCTTACACCATTGAAGCCATGAAATTTTTGATTAAAAAAAATTGCGGTTTAATAATAATCGCCTGTAATACTGCTACTTCTATCGCTTTACGCTATCTGCAACAAAAATTCATTCCGTCATACGCACCCGATGTTAAGATTTTGGGTGTAGTTATTCCTACCGTTGAAGAAGCTTTGGAAGATAATGCTAAAAGAATCGGTGTTTTAGCGACAAAAGCTACCGTAAACTCCCACATCTATCAGCAGGAATTACTTAAAATAAACCCTGATTTAGAAATTTTTGAAATTGCGTCACCGGAACTGGTTCCGGCTATTGAGAACAATGACTTTGCGACAGCTCACAAATTTGCAGAACAATACGCCAAGCAATTTGACAATGTAAATTCTCTCATCTTAGGCTGTACACATTATCCGCTTCTTAAAACAAAATTACGAGAAGTTTGTGGCGAAGGGATAAAAATAGTTTCACAAGATGAGCTAATGGGAAAAAAATTAGCCGATTATCTTAATCGACATATCGAAATTGATATTTGCTTAAGCCGAAATAATAGTCTTGATATTTTGGTTTCGCAAGAAGGCTGTCATTATCGTGAGGTGGCAAAATCATTGTTTCCTGACATATCCATTGAGGAGGTCAGATAAAGTTGCGTAAAGATTTTTATATATTCCGACATGGTCAAACCGATCATAATTTAGCAAATCGTTGGCAAGGAAGCAGTATTGATGCAGATTTAAATGAAACAGGGTTGTATCAAGCCGAAAACTTGGCCGAAAGATTAAAAGATTTCGGAATCCAAAAAATATATTCTTCTCCTTTGAAAAGAGCTTTTCAGACAGCTCAGGCCGTTGCAAAAGTTACAAACGCTCCCATAGAAATTATAGACGAGCTTATTGAGGGTTCACTCGGTGTTTGCGAAGGTATGTACAGAGAAGATGCACAAAAAAAATATCCGGATATATGGGACGAATGGTATGGCGAAAATATGAATATGGAGACTCGTTGGCCGGAAGGTGAGAGCAAAAAAGAAATACAGGATCGTATGTTTGTCGCTTTTAACAAAATGCTCAATACAAAAGAAAATGTTATAGGCGTTGCTTCGCACGGCGGAGCTATAAGGTATTTTTTAATAGCTTTAGGTTATGGGCCACATAAAATGCCAAATACAGCTTTGTTTCATGTTGTTTATGAAGATGGCAAATGGATTTTTGATAAGCTTATGTAAATAAAAAACCGCTCTTTTCAGAGCGGTTTTTTTGGTGCTTTTATATATATTATTTAACAAAAACCATTACAGAAGGGTGATTGGCTTCGGCATCGATTTTTGATGAAATATTAACTCTGTCAGCAGTTACGCCAAGAGTAATGATATCTTGAAAAATCTTTGAGGCATATTCATTAGCTGAAGATCCTTGTAAAGAATTTACAGCAACAACCTCAAAGATAACATTTTTCTTTTTAGCTACTGCATTAGCTACAGCTTTTTTAAGTCCTTCCTTATAGTTAACATCCTTATTGGCAAATCTGACTGCAAACAAAGGTTTACCTCCGGCATAGGCAGGAGTTTCTACCTCTACCTGAGGCTGAACCACAGGATTTGTAACCAACAACGGAGATCTTGAAATGGGCGCGTTGTTTACTCCAAAGCTTCCTACACGAATCGCAGAACTCAAGTTAGCAATATTAGAATTTGCTGTTTTAACATATTGTTGTTGACGAGTAATATCTGAATTTATTTCATTCAACAAAGAGTGCATTAAAATAGATGTTTGACCGGCTTCGTTTTCCAAAATACGCAACTGACGATGATCTTCGTCAACAGCTCCTGAAACGCTGTATACTGAGCGGATTGCTTCTACCAAATAGTCGGTATTGGCAGTATCAGCCGAAACTTTACCGGAAAGTTGATTTAAGGCGGCAGCATTTGTATTCATAATTTGGATATTGCTTTCAGCCTTAGCCAATTTTTCAAACATATGCGGGTTTCCGGGAGTTGTGCCGACTTGCAATTTTGTTTCAATTTCAGCAATGGTTTTGTGATACTCAAGAGCATTATTGATGATTGAATTTCTAATTTTTTGTAACTCGGCATTGTTTGTTCTGATAGAATTTTGCAATTGGTTCAGTTCGCCTCTGAAAGTCAAAACTTTTTGACCAACGAAAGTTCCGGTATTAGAAACTTCTGAAACATTAACCGGTTCAAAGTTTGTGGTTCCCAATACAATTCCGGCACTGGCAGCATTGTTTTCGGCTGCTTGTTCTTGAATATCAGAACCAAACAAAGATGGAAATATAGCGTCTTGAGAATAAGTACATCCGCCAAGAGCTACTGCCATCATTAAAGATGATAATTTTGCTATTTTTTTCATTTAATAAAGCACCTTAAAAATAAATGTATAATCAAGTTTGTTTTACACTATCTGACGGTTTTGTAAAGAAATTTTTTTACAAAAACGTCAAACTTTAAACTCAATATAACTCCTTTTGTTAAATTATTGGTAAATAAAATTACTTTTTTTGAAAAAAAATCTTGCTTTTTTATTTTTTTGCTGTAATAACTATCTTCGTCGAGGCGCTCGTAGCTCAATTGGATAGAGCATCTGACTACGGATCAGAAGGTTAGGAGTTCGAATCTTCTCGGGCGCGCCAGTTTCAATAAAAAAGAGTTTGATAAAAATCAAACTCTTTTTTTATATTCTTACTTTTGTCTGTCTTTAATGCCCGTTTTTGATAAATCTATTGGTATTTTTTTATCTGGTTTATTTATATTATTTCCCATTATTTTTGCCAAATATCTTTTAGTTCCTTCAAAAACCATAGGTTCAGGATTTAATGGCATATAAATGTGTCTAGGTTGGTTTTCCTGTCGCTGAACTACCTCAAAATTTTCTGAAGATTCCGTATGGGTTGTTTTGTGGGCAGAGTCACCATCTACATAAGTATCAAACAAAGTTCCTTTTCCTTGTGTTGCTTGTACATGCTCGCCGGTGGCTTGGTCTATTGTAGCATTTTGCGATAGAACACCATCTGTATGAGCATTATCTCGAGTAGAAGCGTTTTGTCCCACTTCACCTATTTCACTCACATGTTTTTCAACAGTGGCTATGGTATCTATAACACTGCTCAATTTATCAGGATTCATTAGACCATTACTATCAGTAACACCTCTGACCGCTTGAGCGCTTTCTGTAGATACATTCCACTCAGGATGTTTTGAAATATGATTATCGGTTATTACAGTATGCATTCCCTTACAATCTACTGTTCCTCCGCCGTTAACATGATTTTGAAGAGTATCTACATCTGCACCAACGGCTCTGGCGCCCATCAACAGCATTGTATGATATGCACGATGAACGTCTAGAGGTGCTTCAGGATGCTTAGCATTATATTCTTCGATAATCGGCGTTAATGTTTTGATATTAGCTTCATATACTTCGGGATCAGAACTTGTCCAATACTTGACTGTATCTGTTGAATTATTAATAGCCTCTTCCGTAGCCTGTACGACTGTTTCACTCCATTTTATGCTAATATCCGCATTTTCCTCATTTGATGGTTTTAATACAAGCCCTTCTCTTGCCAATGTTTCTTTAACTTCGGTAAGGGTCTCATTGTATTGTGCTTGTGTTAAATTACCGTTTTCAAGGCTATCTAACTCGTCTCTTAATCCTAAGCTATCAATTCGTTGACTTAATTCTTGAGGAGTAACTTCTCTTTCCATGTTACCATTAGGCGAATCAACAATATTTTCCATTGTTCTTGTATCGCCGATAAGGTTCATTCCGCTATCAAACATAGCGTTACAAGCTTGCGCGCATCCGACACTTGTAGTTATACCTACAGCGTTTGACACAATACCGGAAAGACCGCCATATAATAAACTTTTACCCAAGCTTTCGCCTTCTTTTCGTTGAGCTATGGTACCACGAACAGTAGAATCGGCCATACTTGCCCCTACCATAGCGACACTAAGGTTTGTCATACCCAAAGATGAAGCCAAAGGTACCGACGTTTGAGCTAACAAACCACAACCCTTCATTGCATCAACTGCAACCTGAAGTCCTTCGACACTGGCAGCAAGTCCGGGGACAACAGAAGCAGCTGTTCCTACGGCACTTAAAAGCATTCCACTCCAATTTTGTTTAAAGAAATCGGATGGCTTAAGGTTTGGATTATCTTTTTTCTGTTGTTTATAATTTTTTATCATACGATATACTGTAGTACCTACACTTACAGCACCATAAGCAGCTACTGCGGCCCATCCGTACGGAGTAGCAGCAAGTGAAAATGCTGCAACTCGAGCCACACCCATACCCAATGTCCATGGTAAGTTTTTCAGTTGATTTTTTAATATAGCTTTTGAAAGGGTATAGGCTTTTCCAAAACGATTGATGCATGTTTTATCAATCTTTCGGAAAGGTTGCCACATTTTATGTAAAACAACTGCCGTGCGGTTTTTAAGTTTGGTTGCAAGTCGATTTACAAACAGTGATTGTTTGTTTACGGTTGCGGCAAAATAACCCGCTAAGGCTTCATTAGAAACAGATACCTTATTTTGAGACAAAGAAGAAATATAGTCGGTAAGTTTTTGTTTGGTGGTTGTAATATCATCACCGATATTAAAATCAGATCCTTTGCCTTTTGCTTTATTTACGCTTTCTTGAGCTAAAATAAGGGTAGCCGTTTCTAATATTACATCTTCAGTCAGTTGTTTTTTAAAAGCTTCTTTTAACTCTGCTTTGTCTTTATCATGATTTGCTACGGCTGTCTTTTGTATGGCTATATTAACAACGGCATCTATAAACAGCTGTTTGTTTTCTTGTGATGAAATCTTTTCACCTTTTTCATCTATTGTCTCGGGAAACTCTAAAGAATCGAAAATATTTTTAGTTTCATCATCTAGCATATCTTCAATTTTTTTGTCTTTAAGGTCTTTTTGAAGATCTGTATATGCTTCGAGAATGCTGTCTGATGATTTTTCATCAACATTTTGTAGGCCATTCATCTCATCATATTTTTTTATAGCCTCTTCAAGAGCCTTTAAAATTCTTTCTATTTTACTTATCTCTATGCTAAGACCATCAGGAAGATTATTTTTATTATCTCGCAAATACTTAACCATAGCAACAAAGCCTTCGTAAGCGCCTGCGGCATTTTCCGGAGTTATTTTAACAGGATTAGGTGCTTGGTTTATCTGCTCAAGCATCGCTTTTATAATGATATTTTTTTGTTCATTTAGCGATGTTTTTTCTTCGTCTTTTATTTTATTTGATTCTAAAGATTTATCAATATTTTGTACCATCGAAACAAGAAAGTTAGGCGGTAATGTTTCGGCTAATTTTTCTCCGGCTTGCGTTACTTTAATATTGAATTTGCTCATTTGTACAGGTGAAAGATTTTTAATAACATCTTCTTGTTCATCAAGAGTCATGTTATCCCAATTTTTCGGAAGCTCACCTAAAACCTCTTTCAACGCCGAAACAGCAATACCTTCTGTTAAATTAGCAGCCGCATTTGCCGACGTTTTCGAAGCAATTGTAAGCATTTGATTCCATTCATCTGAGGTATAGCTATCCAGTTCTTTGTCATTCGGCTTATCTTTCGGAGGCCACAATATTCTTATTTCCTGCTCTACGACATTTCCGTTAAGCCTACCTGCTTTTATTTCTTCATTTATTATATCTTTTAGTCTGTCCAAAAATTCAATATCTAATTCTTGCTTTTCTTTTGTCAATGAGGACCCTTCTTTGTACGACACCCGTTGTACAATATGATCGGTATGAGTTTTAATTCTGTTATCATCATCAATTTTTTTGGAATAAAAATGCGCATATTGAATTTCTTCAATCAATTGTAGCACTTGGTCTTTTTTTCTTGTTGTTGACAACAAACCTGAGTCTTTAACTGAGTTTAAGGCTTTTTGACAGTATTCATACATTTGATCCGCAGAAATAAAACTCAATTTTGAAAGATCTAAGATTTTATAAGGATATGGTTTTTTATCAGGAATCTCTTTATTATTGCGTTTTTTGGTGACGCCTTTTCCACCGTTTCCCTTTTCTTTTTCAATTTCTTCTTTTGTTAAAGGCTTACTAATCTCTTCCGTAGGAAGCTTGATTCCTATGTAATCTGCTTCAACTTGTTCTTTTATGGCATCTAACAAATCACAGTAAAATTCGGCTGTAGAGGCACTAAGATATTGATGACCATTTTTTGATTTTTTTGCTTCTTGTTTATAATACTTCTTTAGTTTTAACAGGTGTTTTTCTTTTTCCTTATCATTATAAGTGCTATCCGGAGAATAGATTGCACCCAAAATACTGACAAAGCGACGATGCTGGAAGCGTTTTTTATACACTAAGCTTGTATGTTCTTTTTTAGCTAAAACTTTTTCAAGAACCGCTCTAATATCGACTTTATACTCATCAAATTTTTCTCTTAGTTCCGTAATATTAATAACTATTCTTGGCCAATTGGAATTTGTATTGTTAGTCATTTTACACCTCTAACATGTAAATTTTATGTGATTATAGGAACATAGTATCATACTTTAGGTTTTTTGGCAATATTTTTGTCTAAAAAGATTCCCCTATTGTATAGAGTATTTGTTTTTACTTAAAAAGTTATTAAATTACTTGCATTTTCGCTTTTATTTCCCTAAATAAAACTCAAGAACATATATTTTTGAGGAAAAAGTTAGTAAAAGTCATGACTAAACAAGATTATTACGAAGTTTTAGGTGTTAGCAAACAAGCTTCTGCAGATGAAATAAAAAAATCTTTTCGCAAGTTGGCAATGCAATATCACCCGGACAGAAACCCTGACAATAAAGAAGCCGAAGCAAAATTCAAAGAAATAAACGAAGCTTATGAAGTTTTGAAAGACGACCAGAAGCGAGCTGCGTACGACAGATTCGGTCATCAGGCTTTTGCTAATGGAGCAGGTGGCGCCGGTGGTGGCAATCCTTTCGGAAATGGCTTTGGTTTTAACTTTGACTTTGGTGGAGGAGCCGGAGGCTTTTCTGATATATTTTCTGAGGTGTTCGGAGAATTTATGGGAGGAGGACGCTCACGCAGACAATCTTATGCTCAAAAAGGACAGGATGTACGCTACAACCTTAGCATAACCTTAGAAGAAGCCTTTAGCGGATTAGAAAAAGAAATCACTTTACCCTCATCAGAAACTTGTGAAAAATGTAATGGTCACGGTACCAAAGACGGTAAAGAGGCCCCGATTTGCCCTCACTGTAACGGGTCAGGAAAAATTCGTATGCAACAAGGATTTTTTGTGGTTGAACAAAGTTGTCCGCACTGCAAAGGAAGCGGTCGTTTAGTAAAAGATGCTTGCCCCGAATGCAAAGGTAAGGGCTTTATAAATAAACAAAAAACTATAAAAGTTAAAATTCCGGCAGGCATTGAAGACGATACCAGAATGAGAATTGCCGGTGGCGGAGAAGCCGGAATCAGAGGCGGTGAAAACGGCGATTTGTACGTGTTTGTTTCAGTTAAGGAACACAAGCTTTATGAACGTGACGGAGCAAATCTTTATACCCGAATCCCTGTTTCAATGTGTTGCGCTGCCTTGGGAGGTGTGGTAGAAATACCTTCTATCGACGGCGAAAAAATAGAGCTTAAAATTGAGGCTGGCTCGCAATCCGACCAAGTAGTCAGAGTAAAAAATCAGGGTATGAGTATTATCCGCTCGGAAAAACGTGGCGATTTATTCGTAAAACTGAGAGTCGAAATTCCGGTCAATTTATCATCAAGACAAAAAGAACTTTTGGAAGAATTCAGAAGTATCAGTAAAGATGATAAATGCCAACCGGAATCAAAAAGCTTTTTTGATAAAATAAAAGACCTTTTTGTTGCTTAAATATTTGATATTTTAATTGTTTTTTAGTAGAATCTGTGATAGTATGTATTATAGATAAATGTTTGTATAAGGAGAGAATCGATGCCTTTGCAAAGCGTTAGCAACAAAGTTGACGGTGTAGCCGGCTGGGATAAGTCTGTCGTCGATATTAACAATATTGACGAAAACTTTGCTAATGCTCGTGATTTGGGCTATTCTCGCCTTAATAATACTCGTATTTCGGTTATCGGTCGCTTGGGAAAATATGACGATCGAGATTTATACAAAGTTCAAGTTCAGTCAAATGGTAAAATCTTTTTAAACTTGCGCTCAGGATCAGATGAAAAAGAAAAGGTATTAGATTTAAGCAAACATGAAGCCAGACTGGAAGAAATAAAAAGACAAAACGAACTTTTGGGTATCAAAAACCAAAAAGATGAATTAAAAATTATCAAAACTCCGGTAGATGAAGTAAAAGAGAAGCTCGCAAAACTTAAAGAAGAACGAGAAAAAGCTAATGCCGGACTTTTGGATGAGTTAGCTCCTGGCATGACTATGAAAGTTTATATGCAAAAAGGTAATCGCACAGTTTGTATCGGCGATACCTCTGCAGATAAAAATTCTAAGGAATATGCAAACATGAAAGCTATTATGTCCGGCGAATACAAAGCCAAAAAGGGTTTGTACTTTATTGAGGTCGGAACGGAAGATGGTTTAAGAAAAGAGCTTCCCTATGTTATGCAACTAAAACAAGGTAATAAATATGTTAACGACTACCTTGTTACCGAAGCTAATTCGGAAGACACAAAAAAAGAAACTATCTCAACCACTTCTTCAACATCTTCATCAGAACAGCTTTCTGCTGCTTATGTTGCTCAGATACAAGCCGCAAGATATGAAGCTACAACCACTATGATGGTTAATGCTTATACCAATTTAGCTTCTATCAGAAACAAACAAGATAGCACTGTGAAGTTATTTTCAAGCCTTATAAACACAAACGTTTAAAGAGCTCTTTCTCTACTCAATAATCTGTTTATCATCTCAGGCAATGACGATGCCTGATTATTTTCGATAACCTCGATTATCTCTATTTCTTTTTTATCCAAGCGACGATTGATACCCAAAGAATCATAGTATTGCTTAGAGCTGTTATATAATTTGGCAGCCTGTAGACTATTGCCTTCAGCATATAATTGTTCTGAAATATTTCTATTAGCATTAGCAATTTGACTAATGTCTATTTCAGCATCAGCAAAATTTAAAACATTTTGATAGGCCCAAACAGCTTTAGGCATAGAATTTGCTTTTTTGTATACATCACCTAAACGCCCCCATGCAACGACATTGGTAGATTGTAATTCAATCGCCAATTCATACGACGAGGTTGCAAGCATTATATCATTCATTTCAGCCAAAGAACCGAAACAACAAGCATATCCCGAAACTTCACTATACATTTTTTGACGTTTTTCATCTGACGCAGAGCTGTTTGCTTTATCAATTCGTGAATCCATTAAATTTTCAAGTAATGCCAGTGCTAATGAGGGGTCGCCATGTGCTAAATGATACAAGGCCTGATCCTCGTTAGGAAGCTCACTATATCTCTCCAACTTAGCAAATTTTCCTGTAATTGAAAGATTGATAAATTCTTTTAGCGCATCAATGGCTTTTAAAATCTCGTTTTCGTCGCTCATTCCCTGATTTTTAAAGTTTAAAGTTTGAGCAATTTTAAGCTCATCAACACCTCTGCCCAACATATCTATAGCCAATCCCATAAGATTGTTGAGCTCAATACTGCTTTGTTTATATGATAATGACAGAGCTTCAATATCTTCCATTTGAAATTTTTGTTTCTCTGTTTTTACCCCCATCTTCCAATCAAGCTCTAGAGAAGCGTCTTTATAGCTTTTACGCTCTTTGAAAGCATCAAGTTCTTTTTCCTGTTGTATCTTTTTCTTTTTTTCTCTTTCTTTACTCTCGTTTTGCTCTTTTTCTGCGCGTTCCAAATTTTCACGTTCTATACGTTCTTGTTCGACCTGTCTTTGCTCTTCCATTTCTTGTAACTGTTGTTCAGATATGGCAAGCTCAAGCTCGCGTTGAAGTTCTCTTTCGAGCTCATCTTCATCGTCTTCAAAACCAAAAATTTCTTCAAAACTGCTTTTTTCTTCTTTTTTTATACGTTTTGCCGGATTGTTGCTTTTTATGATACTTATAATGTGTCTGATTGACACAACAACAACCGAAAAGAAAAACAAAGCTATCGCCAATAACAAAAGAACCATTGTTATTATTCTTGTACTGTCAAAATCGGCAAAATATGTATTTAACATATTTAGCATTTCATCAATTTTAAGCGATAAACCATTCACAACGTCTTGTGCTTCAATTTGTTCTATCATGTTCTTTTCAACCATTTACAAATCGTTTTTTTGTCATATAATGACACTGTCAGTTATCATAAACTTAATACAAACAGATTAAAAATGGGTTACTTAAGTCAAAAAAAACATCAAATTCGAGAAAATTTATTTCTAAACGTCATGTCTGTTATTTTGACGTTCTTTACCTTGTTTTCTCTAACTAATGCCAGTTTTGATATTTCTTTTCCTAATTTGTTTCATCTTTATTTGATATCTTTTTTAATGATTGTATATAGTGTCATTGTAAAAAAATATAAAGTTACCCTTATCTTTGTAATGCTGTTTATTATAAATTACACAGCCTTAAGCGCTTCAAGCAATATTTTTATATCAGATTCCTATGACGGAAACAAAAAAATTAGACTTGTTTTTGACAATACTTCCGATATTTCCGGTGATTTTAATACAACTAAAACAAGTTCCGGCTCGCTGATTTTGGCTAATAACACTATTGCACCCTATGTAAAAATTAGCGATAAAAACCATATGACCATTATTAAAATAGACTTAGCTAAAGCCAATACAAAACTACGTAAAAAAATATTAAAACAACTTAAAAACTTTATTACAAAACAGGACAGTCCCGTAATTTTGTTCGGTGATTTCGGAGTTCCCTCGTGGAATCGTTATTTGAGAAGATTCATTGTACAAACTCGCTTATCGGTAAAAAATAAAATTTTATTTACTAAGGGGTCTTCCTATAATATTTTATCAACACCTAGCTTTTATATCTTAGGCTTTAATGATATGGGAATCGATAATATAGAAATAAAAGACTCTGAAAACGGCAAACAAATAAGCTTTGACGTTTTGTTCTAGTCTAATATTGTCTTTATTCTTTTAACCAGTTCTTCATCAATACCTTCTGCTTGAGCAATAGCTTTTTGCAAATTTTCATTGGCTATATCATTGTTTCCCTGCATCTTTTCAACCACCGCTAAATTAGCATAATCAATAGCCACACCGGTTTTTCGATTATTACACAATTCTTTGGAAAGTGCTTGATTAAAAATTGCTTTTGCCCTTTCCGGTTCGTTCTTCTTTAATAAAATCAACCCTAATAAAGTATATGCTCCGGCAATATGAAAACAACTCTTATGAACTTTCTCTTGCTCAATTAAGTTTCTCAATACTTTTTCACTTTCATTTAGATTTCCCGTCTCAGATAATGCTGATGCTCTTAAATATATACATTCAAACAAAGCAGGATAGTTTTTATTTTTATAAAATACTTTTTCCGCCAGTTCTGCGTATTTTGCCGCTGAAGCGTATTTTTTTTCACTAAGCATTATACGAGACAAAATATCAAAAACTGTTGCTTTGACATTATTTTCTTTGGTCTTTTTTAATATATTATTGGCAATATTCTTCGCTTTTTTTGTATTACCTCTAACAAATTCAAGCATTGCTTGTTGTGATAAGATAAAATCGTTTAATGTTTTATCTGATGATGCTTTGTCTAAGGCCTTTTGATAGTAGTCGTGAGCTTCGTCAAAACGCTCTTGGACAGACATCAACAATCCCAAAGTTCCAAACACCTCTGCTTCGCCTTTTGCTGACCCTATATCAGAATATATTTCTTGAGACGCCCTAAACATAAACTCAGCCGTATCATACACTCCGCTTATCCGATAACTTGTACCAAGAATAAAATATATTTCGGCCACTTCAAAAAGCATCTTCTTTTTCTTAAAAACTTTTAATGCAATATTCAAATCTTCTGAGGCCAACAATAAATCCCCCTCAAAAAGTGAAATTTGAGCCATAAGGTACCGGTAATAAGCCTGTTGTGTTGATGATAATTTTTTGACTTTTATATTTTGCAGTATTTCTAACGCTTTATTTTGTTTATTTTCTTTTATATAACGCTTTGCTAATACTAATAAATAAACAGCATCTTTTAATTTTTCCGAAGATATTCTTTTTTGAGTACAAAGATTTATTTTTGAAATAATGTTTCTATTGTTTATTTGCTTACAAAATTGATTAATGTTGTCATCTAACAACATTTTTAACATTTTGTTTTTTTTACTTTTTTTGCAATCTGCAATATATCTGCAAATATCGTTAACTATCAGAGAACTACACAGATATTGGTTGGCAAACCTTTTTGTAATAATGCGGTTTAAAAAGAGGTTTTGAAGTTTTTTCATATAAAAAAACATTAAGTATACCGCCACAAAAACCGTACCAAGCAATATTACAAATACTAAATTTTCCATTATCGTATATTTTCTTTACTCAAAATTAGCTTTTATACATATATAATCTAAAATAGATTACTAAACTTTTAATGTACAGGGGTTTTATTATGAGTATTACCAAACTACAATCCGATCAATTATACACCAAATGTGATCCGCAAAAATTTTCTTTTGCTTCTACTGCCGAATTAGAAGAACGTTTATCAGCTTTGGGGCAAGATAGAGCTTTGGCGGCGGTTGAGCTTGGTATTAACATCCAATCAAAAGGTTATAATCTTTTTTGCTTAGGCCCTGAAGGAACCGGCAAAAGTTCTTTGGTAAAACGCGTATTGGCAAAAGAAGCTAAAACTCGTCCGACACCTGATGATTGGGCTTATGTATACAATTTTGATGAACCTTACAAACCTTGTGCAATATCATTGCCTGCAGGTAAAGCCGGCTCTTTTGCTAAAGATGTTGATAAATTGATAGAAACATTCGCAACTAATATTCCTGCTATTTTTGAAAGCGATGAATACAAAGCAGGGGTTGCCATAATTCAAGAAAAATATAAACACTCAAAAGAAAAATATATTAAAATGCTTCAAAAAAAGGCTAAAGGTAAAAGTGTTTCTTTGCTTCATATGCCGGTAGGATTAGTGGTTGCTCCAGTTAAAAACGGTGAGGTTTTGAGCCCTGAAGCTTTTGATGAGTTACCGGAAGAAGAGAAAAAACAACTTATTGAAGACTTGAATCAGATGCAAGCTGAAATTGAAAATTCTGCAAATGATTTGCCTGCTTGGGAAGATAAACAACGTGAAGAAATTAATAAATTGCGTGTTAAATTCTTAAAAAATACCGTAAAAGCTCCTATTGATGAATTACATGCAGAATATAAAGGAATACGTCAGGTAAATGACTTTTTGCGAAAAGTATACCATTATATAACCGATAATATTGATGAATTTATGCCTTCTTCAGAAAGCAATCAACCGACAGACCCCGAGGATCCGTTAGGTTCTTTATTATCAAAAATAAAACAACCGGAAGAAGATAAATACGCAAAATTTAAAGTTAATGTAATTGTTAAAAACGAACCGGACAGTGGTGCTCCGATTATTCATCTTGACCATCCGACTCAAGGAAATTTGGTCGGTAAGGTTGAAAGAATCCAACAGTATGGTGCTTTGCTGACTGACTTTAGCCTTATCAAAGCAGGAGCTCTTCATCAGGCAAACGGAGGCTTTTTGCTTATTGATGCAAGAAAAATGCTGATGCAACCTTTTGCATGGGATTCTTTGAAGCGTGCCATTGCGTCAAAATCGATTAAAATTGAAGCTCCAAGTGAAGAAACATCATTTACTACAATCTCTTTGGATCCGGAACCTATCCCTTTGAATGTAAAAATCATCTTAACGGGCGATGCCGAACTTTATGAAATATTAAGTGAACGAGATCCTGATTTTTCGGATTATTTCAAAGTGGAAGCTGATTTTGGTATTTTGATGGATAGAACAGAAGATAACGAAATTGAATACGCAAAGCTTATCGGTTCTTTATCAAAGAAGAAAAATTTGCGCTCGTTAAATAAACAAGCCGTTGCCAAAATTATCGAATATTCTTCTCGTTTGGCAGAAAGCTCGGAAAAATTAACTGCTCATATCGCTTCTATAGGTGATTTGTTACGTGAAGCTGATTATTGGGCCAGAAAATCTAAATCTAATCATATCGGAAAAAATCATATTGACCAAGCTATTGAAGCTCAAATTTATCGAGGTGGACGAATTAAAGAGGCAATGCTTGAACAGATTGATAAAGGAACGATACTTATTGATATAAAGGGCAAAAAAGTCGGTCAAATCAATGGATTAGTAGTTTATAACTTCTCAAGAAACAGTTTTGGAAAACCCTCAAGAATTACTACCCAAGTTCGAATCGGTAAAGGCGAATTCGTAAATATTGAACGTGAAGTCGAGATGAGCGGACCGATTCACTCCAAAGGTGTGCTAATTTTGGAAAGCTTGCTTGCAAACAGATTTGCTAAGTACTGTCCGTTATCACTAAACGCCTCTATTGTTTTTGAACAATCTTATGGTGGTGTTGATGGTGATAGTGCTTCTTCTACCGAGTACTATTGCTTATTATCTGCAATTTCGGGTATTCCTATTAAACAAAATATTGCCGTTACAGGCTCTATTAACCAATTTGGTGAAATTCAGCCAATCGGTGGTGTTAATGAAAAGATTGAAGGTTTCTTTGATGTTTGTACTCATCAAGGGTTAACCGGTGATCAAGGTGTTATTATTCCAAGAACAAACGTTGCCGACCTTATGCTTAGAGAAGATATCTGTAACGCCGTAAATGAGGGCAAGTTCCATGTTTGGGCCGTTGATACTGTAGATGATGGTATTGAACTTTTGACAGGTGTCAAAGCTGGTAAAGTCGATAAAGATGGAAAATACCCCAAAGGAAGTGTTAATAATGCGGTACAACAAGGTTTGGCAAAATTTTATAAATGCTATGCCAAATATGCTAAAGAAACCCATGGTTGTTTAGGAAAATAATAAGATATAAAAAAATAAAAAACTCTCAAAAATATTTGGGAGTTTTTTATTGACTTTATTTTATCAAATATTATACTTATACCCAGTAGGGGTATATTGATTAAATAAAGGAGTAAAAAAATGGCTAAATGCACAAATCCAAAATGCACTTGTGAAAACTGTCAATGCGGTGATAACTGTCAATGCGACGGTACAACTTGCAAATGTGGCGAAAAATGCCAATGTTCTGAAAATTGTAAGTGTGAAGAAAAAGAATCTGAATAGTTTTACCATGGATAATCATAGCCACAACCACAATCATAGTCATCATCACGACCATAAGGTAAATGCAAAAACCATTGTTTATTTAACATGGTCTTTTATCATTAATATCTTATTGAGTGTTGTAGAATTGATTGCCGGAATCATAGGTGGCAGTGTTGCCTTAATTGGCGATGCTCTTCACAATACATCTGATGCTCTATCTATTTTGATTGCTGTTTTGGCTTATAAAATAGGCCTAAAAAAGTCTAACAAAAAATTTACGTATGGATTTAAGCGAGCTGAAATAATCGGTGCTTTTGTAAATCTTATTTTGCTTTTTATATCTGCTATTTATTTGATTATAGAGGGGCTGGGAAAAATTATATATCCGCAAAGCATAAACGGCGAGTTAATTATTTATGTTTCAGTTATTGCTTTGATAATTGATACAATTACCGCTAAACTTTCACACCACGGAGCTCATCATAACAGCAATATGAAAATGTTGTTTTTACATAATTTAGCCGATGCCTTAGGTTCTGTCGGAGTTATTATATCCGGTCTTTGTGTAATGTATTTTGATTGGTTTTTTGTTGATGGTATTGTTGCTTTAATAATCGCAGGATATATGATTTTTCACTCAATTATTGCTTTTCCTAAAATTGTCAAAATATTGATGAATGCGGCGCCGGAAAATATTGATGTAGATGATGTAAAAAAACATCTTTTGAAAATTAAAAATATTTCTGATGTTCATCATATTCATATCTGGAACATAGATGAAGAGCATATTTCTTTGGAATGTCATATTGTATCGACTGATATCAATTCGGTTGCTAAGGCAAAAAAAATCTTAGCCGATAGCTTCGGAATAAAACACTCAAATATTCAGATTGAAGCTCAAGCGAGTGATTGTAAAAATTGTTGTTTGTAAAAGGAAAAAACAATGAAACATTTAGACAATTTACCAAGATTAAATCGAATTTCCGGTCAAATTGATGGTATAAAAAAAATGATTGAAGATGAGCGCTATTGTACTGATATCTTAATGCAATTGCGCGCTGTTCGTTCGGCTATAAAATCAGTAGAATCCAATATTTTACAAAAACATTTACAACATTGTGTGGCTCAATCTTTTGCTTCTGATAAGGATAGAGATAAAAAAATTGAAGAATTAAAAGCATTATTTGATAAATATAATGATTAAAAAAGCCCCTCTTAAAAACTTAAGAGGGGCTTTTTATAAGCTAAATGCTATAAAAATTAAGCATTTTTCTTCAAAGCTTCGCCAAGAGCATCTCCGAGAGCAGAGTTACCTGTAGCAGAAGAATATTCTTCCAAGGTTTTCTTTTCTTCGTCGATTTCCATAGCTTTAATTGACAAAGTTACTTTTGAGTTTTTCTTATCAACTGTAGTAACTTTGGCTTCTACAACATCACCTTCTTTGAAGTTTGCTGTATCTTGCAAAGCCTTGTCTTTTGACAAATCGGCTTTTTTGATACTGGCAGCAAGGCCGTTTACATCAACATTTACAACTTTATCTTCAACAGAAGTAACTGTTGCTTTTACGATATCACCTTTTTTGATGCCTTCCAAAGCAGCAGCAACGGTATTTTCGGTTAATTGTTTAATACCCAAGCTGATGCGTTCTTTTTCAACATCAACGTCAATGATTTTAGCTTCTACATCTTGACCTTTGCTGTATTCTTTAACAGCTTCTTCACCGGCTTTATCCCAAGAGATATCAGAAAGATGAATCATACCGTCAATTTCATCAGATAAACCAACAAACAAACCGAATTCGGTAATGTTTTTGATTTTACCTTGAATTACAGAGCCAACAGCGTGTTCTTCAATGTATGCTGCCCATGGATTTGGTGTGCATTGTTTAATACCCAAGCTGATACGACGTTTGTCAGCATCAACTTCCAAAACCTTAACTTCAACTTCTTGAGAAGTAGAAACGATTTTACCCGGGTGTACGTTTTTACGTGTCCAGCTCATTTCTGAAACGTGTACCAAACCTTCGATACCGTTTTCAAGCTCAACAAAAGCACCATAATCTGTGATGTTTGTAACTTTACCTGTGTATACATCACCAACATTGTATTTGCCTTCAACTTTAGCCCAAGGATCAGATTCAAGTTGTTTCATACCCAAGCTGATGCGTTGGTTATCTTCGTTAAATTTGATAACTTGAACTTTGATTGTTTGACCAACAGACAAAACTTCTGCAGGGTGATTGATACGACGCCATGAAATATCGGTAACGTGTAACAAGCCGTCAACACCGCCCAAATCAATAAATGCACCGTAATCAGTAATGTTTTTAACAACACCTTCCAAAATAGAACCTTCTTTAAGGTCACTAATCAATTCAGCACGTGCTTCAGCTCTTGTTTCTTCCAAAACAACACGGCGAGAAACAACGATATTTCCTCTAACCTTATCCATTTTCAAAATTTGGAATGGTTGAACAACACCCATCAAAGGTGTAATGTCGCGGATTGGACGAATATCGATTTGTGAGCCAGGCAAGAAAGCAATAGCACCGTTCAAATCTACGGTGAAACCACCTTTTACACGACCGAAAATAACACCGTTTACTCTTTCTCCGGCATTCAATGATTTTTCCAAATCAACCCATGCTTCTTCACGACGAGCTTTTTCACGAGAAAGAACAATGTTGCCATCACGGTCTTCGTAACGATCAACATAAACTTCTACTATATCGCCAACATTGATTTCAGGATTTTGACCAAATTCACGAAGAGGAATACGGCCTTCTGATTTCAAACCCACATCAACTGTAGCAAAATCAGGAGTTAAACGGATAATTGTACCTTTGACAACCGAACCGGTAATACCGTTTTCACCGAATTGTTCATTCAACAATTCTTCAAAATTTTCGTTTGTTTCAGGGATTTTAAATTCTGTATTTGTCATAAAATTAAATATTTCAATAAATTGCCAGACCCGATAAAAATAAAGCTTCGGCGGACTTGTGCGAAGTTAAAAAACAAGGCAAGGTTACGCACCACACTTGCTCAAGTGTGCTTATTTATACACATAAATATTTATATTTCAAGTAAAATTTATCGATTTTTGCTGTCAATTACTTCACATACGCGATTAAAGACGTCTTCTATGGCTAAATCCGAAGTATCTATGATGATTGCATCATCTGCAGGCTTTAGCGGAGCTGAGGCTCTTGAGGA
Organism: Alphaproteobacteria bacterium; assembly: GCA_045639065.1. Lineage (GTDB taxonomy): Bacteria > Pseudomonadota > Alphaproteobacteria > RF32 > CAG-239 > CAZU01. Next base: position 83,410 of record JAZUCK010000018.1, on the reverse strand, counting down.
ATCTCTTAAATCACGTTCTTTGGTTTGGGCTAAAACATCTTCGTAATCAGAATTCATACCTTTTTCCAAAAACTCTTTGTGCCGACGCATAGCTCTAACCTCTGGAGATGCTGTGATAAAAATTTTAATATCAGCATTAGGGCAAACGACTGTACCGGTATCTCTTCCGTCATAAACGACACCTTGCGCTTGTTGTCCGTCGGCAAACTGCGGGTTTAATGCAAAATCTTGTTGCATTTTAAGAAGCGCTTGACGAACAGGTGTTTTGGCGGCAACTTTAGAAGCAGCCTGACCGCCTAAATTTGAGCGAAAATCAGCATGTTTTGACAATTCCATCATTTTTGTAAAAGTCATATTTTGCGCTGATATCAAAGCTTGTTCATCATTTTCAGCGCTAATGTTTTTTAACATTAAATCCAAACCAACCGCACGATAAATCATTCCGGTATCAAAATAAGCAAGCTTGTATTTTGATGCCAATTTTTGCGAAAGAGTACCTTTTCCTGCGGCCGCCGGTCCGTCTATTGTAATAATCATAAAAAACCTCAAAAATTTTTATTTTGTAACCAAATATTCACTTTCATATGTTAAAAATAAACGATATAATAAATATTGGAAAGATATTTAAAAAAAAATGTGCATATTTTTAATCTAACAAGGAGTATCCCATGTTAAAGGTTTTATTTTTTTCTTTAGCCTTGTTATTATGCTTTGATGCTAATGCTATTATAAAACAATCAGCATCAAAGGCTTTGTCTTATAAAAACGTTATTAACAGCAGATCTCGCCGTTCAAATAATTCGGAAAGATCTCATCGAGGTGCTATCACAAAAAATAAGACAGAGAATCCTGTTATTCTACCACAAAAAAATGAGAAGATTAATCTTACCTCTTCCAATATAGCAACCGTAAAGCTTAATAAAAACGATGAGGTGGAAGTAACCCTAAATAACGAAGACGGTTATCGATGGAAAATATCTCCTTCTGCGCCTTCTATACAGTTAGTTTCGCAAACAACCAATGGCAATAATACGGTTTTAAAATATTCTATTGAAGCCAGTCTTCACTCCTATATTTACTTTGATCAAGTAAATATCGAAACAAATAAAGTTGAAAAGACCAAACAGCTTAACATACAGCCAAGAGATTAGATGAGTACAAAAAAGAACATTCGTTTATATACCAATATAAATCTCAATCTTGATGATTGTTGCAGTCTTTCTCAGGAACAATCACATTATTTGTGTAATGTTATGCGTTGTAAAATAGGCGATTTTATCCATTGTTTCAATGAAAATTGCGGTGAATTTTTATCTGAGATAATTAAGATTGATAAGAAAAACACAATTATCCGCCCAAAGAAACAGCTTCGAAAGATTGAAAAAAGCTCTGATTTATGGCTATTATTTGCGCCACTTAAGAAAGATAAGACTGATTTTGTTATTGAAAAAGCTACAGAGTTAGGTGTTAGCAAAATTATCCCAGTTATTACACAATATACAAATTGTGATAAGGTTAAAGTAGAAAGATTTGTCAGTCAGGCAACAGAGGCTTCGGAACAATGTGAAAGGCTCAGCATTCCTATCGTTGAGGACGCAATAAAATTAAAAGAAGTCTTGTCATCTTGGGATAATAGCAGAACATTGTTTTTTATGAATGAGCGCAGAGGTTCTTTGCCTATTGCAGAAGCTTTTAATAAGAATAACACAGAATCTGTTGCTATCTTGATTGGACCGGAAGGCGGTTTTAGCGATGAAGAAGCAAAGTTTATTGAAAGCTTTTCTTTTGTTAAAAGTGTAATTATGGGACCAAGAATTTTAAGAGCAGAAACAGCTGTCGTTTCATCTCTTGCTGTATGGCAAGCTTGTGTCGGTGATTGGAAATTATAAAAAAGGTGGTAAAAAGATGAAAATATTGATTGCAGATGACCATGAATTATTCTTAAAAGGTTTGGAAATAATTTTGACCGATTTTAACCCTTCGGCTGAACTGGTTAAAGCAAAAAACTATACCGAAATGATAAATATAATTTCCAAAGATAGGGAATTTGATTTGATTTTGACGGACCTTGCCATGCCGGGTGGAATTTGGCTTGAGGCATTAAAAGAAATTCACGAAAAACTTCCTGAAACACCTATTATAATATTGTCGGCTGTTTTTGAAAAGGAGATAGTGCAAAAAACTTTAGATCTAGGAGCTTCGGGATATATTCCGAAAACTTCTTCCAACGCCGTCATTCTTTCTGCTGTTAATTTAGTTTTATCAGGAGGCGTTTACATTCCTGCCGAATTATTAAAAGAGACACCGGTTAACACCTTCGGAGATTTGAAAAAAATTGAAATTATTCCCGAAAACATTGACCTTAAGGAAAAAATTAAGATATTATCGCCCAGACAGCTTGATGTATTAAAACTTGTGGCTGAAGGAAAATCTAATAAGCAAATTGCTTATGAACTCGGTCTGACCGAGGGAACTGTTAAGTTGCATATTACCGCAATATTAAAAATACTTAATGTTTATAACCGAACCGGAGCAGTAGCTCAGGCAACTAATTTAGGATTGTTAAAGAACCATGACTAATATAAATCAAAAACAACTCTGTGAATATTTAAATATTTTTGGTAAAAACAAGATGCAAGGTCTGCTTAAAGACTATTTAGCACAGTCAAATAAATCTTGGGATACAATGCATAGTGTTTCAGACAAAGAGAAAAGCAGAATTTTTCATTGTTGGCGTTCGAGCAGTCTTGTTTTCGGTATGGAAGATTTTTCAAATATTTGCACCAAAATTGAAGACAACCTGATAAACAATCGAAAAGCCAAAATTTCTCAGATGATTACCGAAAGTAAGGATTGCTATCAAAAAAGTATATTGAAAGTTATTGAAATATTACAAGAGCGAGAAAATGAATATCAATAAAACCGTACAAAAATTACCACCTTATCTCGATTTTATATATGGACACATATATAATGATCCGAAGCGCTGTGAAAAAGAAGATAAAATACCGGCTTGCAATTTGAGGACATTCTTTCAATATAGAACATTGATTAACTCCTTAAATAAAGAGTTAAAAATGAACAATGATGTTCTTCAGCTTGGTATTTCTTTCGGAAATCAAATTGAAGAGACGGCTTTAACTATAGGAGCTTTTTCACAATATGATATTTTAGATATTTGTAATAATGAGATAGAAAGAGTAAAGGCAAAATATTCTAAAGTTTATGGCGGTTTAAGATTTCATAACCAAGATGCTCGCGTTATTAACACATCACATTTATATGATGCGGTTGTTTGCTTTATGTTATTGTCTCAAGTACCCTCTCCGACTAAGCGTAAAATTATAAATAATGCTCTTAATTTGGTAAAAAAAGGCGGTAAGGTTATTTTTATAGATTGGCACAATCCTTTATTCTATCACCCTTTGCGCTATGTGGTCAGAATGTACAATCGTCTGAATCATCCTTTTGTTGAGCGTTTGTGGGATAGAGATATTTCTTCTTATGCCGAGACAAGTTTGCGTAGTCAATTTTCGTGGCGAAAAACCACATATTTCGGACGTATGTTCCAAAAATGTGTAGCAACTCGAAAAGATGATCCGATAAAGATAATTGAACAACAAAACGGCAATGAAAACGACTTCTTTGCCGATCAGTATAGTCAAGTTGTCGATGACGGCTCACTACTTGATGGTTTCTAATATTTTTTTAGCTATCTGAATCGCCGGATTTAATGTTTTTATAGGCTTAAACATTAAAGCATCTGGCGAACATATGTCTTGTGCAAAGCCCTCTTTTATTAAAGATTGAGCAAAGCGCATATGCTTTTTTGGCAACCAATTCAGCCCTTTGTATAATAATACAGGGTGTCCGGTTCCGCAAGCCTCACAACACATTGAAACAGAATCGGCTGTGGCAATTATTATATCGGCGCAGGTATAAAAACCCATAATCGGGTTTTCTTTCTTTTCTCCCCAAATATATGTATATTTGGGAATGTCTTTGAGCCCTTCCATTATTATGTTTTGAGGAATTTCGCCTGTACGTCTTGATGTTGTAATCAAAATAGAACCGCCGATTTTTTCTTGAATATTTTTTACCTGATAGAGCAACTCTTTAGCTTCTTCTTCCGGCCAAGGTTTTCCCTTTATGGCACCGCCGACGATAACCGATATCCAAGGTCTCGGCAGATGTGCAAAAACACCTTCCCATTGTTTCGCCGTTTCAGAAATTTTTTCTTGAAATATTCTGGTCGGAGCGCCGGTGATAACAAATGCCTTTGGGTGATTTTGTTTTGATTCACTGTCGTGTGCCGGCACTACAAAGAACTCGACATCTTTTAAGCCAACACCCTCGCTGGGATACATAAGTTGAACTATTTTTGAGGTATTTTGCGATTTCTTTCTGATGTGACGAGCAATAGACAATGTCCTGCGTGATGTAGATAGAATCATATCAGGATAAGGCTCTGATAGATTATCTGACTTTTTTACATCAACACCCATAAGTGTTCGCCCTCTAATCCAGTTTGGAAGAGAAGCCAATTTATTATAAACCACTTGTTTTTCTGTAATATCTAAATTATCACCTAAGGCTTCGATAATTCCTTTTGCCTGTCCGACGCTACCTCTTCGGTCATCAAGTAATACCCACAAAGTATTTTTCATATTTAATAACTTTCAAAAATCAATGGTCATTAGAATCGAATATTTGTAGTATATATACTATATCAATTAAAACAACAGTTTAATAGAAAGCAGGTTTATAAATGAAAATTTTTTATATTGTATTTTTTGCTGTATTGCTAAGTATATCTAACGCAAATGCTCAATATGCCTCACAAAAAGATGCATCTTATATAGCCACCTTAAAAGCTGTTCTTGATTATAAAATGGGTGATGAAGAGAACCTAAAAGAACTTGAGGCTTTGCGAGAAAACGAACAATTTAATCGAAAATTGTCCCGCATGATGACCAAACTATCAAACAAACGCTCAAAAGATTCTAAAAACTCTCGAATTTATAAGATCTTGATAAAAGCCGGAAAAGATATTTATAACGAGCTAAATTAAACAATATTTAATAGATTTGGTATATTGTTTAAATATCCGAAAATCTTTTTGTGAGGGTGATATGGACGATAAATTTGCAAAATTTCATGCCAGCATTAACAATATGCGCAAAAAAGTAATTGAGGCAAAAGGCGGACAACAAGTACAGGGATTGTCAAAACCTGTTATTTCGAATAACCGTATTTCACAAAAGGACCAAACCAAAAGCCAGGAGAAGAACTGATGAAAAAGTTGATTTTCGGTGCCTTATTTTTCTTGGGTGCCTGCCAAGCATTCGGCTTGGGCGAATATGTTGAACCTAATTATAACTATTTAGCGTCACATATAAATGTTGTTGAAAAATCTTCTTCTCACGTTATCTATGAATATTCAAACGTTCGTGTTGATGAGGTTGCCGGAATCGCCGCAGTTTATTGCCACGAAAAAGGCGGAAAAAAACAAGCTTTATTGCATAAAATTGTGACAAGACCGGACAATCGCCGTCATGCAACTTTTGTTTGCCACTAAGTAATAACTTGCAAAACAGCTTTTATTCGCCTATATATTTACATATATCATTTGATTTTTTTGAGTTTATATAATGACAAAAGATTTGTATAGCATATTAGGTGTGTCTAAAAATGCCGGTGAAAATGAGATAAAATCGGCATATCGTAAGCTTGCCCGCAAATATCACCCGGATTTGAACAAAGATAACAAAGATGCTGCCGAGAAATTTAAGGAAATTTCTTGTGCTTACGATATTTTGGGCGATAAAGAAAAAAGAAAAAAATATGACAATAAAGAAATAGATGCCGACGGAAAACCTACCGGTTTTGGGGCAAGCGGTTTTGGCGGAGGCAATCCTTTCGGAAACGGAAGCTATCAGTCATATAGTTCAAATCCTTTCGGAAACGGAGCTTCGTTCGATTTTTCGGACATTTTCGGAAGTGATATTTTTTCAAAATTTGCCGGTGGCGGAGCTTCTTCTCCGTTTGGGAACGGCTTTTCAGGAGCCCAATATTCACGAGCCCGCAAAGGTAACGACATAAACTACACCATGAAAGTAGACTTTTTATCAGCAGTAAACGGCGATAATAAAACGGTAAATATAAACGGAAAAAATATCAATGTAAAAATTCCGCAAGGTTCTGTTGACGGCCAAACGCTTCGCTTAAAAGGGCTTGGCGAACAAGGTTTTAATGGCGGTGCAAACGGCGATGTTTTGATAACATTAAACGTTGCAAAGCACCCTTATTTTACTTTAGACGGCAAAACAATTTTATTAGAGCTGCCCATAAGCCTAAAAGAAGCTGTTTTGGGGGCAAAGGTAACCGTTCCGACAATTTCGGGTAAAGTTGCCCTAAATATTCCGCCATATGCCTCAACAGGCGATAAATTGCGTCTTAAAGGCAAGGGTATCAATGGTGGCGACCAAATTGTAATTTTAAATGTAATTATACCAAAAGAAAAAAACTCATCTTTAGAAGATGCGTTAAAAGCCATGCCGGATGAAAATATTAGGACTTTTTGATGTTACTTGAAAATATAAAAGATTTTAACTGGGTTAATGAGCCCAAAAATGTCGAATTTATAGAAAAAGGTTTGCTAATAAGCACCAAGCCTCAAACAGATTTTTGGCAAAATAGTGCTTTTAACATATCAAAAGATGACGGACATTTTTTTGCACGAGTTAAAGAAGGTGATTTTACCCTTTCGGCAAAATGGTGTTTCGACACATTTAAGGCTTCGGCACAATGTGGAATAATGGTTAAATCCGACGCTAAAAACTGGATTAAGGCAGGTGTTTTACCGACAACAGACAGCAAGGTTCAAATTGGTGTGGTGGTTGCAAACAGCGGGGTTTGTGATTGGTCAATTAACGATATAGAAAAAAATACAAACTCAATTTGTTTTAATATCAAAAGAAAAGGTGCAAATTTTATAGTTTATTATTCAATCGACGGTAAGAATTATAATCAAATACGGTTGATAAATCATCCTCATATAAGACAAGTTATTGATGTCGGGGCTTATGCCTGTTCTCCAAAAAATGAAAGCTTTGACTGTATTTTAGAAGAAATTGAATTAGTTTAAGCGGAAGATGCCTTACCTCGCTCATTTCATTCGCTCAGAGCATTATAGAGTCATCGCCTGAGTGAACCTTGGCGAACGAGGTTAGCGATCTTCCGCTTTTTTAAATTAAAAATGACAACAAAACAAACTTCGACTCGAATAAAAATCGCGCCAACCTTTCTACACCCGCAAAAAAATCTCATTTTATCATTGAATTTCAATACCTTACACCACTTGACCAGGAGGGCAAAACGTGGTATAATGTATTATACAAAAAAATTATGACAACGAATTTTGTTTACGCTGCTATTGCAGCAATTGTGATTTTCATGGTAGTGGCACTTTACACTGTATTCTCTTCAGAGAAAAAAGATGCTAGAAGTAATGAGAAATCAAAAAGAGCTCTTCGCAAAGCACAGGCACGTAAGGAATTAAATAGCCTCCACAGGAAGTATTATAAGAAATATGGTTGGTGGGAAAAAATAACTAGTCCAAACATTATCAAGGGAGATATCGTCTTTCATGGTGCCAGTATCTCACAACCTTATCCAAATACAATCCCTGCGGAAATTGAGGCTCGCTACTACGAAGAAAAACACAAAATTTTCATGAGCATTTATAAGTAATGCAACATGAAACTAAAAAACCCCGACTTCAGATGAGGACGGGGTTTTACTTATTGAGCAATAAGAACTTATTTTACTTCTTCGAAGTCAGCGTCTACAACCTTTTCGTCTTTTGGTTGTTCAGGGTTGGCTTCGGCGCCTTGTGCTGCTCCGGCTTGAGCCTGAGCTTCGGCTTGAGCTTTGTACATAGCTTCGCCCAACTTTAACGAAGCTTGCATCAAGCTCTCGGTCTTTTCTTTGATAACAGCCAAATCATCAGCTTCTAAGGCTGTTTTCAAAGCGGCAACTTCTTTTTCAATAGCTTCTTTTTCAGCTGATGAAACTTTGTCGCCATATTCTTTTAATGTTTTTTCGGTAGAATGTACCAAAGCTTCGGCATGATTCTTGGCTTCGGCAACTTCTTTAAGTTTTTTATCGGCTTCGGCATTTGCTTCGGCATCTTTTACCATCTTTTCAATATCGGCATCAGACAAACCACCGCTGGCTTGAATGCGGATAACTTGTTCTTTGTTAGTAGCCTTATCTTTGGCCGAAACATTAACAATACCATTAGCGTCGATATCAAAAGTAACTTCGATTTGCGGCATACCGCGTGGTGCCGGCGGAATTCCCACCAAATCAAATTGACCAAGCAATTTGTTGTCGGCAGCCATTTCACGTTCGCCTTGGAATACGCGAATGGTAACAGCTGTTTGTCCGTCTTCGGCTGTTGAAAATACTTGTGATTTGCGTGTCGGAATAGTAGTATTTCTGTCAATCAAGCGTGTAAATACACCGCCCAAGGTTTCAATACCCAAAGAAAGCGGTGTTACGTCGAGCAACAATACGTCTTTAACGTCGCCCATCAACACACCACCTTGGATTGAAGCACCAACAGCAACAACTTCGTCAGGGTTTACACCCTTGTGAGCTTCTTTTCCGAAGATTTCTTTAACTTTTTCTTGTACTTTTGGCATACGGGTCATACCACCAACCAAAATAACTTCGCTTACTTCCGAAGCAGAAATTCCGGCATCAGCCAAAGCCTTTTTACAAGGCTCAACTGTTCTGTCAATCAAATCTTCAACGATTGATTCGAGTTTTGCACGGGTCAATTTAATGTTTAAGTGTTTAGGACCTGTGGCGTCTGCTGTAATAAACGGCAAGTTTACTTCTGTTTGAGTTGTTGAAGACAATTCAATCTTGGCTTTTTCAGCTGCTTCTTTTAAACGTTGCAAAGCAAGTCTGTCTGATTTCAAATCAATGCCTGATTCTTTTTTGAATTCTTCAGCCAAATAGTTTACTAAACGTTGGTCAAAGTCTTCACCACCCAAGAAAGTATCACCATTGGTTGATTTTACTTCGAATACACCATCGCCGATTTCCAAGATAGAAATATCAAATGTACCACCACCAAGGTCATACACAGCTATTGTTCCGCTTGCTTTCTTATCCATGCCATAAGCCAAAGCGGCAGCTGTCGGCTCGTTAATGATACGCAAAACTTCCAATCCTGCAATTTTACCGGCATCTTTGGTGGCCTGACGTTGAGAGTCGTTAAAATATGCCGGAACGGTAATAACAGCTTTTTCAATTTTTTCACCCAAATAGCTTTCGGCATATTCTTTGATTTTTTGCAAAACAATGGCCGAAATTTGAGATGGAGCATATTTTTGACCTTTGGCTTCTACCCAAGCGTCGCCATTGTCGCCTTCAATAATTTTAAAAGGAACAAGTTCTTTATCTTTTTTTACTTCGGCAGAATCAAAACGACGACCGATTAAGCGTTTGATTGCAAACAATGTGTTTTCCGGATTGGTTACAGCTTGACGTTTTGCAGGAAAACCAACCAATCTTTCAGTGTCGGTAAAAGCTACCATTGAAGGAGTTGTGCGGGCGCCTTCAGAGTTTTCCAAAACTTTGGCTTCGCCACCTTCCATTACTGCAAAACAAGAGTTTGTTGTACCAAGGTCAATACCTATTACTTTATTGCTCATTTTTTCATCCTTTTTTGTTTAATAAAATAAGTTCATTTTTCTTTGCTACTAGCTTATATAGGAATCAAAAAATACCTATGCAAGAGTTTTAGAGAAATATTTTTATTTTTTTAACGAGATTCAAAATTGATGCGGGGATCAATGAGGCAATAAGTAATATCTGAGATAAGTTTTAGGACTAAACCAAGTAGCGCAAAGATATACATTGTGCCGAAAATTACCGGATAATCTCTGGTCATAATTGCTTGATAACCTAGTAACCCTAAGCCGTTCAGTGAAAAAATTACCTCTATCAAAAGCGAGCCGGTAAACAACATTTTTATCAACAATGACGGGAATCCGGCAATAACTATCAACATGGCGTTTCGAAAGACATGACCATACAAAATTTGATTTTGACTTAGGCCTTTGGCTTTGGCGGTCAGAACATATTGTTTGTTTATCTCATCTAAAAACGAATTTTTGGTAAGCATTGTAAGCGATGCAAAACCGCCGACGACCATTGCAATTACCGGTAGCGTGATATGCCAAAAATAGTCTTTTATCTTACCAAACCAACTTAATTCAGCCCAATTATCCGATGTCAATGAATGAAGTGGAAACCAGTTAAGATATGTTCCACCCGCAAAAAATACGATTAGAAATACCGCAAACAAAAATACCGGCATTGCTGAACCTATTACCACTCCGAACGAAGTTATGATATCAAATTTTGAACCATCGTTTACTGCTTTTTTGATACCGAGCGGTATAGATATAAGATAGATGATAAGCGTTGACCAAAGACCTAAAGAAATCGATACAGGCATTCGCTCCCATATTAGCTGGCCGACGGTTTTGTCTTGATAAAAACTTTTACCAAAATCAAACATAGCATAGTCTTTTATCATTTTGAAAAAGCGAATATGTGCCGGCTTGTCGAAACCGAATTGTTTTTCCAGCTCTTTTATCAAATCTTGCGGAACTCCCGAAGCTCCCTGATATTTACTGCTTGCACCTCCTTCCATATGTGCTGAAGCGCTTCCCGAAATAGAAGATGTGGCATCGGTATTCATTCCACGATATTGCGCCAAGACGTGCTCCACCGGTCCCCCCGGTGCAAATTGAATAATAACAAAATTAAGCGCTAAAATACCAAGCAAGGTAACAGGTATCAAAAGAAGTCTTTTTATTATGTAGTTTCTCATCTTTTACTCCTCAATCCACCATGTATATATATCTGCGCCGGTTTTTATATCCGTTTTAGGATGTTTAAGTCTTTTGTGATAAGCTATTCTATCAAAGGGAGAATACCATTGCGGAATAAAATAATATTCATTCATTATTACTCTATCCAAAGCTTTTACATACGCCTCGTAAGTGTCATTTTCCTGAGCACCAATTAATCCAGATATTATAGAATCGACGGTCTTGTTTTTAATACCTAAGACATTATACGAACCGGATACATCTGCCGATTGAGATCCCCATATCTCTCTTTGTTCATTTCCAGGAAGACTGCTTAGGCGAAACGATAAAATCGCCATTTCATATTCAAAATTATCAAGTCGATTTTTGAATATATTTACTTCTAAATTGCGAAAAGTCATTTTGATACCGATTTTACGCAAATTATTGATAAACGGTAGCATTACTCGAGTAAAAGACGAACCGTTGGCAGCATTACTCAAAACTTCTATTTCCAAAGGTTTTCCGGTTTTTAAGTTGGTCATTTTACCATCAACAAAATCATAACCGGCTTGATTTAGTAATTCTACGGCTCTTTTTAGATTATTGCGCTGTTTTTCATCAGTAGAATTATCCGGCAATATGTATTCTTTGGTAAAAATATCAGGAGGTAAATCTTTTTTATGTTTGTTTAATATTTGTTTTTCCTTTCCTTTCGGCAAACCACTTGCGGCCAGATCCGTATTAGAAAAGAGGCTGTAAATACGTTTATACTGATTGTAAAAAAGTTTTTCATTTGCCCATTCAAAATTAAAGGCAAGGCTTATGGCTTGACGAACTTTTCTATCTGCAAATTTGCTTAAGCGTGTATTAAATGCAAAAAACTGCAAAACAGCCGGATTATTATGTTGCATTTCTTCTTTGATTATATGACCTTCTTTGACAAGCTTGTTGTCATAACCATTGACCCAACTTTTTGCAATATATTCATCTCTAGCATCAATTGCCCCTGAAAATAAAGCCTGTAATGTTACTGTCGTATCTTGGTAAAAATCAAATCTTATAATGTCAAAATTATAATAACCTATGCGTGATGGAAGATTTTTTGCCCAATGGTTTTTATTGCGTTTAAGCTCAACAAATTTATTGGGCTCAAAAGAGCTTATGCTATAAGGACCGCTTCCAAGCATCGGCTCTAATGACGGAGTGGCAAAATCTTTATCCTTAAAATGTTTAGATGAAAAAATCTTAAACTGGCTCAAAATAAGAGGTAACTCCCTGTTTTGAACACCTTTTTTAAAATAAAAACGGATGTGATGAGTGTTTACTTTTTCTACCCTATCAACATCGGAGTAATATATTTTATAAATCGGAGAACCTTTTTTAATCAACGAATCAAACGAAAAGACCACATCGTCAGCCGTCAGCGGTGATCCGTCAGAAAATTTGGCATTTTTGTTTAATATAAATCCGATAAAGCTGTTGTTTTCTGACAACTCAAATTTTTCTGCCAAAAGCGGATAGACCGAGTTCTTATCATCAATAGGCGAAAAACCCAAACTTTCAAGAGACAACTCTGCAGCATCGGAAAAAGCAATTCCCTTAAATATAAAAGGATTAAAACTGTCAAATGAACCATAGGCGGGGAGTGTTAATTTACCCCCTTTAGGCGCTTTAGGATTTACATATTCAAAATAAGCAAAATCAGAATTGTATTTTGGTGTTGATGATACCGAAAAAGAATCGACAATTTTTGTCTTAGCCTCAACACTAAAACTAATTAACAAAGCGCAAAAAACTATCAGACTATTTCTGATACTTATCGGCATCTGTCCATCCACCAAAAGGATATGCTAACGAATCGTCTAAAGTATCTTGTTTATTTTCTATCTCCAGCCACTCTTTTCTCAGTTCTTCAAGAGCTTTTTGAGAATCGGGTAACTCTTCTTGTTTTACTTCTTTCACTTCTTCTTGTTTATCTGTAAACACCGGTTCTTTATGAGTGACGGGAGTTTCTTCTTCGGCTTCTTGTATTTCCGGCTGAGAAGAAAAAGAACGTTCTAATGCAAGCGAAAACTCATCTTTATTTTCATTTCTTATCTTAGGAAGGTCTTTTTTATAAGTAGAAAACTTTGCAAAAAAGTTTGAGTTTTCTTTTTTTTCTGATTGCTCAACTAAGCTTTCTTGTTGGCGTTTAGCATCTTTGTCAGCAACGCTTATTTCTCTTGAACGTCTTAACTCATCGGAAACCGAGGCAAAAACGGCAAAAACTTTTCCGAAGACACCTGTTTCAATAATATTTAAGAAAGTCTTTTCTTTGTCATATTTCTCTAAAAGGCTAATCAATGCCTGATAACGAGCACAAAATTCCATAATCGTGCCTGATAAAATATTATCTGACTTTGCGTCGTTCAACACTTTTTTCTTAAAATCAGCGTTTTGATTATAATTTTCTATAACAACCTTACCAAAAGCCCATTTTCCTCCATTTTGAACCTTAACCCATAATTGAGACGACTGCTCTTTAGTAACAAGATTTATTCTTTGAATAATCTCACACAGCAATTCATTCATATCAGCAATAATCAATTCAAAATGATGCATCATAAACGAGTTGCGAATATTCTCTCCGGTTTCGAGCATAATTCTTGCCAATAAATCTGAATATTCCTGATTTTTTTTCATTTGTGAAAAAAGCTTATACATTTGACGACCGATAAATCTACTGCTTAGGTGCTGACTGATAAAACCGAAAATCATCCAAATAGTGAACTCAGGCAAGCAAACAAATAGTGTATACAACAAAACATTTAATAACCCTGCATCAAAGAAAGACATACCTCCCAACGATGATGAAATAAACCTGATTGCATAAGCTAACCAGATAAGCGAAGAAAATACAGCGCCAAACAGAGCTAAAGTCAAAACCATGAAAACCTCCGTATTTGAATAGAAGCTTAATATATCAGGTTAATAGTTTTTTTAAACAAAATTCATAGCTTCTTACACAAAAAGAAAAATATCTTGGCTTTTTGAAAAAACTTGTGATATAAATCGATTGATTGAAATTGTATGTTTAAGACAACAAAGGTTGATTTTATGGAAAACAACGAAACTATTACCCTCGAATTTGAAAAAACAATTGCCGAGGTAGAAGAAAAAATCAAACGACTAAAACTAGTAGAAGCCGGTGAAAATATTGACATAAGTTCGGAAGTAACCAGATTGCAACAAAAATCGGAAAGGCTTTTGAAGCAGTTGTATACCAAACTTAGTCCTTGGCAAAAATCACAGGTCGCACGGCATCCCGGCCGCCCTCACTGTTTGGATTACATCAATGGTTTGATAGATGAGTTTGAACCCTTGTGTGGCGATAGAGCCTTTGCCGATGATATGGCTATGGTCGGTGGAATCGGTCGTTTTAGAGGACAAAGCGTCGTTGTTATCGGACAAGAAAAAGGCAACGATTTAGAATCTCGCGTGAAATATAATTTCGGTATGGCAAAACCGGAAGGATATCGAAAAGCTCAAAGATTGATGGATTTAGCTGATAAATTTACTATGCCTGTAATTGCTTTTGTTGATACATCAGGAGCTTTTCCCGGAATCGAAGCCGAAGAAAGAGGACAGGCTCAAGCTATTGCTTCCAGTATTGAAAGATGCCTAAACTTAAAAGTTCCTTTTATATCAATAATTATCGGCGAAGGTGGTTCCGGCGGTGCGATTGCTATTGCTACGGCAAACAGAATATTGATGTTGGAACATTCTATTTATTCGGTTATTTCACCGGAAGGTTGCGCTTCTATTTTATGGCGTTCGGCCGAAAAAGTCAAAGAAGCAACTGAAGCTCTTTGTTTAACAGCTCAAGATTTGCGCAGACTTGGCGTTATAGATGAAATTATTGCAGAACCGGTAGGTGGAGCTCAAAGAAATCATAAAGAAACAATTTTGCGAGTTGGTGATGTGATAGCTCGTCACCTAAAAGAATTGTCCGTTCATACCGGCGATGAATTAAAAAAACGCAGAACAGATAAATTTTTGAAGATGGGAAGACACCTTGCAAAACCTGAATAATTTTATATTAGATAATATAGGCATTTTTTTGATATTAGCGCCATTTTTTATTGTTGGAGCGGTGTTTTTATTTGCTTCTTTCAGACGTAAAGACAACGATATGAAAACCTTGTTTTTGCAAACACAAGGTGAGTTAGCCGGAAGATTGGCATCGTTAAACGAATCTTCTCATCAAGAACAAGCTCGCTTACTTGAAGCCTTAAACGACCAAAAATTGGCTGTACTAAAAATGGTCGATGAAAAACTTTTGGCTGTCACAAAAAGCGTAGGTGAGGGCTTGCAACAAAATACCGCAAAAACAAACCAAACTCTTACGGATCTTAGAGAAAGGCTAGCCAAAATTGATGTTGCTCAACAGAAAATCTCATCTCTTTCCGAGCAAGTTGTTTCCTTGCAAGAAGTTTTATCAAACAAACAGTCTCGTGGTGCTTTCGGAGAAATACAGCTAAATGATTTGGTAACATCCATTTTACCTCCCAATGCTTACGCATTCCAAGCTGTTTTAAGCAACGGTAAAAAAGCTGACTGCCTTCTTAATCTACCAAATCCCCCGGGGGCAATCGTCGTTGACGCAAAATTTCCTCTAGAGAGTTATCAGGCTCTTCGCAACGCTCAAAACGATAGAGAAAAATTGGAAGCTGAAAGATTTTTCAAGGCTTCGGTTATAAAGCACATAAAAGATATTTCCGAAAAGTATATAATAAGCGGAGAAACAGCTGAATCGGCTCTGATGTTTTTGCCGAGCGAGGCTGTTTATGCCGAATTACATGCAAACTTTGTAGATGTGGTAGAAAATTCGTATAAAGCAAAAGTATGGATTGTTTCGCCTACTACATTGATGGCAACACTAAACACTGTTCGCGCCGTGCTAAAAGATGCTTATATGCGAGAACAAGCCGGAGTTATTCAAAAAGAAGTAGGTCTTTTGATAGATGATATATCTCGATTGGACGAGAGAATCGATAATTTAGGCAGACATTTCAAACAAGCCAACGATGATATCGACTCAATCAAAATATCATCATCTAAAATATCTAAACGTATTGAGAAGATAGAAGCTATTGAAGTTGGTGAAATAAACCATTCTTCAATATCTTATATTGCTTCAAACGAGTAATTGTTTTGGATAAATAGAAAATTATATATTGGTTTTTTTAGAAATTGATATATTGATAAATAAACTGATTTAACTAAATTTATAATTGATAAAGGATAGAAAATGACTAAATCTGAATTGATTGAAAGAATAGCAGCTAAAAACCCTCACCTTTTGTTGAAAGATGTTGAGCGCATTGTTTCTGTTGTGTTTGACACAATTACAAACTCTTTAGCAAATGGCGATAGAGTAGAATTTCGCGGTTTTGGTGCTTTTTCGGTAAGAACTCGTTCGCCGAGAGTGGCTAAAAACCCTCGCACAGGTGAGCAAGTTAAAGTTGAAGAAAGAAGAATACCTCATTTCAAAACAGGTAAACAATTATTTGAGTCTCTCAACGGAAAACAATAAACATTCTTTTTTTAAGGAGAAACACTAATGGGTTTTATTAAATTTGTTATAGGTTTGCCTTTGATTATTTTATTGTTAGTATTTGCCTTTACTAACAACGATTTGGTTACATTAAAACTTTGGCCGACAGATATAGAAATTATAACCTCATTGAGTGTTACAATAGTTTTTCTTGTTGTTTTGGGATATGTTGTCGGTTGGTTTTTTACATGGGTATCTTATTTGCCTGTAAGAAGTGCTTTAAGAGCTCATAAAAAGCAAAACAAAAAACTTTCAAAAGAACAAGAAAAACTTGCAAAAGAAGTTGAAGATTTGCATGGTAATATCGAAACCTTAAAGTCGTCAGCACCTTTATCCGAGAAAAAAAGCTTAAAAGAGAGAATAAGAGCATTATTTTCTAAAAAGTAAAACAACACAAAACAGGAGCATTCCTTATGAACTGGATCGCTGATTTTGTCAGACCGAAAATAAAAAAGACAACGTCAAAAGAAATAGCTGATAACCTTTGGACTAAATGTCCTGAGTGTGGTCAGATGTTGTTTAGCAAGGAATTGGAAAAAGATGCTCATATTTGCTCTTTTTGCGGACATCATTTGCGTTTACCGTTAAAATCTCGTTTTGAGATGCTTTTTGATGAAGGAAAATATAAGTTGCTTGCTTTGCCAAAGCTTGTTGATGATCCTTTATCTTTTAGAGACTCAAAAAAATATTCTGACAGACTAAAATCTTATAGACGTCTTACAAAAAACGATGACGCTATTTTAGTTGCCTGCGGTAATATCGGTAAAATAAAATCGGTTGTTGCGGCCTTAGATTTTACTTTTATGGGTGGATCTATGGGGACTGCAGTAGGAGAAGGTATTGTTAAGGCAGCAGAGTTTGCCATTAAAACGTCAGCTCCTTTGATTATTGTTTCGGCATCAGGTGGCGCCAGAATGCAAGAGGGTATCTTATCTTTAATGCAAATGGCCAGAACCACCGCTGCAATCAATTTATTAAAAGAAAAAAAGCTCCCTTACATTTCTATTATGACCGACCCTACTACAGGAGGTGTTTCGGCGTCTTTTGCAATGCTTGGCGATATTCATATGGCTGAAAAAGGATGTATAATCGGATTTGCCGGCGCCAGAGTTATTGAACAGACTATCAGAGAAACCTTGCCGGAAGGCTTTCAGCGAGCTGAATACTTGCAAAAACATGGTATGATTGATATTGTTTTTGAAAGAACTGAAATGAAGAATAAACTGACAAAAGTTCTTAAGCTATTACTAAACAAAAAAGATTAAACTTATTAAAGGGCTAAACAGATGTTGTCGTTAAAATATGTAGCCATTAACTCTTTTAATGAAAATATTGTTTATTTGCATAAAGATTGTGATGTCTATAAAGTTGACGACATAAAAAACATAACAAAAATTGAGATTCACGGCGGTGCTGAACCGGTTAGTGCTTTTTTGGAAGTTGTTGACGATGAGGCAATTGTTCATCCAAATCAATTAGGTGTAAACAAACAAGCTTTCGAACAATTAAACCTGCCCGAAAGTGCTAATGTAACCATTAGTTTAGCAAATACCCCCTCATCCGTTACTTCAATAAAAAGAAAAATATCCGGTAATGTTTTGTATGACAGTGAGTATAAAGCTATTGTCAAAGATATTATATCTAAAAAATACTCCAATATGGATATTGCTTCTTTTTTGGTTTCAACAGGCTCGTTTATGACTGTTCAAGAGGTTTTGGCGTTAACAGAGGCTTTAGTCGGCGACGAAATATTGCATTGGGATAATGAAAACATTGTGGTAGATCACCATTGTTTAGGCGGTGTTCCGGGAAATAAGACTGATATCATTATTACAGCTATTGTTGCCGCATATGGATTGCCCATTCCCAAAACAGCCTCGCACTCTTTGACATCTTGCGCCGGAACTGCCGATACTTTTAGTGTTTTGGCAAATGTTGATTTAGATGAAAAGGCTTTGAAAAAAATTGTCAAAGAGCATCGAGGAGCTATTGCAAATTATAACAACTTACCGATTACCTATGCCAGTAAAATAATTTCATCTGTTCAACGAAGTTTGGGTATTGTAAAACAAGAACATGTTCTTGCTTCGGTTATTGCCATAAAATTGGCAACGGGTGTTTCTCATTTACTTGTAGATATTCCTGTCGGAGCTTCTGCAAGCATAAAAACAACGAATGACGCCTTAAGAATCAGAAAGATGATTGAGTATGTCGGCGATATGTTAAACTTGCAAATTGATGCGGTTATTACCGACGGAAGCGAGCCTATTGGAAACGGAATCGGTGCTGTTTTAGAAGCTCGTGATGTTATGAAAGTTTTGCGTAATAAAGAAGACGCACCTCAGGATTTAATGGAAAAATCGCTATTTTTAGCAGGAAGAATTATTGAATTTGATCCAAAAGTGCGTGGCGGTCAAGGGTATCATATTGCCAAAGAGATATTAAAATCAGGAAGAGCCTTAGAAGCTCTCAACCGAATTATTTATGCTCAAGGCAAAGCCCCTCAAGCTCATCTCGGACGCCTTACAAGAGATATTACCGCTGAAAAATCGGGAGTTGTAGCGTCAATTGATAATGCACGCATAACTCGTATAGGCGTTTTAGCAGGTGCTCAGCAAAGTTCTGGAGCAGGTGTCGATTTATTGAAAAAAGTTGGTGACACTGTAGAACGTGGAGATACTTTGTATAGGATTCATTCTGTTAATCCTAATGATTTTGCTTTTGCAAACTCAGCTGTTGATGGTGATAACGGCTACGAAATAACCTCAAAAAGAAAATAGCACCTAAATTTTAGGTTGGGATACATCCGGAGCTCTCAAGTACAAGGGCTTAGGATAATTTAACTTTTTATCCCTAAACTGTTTTAACCCAGTCTGCGCTAAGACTTTTATCGGTAAGCTATCCAAAATTTTTATTGTTTTTAAGCAAAGTCCGCTCGGAGTATATAAAAAGCGTTCAACGCCATCACCAACCAATGAAATATTGCAACCAAATTCTTTTAAAACATCAATAACGGTTTCTCTTTCAAGAGCCATTGCTTCGTTTATTTTATTCAGCTTTTTATCAAAAATTTGAACATAAAAGTCGTCACGTCTGGTTTCGATTATAACAGCATTTATTTCGGCTAATTCATCTTCACTCAGAATATTTATATAGGCATCAAAAGCTGATATTCCGCCAACATTTAAATTTGGACAGGCAATATTAAAAACTCTGGCAGCAGAGATAGACGAACGGACTCCCGTAAACGAACCGGGACCGACACATACAAACAAAACTTCTATATCCGAAAACTTTATATTGTTTTCTTCTAACATTCTTTGTAATTGAATCATCAATTCTTCAGATTGTCCAAAATCCATTGTTTTTTCATAAACACTGATAACCTCACTATCTTTTTGCAAGATTATGCTACATGAAGAACCTGTCGTATCAAAGGTAAGATTATACATTTTTCCACTTGCCATAAAATTTAAGTTTCAATAATGTTTTTTATATAATAAAATCTGTTAATGTACAATTACTTTTTAATTTCAACGACGGGCAATATGGATAAAGAATTACTTTTAAATATGTTTTATGCTTCTCCGGAGCTTTGGTATTTTATCGGAGGAGTCGCTTTTTTATTGCTGATAACCTTATTGTTTTTCTTCTTTTTGTCCTTGAAATTAAAACAAAAAAACTATTTTTTACGCCGCGATAGAGAAAGATATGCTGAAACTTTATATGCTTCACATGACGGGTATTTTGCTTTTATTTATCCTGATGAAAAAGTAAACGATCCGAGAAAATATGTTACAGAACGCTGTTCTCGCAGATTGGCTGTTATTTTAGGGCTGGAACAAGGTGTAAAATCAAGCTTTGACGATGTTTTAAAAAACTTTTATAAAGATGACGGAAAAAAGATTTTAAAATATGTCGGATTATTAAAAGAAGAAGGCGTTGCTTTTGAAGACTATTTCTTGCTTAAATTGTCAAATAAATACATTCGTCTTGAAGGTGTTAGAATTAACGGCGCCGATGGTAATATCTATTGCGATATGATTTGGTTTAGAGATGTCAGCTTTGCAACCAATCGAATCAAAACATTAGAAAACGAAAAGAGTATTATTGAGAAAAAGTTTTTACTTCAGCAAGATATGCTTGACAATCTTCCTTTTGCCGTATGGCTAAGAAATGACAATCTTGATATCTCATATTGTAATAAAAAATTTGCCGAATTTATTCCCGATAAAACACCAAATGCCATAGCAGAGAATCATCTGGAAATAACAGGTACCGGCGGAGAAAGCATTTCTCTAAATATTGCAAAAAAAGCTCACAAAAGCAAAAAAAGCTCTAAAGCAACTGTCGGAGTGGTCGTAAACGGATCGCGAATCGCTATGGAGGCTGTTGAGACACCTTTTTATCCGGAACAAAACTTAGAAAAAACTTATAGTGTAGGATGTCTTGTTAATGTAAATGAACTAGACGCCTTAAAAAGAGACTTAAAACAGCATCAAAGTGCTCAATTGGAGATTTTACAGGCGCTTGGAACAGCTTTTGCTGTTTTTGACCAAGAAATGAATTTACATTTTTATAATCAATCTTTTGCATCGTTATGGAAGTTGGACTCAAATTGGCTAAAAGAGCAACCGTCTTATCCAAACTTTTTAGATTATATCAGAGAGAATCGTTTATTACCTGAAGTTCCTGATTATAAATCTTACAAATCTGATGAACAGAAGAAGTTTTCTCAAGTTATTGAACCAATAAGCGATTTAATGCATTTGCCTGATGGAAAAACAATCAGAAGAATGCGTGCGCCATATCCTATGGGTGGAGTTGTTTTTGCTTTTGAAGATATATCTGACAGATTGGCAACAACATCTGCTTATAACGCGCTAATATCTGTTCAAAATGAAATTTTAGCCGGCTTGTCTGAAGGAATTTTAATTTTTGGCTCTAACGGACGTCTTAATTTTTATAATGATGCTTATATTAAACTATGGAACGCAAAAAAAGACTTTTTGGTAGAAGAGCCGACGTTTGATGAAATTTTGGACAGCCAACAATCTTTCTTTAGTGATGATGACGACTGGAGCACTCTCAAGAAAGGTATTAGCGCAAACATATTGAATATGACATCAAAAACTCTGACGCTTAAGCGCTCGAAACTTTCAAATCTTTTAGTATCTGTAAAAAATTTATCGGACGGCTCTTTACTTATAGTATATAAAAGCATTGATTAAAAACTTATTTTATGTAACAATATAACTATAATAAATAATAGTATCCGTTGAAAGACCGTCATGAGTGAAGAAGATATAGAATCAAATATAGATTGGGGGCAAACAAAGGGTTTTTCAAAAAACACCCGTATTTCCCGCAGACTTGATCTAAAAAAAGCCATGGCTGCTGATGTAGCAAGCAAAAATGATTTTAAGAAAACACCTAAAAACATCAAAAAAATCGCGCCCAATTTGAAAAAAATTCAAAGTAAAATCCGCGATATATACGATGACGAAGATGAAGATGAAGACGGAAAAACAACGGTTGTTTTTGATTTTAATTTCGACGATATGTCATCATCTTTGTATACAGCTTTAAGCGATGAAGAAAGAACACGTATAAACGCAACAAAAGATGTCGAAAATCAAAAAATGCAACAGACAGCCGGAAAAGTTGCGGGAATCATGGCAGCTAATAAAGCTTCAAAAGAATTAGGCATAAAAGAAATGAGCAAAAAGCTTGTGGCCAATAAGACTCAAGATGTTACTTTTGATGGAAAAACATTTGAGCAATCTTTGCTCGAAAATATTTCAGAGCGAACAAAGCTAAAAACCGACAACCTTACACATAAAGAAAGTTCGGACATGATTAGAGGCTTAGTAAAGTTAAAACAAGCCGGTATCATAGACCAAGAAAAGACTCTTGATAAAATATCCGAAAGTATGGAAAGTAAAGATATTGTTGCTGTTGGTAAAGAGAAAAATAATGCAAAAACAGCCAAGATGATTATGGAGAAATCAGGTCGAAAAGAAGAAAAAGAGAAAGATAAAATTTCTCAGCGTGAAAAACAAGAAAAAATCAAAAAAATCGAAAGATCACTAAACAAAGTCAAATCACGTTAGGATAGCCTGCTTAATAACGATTTGTAAGACGTGCTTAGAATCTTAAATTTTTCTTCCAAAGTTTTGTCAGCTTTATTTAAATCAGGATGATATTTTTTAACAGCTTTCTTATAAGCCTTTTTTAAGGAATCCGCACTCAAATCATCGTAAGATAATTCCATAAGTTTGAGACCTTCCCTTTCATCTGCACTTAGTCTGATGTTTTCTCTTGAGGCAGAATAAGAGTATTTATCAAAAAAATCGTAACTGGAATTAAAATCAAAGCCGAAGTTATATTTGATATGCGATGAAAATTTAAACTTTTGGCGAATCGTTTCTTCTTCATCAATAAAATTTTCATCACCATAATAATTCCACTTGGCATTATATTCTTGAACGTGTTCTAAGCAAAACCAATAGTATTCTTTCAATTTTCTGTCTTTAGGTGCTCGATATTCTCCGGCTTTGTTGCAACCGGGATGATCACAAATATGCTTGGAATTTTCATTTTGCGGTGCAAAATATTTGCTTTGTCGTTTTGCTTTTCGAATCATCTCTTTTTTACTTTTTTTAATGAATATCTTTGGCAAGTTAGCTCATTTAAAAAATTAGTGCAAGTTTTTTTCATTTTTGAATGAGTTGTGTAACATAGTTGTTGTTTTAGAATAAAAAGCCTTTATACTTTTTAGTGTTAATTATATTACAAAGGATAAAAAATGCCGGAATTACCCGAAGTTGAAACAATCAAAAAAGCCGTCGAAAAAGGAATCGGAAAAGCTAAAATTTTAAACATAGAAATAAGGAATCGGCAATTACGCGAACTTGTCCCTGAAGATATGGAAACAAAAATAAAAGGTTCAAAAATTATAAAATATGACCGAATCGCAAAATATATTGTTATATCGCTTGATAATAATATTTGTATACTTTGGCATATGGGCATGAGCGGAAAAGTAAAAATATCTGACAAACTTAATGATATTGATAAACATGACCATATTATTATGGAAACAAGTAATGGTTATGTTGTTTATAACGATCCGAGAAGATTTGGGCTTTTTACCTATTGCACAAAAGAAAATATTTCAAATAACAAATTTCTAAAGAATCTCGGGTGTGATCCATTTAGAGAAAATCTTACTGATGATTATTTATACGCAAAGTTACAAAAAAAGAAAAAAACACCGATAAAAGTAGCTCTTTTGGATCAGTCTATAATATCGGGAATCGGCAATATATATGCTTCGGAGATTCTTTACGAATCATCTATTATTCCGTCCAGACTTTGTGAAAACATTACAAAAAAAGAGTGTAAAATAATTATCGAGAATACAAAAAAAGTTTTGCAAAAGGCCATTGACGCCGGAGGTTCGACACTTAGAGATTATAAAAGACCGGACGGAAGTCTTGGGTATTTTCAAAATATGCATTGCGTTTATAATAAAAAAGGTCAAAAATGTCCTCATTGCATATGCGATATAAAAAAAACAGGGGGAATAAAATCTGTTGTTATGGCAGGTCGTTCAACTTTTTATTGTGAAAGCTTACAAAAATGAAAAAATATATTGTCATTTTATTTTTTATAATGAGCTTCTTTGTCAGCTATTCAGCCAAAGCGTCTTTTGTTGAAGGATTAGAAGACATTCCGCTACCTGAGAATGTAACGCAAATAGAAAACGGATCTTTAAGTTTCGGAAATGAAGAAATACGTCTTTTTGAAGCCTATCTATCAGCTGAAAAACAGAATTTTGGCAACATTGTTAAGTTTTATAATGAAACGCTTCCTCAGATGGGATGGCAAAAAAAGAATAAAAATAAAAAAGGAATTTTGTTTGAAAGAGACGGAGAAACTTTAGAAATCACAAAGGAATCTGACAAACCTTTGATATTAAGATTAGTTGTAAAAAGTAAAAACCAATAAGGAATGTATTATGAGTGAAAACAACACTATACAAACATCTGTTGACGGAACCGTAGGTATAATAATCTTAAACAGGCCAAACGAGATGAATGCCGTTAATTTGGAGATGCTTAATGAAATTGCGTATCAGATTCAAGAATGGGAATATGACGATATAATCAAATGTATAATAATACGAGGATCTGACAGTGTTTTTGCTGCCGGAATCGACATAAAAGATTTAAGCTGTGAGGTCGCTCAACAAAGTTTGGCCTTAAAAGCATGGCAAGATGAATTTAACAAAATCATCAATTGCTCAAAACCGATTATCTCAGCAATATCGGGGTATGCTTTGGGTTTGGGGTGCGATTTAGCTTTAGCGGGCGATATCATTTTAGCAACCGAATCTGCTCAATTGGGTTATCCTGAAGTTTCTATAGGTTTAATACCTTCTTTTGGAGGTTGCTCACGATTGATTCACCGAATTGGTAAGGCTAAGACTTCAGAAATGATCTTGACGGGAAAAGCTTTAAGTGCCGAAGATGCTTCAGCTTGCGGTCTTATAAGCAGAGTTGTTCCTTTGCAAGATATTTTTGCCGAATCTTTAAGAGTTGCAAACAGAATCGCTTCATTACCTTATCAGGCAATATTACAAGCAAAAGAAACTTTACGCCAAGTAGAGAATATGAATCTGCAAAATGGTCTTGAACTGGAGTTAAAAAGTTGTCGATTGAGCATGAACACCCCTGATTTTGCCGATATTTTGAATAATTTTAAATAAAAAAACAAAAGAATCGACCTTTTGAGTAAATTTGTTGTTGACTTTAATGAGTGTTCAAGTCTATAAAGCATTACATTTATAAAATATTGGAATAACTTTTTTAATTGAAATAGGAAATAAAAATGGCCAATCATAAGTCTGCAAAAAGCAGAATCGTAAGAAACAATAAAAGAGCTGTTATTAACGGCGCTCGCAGAAGTCGTGTTCGTACTTTCGTAAAAAAAGTTGAAGCAGCTATCCTTGCCGGTGATAAAGAATTGGCAAACACAGCTTTTAAAACAGCCGAATCTGAATTGATGCGTGCTGTAAGAAAAGGCGTTTTAAAGATGAACACTGCATCTCGTAAAATTTCACGCCTTTCACAAAAAATTAAGGCTTTGTAATTTTAGTCTTAAATTAGCTTTGTTTCATAGCGCAAACCGAACTCTATTTTTTATATATTAGAGTTGTGCGGTTTGCGCTCTTTTCTTCTAAAAGTGGCAGAATCCGTCCGACTCCTAAAGAATCGTCTGTCAAGCAATTTAATTGCAATGTTCTATAAAAGTTCTATTGTTTTTCTTTTTTTTTATTCTAATATCCGAATCACTTTGTTAGAGGGTTTTGATTTTATTTAATCCAAAACTTTTAGAATCTAAATGAGTGACAGTAGCGTCCTGAATATTAGTTGTCAGTTTTATATTTATGAATTTTGACTAAGGCGATTTAATATAACAATCATAAAGAGCTTTCAGATACTGAAATAAACTCTAAAAGATTTTGTATAGTGTAAGTAAGTTTGAATTGATTTTTATATGCTGTCCGAAAAAGTATAATAATATACGGAAGCTCAGCCTTTAAATTTATAAAAGATTACTCTTTATATTTATTATCTTAGCAAGGGGAATGCTTGATAATAAAGAATCGATAAAGATATCGTGATATGATGTTGGTAATGTATTTTAACACGGCTGATTTTATATTGTGTAGACAGCAACCGACTTATTACATTACATATACCAAGTGTGGTTTTTTATAAATGAGAAGCAAATAAACCGTCTTTATCTTAGCTAATAACAATATAACTGATTTTAGGTTTTAATTTTTATAAGAATAAATTGGGGAGTAGAAATGGCTGAAGAAGCAATTGTTAACGATGCATCTGTTCAAGTTCAATGGGGACAGATTTGTGAGCAGCTTAAAACAGAAGTAGGTGAAACCGCATTTGACAGCTGGCTCAAGCCTTTAACAATAGGGTCTTTTAACGAAGGAACAATGAACATTTGTGTTCCAACTCGCTTTATGAGAAACTGGGTTATTACAAATTACAGTGACAGAATCCACAAAATTTGGGAAAAGAAAAATCCTGCAATAAAAAACATTAACTTTGTTGTACAAGCCGGTCAAGATATGGCTATAAACAAAGGCTTATATAATCCTACTTGTCGCTCTTTGTTAAAAAAGATTACGACATCTCCGATGCCACAAAATATATATCAATCAGGTGCAAGATCTGTTGTGGCAAACACTAATGAAGGTTCTTTGGGTGACAGCTTATCCGTACCTTTAAATCCTCAATATACTTTTGACAACTTTGTTGTCGGTAAAACCAACGAATTTGCTTATGCCGCAGCCCGTAAAGTTGCAGAATCGCGCAATATCTCTTTTAATCCTTTATTCTTATATTCAGGCGTAGGTCTAGGCAAAACTCACCTTATGCATGCTATTGCATGGCACATTAAACAACAAGATCCTTCCAGAAATATTGTTTATTTGTCTGCTGAAAAATTTATGTATAAATTTGTTCGCGCACTTCGCTACAAAGACACCACCGCATTCAAAGAACAATTCCGTTCGGTTGATGTTTTGATGGTTGATGACGTTCAATTTATGGGTGGAAAAGATACTACTCAAGAGGAATTTTTCTATACATTTAATTCTTTGATTGAAGAAGGTCGTCAAATCATCATTTCTGCAGATAAATCTCCGGCTGACCTAGAAGGAATCGAGGCTCGCCTGAAATCTCGTTTAGGTTGCGGTTTGGTTGCCGATATTCATCCGACAGATTTTGATTTAAGAATGGGAATCTTAAACAACAAAGCAAAACAATTAGGTCTTGAATTACCACAAAAAGTTGCTGAATTTTTAGCTACAAAAATTACTTCTAACATCAGAGAATTAGAAGGTGCTTTGCGTCGTGTTATTGCTCATTCACAGCTTTTAAGCAATCATGAGATTACTCTTGATATGACTCAAGATATCTTAAAAGATATGCTTCGCTCTTTTGATAAGAGAACAACTATTGATGAAATTCAAAAGAAGGTTGCTGAACATTTCAATATTTCGGTTAAAGAAATGCAATCTTCTCGTCGTGCTCGCACTGTTGCACGCCCTCGTCAAATTGCCATGTATTTGGCAAAACAACTTACTTCTCGTTCTTTGCCTGAAATAGGACGTAAATTTGACCGCGATCATACAACGGTTATGCACGCTGTCCGCAAGGTTGAAGAACTCATTATGGAAGATGTTTCTTTGGCTGAGAATGTAGATGCTTTAAGAAGAAGTCTCGAAGCTTAAATTACGTTAAAAAAACTGTTGACGACTTATTGTTTTAGCTTTTGATTTTAGCGCGATATGCTATTATTTGAAGCAATATTAACAATAAGTCGTTTTTTTTGGAAAAATAACATGAGATTTACTATTGAACGTGCACATTTATTAAAAACTTTGAGCCATGTACAGAGCATTGTTGAAAAAAGAAATACAATCCCTGTATTGTCTAATGTCAGAATTGAAACCATGGGTGACGGTATCAGTTTTAAGGCCACTGATATGGATACTGAAATTACGGAAATTGCCGATGCTAAAATTACTGAAGCAGGAGCAACGACTGCTCCGGCTCATATGCTTTATGACATTGTAAGAAAACTCTCTGACGGCAGTCAGGTTGAATTGATTTATCCTGACGATAAAGGACAATTAACAATTTCTTCTGCTCGTTCAAAGTTTTCTTTGTCAACAATTCCTGTTGAAGACTTTCCGGTTATTTCAGGCGACAAACTGCCTATTTCTTTCGTTATGGCAAAAGATGAGTTAAAAGACGTTATCGACCGCACACAATTTGCAGTTTCTACCGAAGAAACCAGATATTACCTAAACGGTTTATACGTTCATGCCAAAAAAGAAGGTTCTTCGGAAGTTTTGCGCGTGGTTGCTACCGACGGACACAGACTTGCTTGTGTGGAATCACCGCTTCCTAAAGGCGCAGAAGACCTTAAAGGTGTTATTATTCCGCGCAAAACAGTGGGCGAAATCAGAAAGCTTTTGGACGATAGCTCTATTGAGAATGTTACTGTTGAAATTTCGGAAAACAAAGTTCGTTTCTGTGTAACAGATATTACTTTGACATCTAAACTTATTGACGGAACATATCCTGATTATGAAAGAGTAATCCCAACAGATAATGATAAGTCATTAGAGCTTAATGTTAAAGAATTGGCTGCAGCGGTAGATCGTGTTTCGGTTGTTGCCGAAAGAACAAGAGCTATTAAGATGCTAACCAATCCGAACAAGGTTTCTATCGTTACTTCAAGCCCTGATTTAGGAAGCGCTTCGGAAGATTTGGAAGCCAAATATGAGCATCAGCCTTTGGAAATCGGCTATAACTTCCGTTATTTGTTGGATATTTTGGGTGAAGTAAAAGGCGAAACTGTCCGCATCTCGTTTGCTGATGCTTCTTCTCCTTCGGTTATTCATGACACATCAGACAATAGTGCAATTTATGTACTTATGCCTATGAGAATATAAATGAGCAATTTAGCCGAGAATCTAGCTAATTTAACCAAGTTAAAGTCAGGTGTCGAACGCCTGACTTTAACTGACTTTAGAAACTATGCTTCATTAAGGCTTAAAACAGAAATTGCACCTATTGTTGTTTATGGAGAAAATGGTTCTGGCAAAACGAATATTTTAGAAGCCATATCTTTTCTCACTCCGGGAAAAGGTCTCAGAGGGGCCAGACTTGCCGATATAAAACGTTTTATTCCGCAAATTACCGAAAAAAATGAACTTTCATTTATCTCACCGTTAAATTGGGCTATAGCTGCTGATGTGATAAAAGGTGGCGAAATGTATACTGTTGCGACAGCAGTTGAAAATAAAGCAAGAGATGATTATGAGAACGATGAAATTCGCTCTTTTGAACGTCGTATAGTCAAGGTTGATAATACAAAACTTTCATCACAAGGTGATTTAGGCAAATATTTTTCTGCAACATGGCTTACACCGCAAATGGACAGGCTTTTTAGAGGAGGAAGTCAGCCAAGACGCTCCTTTTTGGATAGGTTGGTCTATGCTTTTGATATGGAACACGCAAAAAGGACGGCCTCTTTTGAACATTTGTATCGTGAAAGATATAGGCTTTTAAAAGAAGGAAAAAATGATAACTATTGGCTTGATTCAATAGAAGAGAGTATGGCGACCACCGGTGTTGCTATTGCAGCAGCGCGTCGTGAACAAATAGCCAGATTAAATGCTTTTATCGAAAACGAGCCTGATGATATATTTCCGTCGGTAATACTTGAGTTAGATGGCAAAATAGAAAAAATGCTCGATAATAAGCCGGCAGTATTGGTCGAAGATGAATATAAAAATATGTTATCAAAACAACGTAATTTTGTTTTGGATTATGAAAATTTAGAAGGTGTTAACCGCACTGATTTTAAGGTTTATTTCAAGAAAAAAGGAATGCCGGCAGACCTTTGCTCAACCGGTGAACAAAAATCATTACTGATAAGCATTATTTTAGCTCAAACAAAGTGCCAAACATTACATCAGGGTTTTGCGCCGGTTATGCTACTTGATGAAGTTGCTGCCCATTTAGATGATATTAAAAGGGAAGCCTTGCTTGAGAAAATAACGGCATTAAATGTACAGGCATGGATTACCACCACAAATCCTGAACTTTTTGATTCGTTAAGAAATGATGCTCAATTTTTTGAAGTAAGAAGTAATAAGGTTTTTTCAAGCTGATTTTTTTTACTTTTGCGATTCTTTTATCAATATTTTGCGATTCTGTTTTTTTATTTTTGCGATTCTGTCAAACACAAAAAATTTTTTTATCGGACTCAAAACGAATCTGAGTCTTGATTTGGAGCGAATCGTCGGAATCGCTAAAGGGAATCGGTAACAATCTGTTAATTTTTTTATTCTAGTTTGTTAGCATATGCATAGATTTTGAGGTTTGGAACCGAACTAATGACTAGAAAAAGTTTAAAAAATTTAATTTTATGTAGCCTGATAGGATATTGGGCTGTTTTGGGTTTTAAAACCGCTGTGGCAATGGATATAGGCGGATATGGCGAAACACCAGATCTGGAAATTGGTTCAGGTAGCGGCAGTGATGACACAGAATTAAATGTCAGCGATTATGCTGAGACTACAAATGCAGTCATAAATAGTGGCGGTACTGCCCATTATTATAATGAATCAAAAGGCACTGGTACGACAATAAACGGAGGAGACGTAACTCTTCACGATCTGGCAGAGTTCAATAATACGTACTCAAACGGCAATCTTCTTGCTCAAGATTCATCAAAACTTTATACCACTCAAGTCGTTGGCGGTTCGGTAACAGCAGAAGATAATGCTACAGTCTCAGGTATGACAATTGATGGAACTGATGCTATCGTTACTATTCAAGGAAGTTCAACAGCTTCCGATATTACCTTAAGAAACGGTACATTGAAAATAACATCTGATAAACAAGTAAATAATGTTGAAATAGAAGGTGGAAATACCGAGCTTAATGGAGCATATGGAAGTGAGTTTACCATAAGTGGTGGCAGTTTAGGTTTGTATAATTCTTCAACTATAGAAAAAACTAATATTGAAGGAGGTACCGTAGAGATAAATGAAGGTTCTATATCAGCGGAAGCAACCGTTGATGGCGGAACTCTAGATGTTTTAGATGGTAGCGCTTATGGTACCACTATAAAATCAGGAACCATGAACGCTTCTGATAGTGCAGAAGTAACTGACACCATCGTTGAAGGCGGAACATTAAATGTTACAGAAAACGCAATAGTCTCAAAAACTACTGTTAACGGTGGTGAAGTCATTGTTTCCGGTTCTAGCGGGAACACCGGATATGTTTCAGAAACAACTGTAAACAGTGGGGGTAATGCTTTGTTTACAGGCGATACTCTGGGATATAATACAACAATTGATGGTGGAACGGTTACAGCTAAAGGCAACGCTCTTTTAACTATACAACCTGACGGCCAAAACATTATAAAAAATGGCGGTCAACTTAATCTTCAAGATAACGCCTCTGCCGATAATTTTACTTTAGAAAAAGGTAGCGTTACCGTATCTGATAATGCTGTTCTTTCACAGTCCAACGTTACCGGTGAAGTTTCGATAACTATGGCCGGTCAAACAGCTGACCCCAATACACCAGGTGGATTTATAAACAATATTACCGTAGAAAATGGTGGTAACCTTTGGCTTCACGATAAAAAGGGAACAGTTGGCGGCATTGTAGATGATGTTACTGTGAAAAAAGGCGGCATGCTTACCTCAAACAAGTTTGATTCTGATGATGATTCTTACTCAAACTTTACAGCCAATAGCTTAATCATAGAACAAGGCGGTAAGTTTAATCTTTCTACAAATGACGAAATCGGTCAACTGATAACGTATTCTTCTTTAGGAGCTAATAAAACAGGGATAATTCATGAGGGAGTAGCTGACAATTTTTATGTTGGTAGCGGTTCTACTTTTACCGTTAAAGAGAATAATAGCGGTACAAATATTGTTGTTGAAGGCGGTAATTTGAATGTTGATGTTGACGGATTTCTTCAAAATAGCACCATAAGCGGTGGTATTGCAAATATTTATGGTTATGCGCAATATACAACCTTTAACGGCACCTCTGTATTATATGCCAGATCTGGCTCTACAATTGAAAATGCCAGCTTTTTAGATAGTGCTAATGTTAATATTGAAGACTATACTTCACTAAAAGGAGCATTAAATATCGGTAGCCGAGTTACCGGATTAGATGCGAGCCAGCTTTTTACCCAAGGTACAGAATTAACAAACCTAACTCTTAGCAGTGGACTGAACCCTATCTTTTCAAGCGGAATTATAAACCAAGATACCAATACCTCTCATGATTTGACATTGTTCGGTAATGCACTTGGCAAAAACTATAATCCTGATGTAATCAGAGGTTGGAAAAATTTATTTTTGCAGAATGCAAATCTTACAGCAGGAAACAACATCATACTTGAAGGCGGTAATTTAAATATAAATTCAAGCTCTTCATTGTTTGTTAAAGGAAATATTAGAGTACAAGGCGGCTTAATAAATAATGGAACAATTGATCTTGTAAAAAGCGATAGCACAGTCGGTAATACATTAACAATTGATGGAGATTATGTCGGCGGTACGAATTCCAGAATGGAATTGAATGTAGATATTGAATCGGCAGAAGCTGATAAAATTATTATAACAGGAAATGCTTCCGGTTCAACCGAAGTATATTTAACATCTGCTAACGATGGAGCGCCTTTAAGAGACGATATATTGTTTGCTCAGGCAGGTAGCGCATCCGGGGAAAGTGTGTTTAACATTCATCGTGTAGCAGGATCTTATTATGAATGGGATACTGTTTTTAAGAATAATCAGTGGTATGCTTCTGTGAAAAATGCCATTAAAGATGATAAATTTATTCTTGTTCCTGAAGCAGTAGCTTATTATGGATTAATTGATAATACTTTTATGCAAACAAGCAGTTTGGGTGAAAGCTTGCGCAATAATATTGCAATAAGTGAATATCAAAAAGTTCCGTGCAAAAATGCAAAAAGAGGTGAAAACGCCATTTGTCGCTCTAATCGTCCGGCTTTTTCAGGATGGTTAGCTCCGGCAACAACATCTATCAGTGTTGAAACGCCTTATGTCTATGATGCAGAGATAACAGGTTTTGATGGTGGTTTAGATTTACTTAGTAACGGATATACCAAACTGGGATTATTAGCTTCTTACAGACAAGGTAAATATAATTATGAAGAAAACGGCGAAAAATATGAAATTATTGGTACAGCCGAAACTACTATTAACAGTTATTTAGCAGGTGCTTATTTACGTCATGATAGCCAAAATTGGTCAACAATCTTGGCCGGATATGCAGGCATTATTGATACAGATATTTCAACCGATGATGATGTAAATACAAGCACATCAGGTACAACTTATGGTGCAACCCTAGATGTTAGCTATATATATAAAAATATAAACGGACTTAGAATAGAGCCCGGTGTAAGAATTAGCTATACGGCCGTTGATATGGATCCGGTCGAAGACAATGCCGGCAAGACTCAAGAATTTGATAATGCCAGCCGCACCGAAGTTGAAGCCGGTATAAAATTTGCCAAAAGATGGGAATTTCCTGACTCTCGTGCTGAAATATTTGTAAGACCTTCTATTGTTCATATCATGGATGATGCGTCTGAGTTTACTATAGATAATGAAAACTCTTTGGCTCAGGCTGATGATAGAACTGTGGCAAAAGTATCTGCCGGTATTTCTTTTGATATGACATCAAAACTTAGTGCATCATTAGCCGGTTCTTACAGTGTGGGCGATGATTATACCAATTCGAGCGGAAATGTAAGCGTTATGTACAAATTCTAAGCAGTTTGAATATAACCGTCAGATTGCATCTTAAACAGTTTTGCGTAGCGTCCTTTTTTACGTAATAATCCGAGATGTGTTCCCTCTTCGACAATTTGACCGTCTTCCATAACAATAATTCTATCCATCTCTCGTAAGGTGGATAAACGATGGGCTATTGCAACAACTGTTTTGTTTTTCATTAAATTTTTTAATGAAGATTGAATATATTTTTCACTTTCGGAATCCAATGCTGATGTTGCTTCATCAAAAATTAAAAGAGGAGAATCTTTTAATATAGCTCTGGCAATAGCTATTCTCTGGCGTTCTCCTCCCGATAATATAACACCTCTATCACCGACTTTGGTATTGTAACCTTTGGGTAGTTTTTCTATAAATTTGTCGGCAGAGGCTTGTTTTGCAGCCTTTTCCACCTCTTCCAATGAGGCGGTCGTTTTACCATAGCGAATATTTTCTTCCAACGTTCTGTTAAATAAACAAACATCTTGCGGAATTGTAGATATTAGCTTGTGTAATGAATCTTGTGTAACGCTTTTTATATCGGTTCCGTTAATTTTTATCGAACCGGACGTTGTATCAAAATAACGGGCAATAAGTTTTATAAGAGTTGATTTTCCTGCTCCTGATGAACCAACAATACCAACCTTTTCACCAGCTTTTATTTTTAAATTGAAACCTTTGAAAACATAATTGGCATCCTTATTGTACGCAAAACTTACATTATCAAACAGAACCTCTATTTTTTTTGCTTTAATTTCTTTAGCTTTGGGTAAATCAACTATTTCCGGCTCAATTGCCAAAGTATCTAAAGCAGATCTCAAAACACCAAACAATTTTGAAAGATTATTTACAGCCCAGTTTACTCCAAAAGCAACGCCGCTTAGTCGGGTTATAATAGTCAAGACAAAAATAAATCCTGTTAAATCAATTTGTTTGTAATAAAAAAGGGCTAGTCCTAAAAAACAAAAAAAGGCACCAGAAATGACAGATATTATGCCTAGTGAAAGCATTATTAAGTTACGTTGTTTTTGCTCATAGGTTTCGGCGTGACGCCATTTTCGTAAAACCTTTAATAAATTTATTCTTTCGTATTTAAAATTAGCAAAGCTTTTTATTTCGGAATAATTAGCTATAGAATCAACAATGCGAGCATTGGAAACACTTTGTTCTGTTGATGTTTTTCGTGAAAGATCAGCCCTTTTTAAGCCAAAATAACGACCGCAAAGCACCATTAAAAAAGCCCAAACAACAACTGTAGCACCCAAAATCCAATTAACACATGATAAAATAATTACATTTACCAAAAGATAGCTCATATCAAATAAAATATTACTTGTATGCATAAAAAATTCAGCAACAGAATTTTGAAGCTGATTAAATTTATTGGATATATTTCCCGTCATTTCATTGGCAAAATATGAAATTGATTGCTTGTTAACATAATCAAAAGTATCTTTTATGACCAGTGAACGAATATGCGGAATTACTTTTCCGGCAATATATAATGACCAAGTTTGAAAAAGATGTCCTATTAAATCTAATAAAATAAAACCGCCTAAAAAAACTATCATTGTTTGCCAATAGTCAGGCTTCCCAAATTCTGTTCCAGCCCAACTAAACAGTTTTGCCGAGAGGTAAAAACCACTCTGCATAAGACTGCGAGCAACTATTATCAAAAAAACTATGAATAATATCGTGTACTTAAAATCTTTGATGTAATGCCAAATAAAATTTAAGGGTTTTTTTTGCATAACTTATTAACCTAAAATTGACAGTTTGATGTTATTGTTATACCATTAAGCCATGTTGTTAAGCAATATAATTAAAGCAGTATTCACAAAAAAAGAGCGAGGAATAAAATGATTGGTTTGGTTTTGGTAACACACGGAAATTTGGCAAATGAGTTTATTTCTGCCATGCAACATGTTGTAGGCCCTCAAGAACAAGTTGCCGGTGTTTGTATCGGCCCTGAAGATGATATGGAAATGCGCCGTAACGAGATTTTGGAAAAAGTAAATTCTGTTAATACCGGCGAAGGCGTTGTTTTGTTGACAGATATGTTTGGCGGAACCCCGTCTAATTTGGCTTTATCAATGATGGATAGAGCAAATGTTGAGATTTTGGCCGGTATCAATCTGCCAATGCTTATTAAAATTGCATCTTTGCGCAAAGAAAAAAATATGAAAGATACTGTTGAAGGCGCTCAAGATGCCGGTAAGAAATATATCAATATTGCTTCACAATTACTAGGAAACTAAAAATGTCTGATAAAATTGTAAAAGATTTAGAAATCAAAAACATTAAAGGCCTTCACGCTCGCGCTGCTGCTGCTTTTGTAAAAACCTTGGAACCTTTTGATGCTAATGTAGAAGTTGAACGCATTGGCCAGTGTGTAAATGGTTGCTCTATCATGGGATTGATGATGTTGGCTGCTTCCAAAGGTACAACAATTAAGGTTTCAGCCTCAGGAAACCAAGCTAAAGAGGCTTTAGAGGCTCTGGAAAAACTCATAGACAACAAGTTTGGAGAAGAATAGTTGGCTGTTAAAGCTTCTCGAAACAAAACTATTCGATTGGAAAAAAAACAAATTTCCAATATTGTTTCTTCGGCTATAAAACTTAAAAACAATGCAACTCCAAACGAGATTGTAAACAAAATTATTTGGCAAGATTCATTACAGGCTATGGATAAAATGCCTGATAACTGTATCGATTTAATGATTGTTGATCCTCCTTATAACCTTACCAAAAACTTCGGAAAATCAACTTTTCATGAAATGAATAATGACGATTATGCCAAATGGCTTGATAAATGGCTTAAAAAAACCGTCAGACTATTAAAAGATAATGCCTCTGTGTATATTTGTGCCGATTGGAAAACATCTATTGCTATTCCCTATATTGCCGGAAAGTATTTTGTACTACAGAATCGTATCTCTTGGGAGAGAGAAAAAGGCAGAGGAGCTCAAAACAATTGGAAAAACTGTTTAGAAGATATTTGGTTTTTTACCAAAAGCAAAAACTATAAATTTTATTTAGACAGAGTTAAGGTTTTGCGCGAGGTTATTGCTCCATATCGCAATAACGACGGAAACCCTAAAGATTGGTTCGAAAAAGACAATAAAAAGCTACGCTTAACCCATCCATCTAATGTTTGGACCGATATATCCGTTCCTTTTTGGTCTATGAGCGAGAATACTGATCACCCAACTCAAAAACCCGAAAAACTTATTGCTAAGCTTATTTTAGCCTCGTCTGATGAAGATGATGTGGTCTTTGATCCTTTTTTAGGCTCGGGAACTACTGCGGTAGTAGCAAAAAAACTCAATCGTCGTTTTATCGGTATAGAAAAAGAAAAAGAATATGTTGCTCTTGCCTTAACCAGATTGGAAATGGCCGAAGAAAATCCGCAAATACAAGGATTTGAGGACGGTATATTCAAACCTCGTAATATGTAGGCTTAAAGATTAGGTTGTTTATTTTACATTAAATCTTACTTCTTTTAATGCTTTTGAAAGCAAATGTTTAACTTTTAACAGGAGTAATATATAATGTGTAAAGATATGAGAGATTCATCATCTTCTTCTATGAAATCAGCACCTTCAAAACAAGCAAAATCTATGTCGGCTTCTGCCGAGAAAGATGCAAACAACTCATCAAAAAACTCAGAATCAGCTAGTTCAACTTCTAAGGGTTGTGGTTGCGGCGGCTATTAGTTTATATAGTTAGTATTATACCGACCTACCCTCTGTCAATATTTTGGTGTTGACAGGGGGTAGGTTTATATAGACATTTTCGATTGCTATTATTATATTTAATATAGCTTTTATAAATAAAATTATTTAGAGAGAATAATAAATGAAAAAAACTATTTGTTTGCTTTGCGGATTACTTTTTTCTTTTGAAACAAGGGCTCAATCCGCTGAAAACTTACAAAAAATTGAAAACTATCTTAATTCTATGAAAAGCATTGAAGCAACTTTTGTGCAAATGGCTTCTAACGGGTCTACTGCCGAAGGGCGTCTATTTATCAAAAAACCCAACAAAATTCGCATGGAGTATGCAGAGCCGACAAATGTTTTGATTGTCGGTAACGGTAAAGACATTGTATACAACGATTTGGATTTAGACCAAGTTACACATATTGATTACGACGATATTCCTGCTTCAATGATTTTATCAGATAAAATCAAAATTGACGGTGAAAAAATAAAAATTATCGATTTTTATCAGGATACCGGCTCAACTTCTATTACTTTAGATTACGCTGACAAAGGTGATGTCGGCCCTATTACTTTGGTTTTTTCAAATACCCCTATGGAATTAAAACAATGGAAAATCGTCGACCCACAAAGTGTTGAGGTCAGCGTTTCGCTTTATGATGCAAAAAAAGACCTTGATATAGATGATGAAGTATTCAAATTCAAAAATAAGAAAACAAGCTCTCGCAACTTTAAGAAGAAAAAATAAATGAACTCATTTTCTCTTGTTACTTGGAACGTTAATTCTATTCGTATCAGACTTGATTTACTTAGAAATTTAGTCGAAGAAAAAAATCCCGATGTAGTTTGCTTGCAAGAAGTTAAGGCAAAAAAAGAAGATTTTCCTTTCGACGATGTAAAAAAGCTTGGATTTGAACATATCGGGCTATATGGAATGGCCGGATATAACGGAGTTGCTATTCTTTCAAAGCACCCATTCAAATCTGTTGAAGAAATGAATTGGGTAGGCAAAAAAGATGCTCGCCATATCAAGTGTGTTTTATTTGACGATATTGAAATAAACAATATTTACATTCCGGCAGGCGGAGATATTCCCGACCCGATAGAAAACTTATCTTTTGCACATAAACTTTGTTTTATGGATGATATATCGGAATATTTGGAGCAGCGAAAAGATGAGTTGAAAAATAAAAAAATTCTGTTTTGTGGCGATTTTAACGTTGCGCCTAGCGAAAATGATGTATGGAATCATAAACAACTCTTGAAAATTGTATCACATACTCCTATTGAAGTCGGCAGACTAACAAGACTGTTTGAGTCTTTAGATTTTGTTGATGCAGTACGCAAATTTTATAAAGAACCGGAAAAAGTATTTTCATGGTGGAGTTATCGCAACCCAAATTGGCAAACCAACGATAAAGGACGTCGTTTAGATCATATTTGGGTGACAAAACCGTTAGAAGATAGATTGTTAAGTGCTAAAATTTTGAAAGATTTTCGCTCAAAAGAACGCCCTTCAGACCATGTTCCGGTAATGGTAAAAATTCTAATAAAAGATTGACAAGCTCTCTAATAAAAACTACTCTGAAGAAACAATTTAAGATTATTTGTTTCGCTATTTTTTAGACAATTTTTATATCAAACTTAATTACATACGCCTATGAAAAAGAATTTTAATCTTGGTAAAAAACTGTGTTTTTTGTACCAAAAGTTAGACTCTTCTGTTGCAGGAAAATGTTTATTGTTTTTGTTGGAAATTGCTTTAACAGCAATGGGTCTTTACTGGTTTTGGCACTACGGCGGTTGGCTACTCGACAACTATGTTGATTTTATGGGAGCTTGCGGTGTTATGGCATGGGTTGGCATAATGCTTTGGATAGCAGCTCTTGTCATTGGGGCTTTTATCTTATGTTGGCCACTAGTTGTTACTGTAAAACACTTCAAGACTATTACAAAAAAAGGTACCGTATAGGTACCTTTTTTTTATTTTGGCTTTTGATTAAAAAGCTTATTTGCCTAATTGAGCAGCAACTTCGGCAGCAAAGTCTTCTTCTTTCTTTTGCAAGCCTTCGCCCAATTTGAAACGAACATAGTTAACCAATTTGATGTCAGCGCCGAGTTCTTTAGCAGCATCGGCAATAACTTGTTTAACTTTTTTGTCCGGATCCATAATGTAAGCTTGTTCTTCCAATACTACTTCGTCATAGTATTTACGAACACGACCTTCAACCATCTTTTCAATGATGTTTTCAGGTTTGCCCGAAGCTTTTGCTTGTTCGGTAAAGATTGCTTTTTCGCGTTCTACGGCAGCAGCATCAACAGAAGCAATATCCAAGAACAAAGGAGAAGAAGCAGCAATGTGCATAGCAATATGTTTGCCCAATTCTTCTAATTTTGCTTTATCAGCTGTTGATTCTAAAGCAACCAATACACCGATTTTACCAAGATTATCACCACAGCAGTTGTGCAAGTAAGAAGCAACAACACCATTGTTTACCTCGAGCGTAGCTGCACGACGCAAATTCATATTTTCACCGATTTTAGCAATCAAGTCGGTCAAACGTTCTTCAAAAGTTTTGCCACATTTAGGACAATTAAATGTTTTCATATCGCAAACTTCGCCGGCTGTAGCCAAAGCAACTTTGGCAGCGTCAGCAACATATTCTTTGAACAAATCATTTTTAGCAACAAAGTCTGTTTCTGAGTTAACTTCGGCAACAGCACCTTTGTTTCCTTCAACATATACCGAAACCAAACCTTCGGCAGCAATACGACTAGCTTTTTTAGCGGCAGAAGCCAAACCTTTTTTACGCAACCAATCTACGGCTTCTTCCATGTTTCCGTTGGTTTCAACCAAAGCTTTTTTACAATCAAGCATACCGGCACCGGTAGATTCTCTAAGCTCTTTTACTTTTGCGGCAGTAATCTCTGTCATTTTCTAAACCCTCTGATTTTTTAACTGGCGGGTGGTGCTTTTGTAACACCACCCTTTTTGATAATATTTAGTTGAAAATTATTCTTCTGTCTTTTCAGCAGCTTTTTTAGATGTTCTTTTTTTAGCAGCTTTAGGAGCTTCAGCTTTTTCTTCAACCATTTCTTCTACTTTAACGCCTTTAGCAGCAATCAAAGCTTGCATTCCGTCTAATACAGAAGCAGAAATCATTTCTGAATAGAATTGGATTGCACGGATTGCGTCGTCGTTACCCGGAACAGGCAAATCAACACATTCAGGATCAGCGTTTGTATCGCAGATACCGATTACAGGTATACCAAGTTTCTTAGCTTCTTTAATAGCCAAAGATTCTTTGCAAGTATCGATTACGAATACTAAGTCAGGTTGACCACCCATATTCATAATACCACCCAATTCGAGTTGAAGTTTTTCTTGCTCTTTTTTCATACCTTGCAATTCTTTTTTGGTATAGCCGGCTAATTCGCCTTTTTCGAACATATCGTTCAATTTTACCAAACGAGTAATTGATTTGTGAACTGTTTTCCAGTTAGTCAACATACCACCTAACCAACGTTGGTTAACATAGTATTGACCGCAACGTTCAGCATTTTCTTTAATGATTTCTTGTGCTTGACGCTTTGTAGCAACAAACAAAACTTTACCGCCTTGAGCAGCAATTTCTTTAGTTGTAGCCATTGCTGTGTAAAGCATCGGGTAAGTTTTTTGCAAATCGATAATGTGAACATTGTCTTTTTTACCGAAAATGTACGGAGCCATTTTCGGATTCCAACGACGAGCATGGTGACCAAAGTGTACACCGGCTTCAATCATTTGGCGCATTGTAAATGTAGGAAGTGTCATATTTTATAATCCTTCTTTTCCGGTTAAACCTCCGCAGATCTTTAGTGGACTTGAATTTCAAGCACCGGAGCGAGGCTTTTAACCCCGACAAAATCTGCGTGTGAAATTAAAAAACCGCCACCATTGACGGTTTCGGGACTCTTTTTATACGTAAATTATTAAAAATGCAAGAGTTTTTTAATAAAAAAAGACTTGTTAAATTATGAAAGTTTGTTCTTGTTTAATTTCGGCTTTTGTTTTATCTTGAGCCTTGGAATATATAGCATTAAAAGGTTTTAGAGATTAAAATGTCTGATTTGTTTGAAAAAGAAGAAGTTAAAGCTCAAGAATATAGCGCTCAATCAATTGAAGTTTTAGAAGGTTTAGAACCTGTAAGACACCGTCCGGGTATGTATATTGGCGGAACTGATGAAACAGCTTTACACCATTTAGTTGCCGAAATATTAGACAACTCTATGGATGAAGCTGTCGCCGGTTATGCAAACCATATTGATGTTATTATGAATGCCGATTATTCGGTAAGTATCGTGGATAATGGACGCGGTATTCCTGTTGATGCACACCCGAAATATCCTAACAAATCAGCTTTAGAGGTTATTTTAACCATGCTTCACTCCGGAGGAAAATTTGGTGGCGGCGCTTATAAGGTATCCGGCGGTTTACACGGCGTAGGACTATCTGTTGTTAATGCTTTATCTGAAAAACTTGTTGTTGAAATAGCCCGAGATAAAAAATTATATCGTCAAGAATATGCTAAGGGTATTCCGCAAACAGCCTTAGAGCTTATTGGAAATGCTCCAAACAGGCGAGGAACTTCTATTACTTTTAAGCCTGATCCTGAAATTTTCGGAGTAAACTCAAATCTGCAACCGAATAGAATTTTTCGTATGGCGCGCTCTAAGGCATTTTTGTTCAAAGGAATTAAAATAAACTGGAAATGCGCACCGGAGATTATCGGCGAAGGCGAGGCAACTCCGGCAGAAACAGAACTTTGCTTTCCAAACGGAATTTTAGACTTTTTAAACTATCAAGTAGGCGCCAAAGCAACTATTAACCGTAAGCCTTTTGCCGGCGAGGCAGATTTGGATAACGATGAGGGTAAAGTTGAGTGGGCAATTACCTGGCCGGAAGATGAAAACGGTTTTTGTCATTCTTATTGTAACACCGTTATTACTCCCTTTGGCGGAACCCACGAAGCCGGTTTTAAGTCCGCTCTTCTTAAGGGACTTAAAGAATATGGCGAAATGACCAACAATAAAAAAGCCTCATCGGTTACTGCTGAAGATTTTTTGAGTGATGCGTCCATTATGTTGTCTTTGTTTATTCGCGACCCTCAATTCCAAGGACAAACTAAAGACAAACTTACATCATCAAAGGCTACTCGTTTAGTTGAATCGGCTGTTAAAGACTCTTTTGACCATTGGTTATCGTCTGACTTGGAAAATGCTGCCGCTTTGATGGAATATGTAATTGAGCGTGCTGACGCCAGAAAGAAGAAGAAAGAAGAAAAAGAAAAGGTTAGAAAAACCCCGACTAAACGTTTGCGCTTACCGGGAAAATTGGCTGATTGTTCGCAAGCATCTGCCGAAAATACCGAATTGTTTATCGTTGAGGGTGATTCTGCGGGTGGCTCAGCAAAACAAGGTCGTGACAGAGTAACTCAGGCAATTTTGCCTTTGCGTGGTAAAATATTAAACGTTGCCAGTGCTTCTTTGGAAAAAATCACTCAAAACCAAGAAATAAAAGATATGATAGAGGCTTTGGGTTGCGGCACTAAAGATAACTATAAAGAAGAAAACCTTCGTTATGAAAAAATTATCATTATGACCGATGCTGACGTTGACGGTGCCCATATCGCGTCACTTTTGATGACATTTTTCTATCAACATATGCCCCAGCTTATTGCTAACGGACATTTGTTTATCGCAACACCACCGCTTTATAAAATTGCCGTAGGCGGTAAAAACTATTATGCCTTGGACGATGAAGATAAAGATAAAATATTAGCCAAAGTCGTCAAAGGAAACCAAAAACCTGATATAAGTCGCTTCAAAGGTTTGGGCGAAATGAGCGCAGTTCAACTAAAAGAAACAACTATGGATAAGAAAAACCGTATGTTGCTTAGAGTTATGATTCCATCTACAACTACCGAAGAAGGTAAAGAAGAAGCTTTTGAAACAAGACGTCAGGTAGAAAGACTTATGGGTAAGAACCCTGAGCTCAGATTTAAGTTTATTATAGAAAGAGCAAAATTCGTTGATGATTTAGATATTTAAGGATTTTTTTATGAAACTGTCGACAATATTTTTATCATTACTTGTTGTTTTTATATGGGGTGTAAATCCAGCAATCAGTAAGCTCGGTTTGCAAGAACTTCCGCCTTTTACATTTTTGACCATAAGATATGCTATTGTAGCTTTGATATTTTTGCCCTTTGCCAGACCTACAAAAAAAGAGCTTTGGCAACTATTATTCATAGCAATATCATCTAATGTTATAACCAATATGCTTGGCTATATTGCATATAAGGAGTTGTCTCCTTCCGCAAGCTCTCTATTGATTCAAACCGAAGGACCTATCTCTGTGTTGATGGCTTGCATTTGGGCAAAAGAGAGAATTAACCTTAAACAAGTTTTAGCCATTTTATTATCGTTTATCGGTGTTATCATTATTATGGATATGCCGGAAATGAGTTTTTATGGGGTGGCACTAATTTTACT
The DNA here is from genome assembly GCA_045639065.1 of Alphaproteobacteria bacterium. Lineage (GTDB taxonomy): Bacteria > Pseudomonadota > Alphaproteobacteria > RF32 > CAG-239 > CAZU01. The sequence goes on along the minus strand of JAZUCK010000018.1, from coordinate 39,215 downwards.
ATCCCGCGTTTTTTGGGGCGCTTGCCAAATTGTGTTTAAAAATACTAAACATATGGACATATCCTCCTTTTTGGCTTATTCATACCTGTTTGCTGTTCCTTTTACAGCTATCGGAGCGGTTTGGATAGAAGATTTTGACTATGCTTCATTGGGTAAAGTTAACTGGGTTGTTGCCGGTTGGGTCTTGGCCTTTGAGATTGTCTTGCTATCAATAGCCATGGTCTTGTGGCAAAAGCTTATTGCTGTTAACGGAGTTAGCAAAATTGCACCTTTTAGTACATTGAGAATTGTTTTTGGTATTGCCTCAGGTGTCTTAATATTTAACGATCCTCTTAATTGGCAAATATTGCTAGGATCAGCATTAGTTACCTTGGGGGTTGTTTTGACCATGAAAGAATTTTCTATTATTCTAAAAGCCAGAACAAAGTCTGTTTTGGTATATCGCAATGCGCATCGTATTTTTATGGAAAGAAGATTAAAAAGAATTTCGCTTAGAAAGAGACACAGATGATTAGAAAATTTCAACAACAAGATATAGATAAAATGTTAAGCCTTTGGTTGCAAGCAAGTTTGCAATCGCATAATTTTGTTGTTTCGGAGTATTGGCATAACATGATGCCGATTGTCAAAAAATATTACTTACCCAATACAGACAGCTTTGTATTTGAAGATAAACGCCAAATAAAAGGCTTTGTCAGCATTATAGATGAAAAATACATCGGAGCATTGTTTGTTCAGCCCAAATATCAAAAAATGAAAATTGGCTCAAAGTTGCTTAATTATGCAAAAAAGCTTTACCCTGAATTGAGCCTTAAAGTATTTTTGAAAAACGAAGATGCCGTGCGTTTTTATAAAAATAATGATTTTAAGATTATCGGCGAACAAGAAGATGAAAGTACTAACGAAAAAGAACTTTTAATGTCTTGGTCTTTAGGTTGTAAGAGCGGTTATCAAAAAAGACACCCCGGAGATTCTTAAAAAAAATATCTTGACTTTTATTAGTGTTTTATTTATTTTGCACTTAGTCATTGGGGTTATAGCTCAGTTGGGAGAGCGCTTGAATGGCATTCAAGAGGTCAGGAGTTCGATCCTCCTTAGCTCCACCAGTTTTATAAAGGTTCGTTTTTACGAACCTTTTTTTATTGAAAAATCAAAATCAGTTACTATCTCTTTGGGTGCCATATTTAATAATTTTAACGGAGGTATCTGATGAAAAAAATTTTGTTTACTTTCTTGTGTTTAGCCGTTTGCGGAAATGCCTTTGCCAAAGACAATAAAAAAGGTTTTATTTTTGTGCCTGAAAATGTTGTAATTGAAACGGTTGAAAATGTTAAAACAAAAGCTGATGAAACTTTTGTTTATATGCAAGGTCAAATTGTTAAAGCTTTGGGTGATGATAAATATGCTTTTACCGACAAAACCGGCGAAATTGTTTTGGAAATCGACAATGATGAATTTGATGGCGTAACCGTTGCTGCAGGTGAATTTATTGAAGTTAGTGGTGAAGTTGATAAAGATATGATGAAACCGGCAAAAGTCGAAGTAAAAACAATAAAAAAGCTTGATAAATCTAAAAAATAAATCGTTGCTTAATAAAACCGCTCTTTTTTAAGAGCGGTTTTTTCTTACACAACATTCTTCATATTATTTACTTCTAAAAGAAGTTGTTCTTTGGTTAAATCAAAATTTGAATCTATCCACAGTTGTTCAAGCTCTTTTAAAATGGGACCGACTTGTTGATAGTCTGTTAATCCGCATTCTATAATATCTTTACCTTTTATGGGAAAATCAATTTCCGGCATATTGTCTATTTTATTGTAAACATTCATTACTTCATTAGAAAAACATCTATCTTTTGCTGTTACTGCCATTATTTTGGCTTTGGCAAAATCTTTTCCATATTCATAAACTATTTTAGCCATTGTTTTTTGATTAAGAAAATCATTGATAGTATATTCTGTATTCGCCAAATTGATAAACATCTCTTTTTCATAGCGAGAAAATTTTAAGCGAGTTGCCATATTTTCGGCTAAAACAGGTTCAGGACGATAAACAATAAACATTTTAATCAAAGCATCGCCTTGGTTTGAAAAAGATTGTTCAAGATTGTTTAAGTATTCTAAATCATCTATATATTGAGCATCTGGCATTATGTATCCTAAGATACCATTTTTTTGCATAAGATTATATGCCATATGTGCTCGTGGAGTTTGTAAAATCTTAAACAGCTCGTCTTTTATTCTTTCCATAGGAAGTTTCTTTAGTCCGGCACAATTTTCGGCGCAAGCAGTTATAGCCTTAAGGTTAGGCTCTTCTAAACCAAATAATGAATAAAATCTGAAATAGCGCAAAATTCTGGTATAATCATCTTTTATGCGTTGATTGGCCGAACCAATAAAACGAACATAGCCTTTTTCTAAATCCTCAATACCGTTATAATAATCGAAAACATTGCCTTTTTCGTCAGCATATACAGCATTTATGGTCAAATCACGAGATGAGGCATCTGCTTCCCAATTATCCGTAAATTCCAAATTTGAAACACCGTCTCTTTCAACGTATTTACCAAGGGAGCTTACTTCTATTTTGGTATCATCAATAATTACTGATATTTTACCCTGTTTAATGCCCAACGGGACAGTATTGTATCCGGCGTCGTTACATGCTTCAACTAATTCATCAGGGCTTAAATCTGTTACAAGGTTTAAGTCATAAGATTTTATACCTTTTAGTGCATCTCTTACCGCACCACCAACAAAACGCAGTACACCACCGCTATTGGCTACGACATTAAATAATTCCAAAACATCTTCATTGGTAGTCAGCTTTGAAATATCAAGATAGTTATCTCTCATCATTGACTTTTTTCCTTAATTTTTTTTCGAAATTAACAGTTTTTATATATTTTGCAATTATAATCGTATTAAAATTAACTAAACTGTGGGTATGTGCGCATGAAAAAATTTATATTTTTTAATTTGTTAGCTTTATTTGGTTATGTTTTTAGTGCTAATGCGGCCGAGCAAAAATTGATTGGCGAGTACGGCGATTGGCTAGCCTATTACTATCGTGATAGCGCCGGTCCTGTTTGTTATATGGCTTCTACTCCTAAAAAAGACGAGGGTAAATACACCAAAAGAGGTGATATTTATGTTGTGGTTACTCATAGACCAAATGAAAAAAGCTATGATGTTGTAAATATCAATGCCGGCTATAACTATAAACCAAATAGTGAAACAGAACTTAAGGTCGGTGCACAAACTTTTAAGCTTTTTGTAAGCGGAGACAAGGCTTGGGCTATGTCATCAAAAGATGATAAGGATATTGTAACCGCCATGAAACGTGGTTCTCGTATGATTGTAAACGGAACCTCATCTAAAGGTACAAAAACCAAAGATACTTATTCTTTGAACGGTTTTACATCTGCTTATAAAGCTATTTCGAACAAGTGTAAATAATGACAAAAGAGCTTATCGGATTATCTAAGGAAGAATTGGCAGAAGAGCTTGCTTTAATCGGCGAAAAGCCTTTTAGAGCAAAGCAACTTTGGCAGTGGATATATTTTAAGGGTGAAACAAACTTTGACAATATGACCAATTTGTCAAAAGAGTTGCGCGCAAAGTTAAAAGAAAATTATACTGTTTCTCGTCCAAAAATCGTAACGGAACAACTGTCTTCGGATAAAACTCGGAAATGGTTATTGGAATTTGCCGACGGACAAAGAATCGAAACGGTATATATTCCCGAAGAAGACCGCGGAGCTGTTTGTATTTCAACACAAGTAGGTTGTGCGGTGGGTTGTAAATTTTGCCACACCGGAAGCCAAAAAATAACCCGAAACCTGACCGCAGGAGAAATCGTGGCGCAATTTATGGTGGCTCGAGATGCTTATGGCGAATGGCCATCTCCGACTAATGAAACACGCTTTTTATCCAATATTGTAGTTATGGGAATGGGCGAGCCTTTGCATAATAAAGACGAGGTATTTAAGGCATTAAAAATATTGTCCGACGGTGACGGAATAGCTATATCTAAGCGAAGAATCACTCTATCAACCTCGGGAATTGCTCCGCATATAGAATCTGTAGCCAAGGATTTGGGTGTAAAATTGGCTATCAGCCTTCATGCGCCAACTAACGAAAAACGCTCACAAATTATGCCTATCAATAACCGCTATAAAATTGAAGAAGTTTTGAGTGCTTGTCAAAAATATCAGGCTATTATGGGAATGAGCAGAATGATTACCTTTGAATATCTGATGCTCGACCACTTTAATGACACAATGGATGATGTTAAAGAGCTTGTATCTTTAATGAAAAAATATAAATTAGGTGCAAAATTTAACCTGATTCCTTTTAATCCGTGGCCGGGTTGTGACTTTAAGCCGAGCTCAAATAACCGAGTTCATGCTTTTTCACGAGCTTTGGAAGCTGCCGGATATGAAGCACCTATCAGGGTTGCCAGAGGTCAAGATATTTTGGCTGCTTGCGGTCAGTTAAAAAGCAAAAACTCTTAAAGTTTTAATTGATAACCGCCGTCTGAGGTAATTATTATCTGATTGTCGGGATTATCTTGTTCCACTTTTTGACGCAAACGATAGATATGAGTTTCAACGGTATGTGTTGCTACATCGGCAGAATATTCCCAAACTTCTTGCATTAAATCATTTTTAGAAACAATTTTGCCGGCGTTTTTATATAAATATTTTATAATAGAAACTTCTTTTTCGGTAAGTTTTGTTGTTGATTTATCTCTTTTGTTTAATATCTCTTTGCGAGAAGGATATAAAACATATTTATTAAACTCGAGATTACCTTCATCAGAGTTTTCAAAGATGTTTATGGATGCTTTTATGGTATCTAAAAACTTGCTCAATAAAAATGGTTTTTGGATTATGGCGTGAGCTTTTATGTCATCACTATCATCATTGCTTAAAAATATGACAGGTGCGTTTTTATCCACGCTCTTTAATAGTTCAATCTTTTCATCAACAACTATAATATCAGCGCTTTCTTTATCTTCCGTTACTTCAAAATCGGATATGTGATGTTTGATTTGATCTGACAAATCTTCTTTTAAGACCCCGTTTTCGGATAATATTAAAATGTTTGACATGGCTTAAAAATTAACTCCTATTCCGCTGACAATAGCATAACCGGTTTTGCTTTCATAAACATTATCAAAGTCTGTATAAGCTGTAGCTAAATATATATCTATATATTCATTAAACTGATATTGATTTGAAAAGGCAACCATTTTGTTTTGATTATCCGTATCATCTGATGAGCTTTCAAAGTAGCTTAAAGATGATTGAATTGGCCCAAACTCAAAACCTAAGCCTATATTCCAAGCCTCGCCTTCACGATAACCGTCAAAATCAAGCAGCAAATCTTTAGGCGCGGTTGATTTATCATCTCCGTCAATATAGGTCTTGCGATAACCACCGCCAATATGCCAATTTCCTTTATTTAAGCGCAAACTGTATGAAAATTCTTTATCATTACCATGATATTGGGCATAACCAAAAGATGATTGTGTGCTGAAACTGTCAAAATCCATATCATTGTATATAGCGCCGACAAAACCGTCATCATGAGCATAGTCTGCGTGTTTGTTTATCAAACCACGACGATTATAGCTGTCAGGCATATAAGAAAAACCCAAAGCTGTCCCTTTCCACTCCGGCGAAATATAGTTAATTTTGGGCGCAACTCCGTCAGTATTAAGCTCTGTCGAATTTAGAGTGGCAAAAGCTGTTTGTTTCGATGTGCGTCGCCAGTTAGGGTTTGATAAGAAATCTACTACATCTGATGGTGTAGCAAAGGCCCCTGTGGTGTATGCGCCGTTATGAAAAAGAGATGCAACGTTATAAACCTGACCAAGCATAAACTGACCGAGTGAAGAATCGTAAACCATATAAGCTTCTTCCCCCCAGCGCCCCTGATTATAATCTTGAAGTTCTTGATCAATACCACCCATAATGTCAAAATTCAGACTAAGTCTGTCATCATTTTCAAACAAATAATCTATTGATGTGTTAATATTGGCCTGCCCTACCCCATGATTGTGCTTTTTGGTATCGGTATAACCATACAAACCTTGCGCATGGCCTTCGATATGATAATTCCACTCTCCCGCATTGGCAAAAGCAGGTGTAAACATTAAAAACAGGGCAGTAACTTGGTATAATTTCATCGATTTTCCTTTGATTTATTGCTATGTGATTGTAAGCCATGCTTGATTTTAGTCAACATATTTTATTTTTAGGATTTTTCAATAAACAAGGTAAATAAAAAGCCCCGAAAATCGAGGCTTTTATAAATTAGATATCCAAGTTTACCACATTTAGCGCATTTTCTTGAATAAACTCTTTTCTAGGCTCAACGACATCGCCCATCAAGGTAGCAAAGGTTTCGTCTGCTTCTTCCATATGGTCGATTTTTACTTGAAGCAAAGAACGAGCCTCAGGGTCTAAGGTTGTTTCCCAAAGTTGTTCAGGGTTCATTTCACCTAATCCTTTATAGCGTTGGATAGAAATACCTTTTTTACCTGCAGCCATAACAGCATCAACAAAGCTTACAGGACCACTGATTTTCTTTTCCAAACCTTGTTTTGAAACAAGGGTAGATGTCTGAGCAAAGGTTTCGTGTAATACATCTTTTAGTGATGCCAACAACGGAACTTCTTGCATATCCAAAATATTAGCGCCTACTATGTATTTTTCGGCAACGCCACGCAAAGTACGAGTAAACAAGATAGAACCGTCTTCTTGAGCAATAGCTTTCCAACCTCTGTCATATTCGGCTTCTAACTCATCTAAACGTTGAGCTAAAGCATCAAGCTTAGGTTGTTGGTCAGCAGAATCCAAAAATTCTTTATCAAACAAACCAAATACAGCCATTTGTTCAATGATTTTTTCCGGAACGTTTTTGCTCAAGTTAGCAATCATTGTTCTGGCACGACGATTTTTCTCAACCAAATCTATCAAATCTTGTCCGGCAATTTGTTCTCCGTTAGTCAAAACCAATGAAGCATCATCACAACCACCGCGAATCAAATAATCATCCATTTCGCGTTCGTTCTTAATATAAAGAATCGAGTTGCCTTTTTTAACCTTGTACAAAGGAGGTTGAGCAATATAGACATAACCTCTTTTGATAAGTTCAGGCATTTGACGATAGAAGAAGGTTAACAACAATGTTCTAATGTGCGAACCATCGACATCGGCATCGGCCATGATAATGATTTTGTGATAACGACATTTGTCAGCGTTAAAGTCATCTCTACCGATACCTGTACCCAAAGCGGTAATAATGGTTCCGATTTCAGCAGAGTTGAGCATTTTATCAAAACGAGCGCGCTCCACATTCAAAATTTTACCACGCAGTGGCATAATGGCTTGGTTGCGACGGTGACGGCCTTGTTTTGCTGAACCGCCGGCCGAATCTCCCTCCACGATGAATACCTCAGACAATGCAGGGTCTTTTTCTTGGCAATCTGCCAATTTTCCAGGTAGAGATGCAACATCTAATACACCTTTACGACGAGTAAGCTCTCTGGCTTTACGAGCTGCTTCACGAGCAGTAGCAGCCTCTACAATTTTACCGACAATGATTTTAGCTTCGGTCGGGTGTTCATCTAACCATTCTTTTAGCTTATCGTTTACAATACTTTCAACAACCGGACGAACTTCGGAAGAAACCAATTTGTCTTTAGTTTGTGAAGAAAACTTAGGATCAGGAACTTTTACCGACAATACACAGCTTAAACCTTCGCGCATATCATCGCCGGAAAGAACAACTTTTTCTTTCTTCAACAAACCGTTTTCTTGAACATAGTTGTTAAGACTACGAGTCAACGCACCTCTAAAACCGGCTAAGTGAGTACCACCGTCTTTTTGAGGGACGTTATTGGTAAAGCAAAGCATGCTTTCGTTATATGCGTTAGTCCATTGTAAAGCTACTTCAACAGTCATATCGTCTTTTTCGCCAACGATAGAAATAACTTCTTCGTGCAACGGTGCTTTTGATTTGTTTAAGTGATTAACAAATGCTCTCAAACCACCTTCATAATGAAAATCTACTTCTTTAGGCTCTGCACCGCGGTTATCGGTAAGTTTTAGATAGACACCTGAGTTTAAGAAAGCTTTTTCACGAATCGCCCTTTCCAGTGTTTCAAAATTAAACTCGGTCATTGTAAATGTTTCGGGAGAGGGAAGGAAAGTAACCTCTGTACCGTGACGACCTTGAGCATCACCAACAACTTTTAAGTGTTCAACAACATTACCATTAGCAAAGGTAACCAAATGCTCTTTGCCTTCACGCCAAATACGTAATCTCAGCCAAGTTGATAAAGCATTTACCACCGAAACACCAACACCATGCAAACCACCTGATACTTTGTAAGAATTGTTATCAAATTTACCACCAGAGTGGAGTTCGGTCATAATAACCTCGGCAGCCGAGACACCCTCTTCTTTGTGCATTCCTACAGGAATACCACGTCCGTTATCGCGAATAGTAGCCGAACCATCAGGATTTAAGATAACTTCGGTCTTATCACAATATCCGGCTAAAGCCTCATCGATAGCATTATCCAAGACTTCGTAAATCATGTGATGAAGGCCTGAACCATCATCGGTATCGCCGATGTACATACCCGGACGTTTACGTACGGCATCAAGACCTTTTAACACTTTAATTGAATCGGCGCCATAATCTTTTTCTACGGCATTTGTAACTTCTGAAACCATTTCTTTTTTCTTTCCTTTTTTATAAAAATTTGCTTTGTAAAATATAGAACATTTTACCCAAAAAACCAAAGAAAAATTTAAAGTTTTCCCGATTTTTTGTGCATAAATTTTACATAAAAAATGTTTTGAATCAGTGAGCTTCGGTCCAGGTATTTCCGACACCGGCTTCGGCTTTGAAAGAAACCGAGGAATCAACGATATTTTCCATGTATTCTTTGATTACGGACAAAGCCTCGTCAACCTCGTTTTCCGGTGCTTCAAAAACAAGTTCGTCATGAACTTGAAGCAACATTTTGGTCTTTAGATTTCGTTTTTTTAATTCATTTTCAATCTTATTCATTGCCAATTTTATAATATCGGCAGCGCCTCCCTGAATGGGCGCATTGATAGCGGCTCTTTCAGCGTTAGCAACAACTCGTTTATTCGAATCGTTTATACCTAAAACCGAACATTTGCGGCCGAAAGGTGTTTCGACATAATCATTGGCGTGGGCAAAAGCTATTGTTTTTTCCATATAAGCTTTAATTTCAGGCATTTGTTCAAAATAGGCATCAATATAGGCTTTGGCCTCGGCAGGAGTTGAATTGATATTTTTAGATAAACCAAATGCCGATATTCCGTAAACCACACCAAAGTTAATGGCTTTAGCCTGACGGCGCAAATTGGCATCTACATTTTCGGGTCTTACACCAAACACATGCGAGGCGGTAGCAGTGTGAATATCTATTCCGTCAGCAAAGGCTTGTTTAAGTTTTTTAACATCTGCCACATCAGCAAGCAAACGCAATTCTACTTGCGAATAATCGCAAGAGATAAGCTTATGACCTTCTTTAGCTATGAAACAAGAACGAATTTTTTTACCCATTTCGCTACGGATAGGAATATTTTGCAGATTTGGATTATTTGAGGCTAATCTGCCGGTGTTGGCTACTGTCTGAGCATATGTAGTATGTATTCTTCCCTCTTTATCAATCAAAGAAAACAGAGAATCGGTATAAGTTGACTTTAATTTACTTATTTCGCGCCATTGCAAAATTTTAGAAGCCAGTTCCTCGCCCTCTTCTGCTAAGTTTTCCAAAACTTCGGCACCGGTTGCCCAAGCTCCTGATGCTGTTTTTTTGCCTTTTAGTCCTTTTTTGGTAAACAATATTTCGCCGATTTGTTTAGGAGAGCCTATATTAAATTCTTCGCCGGCAATTTCAAAAATTTCTTTTTCAATTTCTTTCATCTCTTTGTCGAACCAAAAGCTCAACTCTCGCAAAGATTTGGCGTCCACCCTTACACCTCGGCACTCCATATTGAACAGTGTTTTTACCAAAGGTCTGTCAAAAGCTTCATAAACCGATGTTTTGCCCTCGGATACAAGATTTTGTTTCAAAATATCATGCAAACGATAGGTGTAATCAGCCTGCTCGCACATATGGTTTTTCAAAACTTCCGCATCCAAAGCCGAAAGCTCAATTTTATTTTTTCCGCTTCCTTGAATATCATCGAGTTTGGCTAAATCTTCATCAAAATACACCTTGGCAAGAGAGTTGACATCATGTGAATGTTTCGAACTTGATAAACAATATGACATTACCGAAACATCATCATATGGCTCAAAATCGGTGTCTCCGAAGTATTTGGAAACAAAGTGCATGGTGTTTTTTATATTGCAACCGATTTTTAAGACTGATTTACCCTCAAACAATGGTTTTAAGTGTTTTTCAAATTGTGCTTTGGTAATTTGTTTAACCGGAGCCGAAAGAGAGAATAAATCATCATTTTGAGCTTTTTGATTTAATGGAATATAGTAACTTTCTCCAAAGTTTGATGATATTGCCAAGCCGAATATATCGTCAAAAACATAGTTTGGACCACCGCTTATCACGGAAACAGCCATCTTAGATGATTGTTTTATGCTTAATGAAAGTTTTTTTAAGCCTTCTTCATCATCAACAATAAAATATTGCTTTTTTATAACTTGCGGAACATCAAGCTTTTCAACGGTTGAACAGCGTTCTACAAGCCATTTTTCAACTCGATTTTTCAAAGAATTGAAGCCGTATTTACCGATAAATTCACGCATTTTATCGGCGTTAGGACATTTGCAGTGAAAGTCTTCTATTTTCTGTTCTACCGGAACATCATTTTTCAAAGTAACCAATTGTAACGAAATTCGTGCATTTTCGGCATTATCTATCAATGTCTGACGGCGTTTTTCTTGTTTTATTTCGTTAACATGCTCTAAAATACCTTCTAAAGAACCATATTCTTCAACCAATTGAGCGGCTGTTTTAGGACCGATACCGGCAACACCCGGGACATTATCAATACTATCGCCGGACAAGGCTTGAACATCGACAACTTTATCAGGATAGACACCAAATTTTTCTTTAACATCTTCGGGAGTAAAAAATTTGTCTTTCATCGGGTCATAAAACTCGACATTTGGTCTGATAAGTTGCATTAAATCCTTATCACCGGATACAATTACCACTTCTAAACCTTTTTCAAGAGCTTTGTTTGTATAGGTTGCTATAAGATCGTCGGCTTCATAACCTTCCATTTCCAAATGGTTAAGGTTTAAAACGTCTACCGCTTCTCTGATTATAGGAAACTGAGGAATAAGCTCTTCGGGAGTTTCCTTTCTGGTACCTTTATAATCTGCAAAAATTTGATTTCTGAAATTTTGACGCTTTGCATCAAACAACACCAAACAATAATCACAAGGAATTTTGGTTGTAAGCTTCAAAAACATATTGGTAAATCCATAAACGGCATTTACCGGCACTCCGTCAGGTGATGTAAGCGGTGGAAGACCATAAAAAGCTCTGAAAATATAGCCGGAACCGTCAATTAAACATATTTTTTGCGCCATAACCTTTTCCTTAAAATCTCTTTTGATGTTTTGAATATATATCCTTTTGAAAATTTAGCCAATAATTAAAAAGATTTTACCCAATTAAAAATTTATTTAACCTTTTTGTTTTACTATGTTTTCAGATATTTTTTTGAAAGGTTTTAAGCGTGGTAAAAAGAACTAGAAAATCATCTGTAAAAAAGCACAAAAAATCCAAAAACAGAAAAAAATCCGGATTCATGAAGTATATAAAATTGGCGGGTATTCTTGCCTTACCACTGGTTTTGTATATTGCTTATTGCATAATTACATTACCGGATATAAACGAGGCAATAAACCGAACAAGATTACCGTCAACAACCATTTTGGCCGAAAATGGCAATGAAGTACAAAGTTTTGGAACTGTTTATTCTGAATTTATCCGTTCGGAGGAGCTTCCGCAATATTTGATTGATGCTATAGTTTTTACTGAAGATAAGCGTTTTTATAATCACTTCGGATTTGATATTATATCTTTTACTCGAGCTATGATTACGAATGTTTTTGCCGGTCGTTATGCTCAAGGAGGAAGCACCATTACACAACAAGTAGCAAAAAACTTGTTTTTAACCAACAAAAAGACCTTAAACCGAAAAGTACAAGAGCTTCTTTTAGCCTTTTGGCTTGAAAGCAAATTTAATAAAGAGCAAATTTTATCGCTTTATTTGAACAGAGTTTATTTCGGTCATGGTGCTTATGGAATCGAAGCGGCTTCGCAAAAATATTTTCAAAAAACATCTCGTGATTTAAATATATTGGAAAGTGCAATTTTAGCCGGAATGCTTAAAGCTCCTTCTAAATATAATCCTATACGCTCAAAAGAAGACGCATTAAAACGAGCAAATGTCGTTTTAGGTATTATGCATGAAAATCTTTTGTTGTCTGATAAAGATTTGGAACGTGTAAAAAATATGCCTTTAGGAAAAGGAAAAGAAGTAAAAGTTAAAAATGGTGCTTATTTTGCTGATTGGGCCTTAAATGAAATAAGAGACAATACAGGCGAACAGGAAGCTGATATTTATGCCATAACCACCTTAGACCAAGATTTGCAAGAAAAAGCATCACAAATCTTACGTGAAGAAGTAGAAAAAGCTAAAGATTTTAATGTTAATAACGGAGCTGTTATTGTTATGGATTATAATGGCGCAATAAAAGCTATGGTTGGAGGAATCGACTATTTTGACAGCCAGTTTAATCGATCAACTCAAGCTCTTCGTCAACCGGGGTCGGCTTTTAAGCTTTTTGTTTATTTAACAGCTATTCAAAAGGGATACACTCCCGATGATATTATTTTGGATAAACCGGTAAAAATCGGGGATTGGCAACCTAAAAATCACGATGGCAGAGTTTATGGTGATGTAAATTTAAGAACTGCTTTTGCTCAATCATTAAATTTAGCAACAGTTCGTTTAGCAAAAGACGTTGGTATAAATAATATAATAACAACAGCTAAAAAAGCAGGTATTACTACACCTATGGAAAACGATTTGTCTTTATCCTTAGGAACATCAGGTGTAAAAATGATAGATATAGCAAGGGCTTATGCTTCGATAGCTAATGGAGGCTTCTCGGTTTGGCCATATAGCATAGAAGAAGTTTATTCTAATGACGGATTTCAGCTGTATCAAAGAAACCCATCGGAAAAAATAAGAATTTTTAATGAAAAAGAAGTTGATTATATGCGCAAATTATTGCGCGAAGTATTAAAAACCGGAACAGGACGTTACGCTCACTACGGAAAAGAGGTTTTCGGAAAAACAGGCACTTCGCAGGACAACAGAGATGCTTGGTTTGTAGGGTTTGATGATGAAAAAATTTGTGTTGTATGGGTTGGTAACGACGATAATTCGACAATGCAAGGAATCTACGGTTCTGGATTACCGGCAAGAATTTGGAAAAAAATTATGCAGTAACAAATTAAAAATTAGTGCTTTTAGTTTGAAAAATATTATATATAATAACGAAAAACTATAAAACAAAAGGAATGATTAAATGACACAAAAACCTGTAATGTTACTTATTTTGGACGGTTGGGGTTATCGTGAAGAAAAAACATCCGATAATGTTATTGAAAACGGAAGTACTCCAAACTGGCACAGATTGTTAAAAGAATGTCCGCATGGATTTGTTGAAACATCAGGCTTGGCCGTTGGTTTACCCGAGGGACAAATGGGAAACTCGGAAGTTGGACATACAAACCTTGGCGCTGGTCGCGTTGTTATGCAAGATTTGCCAAAAATTGATATGGCAATAAAGGACGGATCTTTAGCTAAGAATCCTGTTTTAACAGATATGATAGATACTCTAAAAGCTAACGGAAAAGCTTGTCATTTGATGGGCTTGATGTCTCCCGGCGGTGTTCACTCTATGCAAAATCATATCTTGGCTTTGGCAAAAATTATTTCTTCTGCCGGCGTAGCGGTAAAAATTCATGCCTTTTTAGACGGTAGAGATACCCCGCCATCTTCGGCTGAAGAATATTTGGCTCAATTGTCTGACGATATTAAAGATTTGAACGGTGTTGAGATAGCAACTATAGAAGGCCGTTTTTATGCTATGGACAGAGATAAACGTTGGGATAGAGTTGAGTTAGCTTACAACAACATGGTTTTGGCTGACGGAAAACGTTATGCAACAGCTGATGAAGCTATTAAAGCATCTTATAAAGACAACGTTACTGATGAATTTGTTCTTCCGGTAGTAATCGGAGATTATAACGGTATGGAAGATGGCGATGCTGTTTTGATGGCCAATTTCAGAGCTGATAGAGCCCGTGAAATTCTTTATGCTTTGGCCGATGGAGAGTTTAACGGATTTGAGCGCAAAAAGATTGTCAAACTTTCAAACAGTATCGGTATGACTGAATATTCGGTTGATCACAATCGTTTTATGAAAACAATCTTTCCGCCGGAGGCTTTGGTTAATATTTTGGGCGAAGTTGTTGCCGAAAACGGTTTAACTCAACTTAGAATCGCCGAAACAGAAAAATATGCTCACGTTACTTTCTTCTTTAACGGTGGTGAAGAAAAAGAATTTAAGGGCGAAGAAAGAATCTTGATTGCAAGTCCAAAAGTTGCAACCTATGATCTAAAACCCGAAATGAGTGTTTATGAAGTTACAGAACAGTTGGTTAAAGCTATTGAGGATAAACGTTTTGATGTAATTATATGTAACTTTGCAAATGGCGACATGGTCGGACATACCGGAATTATGGATGCTGCACTTAAAGCTGTAGAAGCGGTTGATATTTGCTTGGGTAAAGTAGAACAAGCAATTAAAAATGTTGGAGGTGTTTTAATTGTTACTGCTGATCATGGCAATGCAGAAAAAATGATTGATGAAAAAACAGGTCAACCTTATACCGCTCATACAGTAGGAAAGGTACAAGCTGTTTTGGTCAACGATAAATCCGGCGTTAAAGCGTTAGATAATGGTTGTTTGGCAGATATTGCACCAACAATGCTTGAGTTGCTTAATATAAAGCAACCTGCTGAAATGACAGGAAAATCTTTATTAAAAAGGTAAAAAATGAACTTTTGGACAGCATTTAAATACAGTGTTCTTACTGCGGTGGTTTTCACTTGGTGTTCTACCACCGCAAGTGCTGTTCAAGTGTCAGATGCTCAACTCAAGGAAGTTGAACAACAAGTTTTTGAAAAGAGTATGGAGCACAAAAAGCTTCAGGCTCAGGCTACACAAATATCTTTGGAGCTTTCAGAAGTTAATCGCAAGGTTATACAAACAGCCAGACAACTTCAAAACAATGAAGAAAAACTGTCAAAAATGGAAAAACAGCTTGATATTTTAACTAAAGACTTAAACTCAGCTCAAAGTGATTTTGCAGAAGAAGATAAAAATCTTATCAAAACCCTTACCGCTCTACAAAATTTAGCATTAAAACCGACAGAAGCCTTGTTGGTTCAACCCTTAAATCCGGTTGATATTATAAGAAGTGCAATGATTTTAAGAGAGACAATACCTCATTTAGAATCAAGAGCTAATGCCATAAGACAAAAACTTCTTGATATAAAAAATAAAAAGAATCGTGTTGAATCGCAAATAAAAGAGATATCAAAACAAAAAATCGTTATGAGCGAAGAACACAAAAGAATAAACGCCTTACTAAAACAAAAATCATCTTTACGTAATATGGTGGAAATAAAGTCGGAAAAAGCTAAAAAGAACGTCGATAAGCTTGCTTCTCAAGCTCAAGATTTACGTGATTTGTTGGCAAAACTGGAAAAACAGCGTCTTGAAAAAGAAAGAAAAGAAAGAGAAAGACGTTTAAAAGAAGAGGAAGAAAGAAGAAAATTAGAGGAAAAACAATCTGATGTCTTGATTAAAAAGGAATCAAAAGCTATAACAAATATAGCTTCCGGTTTTGAAAAAGCTAAAGGTTCTTTGCCCTTGCCTGCCAGAGGAACTATTATAACCAAATATGGCGAACAAAAAGCCAAAGGTATCTCAGCCAAAGGAATTACCATCGCTTCACGAAACCAAGCTCAAGTTATTTCTCCTTTTGATGGTAATGTTATTTTTAGCGGACCGTTCAGAGGATATGGTAATATGATTATTATTGAGCATGGAGATGGCTATTTGTCACTATTATCCGGCTTGGAAACTCTTAGTGTTGAATTAGGACAAATGCTGTTAGCAGGTGAACCTATCGGGCAAATGCCTGTTAGCGGAACAAGCGAATTATATGTAGAAATAAGAAAAAACAACCAACCGATAAATCCGGCTGCATGGTTTAAACTTTAATAATAGGAATATCAATATGTTAAAAAAGATTATTTTAGTGGCAATGTTAGTATCTTATACTATTTCCGGCGCTTTTGCTAAAGAAAATAAAAAAGCAGAAGAAGAAAATATTAATTCGTACGAATTGTTAAATTTGTTTGCTGAAGTAATGGAAAGAGCAAAAGCTACTTATGTAGAAGAAATCAGTGACAAAAAACTTATTGAATCGGCGATAAACGGCATGTTGGTATCCTTGGATCCGCACTCAAGTTATTTAGATAAAAAAGATTTTAAATATATGACTGAACAAACAAGCGGAAAGTTCGGCGGTCTTGGTATAGAAATAACCATGGATCAAAGTTTGGTTAAAATTATATCTCCAATTGATGATACTCCAGCATCAAGAGCAGGCTTGAAAGCCGGAGACTATATTACCAATATTGACGGCGAGACAATTATAGGAATGACACTAAATGAAGCTGTTGATAAAATGCGAGGAAAACCCGGCACAAAAGTTAAGCTTACCATACGAAGAATGAATGAAAAACCTTTTGATGTTACGTTAAAACGTGAAGAAATTAAAACGCGTTCGGTAAAAGTTGATGTAAAAGACGATGACGTTTTATATATTCGTATAAGTTCATTTACTGAAGATGCCGATGAAGATATAAAAAAAGCTTTCAACGAAGAAAGTAAAAAAAGAAAAAAAGCGTTTAAGGGTATCGTTTTAGATGTTAGAAATAACCCCGGAGGGTTATTGGATCAAGCTGTGAGCGTTTCCGGTCTGTTCTTAAATCAAGGAGAAGTTGTTTCTACAAGAGCCCGTAATGAAGAGGATACTTTAAGATATTCAGCAAAAGGACCTGATATAACCAATGGTCTTCCTATAGTGGTATTAATAAACAATGGTTCTGCCTCGGCTTCTGAAATTGTAGCAGGAGCGCTTCAAGACCACAAAAGAGCTGTTATTGTCGGCGAAAAATCTTTTGGAAAAGGTAGTGTACAAACTGTTTTACCATTGGGCGACTATGGTGCAATGCGCTTGACTACTGCAAGATATTATACACCTTCCGGAAGATCTATTCAAGCAACCGGTATTGAGCCTGATATTATTGTTCATCCGGCAAAAATTGAAGAGTTTACTGACGAATACGGTTTCAGCGAAGCTGAATATACTAATGCGCTAAAGAATGAAACTGTTGAGAACAACAAAAACAATAAAAAAGAGGGAAAAGATAAAAAAGACACCAAAGAAAAAGAATGGCGTAAAGATTATCAACTTTCCCGTGCGGTAGATTTAGTTAAGGCGCTTAATGTTTATACATCTTCAAAATAAGGAGTTTTATTAAAGTGAATAAAACCTTAGAAAAATATGACAAATTAATAGTCTTTTTTTTAGTAATAATAGCATCTGTTTTTGCTATAGGTTGGTGGTTTGCCAGAGAAAAAAGTGCTCCTGAGTATACAACTAAAATTGATAAACTGATGTTTGACAAAGACAATAAGTCTCCTAAATGGGTTCTTACCCTTCCTGACAAAATGGAACCAAGAGATAAAAATAAATCTGAAGATGTGGAAGTAGATGTCTTTGAAGAAATTGTTATATCCCAGGATAATAACAGTGAAGAAGATGAGGAGTTTTCGGTTACAAACCTTCTTATAAATGTTCCTAATATTTTTGCTCTCAGAACAAAAAAACAGACAGGAGAACTTAAAAATGTTTCAGTACATTATACCCTTGTAGATAAGCTTCCAAATGAGCTTTATCTCCCAAAAATTGCTTCTGACGGTTCAAAACCATGGATAGAATATGGTAATCTTGTAAATGTGCAACCAAACTTTAAAAAAGTTGCCATAGTAATATCCGGCACAGGTATTGATACTAAAACATCGGATAGAATTTATAAAATTTTTAATTCGGAAGTATCCTTAAGCTTTTCTCCTTATGCGGTAGATAGAAAAACAGCAATATTAAGTGCTCGAGAAATGGGGCATGAAACATATGTTGATCTATTATTACCTTCAAAAGATTATACTAAAGAAGACACCGGACCAATGTCTTTACTTGAAAAAATGAAAGAAGGAGAGGCAAAAGATATTTTACAAAGTATCTTAAACACAAAAGCTCCTGTAGGTGGTGTCGTTATTAGAGACGGACTCATAAATGAAAACAACCAAAAAACCATCTATTCTTTATTAAAAATATTAAAGGCTCGAGGTTTGTTGGCAATTGATGCAACCAATTCAACGGTTATTGATAACTTAAAAATAGATAATTTACCAAGACAAAAAGCTGATATTGTTATTGATAAAGACATGAAAAAAGCTGATATAAGAAGCATATTAAAAAAAGCTGAAACTATTGCTTTTAATAAAGGTCATGTCTTAATTGTAGCAGATCCTAAACCCATAATATTGGTAGAAGTATATAAATGGATAGACTCTTTTTCTCCTCAAATTTCTTACGAAGAGGCTAAAAATATAAACATAACAAAACCTTTTGCTTTAGTTCCTGTTTCTAATATTGTTGTAGAGTAAATGACTGAAAAATATAGAAAAAATGTTGGTATAGTTGTTTGTAAAAAAGGAAAAGTATTGCTTTGTGCAAGAGCTGATTATGAAGATTTTCAATGGCAATTTCCTCAAGGCGGAATAGAAAAAGATGAAGATGTCATTGATGCTGCAAAAAGAGAGCTTTTTGAAGAGACAGGTATAAAAAATGTAAAACTTATAAAAAAACTGCCGTTCTCAATCAAATATGATTTTCCAAACGATTATAATAGTATCTACAAATTCAGAGGACAAGATCAATATTGGGTTTTGTTTGAGTTTTTGGGTGATGATAGCGATATAAAATTTGATATAGACCCAAAATGTATTGAATTTAAGGCTTTTAAATGGGATAATATAGACGTTGCCCCTGAAGAAATAATTTATTTTAAAAAAGACGTTTACAAAAAAGTAGTGGAGCACTTTAAACCTTTTGTAGAGCGACAGAAATGATTAAAAAATTTGAAAAAGAGCGTCAATTCGTTTTAGATTTAGCTAAACAAGGAATTGATATAAATTTAGACCTTAATCCCAAACAGAAAAAATATATAAAAAATCTGTTATTGTTTGCTTTGATGAACGCATCATCAAACGAATCTGTAACCGACGAAAACTTTATTAAGTTAGTTAATAAGCTTTTTAAGACTTATTTGGTGAAAATATTAAAAGATGCTATTGACGATGATGATGAGGATTGGGAAACAGCTATAAGTGTTGAATTAAATAAAATTATCGCTAATGATAATTTAAAAAAGCTTGCAGATTTACAAGAAATTTTTACTCCTGCTCAAGTTTTTACTTTTTTGAAAAAATATACATCAGGTATATCTCAAAAGGATTTGTTAAAACAATTAAAATCCTTACGAGAAGCTAAAAATAACTATCGTGAAACACCTGCCGAAGCTAAAAAACGCGAAAAAAGCAGACAAGAATATGCATTGGCTATGGAAAGACAAAGAATGATGGAAAGAGGTTCAAGAACTCGCTAAAGGCTATCTACGCTCTCTATAAGTCTTTCTAGGTCTTCTCTTTCGTTTTCCTTATATCCTTTAGCCTCTTTTGATAATTCTTCTTTTAAGACTTTCTTTATTTGGGGTTTTGCTAACTTTTCAAAAAGAATTTGAGCTTCATCATCTTCTTTTTCGTTTTCATTTGTTTTATCTTTTTCATTTAACCCCATTGGTAGTGTTTGATCTTTTATTAGCTTAAGGGTTTCTTGAGGTATCATATTTTCTAAAGGTTTAGCAAAAGTTCCGGCTAATTGATAATACTTTGATTTTGCTAAAAACTCAGGCTGTTTTTCATTAGGAATAATCCAACTCATCATTATGTTAAACAGAACTATCAGCAAAAAGGCGCGCATAACCCCAAAAAACAACCCCAAAAATCTATCTAATCCATTGAGTTTACTTGTTCTTATTTTTCCAACAACGCTTGATGTTGTATATATCCATACAATAAAAAATATTACAAAAATAGCTAACGATGTTGCAACTCCGGCTATTATTCCATTTTCAATATACTTTTTTACAAATGGTACGCAAACGGGCAAACTATAAACAATCATAATTGTTGATAAAACCCATCCGACTATAGATAAAACCTCTTTGATTAGACCGCGATTAAGCGCTATAAGCGCAGAAATTATAACTATTGCTAATATTATAAAATCTAAATTATTTAAATTATACATATCATACCCTAATCAAGTAAGTTTATTACACGTTGTACATTGCCGATTTCGTGCAAATTCATATCAAGTAAGAATTTTTTATCGTTTGCTCGTCCTTGAGGAATAATAGCACTTGAAAAACCGAGTTTTTTAGCTTCTTTTAACCTTAATGACGGTTGTGAAACAGCCCTAACCTCACCTGACAAACCGATTTCACCAAAAATAACCATATCTGCAGGCAATGGTTTGTTTCTTAACGATGAAATTACAGCCAAAGCAACCGCTAAATCAGCAGCTGGTTCTGATATACGCAAGCCTCCGGCAATATTTAAATAAACATCTTGTGAACTTAAGTTTATGCCGCAACGAGCTTCTAATACCGCCAAAACCATCGCCAATCGATTAGAATCCCATCCGACAACGGCTCTTTTGGGTGTAGAATAACCTGTTGGGCTTACCAATGCCTGTATCTCTACTAATACAGGTCTGGAGCCTTCTACGCCCGCAAAAACACAAGATCCTGATATATTTCCTTGTCTTTCGGCTAAAAACAATGCTGATGGGTTTGCGACTTCAACCAAACCTTTGTCTTGCATTTCGAAAACACCGATTTCATCTGTCGCACCATAACGATTTTTTACAGCTCGTAATATTCTGAAATGATGCCCTCTTTCGCCCTCAAAATACAAAACAGTATCCACCATGTGTTCTAACACTCTGGGACCTGCTATTTCGCCTTGTTTAGTTACATGACCAACTAAAAACAAGGTAAAACCTTTTCTTTTGGCCAGTTTTATAAGCTCATAACTACAAGCCCTTACTTGTGATACGCTTCCGGGGGTTGATTCGACTTCATCAAGGTACATTGTTTGAATAGAATCTATTACAACAACGGCGGCTTTTGATTTTTCTAAGGTTGTAATAATATCTTTTATTTCCGTACATGATGCTAAATTTACCGGAGATTTTTCAAGACCAAGTCTTTTTGCTCTTATTCTAACTTGATCGACAGCTTCTTCTCCTGATATATAGTAAACCTCAGGTTTTTGTGGTAAATCAGCTACTTTAGAACAGGCTTGAAGCAATAAAGTTGATTTTCCTATACCAGGGTCACCGCCAACCAAAATTACCGAACCGGCAACCAATCCACCACCACAAACTCTGTCTAACTCGTTTATTTGAGTTGATAGTCTATCGAGCTTTTCTTGCACTCCGCTTAAAGAAACAAACTCTATTTCTTTACCTTTACGCTTATTATAATTTATGTTTGAAAAACCGCCACCACCGGCAATTTCTTCTACTATTGTATTCCATTCTTCACAGGAATCACACTTTCCCTGCCATTTTGGATATACGCTTCCGCAGTTTTGACAAACAAATTGTTTAAGCTCTTTTTTAGACAAGACTATACTCCTGTTTTTATAGGTCCTTGAGATTTTCCGTTAATAAATTGAACAACGTATGGATTTTCCGTTTCATCCATTTCTTTTACGGTTCCTTGCCAGATTATTTCGCCTTTATAAAGCATTGCTATTTTATCAGCAATTTTGCGAGCAGAAGACATATCGTGAGTAATAGTTAATGCTGTCGCACCTAATCCTTTTACAGACTCAACAATAAGGTCGTTAATAACGTCGGCCATAATAGGATCCAAACCGGTTGTCGGCTCGTCAAAAAATATAATTTCAGGCTTAGAGATAATAGCTCTTGCTAAGCCTACTCTTTTTTGCATACCTCCGGATAACTCCGCAGGAGATAAATCTGCAACTTCGGGATCCAAACCAACCGATCGTAATACTCTTACAGCTTCGTTTTTAGCGTCTTTTTTGTTGTAGCCTTTGTTTTCTAACAAATCAAAGGCTACGTTTTCCCAAACGCTCAAACTATCAAACAAAGCTCCTCCTTGAAAAAGCATACCCATTTTAGAATGAAGCTGCTCTTTGTCGTTTTCCTCTATACCCACAACTTCTTGATCATCAACTAAAATAGAGCCTTCTTCCGGAGTTAATAAGCCTTGAATACATTTTATCAAGACAGATTTTCCTGTTCCTGATCCACCGATAACTACCAGCGACTCACCTTTTTTTATATCTAAATTTACCCCTCGAAGAACAGCTTTCTTTCCAAAGGATTTATATACATTTGTTAGTTTTATTTTTGTTTCAGCCATTGGTAATATTCCTTATCTTGAGAAGAAAAGTTCTGTAACAATATAGTTAAATATCAAAATTAAAATAGATGATGAAACAACGGCATTTGTTGTTGCTGTTCCTACACCTTGAGCACCGCCCTTTGATTTATAACCATTGTAACATCCCATTAAAGATATTATAAATCCGAAAACAGCGGCTTTTACAACACCGGTTGTTATATCTAAGGCTTCTAAATCGTTTAGAGTAGCGTTTATGTAATTTGAAGCATTGAAACCAAGCTTGTAAACACCAACTACATATCCGCCGAAAATACCGATTACATCTCCTATCAAAACTAAAATAGGCATAACTATTAAACCGGCCCATATTCTAGGTGCTACCAAGTATTTAAATGGATTTGTCGATAATGTTGTCAAAGCATCAATCTGTTCTGTAACTCGCATTGTTCCTATTTCGGCAGCCATAGCAGCCCCTATTCTGCCAGCAACCATCAAGGCTGATAGAACCGGAGCTAATTCACGAGTAACAGAAATCAAAACAACACTAGCAACCATACTCTCTGCACCAACCGTAGCAAAACCTGAATAACTTTGCAAAGCAATTACCATACCGGCAAAAATAGTTGTCAGACCAACAACAGGCAATGAATAAAAACCCATATCTATTATTTGTCGCAACAAATTACGTCCGTAAAAAGGCGGAGTAAAGCAGTTGTATACAGATTGCGCAATAAAAACGAATAATTCGCCAACCTTAAAAGTGAAATTAACCATCGGCGTACCTTGGCGACGCAAAAACTTTTCTATTTTTCGAAAAAACAACATGTTAAATATCCTATATTAAATTATAATTTGTTGTTATTTTAGATTGTCGGTTGTAATAAATCAACCGCGATTTTTAAATCCTCACAGCAAACTTAATATTGTTACTATTTTTGATGGAGCTGATGATTCAAAAGGATTTATATAGTACATTGGTATTTCAATACCTTCAATTTTATAACTTTGCGGTAGCGGCATTCTTTCTATTTTGTTATCTGTTAATTTTATAACCAAATCAACTTTTGTTTCTTTTTCGTATTCTTGCTTTACAATACCAACACCTCTTACTTCAAGCAATCCTTTTAAGGTGTTTGGGGCTTTTGCTTTTATAATTCCCGAATCATTAAAAACATCTGTTCGATCATCACTTACAAGTTTTGCAGAAAACAAAGTTATAAGTCTTAAAGCCATGTCCGATTTACCGCTTCCGGAATCTCCTAGAATTAAAACCCCTTTAGAATCAATATTTACGCAGGTAGCGTGTATATTTAGACTCATTTTATACACTCCATTCTTGACTCTTTTTCTTCTGATGAGATTTCTACAATAAAAAGCCTTCCTGTTTCATGTGAAACAATGTTTATCTTTATAACATCTTTGGGTAACCAGCACCCTGCGTTTTCAGGCCATTCAATAAGGCTTATTCCGCTATGAACAGCGTCTTCAAAACCAAGTTCAAAAACTTCGTCCGGATGCTTTAGACGGTATAAATCAAAATGATATATTTCTCCTTTAGAAGAAGAATATGTTTGTACTAATGTAAACGTTGGGCTAGGTACATCTTCAACATCACAAAGAGATTGAATAAAAGCTCTGGCAAAAACACTTTTTCCCATTCCAAGTGTGCCGTATAGAGCAAAAATATCTCCTTTTTTTGCTTTTTCTGCAAAAATTTTAGCTAATTCAACAGTATCGTCTTCTGTTTTACAAATTATTTCTTTTTGCATTTTATTCACTTAAAAGAGGTTTGACCAAGCAGATTTTTTCTTTGCATTTTTTGGTTTTATAATTTTAATATTGGCCTTTCTTGCTTTTATTTTTTGCCAATCCCACGGCATATAAAATTTACCTTGCCACAAACCTCTTCTGTTTTGCGATGCTTGGTTTTGATAAACTAAATACACTTGTGTCTGTCTTGTATCGGCAACTGCCCAACCGGCATTAACTATAGCAGCACCTATATCATATTGCCCCAACATACATACACCTGTTAAAATACCTTTTTTATCTTCACCTAAAATATGACACCTTAAAGGATTGTTAGCTAACCAACTCCTTAACCATGATAAAGCTTGTTGCCCACAGCGATAACCTCTTCCTTGATCATCAGCACATGTTTGAGACACTTCCGGAGCAGCAACACCAAAAAGTTTTACTGTTCTTCCTCTTAAAGATAAAATATCTCCTGTTAAAACCCTCGAAACACCTTCTATTGCAGGATAATTCATCGGATTAAAGGCTTGAACCTGTTTTTCTTTTTGTTTTGGTAAAAAGTTTTCAAGTATAATAGGATGCTCATCTTCTCCTATAAGATTTATAATTCCGCTTTCGTCTTTTGGCTCAACAGGCTCTATTTCCTCAGTTTCTATACTCTCTGCATTTTGCTCTATGCTTGCGTTTAACAGGGCTTGCTCAGAAGAATCGACTCCTCGACCAAAATAAGTTTGAATGTTTTGACCAACACTGCCTATTCCTCCTGAGAATCCGCCGATCGCATATAAAACGAATATTGTAATCAATATCAAAACCAATAAAGACGGTATACACCCCATAGCTCGCCAAGCCATTTTTCCAAAAACATATAAAACCACGAGACCAATTATAATTCCTACTACACCGCCACATTGCAGAATTAAACTATTACTTTGCGCACTAAAACCACCCATTAAAATGAAAATTAAAGCAATCGCTCCATATATAACTCTTTTTATCAATCCCATAGCTCTTCTCTTTGTTGTTTATTGGTTAATAAATATTGACATCAGTCTAAAACAGCTTAAGTAAATATATTATTAAAAAACCCCGCATTTAATTATACGGGGTTTTAAGTTTATCCTATTTTTTTGCAATAACAATGACAATGGCACTCACCGTCTCGTTCGATATCAGAACGACATAACTCAGAAATACAATAGCGCTCAGGATTTTGTCCGTCACAAGGACAACGATGCCATTCAGTTTCTCCAAACATCATTTGTTTTGCATTTGCTATTTTTTGAACATTTTTTGTTGTAGCGTAACCTGCTTTTTCACAGTTTTCTAACATTTTATCCAATATAGTCATCTTTTTACCTTTCTATTCTACAAATTTAATCGAAAATTTTTCGTTTTTGATCTGAGACTGTTCCTCAACATCTTTAAATACAGTGTTTTGAACAGCTAAATCCATTTGCTTTTTCTGATCTAAGATACCTATAATCATGTCTAGCTCAGCAGTTGAGGAATATTGTAACACAACCTTTCCTCCACCTTGCTTACTTTGAGTTATTTTTATTCTTAGACCAAGTTTTTTGTTTAGCGCTTTTTCTATATCTGTTATATCGTTATTTACTTCCTTTTTAGCAAGTTTTTCTTCTTTGTCAATATCTTGTGTCTTACCCTCTTTTTGTTTTGCAACAATTTCCTCAACTTGTCGCACGCTTAATTCATCTTTAATTATTTTTTCAGCCAATAAACAAGCGTTATCCAAACCTACTAAACATCTTGCGTGACCGGCGGTTAATCTACCGGCAGTTATATGCAATTTTATTTCATCCGGCAAGGTTAACAATCTTAGCGTATTTGCTATATAACTGCGAGATTTACCAACCACAGAAGCTACTTTTTCTTGCGTGTGCGAAAATTCATCCATAAGCTTTTGATACGCTTCAGCTTCTTCAATTGCAGAAAGATTTTCTCTAAGTAAGTTTTCAACTAAAGCAATTTCTAAAACTTCACCATCTGAAAAGTCTTTTACAATAATAGGAACCTCGGTCAGTCCGGCAATTTTAGATGCTCTTAAACGTCTTTCTCCGGCAATTAACTCATATCCTTTATTTGTTTTTCTGACAATAAGAGGTTGAAGAACGCCTTTTTCTTTAATTGACAAGGCTAATGAGTTGATTGCATCTTCGTCAAAATCTTTACGTGGTTGGAATGAACTGACGTATATTTCGTTAACAGGAGCAACATCTCCTAATTTTACCTGATTTAATTCATCATTCAAAACATCTTCATTCATTTCACCCAGAAGAGCTTCCAAACCTCTGCCAAGGCTTTTTTTCTTTTTTATTTCTTCATTCATGCTACTAACTCTCTTTCTCTTTTTAATACTTCTTTTGCTAAACCAATATAAGCCTGAGAACCGGGACATTTGAAATCATACAACAAAACCGGTTTTCCATGTGATGGAGCCTCAGAAATTTTAACATTTCTTGGAATTACCGTATCATAAACTTTTTTACCAAAAAAATTTCTTACATCATCTTCAACCATTTGACTTAAATTGTTGCGCTTGTCATACATTGTCAAAACAACGCCATGAAGCGTTAAAGATGGATTAAAATTCTTTTTAATTGTATTTATGTTTCTAATTAAATCAGATACTCCTTCCAACGCTAAAAATTCGCATTGCAACGGAACAATTACCGCATCAGCCGCAACTAAAGCATTTATTGTAACCAAACTTAATGAAGGAGGGCAGTCAATAAGTATATAATCATAGTTTATACCATCTTTATATAAAGCTCTTTTAAGTGCAAACTCTCTTTTTTCAATTTCTATAAGCTCTATTTCTGCAGCAGCGAGGTCAGGAGAGGAGGGTATGATGGAAAAATTAGGAACTTCTGTCCATACAACAGCTTCAGAAAGACGAGCGTTTCCTAATAAAACATCATAAGACGAACGCATAGATCCTTTTTTATCCACCCCCATTGATGTTGAAGCATTACCTTGAGGGTCTAAATCAATAACAAGCACCTTTTTTCCTGCGGCAGCCATAGCTGTTGCGACATTAACCGTTGTGGTTGTTTTACCAACACCACCTTTACGATTAGCGACGGCTAAAATTCTTGGCATTTCTTTTCTCCTTTTTCTTTTTTATATCTGTTATAATTAAAATTTTTCCTTCTTCAGACACTTTACTTTGTTCTATAGAACATTTGAATCGCCATTTTTTGTGAGCTTCAGCAAGCTCTAGTGAATAATTCTTACCCTTTGGAAACAAACACACGGTTTTTTCAGAACAAAAAGGATAAGCGTATTTTAATAAGTCAACCAACGACGCCATAGCTCTTGATGTTATTACGTCGTATTTTTTTAAGGGTAAATTTTCGATTCTGTCGTTTTTTATTTCAACATCTGCACCTGTTTTTAAGGCCACTTCATTTAAATACAGCGTTTTCTTTTTTATACTTTCAACCATAGTAACTTTTAAATACGGTGTTTTTTCTGCAGACATTATAGCTATAACCATTGCCGGAAATCCAGCGCCAGAACCAAAATCAATAAGACTTTCAGCGTCTTCGGGTATATAATCGAACAACTGAGCAGAATCCTCAAAATGTCTTTCCCATACATTTTGCAAGCTTGAATTACTTACTAAATTGAACTTTTTTTGCCACTCCAAAAGAAGCTCTTGGTAAGTTTTTAATTTTTCAATTGTTTCACATGAAACATTATATTTTTCTGTAAATTTTTTCATAATTTATTTTTATATTTTTTATAAAAAATTTAAAACATAAAAATAATAGTTATAAACACATTTTACAACCACAACAAAAATTATTTTAAATCAATTACTTAAACACTTGTTTTTGAATCAAATTATAAAGAAATAAAACGTTTTTTACAGTCAAATTCTTTTAATTTATGTTCTACCTCGTCGAATAGAGCTCCTGTGTCTTCGATTCTGTGTGCATCATCACTTATCAATAAGGGAATTTCTTTTTTTATCATTTCGTTTATAAGATTCCATGTTGGAGATGGATTTCCTGTTGTTCGCAGGCACTTGGTGTTTATTTCACAAGCTGTTTTTGTTTTATAAAGGGCTTCGATAAGCTCACTCCTGTAATCATCCCATTCGCTACCTACACCTAACCCAAATTGGCAACAATAGTCAGGATGAGCAATAAAATTAAAACAACCGCTTTTTACTGCTTCTATTACGTTCTTCCAATAGTTTCTAACAAAACCATCTATTTCTTTTTTATATTCGGAGTTCATATGTTTTAAAAAATATAAATTATATAAAAAGCTTTCATCTTTGTTTCTTAAAAAATGTGTAGCTCCTATAATATAATCAGGTTTTAATTCTTTTGTTATTTTATCAAAAGCTTTTATCCAATCTTTTGACATAAAAAAATCCATCTCAAAACCTTTTAATACTTTAATCTTATGTTTTGAGGCTGCTTCATCAATAGATTCAAAGGATTTTTTATGCGTATCTATAAGCTTGTCAATATTATAAAAATACATTGCGCTTATATCGGCATAATTATCATCTTTTAGCTTTGCCGTTGTTTCAAAAAATTTATTATATATACAGTGATTACTTATTCCAATTGTTTCAAAACCTTTTTGCTCGTATGAAGAAATCATTTCTTCGGCGGTATTGTTTCCGTCAAAAACACCACCAAAATTTGTATGACAATGAAGGTTAAATTTTTGCATATATTATCTCCTTTAATGAAGACATTAAGCAAAAATACTTAAAAAGATTTTAATATTTTATATTAAGAATATCATAAATATCGCAGCAGCACAAATTGTCAAAATATTCTTTATTTATTTGAGCGCCGTAGTCTAAGTCTTTTGTTTGTTCTTTTGTAATATTATATCTTTTACAAATACCATCTATTCTTTCTTGATAAGATACTCTATTCATTCCTTCGAAAAACATATCGCATAATTGGATTAAACGATCATAATCATCATATTCACGTTCGGACAGTATCTTTTTTGCTTTTTTAAGGTCATTTATGTTGTATGAGGTGTAATCACTAAAGGAAAAATCTTTTGAAGGGAAACTGTGTGATAAGCAAACATTTGCAACATCTGAAAAACCCTCTTTATTCATTTTATCATAACCGACGATAAAATGTGCTTTTCCTGTATGTTTTTCGTTTTGAATTTTTCCATAATCATGTAACAGACCTAAAATATATGCTTTTTGAGGGTCTAAATTACATTTTTGAGCAATTTTATAAGCAGCTTCTGCAACACCGGTAGTGTGAAATATATATTCAATCTGAATTTGCTCAGATGTTCCGGATACAATACCGGAAAGACTTTCTTGCCATAAATTTATTGCATGACTTACGGTTGGATAATTACTCATTTTTTTATATATCCTAATAATGCTGTTATAGCGGCAGGGGTAACTCCCGGTATTCGAGAAGCCTCTCCAATAGTAGATGGGCGAACTGCAGATAATTTAGCCGTCATTTCTCTGGATAATCCGCCTATAAGATTATAATCAACATCCTCTCTAATTTTAAGATTTTCATCTTTTTTGAATATTTCAATATCTGCCAGTTGGCGTTTTATATAACCTGAATATTTTGCTTCTATCTCTATTTGTTCATATACTTCATAAGGAATTTCAGCTAGATGAGGCCATATAAGAATCACTGTTTCATGTGAAACATCATTGTATGACATAACATTAAAACACGAACGTTTTATTCCATCTTTTTTGATATTTATCCCATATTGCTCAAGTTCTGCCGGTAATATAAAAAGATTATTACTTTCTTCTCTAAAATTATCAACTTGTTGTTTTTTATCTTTAAATACACTGTATCTTAAATCACTTACACAACCTATATTATAACCTTTTTCAGTTAAGCGTGCATCAGCATTATCGGAACGTAAAAATAACCTGTATTCTGAACGAGATGTAAACATACGATATGGTTCGTCAACACCTTTGGTTATTAAATCATCTATCATCACACCTATATAAGCTTCTGAACGATCTATTACAAAATCTTTGTCGCTATCTTGTGATTTTAAGGCCGCATTTATACCGGCAACCAAACCCTGAGCTCCAGCTTCTTCGTATCCTGTTGTACCATTTATTTGGCCAGCTAAAAACAAATTGGGTATTTTTTTACATTCAAGCTTATTATTTAACTCTTTCGGATCAACATAGTCGTATTCAATAGCATAGGCATATTGTAATATTTCAACATTTTCTAATCCTTTCATAGTGTGAATAAAGGCTTCTTGAACATCTGCCGGCAAAGATGTTGATATACCGTTAGGATAGATAACATCTGTGTCTAAACCTTCGGGTTCCAAAAATATTTGATGTGAAGTTCTATCAGCAAATTTTACTAACTTATCTTCAATACTAGGACAATATCTTGGGCCAACACCGGTAATAAGACCGGAGAATAGGGCGCATTTATCAAAATTATCTCTTATTATTTTATGAGTTTCTTCATTTGTATGAGTAATATAACAAGATATTTGAGGTGTATTTATTTCTTTGGTTAAGAATGAAAAAGGTTTTAATTCTTTATCACCTTCTTGTTTATCAAGAATTTCCCAATTTATTGTTTTTCCGTTTAAGCGGGCAGGGGTTCCTGTTTTTAGACGACCTAAATTAAGTCCTTTTTGCTTTAAATACGGTGTTATTCCGGTACATGTTACATCATTAACTCGACCACCTATAGTTGTTTTATGTCCGGTAAACATTATACCATTTAAGAATGTTCCTGAAGTTAGAATCACTGTTTTTGATAATATTTTTGTTTCGTCAGCAAGTATTACACCGTTAATTTTATCATCAATAAACAAAATTCCTTCGACCGAAGCCTCTATAATATCTAAATTGTCTTGTTTTTGAAGTTCTTCAAGCATATATTTTTTATAAAGTTTTCTATCTGCTTGAGCTCTGGGACCTCTTACAGCCGGACCTTTAGAAGCATTTAACATTCTGAATTGGATACCGGCTTTATCGATAACTTTTCCCATAAGACCGTCAAGAGCATCTATTTCTCTGACTAAATGACCTTTTCCAAGTCCGCCTATTGCCGGATTACATGACATCTCACCAATAGTTGATATTTTATGGGTTATAAGAGCTGTTTTTACACCCATACGAGCAGAAGCAGAAGCTGCTTCACAACCTGCGTGTCCACCACCAACAACTATAACATCATATTGTTTTTCCATTTTATTTACCTATACAAAATGATCCGAATATTTTATCCAATATCTCATCAACTTCTATTCTGCCGGTTATTTTTCCTATTTCGCGACAAGCAAGTCTTATATCTTCGGCAGAAAGTTCTATTTCTTTATCAAAACCAAATTCTGACAAATAATTTATTGTGTTATATAAAGCTTCTCTATATCTTTGGCGAGTAATTAAAGCACCTGAAGATGATGTAAATTTATCTTTTATTTTAGAACTTATAGTTTGGAGCAGGGCATCTATACCTTGGTTATGTTTAGCAGATATAAGTAAATATCCTTTATTTGAAAGTTCTGTTTTTTGTTTATCTTCAATTTTATCTATTTTATTAGCCACATAAATTTTTTGATTTTCTTTAATATTTTCAAACTCTTGAGGTATATTTTTTAATCCATCAAATAAACATACTATAATATCAGCATCTTTAGCTTTTTTATAAGCTATTTCAATACCTTTTTGCTCTATTTGTTCATCTGTAGTGCGTAAACCTGCCGTATCGGTAAAAATAACAGGGTAACCGTTTATATCGAGATGTATATCTATTGCATCTCTGGTTGTTCCCTCTATATCAGAAACAATAACAGCTTCTCTTTTAGCAATAGCGTTTAATAATGATGATTTACCGGCGTTTGGTTCTCCGAGAATTACCACTCTGAAACCGTCACGCAATCTTTCACCTATATTACCATCAGAAAGATGTTTTGATATATCTTCTTTAACTTTAAATACAGTGTTTTGAATATTATCTATAATATCTGAGGGTAGTTCTTCGTCAGGAAAATCAATATAAGCTTCCAAGTGAGCTAATACTTTAAGCAGTGTTTCACGCCATCCTTCATACAAACCTCGCAAATTTCCTTCCATTTGGCGAATTGCATATTTTTGTTGTTCAGATGTTTCGGCATCTATTAAATCTGCTAAACCTTCTGCTTCGGTTAAATCCATTTTATTATTATAAAAAGCACGTTTTGAAAATTCACCCGGTTCGGCAAGTCTGAAATCTTCTATTTGAGAAAAACTATCTAATACAGATGATATTACAGCCTTAGAACCGTGAATCTGAAATTCGACAATATCTTCTCCCGTAAAAGAAAAAGGTGCCTTAAAATACATTATAAGAGATTTATCGAGTATATTTTTATTGTTATCATAAATATTAGTAAAATATGCATAACGTGGTTTTATATTGTCAATATTTATATCAGTTAGTTTTTCAATAGCTTTAATAGCTGATATTCCTGATATTCTTATAACAGCAACTCCGGATTTTCCATAAACAGTCGATAAAGCATATATTGTTTGTCTTGTCATTTTTTATTCCTCTTAAAATGAGTTATAAAATTATTCAAAAAATGTTGCAAGTATAAAAAAGGGTGTTTTTTTTGACTCTACAGCGGGTTTTTAGTGTTTTTTAATAAATCTATCATAGAATCGTTGAAAAATCTTTCTATGAGCTTTATACGAGGTCTTTTTTTTAGGAGTATTTTATGGAAAAATTGGTTATTTGGGATTTTGATGGTGTTATTGCCGATACCGAAAGTTTATTACTTCAATCAAGAATAGATATTTTATCTGAAAAATTTAAAATTAATTGGGACATGGATACTATTATGAAAAATATCGGTGGTATGGGTGATAAAGAAGCAGGAATCGTTTTAAAAAAAATAAACTCCGATATTGATGATGATTTTTGGAAAGATGTTTTTATATCTGATATAAAAAAAATAAAAAGTGGTTTAATTTTAACTGATTATATAGAAAATATATTCAAAAACTCAAATATTAAACAATGTATAGGTACAGGTGGAATTTTTAGTAAAACAAAAGAAAAAATAAAATCGGCACGTATTGAAAAATATTTTTCTGATGATAAAGTTTTTACAATTGATATGGTTGAAAAAGGAAAACCGGAACCTGATATATTTTTATTGGCAGCCGAAAAAATGGGATATAAACCTCAAGATTGTATAGTTATAGAAGATTCTGTTGCCGGATTAACTGCTGCCCTAAAAGCAAAAATGACACCGGTTGCTTTTGTAAAATATAGTAAAAATTACTTTTTAGATGATATAAAAAATTTAGGTATTAAAAATATTTTTGAAGATATGCGAGATGTTGAAAAATTTATTTTAAGTAATGTCTTAACTTAAAAAATTTATTATTATTGACTCGCTTTTGTAAAAGTGATATAATCAGCCTTAGAGCATCGGTTAGTGCTTGTTGCCTGCCCTAAGGCGAATCCGGATGGAATAACCTTTTTATCTTGTATAGTTTAAACTCTTTATAAAGGGATTTTTTGACAGGCAGGCATCAAATGTTTATATTCCCGCTAAGGAGTTTGTGCTATGACTGATACTATCAATAATTCCCTTAATCATGAAGATGTTATTCGCTTGTTGGAAAATAGCGTTTGTTTAACATATAATCCTTTGGAATCAATGAATGCTTTTTTGCATGCAAAAAATTTGCAAAAGCAACATAATTCTAATAACAACCGTATTTTATCAAAAACTTCAAAACTTTTTATAAATAAATATAATCCTGATTTTCACTACTTTTCTGATGGTACTTTAATTCATCGTTGTTGCGTTAAAGATGATAATTTTAATATAAAAGATTATCAAAAATTACAGAGAATCTACCAACTGCTTAAAATAAATAATATGCCTGTTTTAAGAGAATATTGCCCGTTAACTAAGGTTGATTTTTTCATATATGATAAATTACTTCGTTTTATAACAGAACAAGCTATGATTAACTATTCTTATAAAACAGATTTATATGTAGAAGAACTACCTTCTATCAGTAATTTTATTGATGAGTGCTTTGCTAATGATAATGTATTATTGACTGCATCAAAAAATGAAATTCTTCCTATTGAATTGCGTAATGATTTGGCTATATTCGCCGGAGGTAAAGTTTTTGTTTCAGAAAATTGTAAAAAAGTAGTAAATAGTAATAAAAGCGAAAATATAAGAAAATTATTGCTTGAATATTCCTATAATTTTATTTTATCTGAGGTTGAATATGTTCCGCAATATTATATTGATGCTTTGTATAAAAAAGCCGAGGATTTTGATTGGTTTTTATCTTTAGAAGAGTATAAAAAATCAGAATATATAAATAATCAAATAAATCACTTTTTTGATAATAATTCTTGTCTGACAGTTATAAATCCGAATTTTCAAAATAAAGAAACAAATCCTGATATTTCGAGATATGCAGTTTTTTCTAATGGTCTTGTTGTATCTAGTATTCACGATGAAAATTCAGAATTATTTGTAAAAGAATTAAAAAGTATTTTTAACGATAAGGAATTACATTTTTTATCTGTTTCCGATGAACTTATAAATCTGTTATATGAAAGATTACCAGAATTTCAAAAAAGTGCTACAACAATTTATATAGAAATATTAAAACAAAAAGCCAGAAAACTAAAAAGGTTAACAGGTAAACAACATTCTAAAATGCTTGATTTTGTTGCTAAAGAGGCTGGTTGGAAAAATTGGCAATCTATAAAAATTGAAAGCGAAAAACATGCTCGTTTACTAATAGATGAAGAAAAATTGCGTAGTATTAAATAAAATCTAATATATAAATAAGCCCCGTTTATTACGGGGCTTGTTTTTTGTTAAGAATTCATATTTGTAAAGAAGTCATTATTATCTTTACTAACTCTTAGTTTATCGAGTAAAAATTCCATTCCGTCGGTAATACCCATTTGCATAAGTACACGACGTAGTACCCACATTTTAGTTAATATATCTTTATCAACTAAAAGCTCTTCTTTACGAGTACCTGAACGAGTTATATCAATAGTCGGGAATAGGCGTTTATCAGTTAATTTTCTATCTAATATAATTTCTGAATTACCTGTTCCTTTAAATTCTTCAAAAATAACTTCATCCATACGTGATCCTGTATCAATCAAAGCTGTAGCAATAATTGTTAAAGAACCGCCCTCTTCAATATTACGAGCAGCACCGAGAAGTCTCTTAGGTCTTTGTAAAGCATTTGCATCAACACCACCGGTTAAAACCTTACCTGATGAAGGAATAACCGTATTATATGCACGACCAAGACGAGTAATAGAATCAAGTAAAATAACAACATCTTTTTTATTTTCTACAAGTCTTTTTGCTTTTTCTATAACCATTTCAGCTACTTGAACGTGTCTGGTTGCAGGTTCGTCAAAAGTTGATGAAATAACTTCACCTTTTACAGAACGAGTCATATCTGTAACTTCTTCAGGTCTTTCATCAATAAGTAAAACCATAAGATAACATTCAGGGTGATTTGTAGCTATGGCATGAGCAATATTTTGCAACATAACTGTTTTACCTGTACGAGGAGGAGCAACAATAAGTCCGCGTTGACCTTTTCCTTGAGGAGATATTAAATCAATAACTCTTGTGGTATAATCTTTTTCACCACAAATAATATCAAAATTCAATTTTTCGGTAGGATATAAAGGAGTTAAGTTATCAAAATTAACTCTCAATTTTGATTTTTCCGGATCATCAAAGTTAATTTTATTTACACTAACTAAAGCAAAATATTTTTCATTTTCTTTAGGAGCTCTGATTTCTCCTTCAACAGTATCACCTGTTCTTAATCCATACCTTTTTACTTGAGCCGGAGATACATATATATCATCAGGTCCGGCAAGATAATTTGATTCTGATGAACGTAAGAAACCAAAACCGTCTTGCATTACTTCAATTGTACCTTCACCGG
Organism: Alphaproteobacteria bacterium; assembly: GCA_045639065.1. Classification (GTDB taxonomy): domain Bacteria; phylum Pseudomonadota; class Alphaproteobacteria; order RF32; family CAG-239; genus CAZU01. Next base: position 2,724 of record JAZUCK010000018.1, on the reverse strand, counting down.
TAATAGCTTCATCTTCGCCAACTGTCTTTTTTAGTATTGCAAACATAAGGTCTTGTTTACGCATAGAAGAAGCATCTTCTATATTTAACTCCTCGGCTTTATTTAAAAGCTCCGCAGGAGATTTTTGTTTTAAATCTTTTAAATTCATGTTTACCTTTTTGGGAAATATAATTAGAATAAATTACATAAATTTATATATTGGTTTTAATGAAAAAAGTCAATTATTTTTATTAACAGCCCGAAGGGCCTAATATATATATATTTAAAAGATATTGTTGTTATTTGTATATCATTGTGATGATTGTGGATTATTTTTTTATAACAAAGTTTTACACAAGATGTTGCTTGTTGATAAGATTTATAGAATCCTGATTTTAATAATTTGTTAATATTTTGAATCTTCTTAACTATATTTATTTAAAGCATTTTTTTTATATTTTTTTTCAAAAAAAATATCAACAGGTTGTTTATATAAAATTGGTATGTTTATAACTTTGTAACTTTTATTTTATATATTGGTAATATATTTTGAAATATCTTTTATACATGATATTTATACACAGATTTTAGTGTATTTGTGGATAAGGTTTTTAAGTTTTTGATTATACGGAATTTATAATGAAATTAGTCGGAATTACAGGTTCTATCGGGTGTGGAAAGACTACTTTAGCCAAGATTGTAAAAGATTTAGGGTATAGTGTTTTTGATATAGATAGCTGGGTTAGAAAAATTTATCATAACAAAGATTTTTTAGATAAATTGAATAATTTATTTTTTAATAGTGTGGTTAATGGTGTTGCTGATAAAAGATTTTTAAGAAAAATAGTTTTTTCTGATAAAAATAAGTTAGAACAACTAGAAAATTTAATATATCCTTTTTTGAATAAAAAGATAAGAAAAACAATAACTAAATATGCTAAAAAAAATTGTATTTGTTTTTTAGATGCTGCATTACTTTTTGAAAAAGGTTGGAATAAATATTGTGATGTTATAATATTAGCTGATGTAGATTATGAAATTCAAAAACAAAGAGTTATGGAAAGAGATAATATATCAGCAGAAGATTTTGATAAAATAAATAATATTCAAATAAAAAATAGTGATAAAAAACTTTTGTGTGATATTGTAATAGATACAAATAAAAAAATAAATTTATTAAAAGTTGAATTGATTGAACTTATTGAAAATATTGGGATTTTATAATGGTTAGAGAGATTGTATTTGATACTGAAACAACCGGTTTTAATTATAATAAGGGTGATAGACTTATTGAAATAGGTGCAGTTGAGTTAATAAACCATATTCCAACCGGAAAAACATATCATCAATATATAAATCCTGAAAGAGAAGTTCCGGAAGATGCTGTAAAAGTTCACGGACTTACTTATGAATTTTTAAAAGATTATCCGACATTTGATAAAGTAGCTGATGAATGGTTAGAATTTATTGGTGATGCTAAGCTTGTAGCTCATAATGCCACTTTTGATATGAATTTCTTGAATTATGAATTAAAACAACTTTCTAAACCTCAAATGGAATGGGATAATTGTATAGATACCCTAGAAATAGCCCGTTCTATGTTTCCCGGTGCAAGATGTAGTCTTGATGCTTTGTGTAAAAGATTTGAAATTGATAATAGTGCCAGAACTTATCACGGAGCTCTGCTTGATGCTGAATTATTGGCTGAAGTTTATTTGGAATTATTAGGCGGAAAAGAACCAAGTCTTTTACTTGATAGAAAAAAGGAAAATAAAAAAGAAAATATTTTAATATCTGATAATAATAAAAAATATAGAGAGCCTAGAGATTTTAAATGGGAAGATAATTTAGATGAATTGCATAATAATTTTTTAGAAAATAAAATAAAGAATCCTATTTGGAAATTTTGATTTTTATTGATTTTTTTTATTTTTTTTGTTATATTTTATTGATTTTTAATATTCTTTAACAGGAGTTTTGTCGTGGTTTTAGGCAAGAAAATAGTTATTTATGATTTAGATGATACATTATATAACAAAACAAATGAATTTGCCGAAATATTAGATACTACAATGGCTGAAGCATTGGTTTATGATCTTGGTCTTAATATGAAAATTGAAGAAGTTAAAGAATTAGTTACCTTATCTTACAAAATATATCGTGATGGTGGTGAAATTTTTTACAGAGATTATGGTATAAATCCTCAGGATTTATTTATTGCTTATCATAAAAGAAAACCTGTTGAAAAGATAATTCCATATAATAATCTTTTGGAAAAAATTAAAAAAGTTGATGCTGAACAATATATTTTTACGGCAAGCGACAGATATGCTTCGGAAAAAATATTAAAACACCTTGGTTTATATGAATTTTTTAAGGATAGATATTATTCGGTTGAAGATTTTGGTGTTTTTAAGAAAAATGAAAGTGCTGATGTTTATTATGAATATTGTAAAAAAATAAACGTAAATCCTGAAGATTGTGTATTTGTTGATGATAGTTATTCTAACTTAGAATTTGCTAAAGAAACAGGTATGACAACAGTTAGAATTTATTATAAAAATAATTCAGCTAAAGATAAAACTTATATTGATTATGCTTATAAGGGAATTGAAAGCTTTTTAGATGATGTTATAGGTTAATTACATAAAGAATTTTCATATTTGTAATTATTAGGATTATCTAATTTTTTTTGTTCTTCAAATATTTCTTTTTTTATAAAATCAACCAAAGGATTTAATTTTT
>JAZUCK010000017.1:0-114242 GCA_045639065.1 Alphaproteobacteria bacterium | reverse complement strand
GAAGATCGGCGAAGGTATAAAATACCGCAGCCAATCCGCGCGAAAAATCTTGAAAAGATTTTTATCGTGTGCATTCATTAACTTAGATATTATTATAATACCTAACTGATAAAATTTAATGGATGAGTGGCAGAGCGGCTGAATGCGCGCGACTCGAAATCGTGAATACGGGGTAACTCGTATCGGGGGTTCAAATCCCTCCTCATCCGCCATTAAACAAAAAACTACCCTTGTGGTAGTTTTTTTGTTTAATCTGAGGTGAGACGATTTGAGGCCACGATAAAAGGGGGTTCAACACAAGGCGCAGGCGGGCGGAAGAACGTAAAATTGCTCTTAGATGTGCTGTTATACGAGTTAAAAAACTCGGAGAATAGTACAGATAGAGCGATTTCTAGGAGAGGCAAAAATTTTAGCGTAGACAGACCTACGTGAATTTTTGACTACTCTGTAAAATCGCTCTAGATGTGCTGTTATACGAGTTTTTTTCCAAGTATTTGATTTACCACCCCAGGATTAGCCTTTCCTTGAGATGCCTTCATAACTTGACCGACGAACCAACCCATAAGATTGGTTTTTCCGGCTTTATATGAAGCCACATTATCCGGATTAGCTGCAATAATTTCATCAATTATCTTTTCGATTGCACCGGTGTCGGTAACTTGTTTTAGGCCTTTTTCTTCAACGATTTTAGTCGGATTTTCCCCTGTTTCCGCCATAATTTCAAACACATCTTTGGCGGTTTTGCCATTGATGACATTTGAGGTTACAAGCTCGACCAACTCGCCCAAATTTTCAGCCGAAATGGGAGATTGTTCCAAGGTAAGTTTTTTCTCATTAAGCATGGCAAAAAAGTCGCCCATCATCCAGTTAGCCACTTTTTTAGCATCATGACCCTTGGCCGCTTTTTCAAAAAATTCGGCTGTTTCTTTTGATTCACAAATAACTTTGGCGTCATAAGCTGTCAAACCGAGCTCTTTAACAAAGCGCTCTTTCTTGTCATCCGGAAGCTCAACCATATCTTTTTTGACTTCTTCGATAAATTCATCACTCAAAATCAATGGCAACAAATCAGGCTCAGGAAAATAGCGATATTCATGAGCATATTCTTTTTTGCGCATAAACTTGGTTTCACCGCTTGTCGGATCAAACTGACGTGATTCTTGTTCCATTGTTCCGCCGTTTTCATAAATCTCAAACTGGCGATTTGCTTCAAACTCCACAGCCTGACAAGCAAATTTAACCGAGTTAACGTTTTTAATCTCGGCACGTGGGCGAAATTCTGTTTCCCCTACCGGACGAATAGAAACACTGGCATCACAACGCATTGAGCCTTCATCCATATTACCGTCACAAGTACCTAAATAACGCACGATTGAACGAACTTTTCTTAAAAATGCACCAACTTCTTCCGGCGAACGAAAATCCGGCTTAGTAACAATTTCCATCAAACCCACACCGGCTCGATTAAAATCAATAAATGTCTTAGTCGGCGAAATATCGTGAATAGATTTTGCGGTGTCTTGTTCAATATGCAAGCGTTCAATTCCGATTTCTTTGGTTTCACCGTTTTCCAATTCAATTTTTACCACACCCTCACCGACAATCGGAAACTTGTCTTGCGTAATCTGATAACCTTGCGGCAAATCGGCATAAAAATAGTTTTTGCGAGCAAAAGCCGAATATTTATTAACTTTGGCATTAAGTCCCAAACCGGTTTTCACGGATTGACGCACACACTCTTTATTCAACGACGGCAACATTCCCGGCATACCCACGTCAATAAACGACACATTTTCGTTTACATCAGAGCCATATGCGGTTGATGAAGGAGAATAAATTTTTGATTTTGAGATAATTTGGCAATGAATTTCAAGACCGCAAATCATTTCCCAATCGTTATTTTTACCTTTTAGTATCAATGCGCTCATCTTACTTCACTCCCTCAAATCCGGACTGTTTTTCCAAAGCCGAAGCAACTTCAAACACGCTTTGTTCATCAAATGCTTTACCGATTATTTGCATACCCAAAGGCAAACCTTTTTTATCCAAACCGATAGGCAAGCTCATTGCCGGCAACCCTGCCAACGAAACCGAAACGGTATAAATATCATTAAGCCACATAGCAATCGGATCTTCTTGCATTGTCTTATCACCGATAGGAAATGCCGAAACAGGAGAGGTCGGAGTCAAAATAACATCACATTTTTCAAATGCTTTAACAAAATCATCTCTGATAAGGCGACGAACTTTTTGCGCCTTTAAGAAATAAGCATCATAATAACCGGCCGACAAAACGTATGTACCTATCATAATACGGCGTTTAACTTCCTTACCGAAGCCTTGAGTGCGAGAGTTTATATACATCTCATCAATACTGTTACCGTCAACCCTGTTACCATAACGCAAGCCGTCATATCTTGCCAAATTACTCGAAGCCTCAGCCGGCGCAATAATGTAATAAGTAGCCAAAGCATATTTAGTATGAGGAAGTGAAACTTCAACAATTTCAGCCCCCTTATCTTTTAACATTTCAGCAGCCTTATCCCAATACAAAGCCACATCTTCATTAAGTCCGTCGACACGATATTCCTTAGGAATACCGATTCTCATACCTTTAATATCACCGGATAAAAACTTTTCAAAATCAGGAACGTCAACTTTTGCCGAAGTTGCATCTTTTGCATCATATCCAGCCATATTTTTAAGCATAATGGCACAATCGCGCACATCTTTGGCAATCGGTCCAGCTTGGTCTAATGAAGAGGCAAACGCAATTACACCATAGCGAGAACAACGTCCATAAGTAGGCTTAATACCGGTAACACCGCAAAAAGCCGAAGGCTGACGAATAGAACCACCGGTATCGGTACCCGTGGCAGCTGCACACATTCTCGCACTAACTGCTGCAGCTGAACCGCCTGATGAACCACCGGCAACAAGCTTAACATCTTTACTCCATGGATTTACCACCGGACCGAAAGCCGAAGTCTCGTTACTTCCGCCCATAGCAAACTCATCCATATTAAGCTTACCAACAAAATTAGCTCCCGCATTAAGAAGTTTTGTCGTAACGGTTGATTCATACGGCGGAACAAACCCTTTCAAAAAGTTAGAACAAGCGGTTGTTTCAATTCCTTTGGTACAAAACAAATCTTTAACACCCAAAGGAACACCTTCCAAATCACCACCGCAACCTTTTTCGATTTTTTCTTGGCTTATTTTTGCTTGTTCCAAAGCCTTGTCGGCAGTCTCGCAAACATACGCATTCAAATCGCGTTTAGCTTCCATATTTTTAATATAAGCCTCTGTCAGTTCGACAGCTGTAAATTCTTTGTGTTTCAGAGCGTCTCGAGCTTGAGCAATAGTTAGTTTTGTTAAATCTGTCATTTTTTAACTCTCTTTATTCTCAATTATTCAACAACTTTTGGTACAGCAAAATAACCGTACTCCTTCATAGGAGCATTAGCCAATATATCTTTAGAACACTGGCCTTGCGTAACCTCATCATCGCGCAATTGAATACCGTTTTCATTAACCGAAACGAGCTCTTTAACTCCCTCGGTATTAACTTCTCTTAACTGATCTACCCATTGGATGATTTTGTTAAATTCTTCTTTTGTGTCCTCTTTAACATTATCTTCTATTTTCAAACGAGATAAAAAAGCTATTTTATCAACGGTACTTACATCTATACTCATTTATTTTTCCTCTTAACGCTCTGATACAAATTTATTCAGACAAAGCCTTTATGGTATTTTCGATTTGGCTTACTTTCAACATTCCTTGAATGTGATATCCGTTATCAACGTGAATAACTTCACCGGTAATACCCGAACCGCAAGCAGACAAAAGCCCCAAAGTTGCCATTCCGACTTCTTCTTGAGTAACATTTCTTTCCATAGCCGAATGCAACTCATTCCAATGCAAAATTTTTCTGAAATCACCAATTCCCGAAGCAGCCAATGTCTTAATCGGGCCTGCAGAAATAGCGTTTACTCTGACATTTTGCGGCCCCATATCCATAGCAGCATAACGAACCGAAGCTTCCAAAGCAGCTTTTGCCACACCCATAATATTGTAGTTCGGGAAAACTCTTTCCGAACCCATATAAGACAAAGTAACGATTGAACCGCCCTCATTCATAATAGGCGATGCAAACTTACAAGCTTCGATAAACGAATAACAAGAAATATTCATTGTCATTTCAAAATTATCTTTAGTGGTATCAATCATACGACCGCGAAGCTGATTCTTATCCGAAAAACCTATAGCGTGAACCAAAAAGTCGATTTTGCCCCATTTTTTGCCCAATTCTTCAAAACAGGCCTTAACACTTTCGCTATCAGACACATCACATTTAATCAATAAGGGCTCTTTATCCAATTGTTGAGCCAAAGGATGAACACGTTTTTCCAAAGCTTCATTTTGGTAAGAAATAGCCAACTGAGCACCTTGCTCATTCAATGCCTGAGCAATACCCCATGCGATTGACTTATCATTAGCCAATCCCATAATTAAGCCCTTTTTACCTTCCATCAAAAGTTTTGACATAAATATTATTCCTTATAATTAAAATAAACACACACAATACACAACAGAGTTTTTACTCTCTTGCTTTTCAATACAAACTTTTATAAAATTTGTCATAATTTGTAAACATCTTTTTAAAGCACAATGGAACAAATATGAATATTAACCTTGATAAAATTAAACCGATTTACACTAATACTGTTAAATTAAGCAGATTTGTAATATCTCGCATTCAAACAGACAACATTTTACGTGTTGCCTCATCTTTAAGCTATACCTCACTTATAGCCCTTGTCCCGCTTATTGCTATCGGTCTTGCAGTTTTTTCTGCTTTTCCTGTGTTTAATGAAATAAGGGCGCAATTGCAAGATACTATCGTACAAAATTTAATGCCCTCAATCAGTAAAGAAATAAGTGCGTATTTCAACGAATTTATATCTGCCACGGCCAAACTTACCACTGTCGGTGTCGTAGGTATTGCTGTAACTGCCATTTTGTTGCTCTCAACTATTGAAAATTCATTTAACTACATTTTCAAAGTATATAAACCCCGCAGCATCAAAACTAAAATTACATTATATTGGACAATCATCACCTTAGGCCCTCTTTTGTACGGTGTCGGTTTTTCTTTAAGAAGCTACTTCTACACATTACAAAAATTTATGCCCGAAAGCATGGGAACAGACTATTTCTTATCAACAATGTTACCTAACCTGCTCACATTGGGCTCGTTAATGATGGTCTATATTCTTGTCCCGAACAAAAAAGTAAAATTTGCTCACGCCTTTGTCGGTGCTGTTTTAGCATCGGTTGCATTTTTCATTATGCGTAAATTCTTCGGAACATTTATTGCCTCATCAGTTGCCTATACTACACTTTATGGTGCCTTAGCGGCCATTCCGGTACTTCTGGTTTGGCTATACTTCACATGGGCAGTAGTAATTTTCGGTGCCGCCATAACCGCAGCCTTGGGCGAATACAAAGAAACTGAAGAAGAAAAAAACAACGAAAATTCAACAGGTAAACACCATCATTATCAAAGAAGAAAAAATTATCAAAAAAAGTTCTTGCAAAAAGAACATAAATAGAACATTATACTTATAGTATCGATTCTATTTTTGAAAACTTTTTTTAACGAACGGAGTAAACAATGGATAAAGATAAAGCACTTGACGCCGCCCTAAGCCAAATTGAAAAGGCTTTCGGTAAAGGCTCGATTATGAGAATGGGACAAGACAGTGCCCATGTAGATATAGAAGGAATCCCCACCGGCTCACTCGGTCTTGATATGGCTTTGGGTATCGGCGGACTTCCAAGAGGACGTATTATCGAAATATATGGTCCGGAAAGCTCGGGTAAAACAACTCTTGCCTTAAGTGTTATTGCCCAAGCTCAAAAAAACGGCGGAACTTGTGCCTTTATCGATGCCGAACACGCTCTTGACCCGTCATATGCTAAAAAAATCGGTGTCGATTTAGAAAACTTGCTCATTTCTCAACCCGATGCCGGCGAACAAGCTTTGGAAATTACCGACACTTTAGTACGCTCCGGTGCTATTGATGTATTGGTTGTTGACTCTGTCGCTGCTCTTGTTCCAAAGGCAGAACTCGAAGGCGAAATGGGTGATTCACATATGGGTTTACAAGCTCGCCTTATGTCACAAGCTTTGCGTAAATTAACATCAACTATCGCTCGTTCCAACACTTTGGTAATTTTCATCAACCAAATCAGAATGAAAATCGGTGTTATGTTCGGCAACCCCGAAACCACCACCGATGGTAATGCTTTGAAGTTCTACGCTTCAGTTCGTATTGATATCCGTTCAATCGGCAAAATCAAAGACAAAGAAGACATTATCGGCTCACAAACCAGAGTTAAAATTGTTAAAAACAAAGTTGCGCCTCCGTTTAAGGTTGTTGATTTCGACATCATGTACGGCGAAGGAATTTCCAAGACCGGCGAAATTGTTGACCTTGGTGTTAAAGCCGGAGTTGTCGAAAAATCGGGTGCATGGTTCTCATACAATGGTGACAAAATCGGACAAGGCCGTGAAAATGCCAAAACATTTTTACGTGATCATCCTGAAGTTGCCCTCGAGATTGAAAACAAGATTAAAGCTGAAGCCGGCCATTTGAGCGCCGAAATGATTGGTGGCGACACCATCGGTGATGATGAATAATCACTACTAAACTCCAACTTAAAAAAGGCGAGGATAAATCCCCGCCTTTTATAAAAAACGGATTCGAGGAAAAAATGATAATAATGGATCGCAAAAAGGCAAAGCAACTTATTTTCTTATATAAATCAATAGATTTAGTGCTAAATATTATCATAGGCATACTATCAATTATGATAATACCCATAACTTGCAATATGTTTTTTAAATACCCTGACACAAAAATTCCCTTTGTTGTTTTTATATGGATTTTATACATTTTTGGCGGATATAGCATTTTTATGAGAATTGTTTTTAAGAAAAAATTATATCTATATTACATAAATATCAGAAAAAAAATAAAATACATAATTTTACCTCTTTTCACAATAACAATAATAACATCTTTGTACCTTTATAATCATATATATCTTTTAATCTTAAAAATTATAGCAAAATAAAATATTTTTTCATCCCATTATTGACAAATGCGTCAAGTCACATTACAAAAGTGGCTATGGTGAAGAAGTGAATTCAAATTTCTTCACCATTTTTTTATCAACTTTACTCCTTTGAGATGTGTCTCAAAGGAGTTTTTTATATAAGGAACATAACATGACAAAATCAAATTACCTGTCAATTCTAGATGAGCTTGAAAAAGAAAGGGAATTGAGACGACTAAAAGAACTTCAAAATAAATATATCACCAATCCAAATTACTCAAATATGAATTTAAGAAATGAATTACAAACAAGATTTGATTTGGAAGAAATGAAAAGGCTTGAAGAAAAATACAAAAATTCTTTCTCAAACAATTCAGTCCCAAACACTCAAACAACCAATAACAATGCAAACACCGAATCATCATTGTGGAATAATGTAAAAAATATAGGAAACAAAATTGCTGATATAACCACAACCGCAACCGTCGGATATACAAATGGAGCAACCTTAGGAAACTTTGATGAACTTGCCGGCGGAGCAACCGCCTTATTAAGCGGTAACGCAAACAACTATCAAACCGGATGAGATGCTGTCAGAAATATGAACAAACAATTGCAACAAAATAATCCGACATTATATCACACTGCCGAAACAATAGGAGCCGTAACTTCACCGATAAAACTTTTTAATTCATCAAAATCCGCTCCTCTGTCTAGACATAATCAAAATAGAATATATAATGCCATAACAAATACCGGTATTGCTACCGCCGGATACAGCAATAATTTAGACGAAGTGCCTGAAAACATGGCAACCATTGGTGCTGGAAATGCTCTTGGATATAGTGCCGGAAACAAAGCTCTTGGACGAGGTATAGGAAATAGTGCCCGCATATTATACGATTACGCAGGAAGTGAAATACCTGATTGGTTACAAGAACTGTTAAAAAAACTTGGACTTAGATAAACTAAAAAGACAGATTCGAGGAAAAAATGATAATAATGGATCGCAAAAAGGCAAAAATATTGATATTTTTTATAAATCATTAAAGTTACTTCTAAATACGATAATTGTTGTTCTTACAACTATTTTATTTGCTTTACACGGTCAAAATATATTACCATTTTTTCCTAATCTTTTCTTTTTATGTATATTTTATTTTGGCGGTTATTTTCTTATAATAAAAATATTCTTCAAAAAAACTATTTAAACATAATCTAAGTGATAGAAGAATAATAAAACAAATATTACTACCATACCTTATTGCAACACTGACAGTATACTTAATTTATATCATCCAAATACTACATTCTGCCTATGAAAACAATATTAAGTTTCATTGGCAACAATAACAAATCTCTAAAAAAACGGATTATATGCCCATTGAAGCAAAGCTTGGCGTTGTTTTTTTCGACACTCAAAATCCATCATTGCACAATTACGCTCTAACTGAACTTTATGTCGTCGAAAAGCCTTCCACCTTTTAATCTGAATTTTATCAACCCCGTCAATTCTGCGTCCCATATAATAACGACAATACCATTGAAACCACCCTCTGACATCAGGGGCAATAATCCACCCCTTTTTTCGCCAAATATCCAAATCTTGTCTGGACTTTACTCCAAAACAATTTTTACTTACATCTGCTTTTTCCGGCGAAAGCTTAGCACCCTCGAACCAACTTGACGGGAACTCAGCCTTACAATCATTCAAATAATGCCCTTCAAAAACCCCCAACATAAGCATTTGCTTAGGTGTCAATTCCGGCTCAAAACCTTTGGCAAAATTTATTCCCTCCGGTTCGGTTGTTTCATAAACATAGCCCTTTTGCATTTTATCATTTACATATATTTTCATCAAAAAAACTCCCTCTTATCCATCATAAAATAAGAGGGAAAAAAGTCTTTTACAACAGTTGACCAATAAAAAAACTATCTTTGATTATCATTTACCACGGCAATACCGTTTGCTTGCACAACATTTTTTACATCGGCTAAGATATTTTTTTGCTTATAAACAATACCCTTTATACCGATAGAATTTGCAGCTTCAACATTTGCTTTTTTATCATCAACAAATATTACTTCCTGTGGGTTTGCACCCAATTTTTTCAAAACATCTTTATAAATTTCAACATCTGGCTTTAACCTTTTCAGCCTAAACGAAGTAAATCTTTTGTCATCATCAACCAACATACCGCCGGTACCTTCTAAATTTGGCAATGCATTGGATAACAAACAAATTCTAACATTTTGTCTTTTTAAAAAATCCATTGTTTCCAATGTTTCGGGATAAAACTCGCCTACCCCTTTGTGCATCTGTTTATTAAATTCGATAGCAACTTTTTTCGAATAATCAATATCACAATACTTGCACATATCTTGGCAAAATTGCTCCCAGTCAACATCACCTTTCATAAAAGGCTTATAATCAAATTTTTTAACCCCACCTTTTTCTTTCAGGCTATTCGGACTTTTGCTCATTTTCATACAATATTCGTTTAAAAAGTCCAATGTATAAGGGTAACAAACGTTTCCTACATCAAAAATTGCAAATTTAATTTTATTCATCTTAAACCTCTATTCCGAAAAACGTTTTTGCTGCCAAGCCGATTAAGAAAGAAATCAAGGCAACCGACAGGCTGATTGCCGACATTTCGATAAATTTGGGCAAAAACGGTTCTGATCTGACTGTGGCAATATAAAAGTTGAATACAAACACCAACAATACCACAATCGCAATCATACAAATAAGTGCCCACAAAAACATCTCATTTGGAAACAACAAATAAGGCATTACCAAACACACTACCGTTATCAAATAAGCAATTCCGGTATAAAAGCTGGCTTTCAATGCATTCGGATTGCCGTCGGCTCGCTCGGCCAAATAATTTGATGCTGCCATTGATAAAGTTGCCGCAATACCGGTAATAACGCCCGACATCGCAATCAAAGTTGTGTTCATCAACACAAAGGTCAAACCGGCAATTGCACCTGTCAACTCGACCAATGCGTCATTTAATCCCAGCACCATTGCCCCGATATAATTCAACCTTTCTTCATCAAGCATTTCGATAAGTTGTTTTTCGTGTTTTTTCTCGTCATTTATAATATCTTCAACTTCCGGTACTTCTTTTTTCAATTCTTCCAGACCTTTAATTCCCTCATACTCATGAAGTTCCAAAAGCTTAATCACAAAAGTATAACCCAACAAATAGGTCAATATTCTAAACCACCAAACCTTAAACATATTAGGTTTCATATTCTTACCGGTATATTTTTTCCAAACTGTTGCGTGATGAGCCTCATCATTGGCAATTTGTTGTAAAATTTGGCAATTCTTTTTATCTTTATCACAATGAGCAAAATGAGCGTAAATCGCCGCACTGTTAAGCTCATCTTGTTGAAAAGCCTTCATCAATTTATATGATCTTTTGGAATATTTAGTCTGACACATACACTTTCTCCATAAATTTTAACTACAAAAATCAAATACCACTCTTTATCTTAAGTCAAGAGTAAAAAATTCTTGCTTTAATATTCTTTTTATGCTATTTGTTCTCCCACAAAAAATACAATTTACCAATTAAATACAAATTATATAAACCCGGCATGTGTAAACGAACTCAGACGCACCTCCGCCATTAAAATTATTTATTATGTGTATAAAACAACCTTGCCAAAGCTTATCAGAAATGGTCTGTTTAGCAAACAAAACCTTAGGGAAAAACGTTCCCTACAAAGATTTAAATGCAATCAAAAATGCATTTGTAACCGATAAAACCATCACCTATGAACAGGTGTTGGAAGCCCTTAAGAAACACCCCTGCATTTCTAAGGATGAAGTGCTTCGATTTTTTTACAAAGAGGCTTTGGTTGGTCCGAAGACCACTATTGACGGTCAACAGATTTTCCGAACCCACCTAATATCCCTAATCGAAAGCTTAGAGAACTGGACGGGTAGGACCATGACAGATGAAACAAACCCCTTGGGAACATTGGAGTATCTGGATGGTTACACGATATCTATCGACGATATCGCCAAATACTTTTCATCAGGAGAGGGAAAAATTGCCCACATCCTGAATAACCGCGCCAAAGCCGAGGACTAACCACCCTCGGCTTTGCCGTTTTAAATTCCAAATACTAACTTTACTCTATCCGACTTTTTAACATAAGCAATCATTACCGAACCAAACATCATTATTGATAATGAAATCTTGGCAGATTTTAACAAGCAGCTCAATTCTTTGATATCATAGTCAACAAAAAGCAAACTGGTCAAAAACACTACCACTGCTCCGCCCACAGCCAAAGGCACCCAAGACAGATAGCTTAAATAATAAGCTGTTGCCGAATATCTTTTTACTAAAACTTTAACAAAATTAGGAATAAACTCAAAATAAGTAATCCCCACATAACTCACAAAACTCCAAAACAACATTTCGCACAAAAAGTTGCTGATACCGCCAAACGCTAAAAACAAACTTCCGATTAAACAACCGAAAACACCACCTACAACCAAGTTTTCTCTAACATTTGTCATCATCATAAAAAATCTCCCCGACTCGCTTTGTTCTTATTATGTTCTTTTATTTGTTCTTATTATGTTCTAAAAACATTCCTTGTCAACAATTTTTTTATTGTCAAAATATTTTTTTATCAATAATCTATAAAAAACAACATATTGCGGAGAAAAAATCATGAATGCGGAAATTCATCTTATACACGGTTTTATGGGATTCGGCAAAACTACTTTAGCCAAACAATTAGAAATCTCGCTTCCTGCAGTTCGCTTTACTCATGACGAAATAATGCTTGCCCGTCATGGACGCACACCCGATAACTTCGCCAAATGCTACGAAGAAGTTACCCAATACATCAAAAAAGAAACTCAAAAAGAAATAGCTAAAGGTAACAACGTCATTTTAGATTTTGGATTTTGGGACAAAGAAACTCGTCATGAATATTATTCCTGGGCAAAATCTCTAACCGATAAAGTATATTTTCATGCTCTTGTTTGCGATATTGAAATTGCCAAATCTCGTGTTCTTACCCGCACACAAAACAACCCCGACGAACTATATATTGATGAATCATGCTTCAACGATCGCCTAAAAAAATTTACCCCGCTTAGCGATGATGAAGGTTATGAAACAATTTATCACCGCACCGATTAGGCAAATTTTTCTTGCCAAATTTCAAAATTCATAATAAATTTGCATCGACAAATCTATTATGAATATTATAAATATCAAATTACAAAAATATGAGAAAAATTAAAATTTCTGAGGCCGCCCTTGCGACCAATCTTTTATTGCCGTTTACTGTTAATAGATTCAAAGCAATCAAGCTTACACGAGAGCAGGCATTAAACTATTCCTTCGTCGATGAACGTTCCTCTTATGGTGTACTACGTGCGAAGTACGCCCAAGAAGAACTTAAAGAAGGTGAGCCATATGAAGGCTACGTACTATTTAACAACGGGATTTCAAACTGTATCGCATACATATCCGGTTATTTTAGAAAAGAAACACCGGAGGAGCATTCTAAGTATCCTTTGTTAAGCAGTGTTCCAAGAGATGTTATTATTACCACCTATCGTGGCGTATACCGCACTGAAAAAGGTAAGGAAACACTCGGAGAATTAAAATCTGTTCTTACACTTGGAACATTGGCTTTTGAAAAGTATCTGCTACAAGAAGAAGCTGAAGGACTTCGGCAAAAAATCATCAAAAGTGTTCTTGAAAACAATTCTGTCGAGATTACCAAATCCGAAGATAATGCTTTGAGGCAAATTCTAGGAAACAGATATAAAAGCATCGTCAAAAACGTCAACGTACAACGTAAAAAGCTTAGAATCATCAAAGAAAACCTGGTTACTCACGATATCGACCCGGGTTATTGCACAAAAATGGTTGCAATAAAGATGTCCGAAAAGCAAGCCATGCGTTTCAATCTTGAAGATGAAGCATCCGAAGTTGATACATTAATTAGCAAATACGGCCAAGAAAATGTCTTAAACGAAAACGAGCATTACAAAGGATATGCTTTGCTATACAACGACTATTGCGGTCAAATTATCACCATGGACGGTCATATAGCCTCAAGCGTTGATGAGTTGGGACAAAAAGTGTATAAAATATGTTGCATTGCCGAAGATGGAAAATCTGACGGTTATGCTAAACATATTTTTACTTTTGGGAACTTCAGGTTTGATATGTATTGCAACGAAGATCTGGCCGAGCGCACTCGATCAAAAATTGTTGAAGCTGTTATAAGTGGCGAAGAAACAGAATTTGCAGAAGATGAAATGGCGCTTCTCATAATGACCTTCGGCTATTTCCACTTTTTTGAAATAACAGAAGAAATTGAAGAAGTTGATTAAAATTCTAAGCTCACATCCTTTGTTAAAAGGAGTGGGCTTTTTTTATATCACTTAAAAAATCTAAAATTTCATCAACCGTTTCTTGAGATGTTTGATTCGAATTATCAATAATCAAATCAGCAAATTCTCTGTTATGATATCCCTCATCATACATTTGTTTAATCCTGCTTATTTCCCAACCCGCAAGTTCCCTTTGTCCTCTGTTTGTAAGACAAACTTCCAAACTCGGCGCCAGAGTAATATTGACAAACAATGTTGTTTCATCTTCAAAAGTTTTCCATTCGTCATATAAATTTTCACTTATCGGATAAGCAAAAACTATTACACCATATTGCTTTGTTTTCTTATATTCATTAACCAACTTATATAAACGGTCTGTACGTTCTTTCCAACCCTCTTCCATATGAAGTCCCAAAAGTTCCTGTTCCTCATCAGATAACAAATCATCTACTTCAATAAATAATGCATTATCCAACTTTTTAACCAACAACTTAGAAACTGTCGATTTTCCCGAATTTATCGGCCCGTTTATATTAACAACCTTCATTTTTTTACCTTTTATGAACTATTTATATTTATTCTAAAAATCAAATATAACTTTAATATGCTATAACACATGAAAAAAATAATCAATATTCCTATAAATCAAGATATCTTAAAAATCATAGCTATTTTAACCATGACCATAGATCATTTCGGCTATGTTATGGGACCATCGTTCGTCACTTTATTGCGTCTTATCGGCCGTCTGAGTTTTCCGATTTTTGTATTTTTGCTTGCATTCAACCTAAGCCAAAAAGATTTATTCAAAAAATACATTTCTCGATTATCAATATTTGCCGTTGCTAGCTCATTTATATTAATACCATTTAAATATCAAATAGGAAACGTACTACCTCTCAATATTTTTTGGACTCTTTTGTTAGGTGTCACAACAATCTATATGATTAGCAAAGCATCTATCTTTTGGCAAAATATCACTAAATATGTAGCTATAATATATATTCTTTCTTTTTCTGCCATACTGTCTTTCTTAACAGACTATGACCTATCTGGACTTTTATATATCCTAAGCATGTATGGATGGTTCAAAACCAAATACAAAATCTATGGCTTTTTAACCTTATTACTCGCCTTTATTATGAATTTACATATCTCTGTTTGGGCTTCTTTGATATCTACTCTCATAAGCTCTATATTTTTACTTCCTTTAACCAAATCGAATAAATCAACACGTTTTCTAAGACCTTGGTGGCTATTTTATGCATACTACCCTGCTCATTTAGCAATTTTATACGCTGTAAAGTTATATTACTAAACTATTTAATAAAAGCGAGCTTATGAGCAAGAAAGCTCACCCCGACGAAAACAAGCTGAAAGCGAAGTTTAAGTCGAACTCACTTCCCGTGAGTTCAAATCTCTACCTTCCGCAAAATAAAAAAATACCCACTTCTGCGAGTGGGGGCTTCGAGGGTTCGATTACTCTCGGCATTAAAGCCTCGAGTTGCCCCTGCACTCATCAGCTGAAGCTGACCGGCGTACTCCCGTCCGCCTTTCGTTTGTGGTCGAACTCACTTCCCGTGAGTTCAAATCTCTACCTTCCGCAAAATAAAAAAATACCCACTTCTGCGAGTGGGTATTTTTTTATTGGCGGAGAGGGTGAGACAATTCCCCAACCCTCGTATAACACCTTGAAAAAGCCCAAAAATCACTTTTTTCAAATTTTCCATTTTTCACTTTTGTAACACCCTCTTGTAATACTCTTTAATAAAAAAAATGCCAAGGACTTTTTTTTCAATTACACATTTTAATCGCTCGCCGATAAATATATATAACATTCCAATCATAGATATTTAATCTATGTCATAAAAACGGGGAAACAGGCTTTTTTATAAGCACTCTCACGCAGAGCACGAACTGAAAACCTACGAAGTCTTATCCATTGGAGTAAGCACCGCAAAGAAACCCCTCCAAAGGCGGTCGGCGGAATATAAATAGGACGCGGCTGATGATGTCAGTTAGAAAAATGAGGCTATGTCTGTGCTCCTTGACAACCTCGGCATTATAAAATTTAGTTCTTGTTTGGATTTTATAATGTGCCAACCGAAAAGCAGGTGGAAAGCTCGTATTGGCGGTGTGCGAGTTGTAGAAAAAATCTACTATAACCGAAACAAGAAAGCAAACTCAACGGAAATGCTATATTTCTTTTTACCCTCGCAAGTTGGGTAAAAAGAGCAAATCTAACGAAAATACTGAAATAAATTAAATAATCAAAACTTCTCAATAAAAAAAATGAAACAAGCAATCTTTGATTGCGTAGTTTAGGATGAACGAGTGAAACAAGTTCAGCCTCTAATCAATATTTTCAATAGTTATACAACAAGTAATTACAAAATTTAATTGATAAATAGATACGAAACAAAAGGCGAAACAATGGATTTTATAATAAATGGATTTAAAGAGCGAATAAAGGCATTACGAGATAAAAACAAACAAATAGACACAGAATTAGAAAAAGACTCCACAGAGTCAAAAAAAGCGGCTTTAAATGATGAAAAAGAGCAAAACAATAATGAAATAAGAAAACAACGCACTCAAAAATATGAATATGAGCAAATAAATGAAGATACCGAATATATGAAGAAGTGCTATTTGTATCTTAAAAAATTAGGTATCATAAAATCACAACATCAATTTTCCAAAGAGTTTTTGAATAAATCACAAGATTATATGGGTATGATAATATGTGAATCACGAAAACCGGCAATCAATGCAATTCATAACTTATTACAAAATCTAAATGAGTTGTATTCGCTTTATGAGGAATTTGACAACAAACAAGCAATAAACCGTAATCTTTATTATCTGATAGATAAAGGGCAACGCATTCTTACCAAAAGAATATTGTCATATTTGTAAAGGTCAATAAATGGAATTAACAAGAGCATATCATCAGTTGATGACATTTAATAAGAAATACGCATATATGAAAAAAGACGGAGTAGTAGTTTTTAATAATCATTGGGATTGGATTGTAGTATTCCAAGCCCTTAATAAAAGAAACTTCGCTGTTGTGAAGTATTTTAATGGTTGTTATTCGGTGGTTGAGGTTTAGGAATTAACTATTCTGTTTTTTATCTTGATATAAACGTAGTGTATTTGGATTAATAGTAATTTCTTTCGGTTTATATGGTGCTTTGGTAGAAGGAGAAATTCCTCTTAATGCCATCAACTTATTTGCTTCATTATTTTTAGTAGAAATAATATCTTTTTCATTTAATCTTATACTTTCTATTTTAGGTAAATATCTTTCTTTAAAATCTGTTAAACGTTTTTTAATTTCTTTATCCTCAGTATTACAATTTTCACAAATAAAATTAATATCTTTAATAGTTTCAGGATTTATAACACCTTTTTCATAAAGTTTTTTAATAGACATTTCCATTGTTTGAATTACATTATCAGTTTCTGAACTGGGGATTTTAATTGATAACATACTGCTATTTGACTGAATATTGTCCAAATTATCAAAAACAGCACCAGCACTTCCATTAATAAAAGATAAAATAGCCATTGTTTCGTTTCCACCATTTGTTTTAATTGTAGAACGACGCTTCTGAATATTTAACTCTTTTACCTTATCATCAGCTTTATCTGTTGTTATTAAAGAATATCCTTTATCTGTTTTTGTTAGTTTTGCACTTGAAAATAAAGCAATTCCTTTTCCTCTTCTTGTTTCATCACCATGCCCTACTGGCATCCCTGTAAATATAGGAAAATCACTCTTTTCCTTTAATAATGCTATGGCTTCTTGATTGGTATCTTTTGATAACAATAAACTTACTTGTTTATCCTTAAATTTTTCACTTGTTAATAAAAAAGCATTTACAGCTTCTACACTACCAAACTCAACAACCATAAAATTATGTTTAGCTTCATCATCAAATAATGCTGTTTGATGCGACATTCTATCCTCAACTTGTGCTTGATTGCCTGGCTGCATATAACCACTAATATTCTCAATTTTACTCGCATGTTCATTAACAGCAAAAAGTTCAAATTCTGTATTTACAGATGTTTTTGCTTCCAAATCCACTATTAAAGAGGGTATTCCTTTTGAATAATAAATTGGTGTTGAAATTCCTCTTTGTCCAAGATAGTGATGTAATTGCGTTGCATCAGAAAAACCATAGGTTCTCAAATCATCTTTTCTTTGAGGTAGATGGCCTTTCTCCTTACAAAGTTTATCAAGTTCAAATATAACATCTTCTGTATTAGAACCTCCTGTAAAGTAAAGGTTATTATATTTATAGCTTCCATCCTCATTCTTTGTTGTGATGGCTTCATATATCATTTCAGCTCTTTCTTTTGGTGAATGAGAGAACTCATTTTCCGAAAAATTACCATTATAAATATTTTTATCATACGGCAGTGTTATAGAAACAAAACTATCACGAGGATTGGTATCATCTCTTGATTGACGTATTTTACTTAAACGTCTCAATTCTTCATCTATATTATCTGAATTTTTACCCGCAATACAGCCTGAAGGAATTATCACAAGATTATCCTCTTCTTTTATTGCAGTATAAAAATCGCATAATTTAGATAATGACATTGACAACACCTATTTTTATAAAACATAATTAATAATAACATGGATTGACAAAAAATAAAAGATTAAATTATTCAGCAAAAATAATTTTTATAAACAAAAGGCGGAATAAATCCGCCCTATATTATGCTTTCAATACTTGATATAATAAACCTCTGCTAATTCCATATTCTTTTGCTAATGCTGTTCCATTGGTTTTTCTATCATTCATTCTATTTTGTATTTCTTTTATTTGCTCTGCTGATAGTTTTTTCTTACGCTCTTTTGAATATTTGCCTGCAATTTTTGCACAACGGATACCCTCTCTTTGAATTTCTAATAGATTTTCTCTATAAAATTGATTGATAGCTCCAAGCATTGATAACATAAGATTTTGAAAAGGGTCTTTTTTGTTAGGTGTAAATGTCATATTTTCTTTCTGAAATATAATTTTAGCACCTTTTGATGTTATTTCTTCAACCAATTTGATTAAATCGGCTAAACTTCTTGATAATCTATCCATAGACAAACAAGTAATTTCGTCTCCCTCACGAATATTTGATAACATTGCTTGTAATTGTTCTCTATTAATATTCTTACCTGATTGTTTATCACAATATAATCTATCACATTTAACTTCTTGTATTTGTCTATCTAAATTTTGGTCTGTTGTGCTAACTCTTGCATAATGAAATAACATTTTCTTTTCCTCAAACTGTTTATTTAATATCTTAATGTTACCATGCAGTTGTTAAATGCCAAGGAAAATAATTTTAATTTTACACTTTTTATGCGTTTTTTATTGTTTAAATAAGTTATACCTAAAATAAACAATATAAAAATGATTATAAAGCGGTGGTTTTGCATAAGAAAACAAATAAAACTGATATCAAAAGCATATCAAATTTATAACAATTTTATATCAAATTGAATACAAATTGATTAAATAAACATACAATTTTAATACAAAATGTATTATAAAAGCATAGTATCGTAATAGAAATTAAATCAATTTATGAAGTTTTTTCATTCTTTTTTATTCTGCGCTTTTTAATGGATAATTCATATCCTGCGGTTGAATAATCCTTTTTTGTTGGGTCTGGTGCAAATTTAGTAAGTATTGACTTCAAGCATGGATATTCAATTTTTCTAATTTCACGATTTAACAATGAAACTTTGATATTTTTACCATAAATTGACTGTCCAATACCTCTATTTGCCCAACCTCCAAGAGCATTTTGAATTTCAGTTGATATCTTTTTTTCTATAGCATGTTCTTCAAATGTATATCTAAACGAGTGAAAAACTATCTTATTGGTAACAATTCCGAGTTTATCTAAATATCTTGCAAACCAATGTCCAACCGAACCCGAAAACTGATTTTTCTCTGTATGTTCCAAAGTATAAAACACCCATTCCTTTTTATTATGCTTTACTTTCTTAACAAAATCCACAAAACCCAATGAAATAAGAACCGGATGTATAGGTATAATGCGTTTTGAATGCTTATTCTTTAATGATTGTAATTTATGGTCTGCACATATCTTAAAACACCATATACTATTAACTCTTACAATATCATCAACTCGTAATTGACATATCTCATTGATACGAGCACCGGTATATAAGGCAATCAACGGCACCCAAAATCTTACAAATTCATAACGATTATATCTGTCAGGATATGTTTCAGGATTAAAAATCTTTTTCAAATCCTTATCAGAAAAACCCAATCGGGCAGGCTCTTTATTAAATAATGGAATTATAATATGCTTTTTGAAATCATTTTGTATAATTCCCTCATCAACTGCAAACTTCAATAGTTCTTGAAATGATATTAAATGAGCCTTTATAGTTTTTATTGAAAAACATTTTTCACTATCCGCAGATAACAAAATACTATTCAATCGCCTATTAGGATATAAATAAGACCACCGCTTCGGCACTCTATGAATATCAATAGATATTCTTTTACAATCCTCAACAGTTATATCGTCAATACAATCCTTTTCAATCAATGCGAATATTGTTTTCAAATGAGTTTCTTTTGATTTAACAGATGTATCCTTAATCTTTTTACGCAGATTATGAACGGTAATCATTTTTTGGAACAATGTTGTCCAAAGGGTCTTAATCTTTCTTTGTTTTTCAATTCGTTTATTTGCAATATCTTGACATGTAGTCGTTAGCTTCCTTATCAAAGGATTGATATTTGAATATTTTATAGCGCTATCATCACTATGTTGAATATCATGAATCATCTTTTCACTATAATTTTCAACTTGTTGAAGTTTATTCATATACGACTTAAACCAATCTACCGTTTCCATACTTTGATATGCATACGGCGAAGTTGGTATATTCGTTAATCCACGCATAATTTTTTCTAAAACATTTTTCAACGTTATGTGCGTGTCCGGTTGATTGTATAACCACAACAAATAAGAGTTGAGATATTTTCCGGCGCAAAATGTTTGCGAACCGTCTTTTAATACGGAAATATCTCGGAAATTAGATTTATGATGTTCAATGTCGCTAAATTTATCTTCGCAAAATTTCTGAACCTCTTCCAGTCTATGAACTAAAAGAGCATCTATATCGGCATCATCCATTGTTATACCGAAAGGGTAAGTTCGTTTGCTTATTTTCAAGGCAACCCCCTTCAAAAAATCAATAAATGTATCCAAAGCAAGAGATTCTCTCGGATACTGCTTGATTGCGGTATAGTAATCTCTTGTCCCTAAAGAATAAACCAACTCTTTTCGGAGTGCAAGAGGCTGCAAAACCGTGGGGATAGATACACGCATATAAAAGACATGAAGCCTGCGGATTAAACGAGGATATTTTGACCGATTCTGTAACACGCTACTGTAACACCCTTACTTTTGGGCATTTTTCGCCGTGTTTTGTCAATAAAAAAGCCCGTTATTTCAACGGGCTGAACATATATTGGCGGAGAGGGTGAGATTCGAACTCACGGAGGGGTCGCCCCCTCGACGGTTTTCAAGACCGCTGCATTAAACCGCTCTGCCACCTCTCCATACAGCTTTTATCCGCGGTTCGAATAACCTTTTATATTAAACATTTTCAAAGGTCAAGACTTTTTTTAAACTAAGATAATAAAAAAACATAAATTTTAATATTTTCTCTTGCTCCGACTCGAAAAATATGATATTATACCCCTATCTTATAAATACTATTGTGGTCATATTATCATGTTAAATGTTCGTTCTCGCTTTTGCGTACAACAGCCACAGAAAAATAAATATTAAAAAAAACAAAAAAAACTATGCCAAGCAAGTACACACCAAAAGCGGAACTTCCAGAAGAAAAGATCCGAGAGTTTTTTAACGGTCTCTTAGAGAACGAGCTAAAATGGATTAAGCTCGGATTTGAACAGATGAAGAAGCAAACAGAGCTGCTTCATCCTGATGAGGAGCAAGCTTTGCGAAATCTTATGACAGATTTTGCAAATGAGAGTGATCTAAATCTAATTGAGATCACACGACCTCAAATAAACAAAATTTTGAATATTCTGGATGACTATACAGAATAAAATAAATTTTTTTACCCCTATTCTAAAGTACAAGCTTTAGTTTAGGGGTGTTTTTTTATCCTCCGCAGTAATCCCCGTTAAAATTATAATCAACGACCATTGAGTTTTGAATAACAAAGCTCGTTTTGCAATAATAATCATCAATTTGCTTTTCTCTCGGCGGGCCAAACCAATCTCCAAAAACTCCATCATTATTTCCCATTCCTTGATAATACAAATCACCGGCATAATGATTTGGGCTTCCGTTAGCATAGGTTTGTACATACACCACCACCTTTTTATCCGGTGCAACATAAAACTCATCTTCCGGCTTGCCCCAAACATTATATAGCTGATATTCGCTACGCCCCACCCATTTTTGCAAATCAGCAGAATAAGACGAATTATCTGCCAAACTTCCGCATGCTGTCATCGAACAAAGCGACAACAATGTCATAAATTTTCGCATTTTCTGATATCTCCGAAAACAATTCCTATATGATTTTCAGAAAATAATCATTTTATAATATCTTTACAATAATCCATAAAGCAAAAAGCTATGTTTTTTGTTGCAATATACTCAAAGGCATATAATATCGGAATATACAAATATCATTTTAAGGAGCTAGCATGCCAAAGATTTCTATTATAATCCCTTGTTATAATGTTGAAAAATATATCAACAGATGCCTTGATTCTATAATAAAACAAACATTTACTGACTGGGAAGCTATTTGCGTTGACGACGGAAGTCCGGACAAC
Organism: Alphaproteobacteria bacterium; assembly: GCA_045639065.1. Taxonomy (GTDB): domain Bacteria; phylum Pseudomonadota; class Alphaproteobacteria; order RF32; family CAG-239; genus CAZU01. The sequence continues at coordinate 91,835 of JAZUCK010000017.1, read as the reverse complement.
TGCGGAAAAATTCTTGATGAATATGCAAAAAAAGACTCTCGAATAACCGTTATACATCAACAAAACCAAGGGCTTTCGATGGCTCGCAATAATGGAAAAGCCGTTGCCAAAGGCGACTACATTTATTTCTTAGATTCCGATGATTTCATACATCCCCAAATGCTAGAAATTGCATATAATTTGGCCACAAAGAACAAAGCTGATTTAGTGTGTTTTGATTTTTATGCTGAAAACAAAGAAAAGTTTGAAATAAAAGAAATAGACCCTTCAAAAATATCTGTGCAAATTACCGAAAATCCGGTTTTTCAAGGCAGCCGCAAAGAAAAATACAAAATAGGATTTAACGTATGGACTAAGCTCTATAAGAGAAATTTGCTGGATAATATTGATTTTATTCCTAAAATTCACTTTGAAGATTATCCTCACACATTTGCCGTTTTATCTAAAAGACCAAAAACGGTTATTACCTCAGAAAAACTTTATTACTACGCCGATAATGGTGCATCAATATCCAATATGAAAGGAAAGCCTCAACAAATAAAAGATTACCATGTAGGAATTAACTCTGTATATGAAATATATAAAGCACCTGAATTAAGAAAAGAGTTGGAATTTCTAAAACGAAATTTCATCCCAAATATCTTAAAACACCAACTTGGAAGATGTAATCGCTCAGATAATGAAACCAAACCAATAATGTTTGAAGAATTTTCCAAAGAATTGGTCGATTTGAACAACAAAGGGCTGATATCCTGGCGAGGACACAAACTTACGAGATATTGGCAATATAAAAAACTGATTAAATCAGCTGGTTCAAAATAACAAACCAAAAAAAGGGGATAATATTCCCCTTTTTTATTTGAAATAATCTTCAGGAATAATTTCTAAAACACGCCTTACAATTTGGCGATCTTTTTCCTTATCAACTTCAGGCAATTCAGCATACGATTGCGATGCTTGACGCTCCCATCTTTTAACATTTTTAGACGTAGAATTATCACGCTGATGAGTGTACCACTCCGTCCATATTTCATGAACTTTATCAGCAATTTTTTCCATCAATTCGGTATTATCAATATTTAGCATATTTTATCCTATCTGTTTTTCACTATTATTTATTTCTTCCATTAAAATTTTCTTAAGATGATAATTTTTGCTTTCAAGTTGACAACTCTGGCGCAAGGTAATATTTTGAAAAGATACAAAATTTATTATTAACTTAACCGATATATTATTATGGAAAAAGATTGTATTTTAGAAAAATTGCAAAATTTCATTGCTGAGCGTAACGATGTTTTGCCAAGTAGCGTACAACCTGAATCTCGATTAAAAAGAGATTTAAGTATGGATAGCCTTGACATTGTTGAAGCTGTTTTAGAGGTCGAAAAAGAGTTCAAATGTTCAATTCCTGATGAGGAACTCGAAAAGATCAAAACAGTAAGTGACCTTGTTGACGCTGTTTACAATCAAAAAACGAGCCTTTAAACAAGGCTCCTTTTTTTTGAAAAATTAAAAAAAATAAACAAAAACAAAAATTTTACTAGACAACAAAAAAAATATGCTTTATAAAGCAACTCATTGTTAAACGAAAAACAACGCTCGGGTAGCTCAGTTGGTAGAGCAGAGGACTGAAAATCCTCGTGTCGGCGGTTCGATCCCGTCCCCGAGCACCATTTCAAACCCTTGAGAAATCAAGGGTTTTGTTGTATCTGAGCATTTTGTTTTTTAACTCTCTGATTTTACCAGTAAGCAAATAGTAAGCACAAACACTGTAATCTACTGTAAACAGTTATAATAATTTGTAAGTTTTTTGTAAAGTATAAAGAAGCTGTTTATAGAGCCTACAAAACTCAAATAAACAGCTTCTTTTGTCGTTATCATATAGAAAAACAAACAACTCTTTCATCTTTGTTGATATAAAAGACATTATCTTCGACTCTATTGATAAAATCCTCATCTGTTTCAAATTTTTGCTTATAATCGTCAAAATTTCCCCAATCTCCGTTGATAATTGCATTATCTACTACAATATCAGGTCGATTATCGCCATAAACACCTATTTCTTTTATGCAGTCGCAGAAATATTCCCATAAACAATCAGGAATATGCCAATTATAATGATTTTCTACAAAATTTCTGCGGTTATCGAGCAAATATATGTAATCTTCAATATCCATCTCTATTTTGATAGTGTTTGGTTGATAAAAATCGCCATTAGCATGTTTTATTGTATTATATTCTGTCATGATTTTAATCCTTGAGAATAACAGTTAATCCATGACATTTCCCTTCAGAAATATCACAAATCACTTAAAAAATCCGAAAAACACGCCGTTTTTGCAGAAGAATAATAACACTTAACACCTGCAACAGCTTGATTTGACTCAATATATTATAAATCATGTGTTATTATTGAGGAAAACACATATATTTACTGAAAATTTATAGCATATCTGCTGTTCCGGTTAGCTTTATTCATATAAAAACATGTAACGATAACTATCCTAAAATAATAGTAATACTCCCCCACTATTTCCCAAAACGGGGGTTAGTCTGCTTAAATAACCTTATATGATATCAATCACGTATTTTTTTCGCATATATATACTTGTCCACTACTTATATATATAAGTAAGTGGACAGTAGTATAAATAATCCTTGATTTTCAGCCATATTTTGACTAGCATTTGATTAACCGATGTTTTTTCACTTTAATATATATATACAAAATTGAGGGTAACAGTATCATGCCTAGATTTTCTGACGATGAAATAAATGAAGTATATGAAGAAGAAATAAATTTTGATGAACTCAATGATTACAACGAGAACATTGATGAAGATTATTATGATGCAATACCCGAAGATGATAGAAACGGAGAATATTACGAAGATTTCTATTCCCCTATTATTGAAAAAATATATAGTAATGAAAACATTTACAATAATTCAGAATATTTATCAGAAGAAACTTCTAAAGAAGATATATCTCCTTCTAATGAAGATATTCCATTTTAGCAAAATTACCCTTAAATAACTTAATAAAAAAATACTCAACATAACTAATACAAAAGAAATTTACAAAAACTATAAAAAATAATATCAGGATATTGCAAGTAACAAGATTCAGCTTGATTTTCAAAGAATTGAGTATAAAATTGCTGCCATATTGTAACTTTTGGAACTTTTAAATGACCTCAACGCCTGAAGAAAAAGCAAGAAAAATTATAGACGAACAACTAATCAATGCTGGCTGGATTATTCAAGACCGAAATGATTTTGATCGCACAGCTGGTATCGGAGTTGCTGTGCGTGAATTTTTAATGGATGACAATACCGAAGCCGACTATCTTTTATTTGTTGATGGTAAAGCTTGCGGTATCATTGAAGCTAAAAAAGCCGGAGTTGCCCTTAGTGGTGTTGAAAATCAATCCCATGGTTATGCTTGCCATTTACCAGAATATGTAAAAAACTGGCTGATGCCACTTCCCTTTGTTTATGAAAGTACCGGTGATGAAACATTTTTCTGTGATGGACGCGATAAAATTTGCCGTTCTCGTCGCATTTTTGCTTTTCACTCGCCACGAGCATTATATGAAATGTTGCAAGATAATGGTACTTTGCGCAATCGCTTACAAAATATGCCTGTATTAGAAAAAGGCTGCTTGCGTGACTGTCAATTTGAAGCAATTCAAGGTTTAGAAACTTCTTTAGCTCAAAATAATAAAAAAGCACTTATTCAAATGGCTACAGGAGCAGGTAAAACATTCACAGCTTGCAATTTTTCATATCGTTTGCTCAAATACGCAGGCGCAAAACGTATTTTATTTCTTGTTGACCGCAATAATCTTGGAAAACAAACAAAAAAAGAATTTGAAAATTTTCGCCTTCCTGATGAAAATCGTTTATTTCCGGAAGTTTATATTGCTCAACACCTCCAACAAAACCAAGTTGATAAAGACGCTAAGATCGTTATTACCACCATCCAACGTCTTTACTCCATGCTTAGAGGTGATGAAACTTATGATGAAGCTGATGAAGAAGTTTCCGCATATGAATTAGGTTCATTAGGCAAACCTAAAGAGATTTCTTATAACCATAAATTAACTCCGGATTTCTTTGATTTTATTATAACTGATGAGTGCCACCGCAGTATTTATGGTGATTGGCGCCAAGTTTTGGAGTATTTTGATGCATTTATTATCGGCTTGACTGCTACTCCTTCTAAACAAACATTTGGTTTTTTTAATCGCAATATTGTAGCAGAGTACCCCTATGAACGTTCAGTTGCTGATGGTGTTAATGTTGATTATCAAGTTCTACGTATCAAAACCGCTATCAGTGAACATGGTGGTAAACTAGATAAAGACTTTCCTGTGCCCATCAGAAATAAGAAAACACGTAAAATAACTTACGAACAATTAGACGAGGATTTAGAATACAATAAAAATGATTTGGATCGCTCGGTTTTAGCAAAAAATCAAATCCGCACAATTATTGAATGCTATAAAAATTCGCTTTATACCGATTTGTTTCCCAATCGTGAACCAAATTTTGCGTGGACACCAAAAACGCTTATTTTTGCCAAAGATGACCATCATGCTGAAGAAATTGTTCGTATTGTGCGTGAAGTATTTGGTCAAAGTAATGAATTTTGTAAAAAAATTACCTATAATGTAACTGGAGAAAAGCCTGAGGAACTTATCAAACAGTTTAGAATTTCACCACAACCGCGCATTGCTGTTACGGTTGACATGATCGCAACCGGAACAGATATCAAGCCTTTAGAGGTTGTTATGTTTTTGCGTGATGTCCGTTCATCTCTTTATTATGAGCAAATGAAAGGTCGTGGAGTTCGCTCAATTAATGAGACAGACCTCAAACAAGTTACACCGAATGCTGAAGGTAAAGGATTCTTTTATTTGATTGATGCTGTCGGTGTAACCGAAAGTAAGAAAACAGCCGCTCAACCTTTGGAACGTAAGCGTTCCGTACCATTAAAGAAAATGCTGGAACAAATTGCTCAAGGCAAAACGGATGATGATACTTTAAGTTCGGTAGCAAGTCGTTTGGTTAATATCGAACGCAAATTAAATGAAGCAGATAAACATAAAATTAAAGAAACCACAGATGGTATTTCTTTGCATGAAATTTCCGGTCAACTTCTAAATGCTATCGATCCTGATAAACAAGAAGGATTATCTACCTCCGAAATTGAACAAATTAAAGAAAATGCTGTTAAACCTTTCAACAAACCGAGTTTTCGCAATATTTTAATGGATATGAGCGCTAAAACAGGCATTTATATTGATGAATTATCGCAAGATGAAGTAATCTCTGCAGATATCAATAGCGAAAAAGCTCATCATGTTATCAATTCGTTTAAGGAGTTTATCGAAGCTAACAAAGATGAAATTGACGCATTGTCCATCATTTATAATACTCAATACAATAAAAAGCTTCTGACTTATCAAAATATTCAAGAATTGGCAGATAAAATGCGTGAAGCACGACCACCACTTGCTCCGGTTGAAATTTGGAGAGCCTTTGAACAGTTAGAAAAAGACAAGGTTCAGCATGTTAAAGATCCATCACGTTTATTGACTAATTTGGTGCAACTGGTGCGTTTTGCTATCGGTCATGATGATAAATTAGAGGAATTTGATAAAGTCGCCAACCAACGTTTTAACCTCTGGAAAGGTCGCCAGCTCAAAAAAGGCATAACCTTTACCGATGAACAAAACGAGTGGCTGGAAAGAATCAAAGACTACATTGTTGCCAATGTCAGTATGGATAAAGATGATATTCAAGAAGCTATGGACGATAAAGGTGGCATCCTCCGCGCTCATCAAGTCTTCGGTGCCAATCTTGAACCATTATTGGCTGACTTAAGCTTGAGTCTGGTTGCATAATTTGAAAGGGTAAAAAATGAAGCTTACCAAAATAAAAATCAATAATTTTAGATCCATAAAATCTGAAACAATTGAAATAAAACATAATTGTCTTGTATTTGTTGGAAAAAATGAAGCTGGTAAAAGTAATATTCTTAAGGCTATTGCGGGAGGATTGCCTCAAAAAGATATTGCATTTACTGATAGCGACAAACGCAGTTTGTTAGCTGATGAAGAATATGAAAACCAAGAATATTTTATAGATTATGAATTCAAACTGCAGTCTGAAGAAATTGAGGAATGCTTAAAAAATATAGATTCTTCCATATTGGTAGCTAAAAAAGGAGAACAGACCTTTACATTATTAGAATTTTTTTCTCAATATTTTTCTAAAGGGATATATAGATATAATTTTGATGAAAAAGTAGGTTATTATACATATTACATTATAAATGATGTTGAAATGTTGGATATAGGGATAATTAAAACATCTTTTACACATAATGATAAAAATTACATAACAAATTCTTTGGTTAATTTTGATAAATTTCCCGATCAATATATAGCAAATTGTCACTCATATTCGAATATTAAAGAATTGGAAAATTTTTGTAAAGAAAAGTTAGAAACAATAATAAAACCAAAACTACCAGCTGTATATTATTGGAATTATTCGGATAATTTATTAATTCCAGACAGGATTCCTTTGCAATCCTTTATAGAAAATCCATCTAACTATAAACCATTAAAGAACATATTTGAACAATCAGGTATTGAAGATATAACTAAAGCTTTTCACGAAAGTAAAAAACAATGTGGAGATTATGATAATCTACTAGATAGAGTTTCAAAAAAAATAACTGAAAAAATAAGAAAATCTTGGCCTGATTTAAAAAATATAAATATTATTTTATCTGAAAATGCAGCAGAAATTCGTGTAAAAATACAAGAAAAGATAAAACAAAATATTTCAGCACGAAGTGATGGTTTTAAAAAGTTTATTAGCATACTATGTATGCTAGCTTCTCCTGTTGAAAAGGGAAAAATTAAAAATTCCATTATTGTTTTAGATGAACCCGACAAAGGATTGTATCCTACAGGTGCAGGGTATTTGCGTAGTATGTTAATAGAAATGTCGAAAAGTAATATTGTATTTTATTCTACGCATAACCCCTGCATGATAGATAAATCAACTATTGATAGGCATATTATTGTTGAAAAAACAAATGATATCACAACATTAAAAACAGATTTAAGTGATTCAAAATATAGAGATGACGAAGTTTTATTAAGAGCAATCGGAATGTCAGCTTTTGAAAACATAAAAGAAACAAATTTCCTGTTTGAAGGATGGACTGATTATCGAGTATTTAACATTGCATTAAGCAGCAATAAGGATGGTGTTAAAACAGTCCTTAAATATTTAAATGAAAGTGGAAACTCATATGGAAACGGAACAAACAGTTTAAAATACTGTATTTCAATGGTAAAATTATTAAATAAAAATATATTTGTTGTGTTAGATGCAGACAGAGAAGGAAAAGATAAAAAGACAATATTACAAAAAGAATTTCCAGAGGAAATGATTTATACTCTAGATGATTTTGGAGATTATGCCGGTTTCACTTTAGAAGATTTTATTAAAAATGATTTATTACAACGAGCAATCGACAGTATTAATATTGATAAAAAAATAAATGATAAAGGGAACCAAACGGTTATGCAATTTTTGTCCTCACTATCAAAAGACAACAAGCAAAACTTCAAAACCTTTATTGGTAAGAACATTACCTTTTCAGACATCAAAAGTGAATATTTTAATATGTTAAAAAAAATAAAAGAAAAAATGGAAGAAGCCAATGCAGAATAATCTTCCGTTAAATTGGTGTGAGTGTAAACTTGGTGATGTTTTCCATACATCTAGCGGTGGAACACCCTCAAGAAGAGAGACTGCATATTATGGAGGTAATATTCCATGGTTAAAATCTGGCGAATTGAATGATGGTATCATCAGTGAGGCAGAAGAATTTATTACGAAGAAAGGCTTAGAGAATTCAAGTGCTAAAATATTTCCTAAAGGTAGCATTTTGCTCGCCTTATACGGGGCAACAGTTGGAAAAATTGGAATATTAGATTTTGATTCGGCAACAAATCAGGCGGTTTGTTGTATCTACTCAAATCCATATTTTGATAAAAATTTGCTTTTCTATTATTTATTATCGCAAAGAAAACACTTAATTAACCAAGGAAAAGGTGGAGCACAGCCCAATATTAGCCAAGATATTGTTAAAAATCTTGTATTACCACTTCCGCCGTTGGCGGAGCAGGAAAGGATTGTGGAGAAGATTGAGGCGTTGTTTCAAGATATTGATGAGGGAGTAGAGCGCTTAAAATCAGCACAGGCACAAATTAAGCAATACCGACAATCCGTCCTCAAATCCGCCTTTGAAGGCAAACTCTACAAAACCACCGACTGGAATGAAGTTAATTTAGAATACCTTGTTTCTCCAGATAAATATGGAATGAAAAGAGGTCCATTTGGAAGCTCCTTGAAAAAAGAATTTTTTACATCTGAAGGAATTAGAGTTTTTGAACAATATAATCCTATAAATAGTGATCCATACTGGTCTAGGTACTTTATTTCTAAAGAAAAATATAAGGAGTTAAATGCATTTAAGGCCGGGCCTGGAGATTTACTTATAAGTTGTTCAGGTACTCTTGGAAAAATCATAGAATTACCTCCGGATACATCCGAAGGAATTATAAACCAGGCGTTGTTAAAAATACGTTTGAATAGTGAAAAAATATTAAATTCTTTTTTTATTAATTGGTTTAATTCTAATCAAACCCAAAAATTAATTTTAGATAATGTTAGAGGTGCTGCTATTCAAAATATAGCTTCTGTAAAAGAATTGAAAAAAATTCCAATAAATCTTCCCTCACTCTCCGAGCAACAACGCATTGTTGAAGAAATTGAAAAACGATTTACTGTGGCTGATGAATTAGAAAAAACAATTAATGAGGGTTTAGAAAAAGCTGATAAACTTAAACAATCTATACTCAAAAAAGCCTTTTCCGGTCAACTAGTTCCTCAAGATCCCAATGATGAACCTGCTTCTATTATTTTAGAGCGAATCAAAAAAGAAAAACAATCCCAATGCAAAGGACGAAAAAAATGACGAATATTATCAGTAATCTATTTTCCGGTTTTGCAGGTGGGTGTATTGGTATTTTTATTGGTGGTTTTATTACTTATTTTATAAATACCAAGCTTGAGCGCAATAAATTAAAAGAAAAACAAGAACTTCTTTATTCTGTCCTAAATGATTTATTAAAACAAATTAAAGTCATATTAATCGGCAGCTTTAGCGGTAGTGGATTAAGATCTCCATACGGATACATCAAAAATTCTCATGAAGAAACAAGAGTGATTTTACCATTATTTGATAAAATTTTATCTGAAATCAGTATATTACCACCAAGTGAAAACAAAACACTTACAATAGAAGTATACAGCGAATTAAACTTTTTCTTATCTAACAATGAAAAATATAAAATTAAGCTAGATAATTTGAAAAATTTCCGTAAAGAAATGGTGCCTGATAATTTTATAAAGTTGAAATGCAAAAAGTATATGGATTATTTTGATCTTGATTCAATTTTGTTTGATGAAGAAAAAAAACACAATTCATTAATTGATAAAGACTTTTTTAAGGCTCAACGAGATTTAATTAACTATTTGAAACTTCTTAGTGATTTGACTATGAATCAATATTCACAATTGATCACTAAGATAGATACTATTCTCAATAACGATTGGAAAGCAAAAAATGACTGAAAATAACCTCGTAACCAAAGTTTGGAATTATGCCAGTGTTTTAGCTCAGGCGGGTGTTAGTAATACCGACTACGTATCTCAACTTACTTATCTTTTATTCTTAAAAATGGATGAAGAACGCACAGATTTTCTAAATGAAGAATCATTATTACCTAAAGATTGTCAGTGGTCTACTTTACTCAAACTTTCTGGTACAGCTCTTTCTGATAAGTATCAAAATATCTTGGAAACATTATCTAAGCAATCAGGTATAATTGGTGCTATTTACAAAAAAGCAAGTAACAAAATTTCCAATCCTTCTAATTTGTCGCGCCTTGTGTCTTTGATTAACGGTGAAACATGGATGGGACTAGATGTTGATGTTAAAGGCGAAATATATGAAGGGCTATTAGAAAAAAATGCAAAAGAGATAAAAAGTGGTGCTGGTGTATATTTTACCCCACGTCCTCTTATTCGTGCTATGGTTGAGGTTATGCGTCCAACACCTGAGATGACAGTTGCTGATCCGGCTTGCGGAACAGGAGGTTTTTTGTTGCTTGCTTATGAATATATGAAAAAGCAAACTCAAGACAAAATGAAAATTAAAGCTTTGAGAGAAAATAAACTGTTCGGAGTTGATATAACAGCACAAATTGTCAGTTTATGTGCAATGAATATGTATTTACACGGTATTGGTGGTAAAAATTCTCCTGTTCAAGAAGGTAATTCTTTAATGAATGCCGGAGATATGCGTTTTGATATGGTTTTAGCAAATCCTCCTTTTGGTAAACAGGGTGGTCTAAAAATCATGGGCGAAGATGGTTCGGTTACAACGGAAAAAGAAGAATATAACCGTGAGGATTTTATTGCTTCGACCTCAAATAAACAGATTAACTTTTTGCAACACATTATGACCATCTTAAATTCTCATGGTCGTGCCGCGGTGGTTGTTCCGGATAATGTATTGTTTGAAGGTGGTGCCGGAGAAAAAGTTCGCCGTCGTTTACTCAATGAATTTAATTTACATACTATCTTGCGATTACCTACCGGTATTTTTTACGCGCAAGGAGTCAAAGCTAATGTGTTATTCTTTGATAAATACCCACCACTTGATAATGGTCATCGTACACAAGACATTTGGTTTTATGATTTGCGTACTAATATGAATTTGAGTTTAGTAACCAATCCGCTTAGTGATGAACATTTGGCTGATTTTATTAAATGCTATAACGCAGATAATATTGCTAAACGCGATGAAAGTGGACGTTTTAAGAAGTATTCTTATGATGAAATTATCAATCGTGATAAAGTTAGCTTAGATATTACTTGGCTTAAAGATGAAAGTTTAGAAAATCTTGAAAATCTACCTGATCCGGAAATTTTAGCAAATGAAATTGTTGAGAATTTAGAAACAGCACTAAATTCATTCAAAGATGTTATACTTGAATTACAAAAAGCAGAGTAATTTTCTATAATTTAGGATATGTTCAATACTTATGCCCGAGTAAACTCGGGAAAGTTTTTTCATAATCAAACCTTACAGGTTTGACACGCTTCGCGTGAAAGTCTTTTTTATAATACTTTGTCTGTCCAATACTTTCTATATATAAGTATTGGACAGACGTATAAGTATTAATAATTGTTTGTTCCACTATTCAAAACACTCAAGATCACTTGCTTCATTGTGTCTTTTTCTTCCGGTTTACTTGAAGCAATAAGAAGTGTTAAAGCAAAAAGAGTAGCATTATCTAATATTGGAGTTCCATTTTGATAAAGCATATCATTTCTTTCTAAGAAATGAAGAAAACAAGCCGCACCTATACGTTTATTACCATCTGTGAAGCTATGATTTTTAACCAACATATAAAGAAGCATTGCAGCTTTTTCTTCTAGTGTAGGGTAACAATCTTCTCCCCCAAATGTTTGATAAATCTGATTTATTGAGCTATCAAAACTATCATCTTTAGGATTAGCAAAAACATCTGAACCAAATTCCGGTTTCATTCTAGAAATAAGCTCTAAATATTCATCTTTGGATATTTTAAGGGCTTCTCGCTTAGTTAAGCCTTTAGTAGCAAGAGTTTTATTATCATAATCATCCAATAAACCCAAACCTTTAGCAAAAATCTCTAATACTTTTGCTAAATTTTGAGCATCATCAATATTTTTTGCCTGTGATGCTATGGAACGAGTAAGTAAATTGAGCGAATTTCTTAAAACTTCAATCTGTTCTTGCTTTTCTGCTAATCTTTTTTCATTAATAGCATAACCTGATACCAAATATTGCTTCAAAACATTTGTTGCCCATCTACGAAATCTACTTGCCTCTGTAGAATTTGCCCTATATCCCACCGCCAAAACAACATCTAAGTTAAAAAATTCAACGGGTTTATCGGAATTTGGAATGTGCATTTTTTGCACATTGCTTTTTTCTTCAAGTTCACCTGTTTTGAAAATATTGTTAATATGTCTTGATACACCTGATCGATCAATACAGAACAACTTGGCAATTTCTTTCTTATTAAGCCAAATCGTATCTGCTTGATAATCTATTTGAACATCAATTTGATTATCAGAAGTTTTATATATAACAATACTATTATCTACACTCATTATTTCACCCAACTAGATTAAATTAAATAAAGTTTAGCCCTTATATTAAAAAAAGCAAGCATTGAATCAGGTTCGACTACTTCTCAACACATAATAATTTTCCCTGTCCCAATACTATATATATAAATATTGGGACAGAGAATTATTTATAATTATAGCGGTTTTTGATTCTTTAGAATATTTCCAATAGAGCTTTTAGAAATACCTGTTATTTTTGCAATCTCACGATAGCTTGAACCTCCATCATGCAAAGTTTTAACTATTGAATAGGTATCAAGCCATGCAATGCCACCATTATCAGTATCAACCATATCAATATTAAAATTTGAAATCTCTTTCGGATTTAGATTACGATTTTTTTCAAATTTTACACGACATCTGCCGCCAAAAATGACATCTTCATCAGAAATATCAGTGTAATTTGCTTCTTCCTCTTCTTTTTTGGTTTGTTTTTTATTGTTTTTTTGAGGAATTTCCAAATTAATAACCGTATCAAGAATATCTTCCCTTTTAGAGATACCTCGTTGACCACCGCGCTTACCGGAATGGTGTATGATTAATACAGCAATTCCTCTTTTACGAAGATCAAGCAACCAATCTTGCATAATATTCCATGCATTGGCATCTAGTTCATCAAATCTTGTTAAAGAAGATAAATTATCGAGAATTATCAACTTTACATCATCTTGCAAAACAGCCTCAATTTCTTCTTGAATTAAACTGTCAACGATATTTATGCTAGGAAAGGGTTGCATATCTGCTGATAATATCTTGATATTATCGGTATATGCATCAACTTCATCTCCAAAACCTTTGGCTATCTTAGCAAAACGTTCTTGAAGAATATTAGCCGACATTTCTCCGTCAACATATAGCACTTTTGCAGGCTTTTTAGCAGTCCAACGCAAGAATTTTTGTGATGTGGCTACCGCATAAGCAATAGACATGGCAAAAAATGTTTTGCCTACACCGCGATATGCATGAACCATTGTTAAACTTTTAGCTTGAATAATCGGATCTAAAATTACCTCAGGCTTAGGAAGATCTTGCACCATGAAATCTTTTAGATTTATAATATTACAATACGATTTAAACTCTTGCATTTTTGCCAACTCTGCAATATTATCATTAGCATAGTTGATGTTGCTATCAATTTTAATATTTTGACCGTCTTGCGCCAACAAGGCGGTTTCTTTTGTTTTATTTTCCATAGTTCAGTCCTCCATATTGTGAAGTTGATGTTACTTTTTCAGTATTGGCTTCAAGCCAGCCTAATACATCTTGTTTTTGGTATAAGCGTTTATTGCCCAATTTAATAAATGGAACACCACCGCCGGATATAGCTTTATTGTTAAACCACGAAATAGATTTATTAAGATATGCTGCAACAATTTTTGTTGGCAACAATGCATCCGCAGGAGCAGATAAAAAGAAGTTTAGACTTTTAGTCATTTTTTTATCCTTATATTTAATTTTCTTTGTTCATCTATCGAATGACCTCATGTCAGATCGACTGAACAATGTCAGTATGCAAGGAGTTGGATTTTTTTGTAAGACAAGTGCTTGGAGATAAAAAACATCTCCCTGGAGATGTTTAAAAATTTGGCTTATTTCTTATAATTTTTTATCCAATTAGCAATGTTTCTTTCTAATTGATCTTCATTAATACAATTGTTTGGATATTTTTTCTTAAAATCATCCATCGACATAGAATCTGATTTATCATCAGTAGGATAACATTTAATTCCTAATTTCTTTGCTTCTTCTTTGATCTTATCTTGATTTTGAAATTTCTTTGCAAATTTATTAGGGCTTAATTTTGGATCTAAATGTTTTTGTTCTTGATACATATTATATACAACATCATAAAGTTTACGCATTGTTGCATATTTAATATCATTCATTTTTTCAGATTTATTTTTTATAGCAGTTTTTATTACATCTTCTCTGTTCATAGATGTATTCATAATATCACTCAAAGCGATCTGCCATAATTCGCTTCTTTTTCGTAATAATTCAATTATAAGATGAGATGCTAACGGATTTTCTGAATTTTTTATCTTTTTTAGTGTCCACAAAATATTACCTATTGCACCAAAAGTCTTATCATCAACCTTGGCTTTCTTCAGAAAAAATTCTCTAATATTATTTTCGGTAAGCTCAATATTATGTTTTTGAAACACAACTTCAATAACATCAAATACATCCAATAATGTACTCCAAAAATCTATTACTTCAGTTATGTCGTCATTATCCGGAATATAATCTTCATATATATCAAAAAATACTGCTTGAACTTTGTTTTCCGATTCCATGTTACATTCCCACGTTAGTTTGTGGAAATTCTACAACCTTATTAGTTTCATTTTCTTTAACGCCGGCTTGTTTTAATATATAATCCTCAATCATTTGCATCGGTCTGCGTAAACTTTCGATTTCAAACTGAATATACCCTGCGGTAACATCATCTTCTGAGTGATTAAGCAGCTTTTTAAGTGTAAAATTTGTTATACCGGCAATATGATTGTTTGCGATTGAGGCAAAAGTTCTTCTGATATCATGCAATGAAAATTTTATGCCGCTTGTTTCTGCAATATATTGAACAGTTTTTCTTTGATTCTCAACATGTCCGCTATTATTATTTGCAGGAAACACATATGGAGAGATACCTCTATTTTGTTTTAATGATAACAAAAAGTCATATAGATATGTTCCCATAGGTAAAATATGTTCTTTATGATTTTTAGTATTCTCAAAAGTTATTGTTTTAAGATCAAAATCTACATTACACCACTGCAATTTACCTGCTTCTTGATCTCTGCAACCGGTAAACAATATAAAAAGACACTGATTTTTTACTGTTTTTACGCAATCGCTATCATTTTCATTATGTTGCAACCCCGTAAAGAAGGTTTTAATCTGTGACGGATGAACATAACTGCGTTTTCTTGGAATTTTATTCCATAAATTCAATGCTTTTAGGCGATTGCATGGATTCGAAGGAATTAACGGCTCGCCCTCTATAATATATTTCTCCATCGCAAAATTGAGTAATGCTCTCAAAAATCTAAAATCAGAGTTTGCTATTGATTTTGATGATTTACTGGCTTCAATAAACCTTGCTTCTATCATTTCTCGAGTAATAGAAGGTATCGGCTTATCTTTCCAATCATTAAATCTTAATCTCATACTCCTTTTATATTTAGTTTTGGTGCTTTCAGTAATGTTTTTTATCGCA
The DNA here is from genome assembly GCA_045639065.1 of Alphaproteobacteria bacterium. Classification (GTDB taxonomy): domain Bacteria; phylum Pseudomonadota; class Alphaproteobacteria; order RF32; family CAG-239; genus CAZU01. The sequence goes on along the minus strand of JAZUCK010000017.1, from coordinate 76,277 downwards.
ATATACTCATCAAAAGCCATTTGCAACGTTGTATTCTTTGCATTACTTACCTTTTCTCGATAATTAATATCAATTCCTTGAGCCATTTCGCCTAAAAATTTCTTAGCAAGTTTTCTTGCTTCATCCGGAGTAAAAACAGAGCAAGATCCTATATTTTTGCGAATAGTTCTACCATTAACTCTACTTTGTACAACAAAAGTTTTCTTTGTTTTAGTAATTTTTACGGCAAACCCTTTAATATCACTATCCCAATAAAATTCATCAGAATTTGAATAGTTCAAACCATCTATAGTCATTTTACAGATTTTAATAAATTTCATTTTTGAGCCCTTTCTAATAATGCTTACTAGTAAGCAAATAGTAAGCAAATTGATTAAAATTTGATGTAATCAGTAGAAAGTGCCTGTAATATCTATTTAGTATAAAATCAAGCAAAATCAAAGCGTTGAGTGAGAAGCTGTAAATTGTAGTAATATGTAATAAACACCCCGTCCAAAACTGAAAATCCTCGTGTCGGCGGTTCGATCCCGTCCCCGAGCACCATTTCAAAGCTCCCAAAAGGGAGCTTTTTGTTTTAATGAATTTTCGAGGGAGAACCCTCCGACACGAGCTCGTGGAGGCGCTCGAGGATAAAAACAACAAATGCTCTTGTTGTTTTTACCGCAAGAGGCGTAGTTTTGTTAAAGTTTTGAGCCGGTATAAATCGGCGATAAAAATATTACAAAACAAGTGACCGACGCGAAGTTAGTTTTGCATTTCACAATGCAAAACTTACGAAGCTAGACCGATCCCGTCCCCGAGCACCATTTCAAAGCTCCCAAAAGGGAGCTTTTTGTTTATGTGCTAAAGACAGATAACAAAACCAATAGAAGAAAAAAAGAAAGCTAAAAACTTTAGTGTAGATAGACCTACATGAATTTTCAGCCATTCTTAATTTTTGCGATTAGTAGCTCGCTAGACAAGTTTTTTTACTCGTCGCCGATACGCAATGCTTCAATAAACGCCGATTGTGGAACTTCGACCTTGCCGAACTGGCGCATTCTGAGTTTACCCTTTTTCTGCTTATCCAATAGCTTACGTTTACGAGTAATATCACCGCCATAACATTTTGCGGTCACATCTTTACGCAAAGCCGAAATCGTTTCGCGAGCCACTACACGACCGCCTATACACGCTTGAATTGGAATTTTGAACAAATGTCTAGGGATAAGATCTTTAAGACGCTCACAAATTTGGCGACCGCGAGATTCGGCCTCTGACTTATGACACAAAAAGGCCAAAGCATCAACCGGCTCTTCGTTAATCAATATTTGAACTTTTACCAAATCAGAAGTTTGATAATCTATCAATTCGTAGTCAAAACTTGCATAACCGGAAGTAATTGATTTCAATCTGTCATAAAAATCGAACACAATTTCGTTTAATGGAATTTTATAAACCACCATTGCTCGAGATCCGACATAAGTAAGCTCTTGCTGTTCGCCTCGTCTTTCGGTGCAAAGCTTTAACACAGCCCCCAAATAAGTGTCCGGAACTAAAATTGTAGCCTTAACCATAGGCTCCTCAATCGAGGCAATTTTGGTCGGTTCGGGCATATCGGCCGGATTGTGCAAAGTAATATTTTCGCCGTTGGTCAAATGGATTTTATAAGCCACCGACGGTGCAGTGGTAATAAGATCTAAGTCAAACTCTCTACCCAAACGTTCTTGGATAATTTCCATATGCAAAAGTCCCAAGAAACCACATCTGAAACCAAGTCCCAAAGCTGCCGAATTTTCATTTTGATAATCAACCGACGCATCATTTAGTTTTAGTTTTGCCAAAGCATCTTTTAGGGCTTCGTACTGACTTGAATCAACCGGAAATATTGAGCAAAACACAACCGGAACCGACGGCTTAAATCCTTTTAGGGCCTCGTCACAAGGTTTTTTGTTGTCAGTAATGGTGTCGCCCACACTGCAATCGCCCACACTTTTAATACTGGCGGTAATAAACCCTACTTCGCCGGGGTACAATGCTTCGACATCTGTCATCTTAGGCGAAAATACACCAACTCTATCAACCAAATATGTTGCATTATTCGACATCATGCGAATTTGAGTTTTTTTCTTCAATACACCGTCATTAACACGTACCAAAATAATCACACCCAAATAGCTGTCATACCAACTATCAATCAACAGAGCTTTCAAAGGCGCATTTTCATCACCTTTTGGAGCCGGCAATTTAGCAACAATTTCTTCCAAAAGCCTGTCAACTCCGACACCTGTTTTGCCCGAAGCTTCTACAGCCTCAGAAGTATCTAAACCGATAACATCTTCAATTTGTTGCTTAACTCTATCAACATCAGCCGAGGGCAAATCAACCTTGTTTAACACCGGTATAATCTCGTGATTGTTATCAATGGCCAAATACACATTTGCCAAGGTTTGCGCTTCAACACCTTGAGTTGAGTCAACTACCAAAACCGAACCCTCGCAAGATGCTAACGAACGAGAAACCTCGTATGAAAAGTCCACATGCCCCGGAGTATCAATAAGATTTAGCTGATAAGTTTTACCGTCGCTTGCCTTATATGGTAAGCGAACTGTTTGAGCCTTAATAGTAATTCCGCGCTCTTTTTCAATATCCATATTATCCAAAACCTGTTCGGTCATCTCACGTTTTTCCAAACCACCGCAAGTTTCAATCAAACGGTCGGCAAGGGTAGATTTTCCGTGATCAATATGAGCAATAATCGCAAAATTTCGGATTAAATTGATATCGTGATTATTCATTTTTCTTAATCTTTCTTAAATTATATCATTTTATATTTATGCCAAGATAACCGAAAATAATAATTTCGCAAGTATTTTTGAAAGCTAAAATTTATAAATTGACTATCATCACAAAAAAGCGCATAATATGATGTATCATATTATTTATACTAAGGGAGGGTGTTATGCATAAAATTATCGACATAGATTTCGGCTCAACACGTTATGATGAGCTTGTAGAGCTTCGTTACAAAGTTTTGCTCGAACCCTTAGGTTTAAAGTTTTTAGATTCGCACAGAGATAAAGAAATCAACTATCTTCATATCGGTTATATCGACAATTTGGACAATACCCTTATTGGCGGAATGATGCTGATTCCTTTGAGCAACGACACAATTCGTATGATGCAGGTTGCTGTTTCCGACAAATATCAAGGAACCGGAGTCGGTCGTGAATTGGTACGCCATGCCGAAAAACGCGCGATTGCGTCTGGCTATAAAAAATTGGTAATGCACGCAATGCTTAATGTCGTAGGCTTTTGGGAAAAGCTTGGCTATACCCAAGAAGGCGATATTTTTGAAGAAAAAGGCATCACATTTGCCAAAATGGTCAAGCAAGTATAAACTCTTATTTAACATTTCAACAACCAAGGCCACAAAGTTTTTTGTGGCTTTTTATTTTTATATGCAAAATCAATATATTACGCAATTCGCCAAAAATGACAAAATTCTTGACAGTATTTAGACAAAATGATATTCTATTCGACATCAAAATATATACATATGTCAAACCTATTATAAACTTTCTAAGAATTATGAACAAAACATCCAAAAAGGTACTAAAAGCACAAGGTGCTAAAATGCCTAAAAAAAATGCTAAAAATGTAATCGACCCCAACAGTTTACCTGTGTGGAATCTCGAGGAATTTTACAAAGGTGATCCTGATGTTGAGAATAACCTCTCCATCAAGAAAGATATGGCCATAATCAGCAAACTGACTGCTGACATTGTCGAAGATCGTAGTGCAATCAGCGCAATGGACGTTGATGAACTAACGGAGTTAACTCGCAATTACGCTGAGATAATTCGACTGATAAAAAAGTTGAACTCCTATAGCCAGCTCAAATTGGCCGAGAACAGAAAAGATCCGAACGTAATGAAACTTCGTGACAAAGTCTCTGATATAACAAAAGAGACTTTAAATAAGCTATCATGGCTGCATCACGAGCTTTACAAAATTCCAGAAACAACAAAAGTGGAATTGCTGTTTTCGGAAGATGCCGAAAACTTCAGATTTTTCCAAAACTGGCTTTCCACTATGCTATGGTTAGAACCGACACTATCAATAACACAGATTTTGTCATTAAACACCATCAGCAGCCTTTCTGAAGGTTGGTCCAATCTCTACCGAGATACTTTAGCAAATGCCGAATTCAAAGTCGGACGAAAAACCTACGAGTACAATGAAATCGTAAAATTGTTATACTCAGACAATGAAAACGAAGCAAAAGAAGCTCGCAAAAGTCTTTACGAAGTGCTAAACAGCCACAAAATGACTTTTGCCTCGGCATTGAATAAGATCTATGAACACGAAAACGCGTCAACTAATCTCTCTTTAAGAGATGAAAAAGGATGCTTATCAATGCGGGTAAATGGGTTAGAGGTAAACTGCATTGCAGAAGGATTTTTGGACTCTCAGATTGTGAGACCTATGGTTATGGCCGTCCAAAACTACGGTTACGATATCAGTCGGAAGTTTTACAGCTTGCTTGCTAAAATGCAAGGAACTGATAAGATGTCCTATTACCACAGGTTAAAAAACCCTTTGGAATCGGAACAGCAATTTTATTCATGGGAAACTGCTAGAGATTTGGCGCTTGGGATTTTGGCAACGTTCCAAGAAAAAAGCTACGACCCATACGACGATGAAGATCGTCTCACAATGGCCGAATACGCTTTCAATTTCTTGCAGATGAACATGATCCACGCGCGTCCACTTCCAGGGAAAGATACAGGAGCATTCGCAATGTCTGGAAAAATCCCAGGGTTATACATCGATGATTACGATGGCACACTAAAATCATTGCTAACCTTCTTTCACGAGCTGGGGCACATAATTCAACACATGGTGTTGAATCAGTATTTCGGTACTTTGACAGACGAAAACACAACCACAAAAGCAGAGATAACTTCTCTGTTTATGGAGTTGATGCTCTTAAAAGCATTTTTAGGTAACACTGATTTGACTAACCGTCAAAGGCTCTATTACCTAATAGAGTTGGCGCAGCACTACATTGCATCAATTCAAAGACAATGTGCATTCCATATGTTCGAACGCCGTGTCTTCGAAGAAAAGAGAATAGGTTCTGTGCCTGCCGAAAGGATGAATGAGATTTACTCTGACGAGATGCAAAAATATCTCGGATTTGAGTTAGATCCCGAAGCACAAAACGGATGGATGACAATAACTCATTTGTTTGGAAGTCCTTTCTATGTGCAAAGCTATGCAATATCCGGACTTATTGTCAACAATCTGTGGACTGTATATGAAACAGGACGCTTGGATGACTTCCCGGAAAAATATGCAGATATGCTTCGTTACTCCGGAGCAAAGAGCTTGGAAGGTATGCTGTCTCCATTTGGCTTGGATATGGACGACTATTACTTCTGGCACGAAGGATTGGATCCTATCAACAAAGTGGTCAATGAAATCGAGCGTTTAGCAAAAATTGAGGGCCTTTTGTAAATTTCAAAACAGCGGAAACATTAGTTTCCGCTGTTTTCTTTTCTGAATTTTTCTAATTTTTTTAGTAACATTTGTCTTTTTAATCGGCTTAAGTGGTCTATATACAAAACCCCGTCCAAATGGTCCAATTCGTGTTGAACGGCTTTTGCCAAAAAGTCTTCCGCCAACATTTCTTGCTCAACCCCGTTATAATCCAAATATTTTACTTTTACGGCAGCTGCTCTTTCAACTTCGGCTCTTTGTCCGGGGATTGATAAGCACCCCTCTTCAGCACAAACTTTTTCATCAGAACGCCATATAATTTCAGGATTTACCATATATATCGGATTGGCTTCTTCATCTTCGTGAGCAATATCAATCACCACAATCTTTTTCAAAAGCCCTATTTGCGGAGCAGCCAAACCGCAACCGTTTGATGCGTACATTGTTTCCAACATATCATCTAAAAGTTTTCTTATTTCCCCGTCAACTTTTTCCACCTTTTCGGTTTTTTGTTTTAATATCGGATGCGGATATTCAAAAAGTTTTAATACTGTCATTTTTTATCTTTCAGTAGTTTATATGCCATTTTTAAAAGTTCGGATAACGAGGCATATAATAAGATTTTAGGGAAGAAAAAGCGGAGTTTACAAAAAAAGTAAATGAGCATTTTTCTTACCCGCTAAATCTGTATTAGATGCCCGTTAGACGATCTTTTTTCAAAAAGTTCGGATAGTGAGGTTAATAATAAGAATTAAAAAATTTTGTGAGTGAGCGTACAAAAAAGTACGTGACCGAACAAAATATTTGCTAATTCTGTATTAGTAACCCGCTAGATGAACTTTTAGTCCGTTAGACGAACTTTTTTTGCTATTGTATCAAGCAACGCGTTTACCATCTTCGGTTCATTTTTAGAAAAGAAAGCGTATGCCAAATCGACATATTCTTTAACTAATACGGTTGCGTCAACGTCAGTGGTATGAACCAACTCCCAAGCGGCACACAATAACAATGCTCGCAAAGTTCCGTCAAAACGATCAAACTGCCAACCTTCTTTCAAATAAGTTGCCAAAGATTTTTCCAACATTTCTTTATTTTTGTGCACATCACGAGTAAGTGTAGCAAAATAGTTGGTATCCATAGCTTCCACTTCAACCATATTTTCATACACTTCATATCCGTCGCTGTCTTCTTCAATCACATAGCGACCAACCTCGCCGTTTACAAAATCTTTGATAACCTCATCAACCGACAACTGACCATATTCAATCATATAAGTAGCTTGAACAGCAGCCAAACGAGCAGCTGATTTTTTCTTAATTTTTTCCGAAATAAACTTAGCCATTTTCTTCATCTCCTTTTGGCTTTGCCATTTTGGCCAATGTATCTAAAAATTCTTCAAAATCTTTCAATTCTCTAAAGTCCTTATACACCGAAGCATATCTGATATAGGCCACATGATCTAACCTTGCCAAAGCTTCCATAATCATATCGCCGATTTTAGTTGACATAATTTCAACCTCGCCGGTACTTTCCAAGCGTCTGTGAATAGAGTTTACTATTTTTTCGACTCTTTCGCTTGCAATCGGACGTTTTCTGACAGCTATATAGATAGAACGTGCAAGTTTATCCCTGTCAAACATCACTCTTTCACCGTTTTTCTTAACTACAATCAAATCACGCAATTGCACGTGTTCAAATGTAGTAAACCTTTGCCCACACTCCGGACATTCACGACGGCGACGAATTGCAGTATCATCGTCTGCATTACGAGAGTCTTTTACTTGAGTATCATTACATCCGCAAAAAGGACATTTCATCTTTTTAAGCCACACCTTTTTCCAAAAGTTTTTCCGTTACTTGGTATAATTTTGAAGAATACCTTGCCCCTTTTATAAGAACAATATCATTATTTTGCAAGCACTTATTTAACAAAAATTCATCTAATCCTTCTTTATTTTCAAAATAATGCTTTTCTTTATCACTTCCGACTTGAGCCAACATATCTTTCATCTCTTCACAAACCCCGATAACAATATCAATATTAGTATTTGCGACCGCTTTGCCAATTTCGATATGTTGCGCTTTCGAAGTATCGCCAAGTTCGGCCATTTTACCCAAAACCGCAATTTTACGACCTTGCGTTTTCATATTACCCAACGATTTTATTGCAATTTTCATTGCTTCCGGCTGACCGGAATAACTATCATCAATCAAAGTATATTTTCCGCCGTTTGCCAAATTTAACAAATGCTTTGCACCACGTCCGGCCAAAGCCTTAAATCCGCTCAAATGCTCTGCTGTTTTTTTAACATCTAAACCAAGCTCTTCAATTAGTGCTAAGACGCACCAAGCATTATAAAAATTATGCTCGGCTTCATCATCAAGTTTTAACTCGGCATTGATATGATTTTCTTTGCCGAATTTGATGATTTTTGCGCCATTTTCTTTGGCTCTGTTTTCTAAAATATCGGCAAAATTGGTATCTTGATTGATAATTGCCGCACCGCCTTTTTTCAGAGATTTAAAAATTTCGGCCTTAGCTTCGGCAATATCCTTAAACTCGTTAAAAAATTCGATATGCATCGGATAAACATTGGTAACAATCGCAATATCCGGCTTTACATAATCGACCAATTCTTCAATTTCGCCTTTGGCACTCATACCCATTTCAATCACCGCATAATCGGCATCAAAATCTATATCGCACAAAGTAATCGGCACGCCGACATTATTATTAAAATTGCCTTTTGTGGCATATACCTTGCCAAACTGTTCCAATGCAAATTTTATTTCTTCTTTGGTTGTGGTCTTTCCGGCACTGCCGGTCAGTCCGATGACTTTTCCTTTAAACAACGAACGATTATAAGCGCCTATTTTACCATATGCCTTAAGCGAATTTTCAACGACAATTTGCCTTTTTACATCAACACCTTCAACTAACTCTTCAACAACTACCAGTTCCGCACCGGCTTCCAAAACTTGTTTAACAAAATTATGACCGTCAAATTTTTCGCCCCTAATGGCAATAAACAAATCGCCTTTTTGAATCTTACGACTGTCGGTTTCAACTCTTTCTATCACTACATCAATCAATTCGCCCTTAAAACCGACAATTTCCGCCAACTTCGAAGTGCTTATTTTTTTCATTTTTAATCGTCCTTATATTCTAATTATCCAAGCACTTTAGCATAACATACCAAATCTAAATATTTTATTTAAATATTTTAGACAAAAAATATTGACAAGTTATCCAACATCTGATACGCATACTCGTATGTTTTAAGTATTATTAAGATATAAGTATCCTTCAAAGTGATAAATCATAACAATACTTAAATTTAAGGAAAAGCACTATTCTTGTCGCGTAGTGCTCTATTCATAAATAAAAATGAGTTGAAAAATGACGGTGGAACTACTGCCTGAGACAGGTCGTGGTTCTTTTATGAAGATTCTTAAAACTATCGCTTAAACTTTTAAGCCATAGTTACAAAACATAGCCCTTCGGGGTTAAATACTTTAATTTTCATTTCATCGAAAACCGTGGCTTGGGAAAGTCGCGGTTTTTTTTAGAATCAAACAAATATAGACAAAAAAAACTATTGACCTACCTTAAAAATTATGCTACATATCTTGTCATCATTAAGTATTATTATGACAATCATTAAACTTTTTTTGATAAATCGTAATATTATACTTAATACCCCACATCAGAGTTTTTGAGTTCTGATTCTCTGATGGATCTACGCATAATGTTAAATTTTTTGGGAACTATAGTCTGAGACAGATTGTGGTTCCTTTGTGAAGATTTATCCCAACTACCGCTTAAATACCGTTAAGCCACAGTTGAAAACATATAATGAGCTACTAAGCTCCATTACTTTGATTTTTTGCATAATTGGGATTTTTCCCACGGAGGCAGTGAGCTGAGAAGTTGACTGTCTTTTTATGAAAATTATCAAACTATCGCTTAAATTTTTTAAGCCATAGTTAAAAATATATAATGAACATTATGTTCATACCCCACCCCTTTTCAAGGGTTAAATACATTTACATTTACTTTTTCTTGAACCGTGGCCTGTGAAGGTCGCGGTTTTTTTTTATGCTTTTATGTAGACAAAAAAAATATTGACCCAAAAAAATAAATGTGCTAGAGATGTTTCACAAAGTCATATTATGTTGTTGAATTATTGGGGTGTCTATATGACGTACAAGGAAAATATATTGGACTTCTTTCGTTCAATATATTGGGCTTTTTGCTTTAGTCATATGAATTTCTAGGTAACACTAGTTTGGAGACAGTGAGCTGCGAAGTTGACTGTCTTTTGTGAAAATCATCAAACTGTCGCTTAATTTTTTTTAAGCCATAGTTGAAAACATACAATGAACATTTTTGTTCATACGAACCCCTTTTTCCAAAGGGTTAAATACTTAAACTGTTTCAGTGGGCAGTGAGCTGCGAAGTTGACTGTCCTTTTATGAAAATTATTTTACCAAAGATATAGGAACTTCTTGTTCCGCTTAACCACAAGTTTTTTTATTTTGCCATTTATTGAAAACCACTGCCTGGGAAGGTCGTGGTTTCTTTTTTAAAATAGCTAAAAACTTATTCTAATAAATCGGAAATTGATTGCACAAACCAAGAACTTTTTTAGAAGTTTCTTCAATGACTTTTGCTTCATCAGATGTTCCGATTGCCTCAATCACATCGGCAATCCAAGTTCCTATCATTTCAAACTCTTTTTCCTTAAATCCTCTGGTTGTGCCGGCCGGAGTTCCCAATCTGATACCCGAAGTTACCTTTGGCGGCATAGGATCAAAAGGAATAGAGTTTTTATTACAAGTCATATGAGCTTTATCCAAAGCATCGGCAACAATGTCGCCTGTCACATTCTTTGGTCTTAGGTCAACCAACAACAAATGGGTATCTGTTCCGCCGGAAACTAATTCCAAACCTCTTTTTTTCAAAGTTTCACCTAAAACAACGGCATTTTTTACAACTTGCTTAGCATATTCTTTGAATTTATCACTCAAGTCTTCCTTAAAGCACACAGCTTTTCCGGCAATTACGTGCATTAAAGGTCCACCTTGCGAACCTGGAAAAATTGCTGAATTTATTTTCTTAGCCAACTCTTCATTATTAGTCAAAATAAGTCCGCCACGAGGACCGCGCAAAGTTTTGTGTGTGGTAGATGTTACCACATCGGCAAACTCAAGCGGATTTTGATGAACACCACCGGCAACAAGTCCGGCAAAGTGAGCCATATCGACCATAAGATAAGCACCGACTTTATCGGCAATTTTTCTAAAGCGTGCAAAATCAATAGCTCTCGGATAAGCCGAACCACCTGCAATTATAAGTTTTGGACTGTGTTCAACGGCCAATTTTTCCACCATATCATAATCAATCAAACCGCTGTCTTTATCCACGCCATAAGAAACCGAATTAAGCCATTTACCCGAAATCGAAACTTTTGAACCATGGGTCAAGTGACCGCCGGCATCAAGGCTCATACCCAAAAGAGTATCATTCGGTTTTAACAAAGCCAAATAAACGGCAACATTAGCCTGACTTCCTGAATGTGGCTGAACATTAGCAAACTTAGCATTAAAAAGTTTTTTTGCTCTTTCTATAGCCAATGTTTCAATCTCGTCAACAAATTCGCAACCGTGATAATAACGTTTATTAGGATATCCTTCAGCATATTTATTGGTCAAAATCGAACCTTGAGCCTCCATAACTGCGCGAGATACAATATTCTCCGAAGCAATAAGTTCTATTTGTTGTTGCTGACGTTTCAACTCTTTTCCGATTATACCAAAAATATCATTATCTTCTGTTTGCAAATTTTCAACAAAATCCATATTTATTTAATCCTTATATAAAAAACTATCCCAACTCTTCAATTCTTCGGCAATGTCTTTCGCCATTTGAAAAAGATGTATTCAGAAATGTGGTCAAATATTTCACAACCTCGTCTCTTGTTTGTGTTCTGGCTCCAAAGACAGCAACATTTGCATTATTATGTTCTTTTGCCAACGAAGCTACTTCGTTATTATAAAGCAAAGCGGCTCTGATTCCCTTGTGACGATTTGCCGCAATAGATATACCAATTCCCGAACCGCAAATCAAGACACCTATATCAGCCTGTTTATTAAGTATAACTTCACTTAACTTATCGGCAATTAGGGGGTAATCACACGATTCGGTTGAATTAGTACCGACATCAAGCCAAGAAATCTCAGGATATTCAAAGTTATTTTTCAAAAACTCTTTTAACTCAAACCCGCCATGATCGGCTCCAATAACCACTTTCATAATAAAAAATCTCCTTTTGTCAGGTAATATTTGCTAACATAATACAATTATGCAATAAAAAGTAAATTTTTTTAAAAAAGATATTGACTGGAAAAAAAATTATTGTATATATGTACTCACCGATTGAGAGAACGGTAACTTATCGGCCGGTTGGCAGAGTGGCTCATGCAGAGGACTGCAAATCCTTGTACATCGGTTCGATTCCGGTACCGGCCTCCAAAACGAAAGTTTTATTCCGGCTTAGCTCAGCGGTAGAGCAATCGGCTGTTAACCGATTGGTCGCCTGTTCGAATCAGGCAGCCGGAGCCAAAAACAATCCCTAACCTTTTATGGTTAGGGATTTTTTTGTGCTCTGTTTGGTTGATTTGAGTAGGCGACCTTGGTCGCTCTGTTCGGAGCGGATAGTTGGCGAGTACAAACAACGTGAAGTACGAGCCTTACGACGCGAGGAGGACCCGCGAATATTATGAGCGGGAGTACCCCATCAGGCAGCCGGAGCCAACAAAAAAAGACCTACTTCATGTAGGTCTTTTTTTTGTTGTTCCTTGCTTGCCTGCGAACAGGCGAAGCCTGTGAAGAATCAGCTCGAGGATAAAAACAACAACTGCTCTTGTTGTTTTTACCGCAAGAGGCGTAGTTTTGTTATTTTTTTGAGCCGGTGTAAATCGACGATAAAAATATTACAAAACAAGTGACCGACGCGCACTTGGCGAAAAACCTTTTGAGCCTAGTAAGCTAGAAGCCTAAAGCCAATAAAAAACCACCCTTTTGGGTGGTTTTTTTGTTGCTCTGTGTTGTACTGACTAGCTTTTACCGAAAACTTCATTAAGTTGTCGATTAACTCGATAAAAGGTCGTACATTTTGGAATATCTTTTAATCTTCTGGCACCGATATAAGACATTGTCGAACGGACACCGCCTAAAATCTCCATAATGACGTTTTCAACACTTCCCTTATATGCAACCTCAACGACCTTACCTTCCGAAGCGCGATAACAAGCCATTCCGCCAAAATGCTTTTCTTGCGCCAACTGTGACGACATACCATAAAACTGTTTATATTTTTCTTTTTTCTGCATAAATATAACTTCTTTTGTCTTGTCATCTACACCGGTAATTTGGTTGGTTTGAACGACTTTTTCAATCAGTTCACCGGCGGCTTCGTCCGTACCGGCAAACATTCCGCCGAGCATAACAAAATCTGCGCCTGCTCCAAAAGCTTTTGCCACATCACCGGCGCAAGTACAACCACCATCTGCACAAACCAAACCGCCAACACCATGCGCTGCATCAGCACACTCTAAAATTGCCGAAAGTTGTGGACGTCCTACACCGGTCAATTTACGAGTTGTACAAACAGAACCGGGGCCGATTCCGACTTTTACAATATCAGCACCGCTCAAAATTAAGTCTTGTGTCATATCACCGGTAACCACATTTCCAACCATTATCAAAAGATGAGGAAATTTAGCTCTAACCTCTTTGACAAACTCAAGCAATTTAGGAATATATCCGTTGGCAATATCTATACAAAGCTTATCAATCTTAAAGTTTTTATCACTCAGCACTTTGAATAATTTTTTCTTATCATCTTTCAAACCGGTAGAAATAAAGGTATAAGAATTTTTATCACTTTCTTTTTTCTTGTAGTTTTTATTTATATACTCAAGGTTGTTTTTTTCTTGAAAATCATAGTGCTTATGCAAACAAGTAATTGCCTGATATTTTTGCAAAACATTATTTATTTCAAAAGTTCCGGTGGTTGCCATATTTGCGGCCATAATTCCACAAGATTTTAATGTGTGCGGATAATACTTAAATTTATATTCTTTAATTACGTCGGCCTCGCTTCGAGAATTGAGCGTAGTTCTTTTAGGCATAAACAAAACATCACAAAAATCTAATTCTGTAGAATCTTTTATTTGTGTCATATTATCTTCCTCCTGATTTTTCATTAAATATTTGTCTTATTTTTTGATTTTCTATTTGTTCCGGACGATGATTTGTAAGCACCACAACACTATGAGGCTCTATTACATAAACATCGCCTTTCTGATAACTTTTTTCGTCTTTATGCGAAGCATTTTTTGAAGTATCAAAAACCAATCTCCACTGTCCTTTATGAGGTAATTCCGGCAATCTTACTTCCATATTTCCGCAAACATTTCCCGACATCATCACCAAAAAATCATCGTCAAAGCGCTTACCGTCATTTCCGTGTCCGTTCAAAACGTAAGCTAAAAATCTATTTTCATAAAAATCCCAATCGCCTTGTTGCATATATTCGCCATTGATATTAAACCATTCCCACCTTGGCTTTCCGTTAGGCATAACCTCGGTATTGATATTATCTGCCTGACAGAAAATCGGATGATTTTGCCTAAATGCATTTATTTTGCGTTCAAATAAATATCTTTCTTTTTGTTCAGCGGTCAAATTATTCCATTTAATCGGAAAACGTATGGCATATCCGTTATTATTACCACCTTGAGTATGCCAAATTTCGTCACCGCTAAGACTTAGCGGCACACCTCTGGACAACACATTTAAGGCATGAGCCGATTTAGTTTTTACCAATTTTTGTTCTTCACTGAATGATGGGCTGTAATAATTATCATTACTGCCGTCACGATTGTTTTCGTTATTTTCATAATTATTCTTTTCATGATATGTAACCCAATCATATTGAGTAACACCATCATGCTTGGTGAAAATATTTATTTTGTTTTTAACACCGCCGCCGGCCATATAACGAGCCAAATCCCCGATTTGACCATATTCACCTCGTAAAAATTTACGCAATGTTTTTTCGTGCTTATCATTCCACTCGCTGATACCATCCATTGCACCCAAGAAATATCCGCCAACCGCACTCCATGGTTCGCCACTCATTTTAGCTCCGGTTTCCTCAGCAACCTCTCTGACGATTTTCATAAAATTTCCATTCGGATTAAATTGCAAATTATTATCCAAGGCACAATCGCCGGCCAAATCAAACCTAAATGCATCAACCCCGCAAATATCAGCAAAAAACATTAAGCTGTCTTTGATTATTTTTCCACCTTGTTCGGAATTCGGATTATAACCGTTACCGCAACCGGTAGTATTCACAAAGCTTTTGTTATCTTGTGGCGAGTATCTGTAATAGCTTTCGGCATCTAACCCTTTATAAGACAGCAAATACAAATCAGGCCCAAACTCTCCGGTATGGTTATACACCACGTCCATACAAACTTCTATGCCGTTCTTATGCAAATCGTTTACCACCGCCAAAAAGTCATAAATACTACCATATCTGCTGTCTATAGCGTGATGATTTATCGGATTATATCCCCATTGATCAACCAAACCCTTGTCTTGAATAATTTGCTTTCCGACCATAGTCGGTGTAATAGGCATAAGCTCGATTTGGTTATAATTCATTTCCTTAAAATAATCTATTACTTCACTAATAGCTTTTAGGCGGCCTCTGTTTTGTGGTTTTACATTAGGGTGCTCAGCACTAAAATTACCGACATTAAGCTCATAAATATGAGTTTTTCCCCACTCTGTTTTGGGTTTCTTATATAAATAAGGATACTTTTTAGCTAAAGTTTCCTTATCTAAAAACCTGACCACACTTTTCGGCGCAATATTTGCCGTATCAATGTCATTATCTCCGCATAAAGCATGTTTTTCCTCTTCGCTTAGCGAATTTAAACTGCGAGTAACCTCACAAGCATAAGGATCAACCAACAGCTTATTTGGATTAAAAAAGCATTTGTTATCCGGGTTATATTCGCCATGGCTTCGATATCCGTATTTTTGCCCCTCCAAATTACCCTCTATTTTCACGCGCCAAACGCCGTCATCATCTTTTCGCATAGGAATTTTTGTTTCCGTTTTTTCATCATCGGAAAACAAACAAAGCTCCAACTTTTGAGCTTTTGGGGCGTAAACACAAAATTCCGTACGATTATTTTTTAATCTGACACCCTGAAACAAAACACCCTCCTTTTATGCCCTAACAAAACATTTACGCATACATTTTAATCAGCAATAACAACACCAAATGAAGCGGATAGTATAAATAAAACAGATACCACTTTTTTATCAATCTTTTATGCTCTGCCTTATAGTCTATATTCATTGCCAACAGCGTAGCCACAACCGCAACAACACCTAAAACCCCGCCTAAATTTGCAATAAAACCAAATAACGCCGTTATAACAACGTTAAGAAATGTAGGTTTTCTGAAGTAATAAAATATCAAAACAATATAAATAAATGCAAATATTGAAAGTCGGCAAACCAACGCCAAACAAAAAACATACGACAATAAAATAAACATTTTTCTTAAAAAGATATTTTTTATCTTTTTATTTCCAAAATCATCAAGTGCTAAAGCTAAAACGCAAGCAAAAAACATAAACAAAATATTGAAAGGCACAAGCTTCATATCAACGCCACAATAATAAAAAGGAAGCATCACCAAATAAGTAATTCCACCCCACACGCCAAGCCTTAGTAAATACTTTTTATAAATTTGTTTACTTTGTAAATGATACATTAAAATAAAGGCAAAAAGCGGAAGAGAAAATCGTCCTAAAAAATAGAAAAATTCAGCAAATTTAATGTTAGGAAATATTTTTGCCGTATGATCCAACGTCATAAGCAAAAGCGCTATGATTTTCAATAAATCTATATTGATTGAAAATTTGCTCAGTTTCATATAATACCTCTAAAAAGACATTACTACAAATACATCATAAAGT
The DNA here is from genome assembly GCA_045639065.1 of Alphaproteobacteria bacterium. Lineage (GTDB taxonomy): Bacteria > Pseudomonadota > Alphaproteobacteria > RF32 > CAG-239 > CAZU01. The sequence goes on along the minus strand of JAZUCK010000017.1, from coordinate 59,723 downwards.
CAAATCAACTTTGACTATATTGACATTTTTCATCGCTTTGGTACTATAGAACAAAACACGAACCAAAATAAAAGAAAATGAAACAACAAATTATAGCTCTTATTGATTGTGATTCATTTTTTGTATCTTGCGAAAGAGTTGACAACCCTTCCTTGCAAGCAAAGCCTGTTTGTGTAATGACATCTGAGGGCAACAAAGGGATTGTCGTATCCCGTTCCAAAGAAGCCAAAGCTTTAGGAATAAAAATGGGCGCACCCTATTTTCAATTCAAAGGCTTATACCCTGACTTAATCTGCTTACCCACCCGTCACCATCGTTATGACGAAATATCCAAACAGGTTATGGATGTTATCAAAACCTTCAGCCCCGATGTTGAAGAAGTTTCTGTTGATGAGGCTTATATAGACTTAACCGGACTAAACAAAGTATATAATTCCACTTATACCGATATAATAAAAAAATTCGCCAAACCATTTTAGATAAAACATCAATTCCGGTATCTATCGGACTGTCTTCATCAAAAACTTTAGCCAAACTTGCCAGTGACAAGGCCAAGAAAACCGGCGGAATTTTTGTTATTCGACCTGATAAAATATTAGAAACTATCGGCAACGAAAATATTGAGGATATCTGCGGAATTGGCTCACAAAGCGCAAAATCATTAAAATTCAATGGGATATTCACCATAAAAGATTTTATAAATAAAGATAATACATGGATAAAAAAACTTTTGGGAATAAACGGTTTTAATCTAAAACTTGAACTTTCCGGAATTTCTACTTCACCGGTTGATGCCTCACCAAAAGCACCGCAATCAATTCAAGATACCAAATCTTTTGAAGATTTTACTGATAATAAAGATTTCTTACATTCACAACTGGTTTATCACGTACACAATGCATCAAAAAAACTACGTCATTGGAATGGCTATTGCTCTGAAATAGGTGTTCTTTTACGAACTAAAGATTTTAGCATAACAACCCTGTTCGGAAAACTTGAAACCGCAACCAATTCAGAGCTTAGTTTACGCAAACAAGCAAACCTGCTGCTAAACCAATTATACCGACCAAAATTATTGTATCGTAGTATAGGCGTAGAACTGCGCCACCTGACATACAATAACGAAACTCAGCAATCATTATTTGACAATTTTAAACAAGACGACGACAAACTTTCGCGAATTCTCGATGATTTGGAACAAAAATTCGGCAAAGATATTGTAAAAATCGGACTATAATTTTTACCACATCAAATTCTATCTTGATGTCTTATACTTATCTAATGCAGATTGCACTACATTATACTTCTCACCATCTGTTTCTTTATTCAAAACAGAATTCAAGGGAACAATTTTTATTGCTTTTTGTCTCTTGTTATTTAATCTGTCTTTACCTTTTCCATGGACACCGAAAGACGAATCAACTTCATTATCTGCACCATAAGAAGCAGATACATCAACAAAATTCTTCGACGAATCAAAAGCCTCTTTACCCATACCTTTTGATACCAAATAACCTACAGTTGAGGTTACGGCGGTAATACATGCACCTACAAATATTTGTATTTTATTTTTATTCTTTTTCTTATCCTCGGCAATTTTATCAGCAATTTTACAAGCAACCAATCCTCCGCTAACCAAAACTTTTGAATTCAAAATAACTGATGAAGCATTTGCTCCTAAAACTCCGGCAGTAGCCGCTGTTACCGCACCACTCAACGCAAGATAACCTAATCTTACTTTGTTTTTCTTACAAAAATCCTTAAATTTAAGCTCTTTACCTTTTTTCTTAATATCATTTTTAGCTTGGATATAATCTTTTCCGAACTGATATGTTGCATTAGCAAAAGAAACGGCAACCACTGTTGGAAGAACCCACGTAGCATTTGTTGCCACACCTACAACCTTTGCCACATTAAAAGCCATTGCCCAAGCCGATTGTTTTCCGATAGCTTTGACAAATCCTTTTGCCATTAAGTATTTATCACCCCAACTTTTGGTACATTTTTCATCTAAGGCTTCTCCTTTATCTTTTAATGTGGCTACAATTTTGTTTGAAGTAATAGTTTTGGCAGCTCTTTCCTTTGAGTCCTCAATTCCATAAACAACTTTTTTCAGCTTAACACTTAATCTGGATACAAAACTTTCATTCTGACTGGCTAAATTAGCCACTCCACCCATAATCACATCTTGCGAAATTCTGATTTTTTTATTGTTACCGATATTGGCAAAAAGCTTTTTAAAATCTTTTTTACGGCTTTTTTTATCAAAAGTATTATTTGTAACAGCCAATTCCATATATTCACAAACGGCATTATCTATAAAAACCTGATTAAATTTGTCTTTTGTTAATCCGCTTGTTGTAGCCAATTGACACAAAGTTTTATTTCGAACGGCTTCCAACCATAAGGCAATATCACTATTTTTCTTTAACTTACCGTTTTTGTCGGTTTGTTTAACGATTTCTCGTCCGAAAAATTTTGCTTTTCCTGTAACTTCGGTATTCCTTATAATGCTTTCAATTGCATCAAAAACTTTTATACTCTTATTCTTTTGAACACTTAAGGCAATCTTTTTACCGAAACCATGTATACTTTTTACAATTTTTTTATTAGACGTTTGTAGCTCATCATAAACATATTTAGCGCTGATAAGCTCACTTGGTGAAAGATTTTCTTTTGACTTTAAGGATTTTAAAATTCTGGCTTCGGCTTGCTTTTCAATAGGTGTATACGTTTCTTCACTTTTTTTATACCCTTTTAATGCAATAAACGCCGAATGCAAATCAGAAAAACTTACATTTTCCTTTCCAATAATTCTTTTTTGAACAAACTCCAAAAATCTATCTTCCGGAATATTCACAACTCTATTTTCCGGAGTTTCATCTAGATTGGTGACATCAACCTGCCACTCAGACATCTTCTTTAGGTTCGATTCTATAAGGTTGATTTTATCTTTAGTAATATCGCTCAAACCATTTTCAGCATCATATTTCTGACCGACAAGCACAGCTCTGTTTAAGGCCATATTATACATTTCATGATTATTTTTATTAACGGCATTTTTAGAGCATTTCTGTATTAAAGATATCATTGACTCTATACAATCACCCTCAATATCCTCTTTTCCTGTAACAAAAGCTTGTATTTTGCTGTCAACAGCCTTTAACACTTCTTCTAAAGCACCTCTTTCAGATGCCGATTGAGGATTAGCCAAAGTATTATACAAAATATTTAATTTTTCTGCATTAAGCAACGAAAGACGATTTTCTTTCTGATGTAATAAATTGCCCATTTCTGATATTCTTCTTTGAGAAAGAACATCAGAAACATCATTAAACATAAAATCATTAAACTTATTGCCAAAAACTATCTTCAGAGCATCTTCTTTGGGTTCAAGTACATATTCTATCATAAGAAAAACCTATTCAAGCAAAATAATAACCGATACGTCAGTTTATTTGATTAGACTATATGAAATCATTAACTTTTTTTTTCAAAAAGAGCAACCATCAATTATGGTTGCTCTTTTCCTTTATTCTTCTTCGTATTCTTCAACAATTATCTCTTTTTTATTTACCTTTATTCTGGTAATACGCATATTGTCAACTTCCATAACTTCGTAGAAACAATACTCGTCTTCAACCTTGTCGCCGACCTTTGGAATTTGTCCCAACAATCCGAACACATATCCGCCTACTGTTGATTCCTCATGTTCTGCTTCCGGAAGTTCCATACACTCAAAAGCATCTTCAATCAAAACCGTACCATCAAATTCGCAAACCATTTCATCAATCTTTTTAATAGGTTCGCAAGCCGGAACATCGTGTTCGTCCAAAATATCACCGACTAACTCTTCCAAAATGTCTTCCATAGTAAGCATACCGGCTGTTCCGCCATATTCGTCAACCACAATCGCCAAATGTATTCTTTCACACATCATTTCTTGTAAAATTTCCGAAATAGATTTGTTTTCCGGCACAAATAAAATCTTACGAGATATCTTCTTTAAGAAATCTTTTTCAGCTTTTTCGCCACTGTGTTCTAAGAAATCTCTAATATGAACCATACCTACCACATGGTCACGATCTTTGTCACAAATCGGAAAACGGTTATGTCCGTGTTTTTTAATAAAATCCAGGGCTTCTTCAAAAGAATAATGCGTATAAAGACACTTCATATCCTGTCTCGGCATCATAATTTCGTGAGCACAAATTTCTGAAAAATTGATAGCATTTTGAATAATCTCGCCCTCGGTCTCATCAATAATACCGGCGCCTTGCGAAGCATCAATAATAATTTTGATTTCTTCTTCCGAGTGGGCATTTTCGTCTTCAACTGCTTGTCTTACACCCATTGCCTTCAAAATCCAAATTGACACATGGTCAAAAATCCAAATAAACGGCGAAAAGATACGATTAAAGGTATACAAAGCCGGTGCGATTCGCAAAACATAACGCTCTGTATCTTGAATAGCCAATGATTTTGGTACCAATTCACCCAAAACAACGTGCAACAATGTAATAAAAGTAAATGCCACACCAAAACTGATTGAATGCAACAACACCGGATTATCAGACAGCCAATAACCGAAACACTCTTCCAAAAGCTTTGAAACAGCAGGTTCACCAATCCAACCAAGACCAAGTGAAGCTATGGTAATACCAAGCTGAATAGCGCTTAAATAGGTATTTAATCTGTCATTTATTTTCAAAGCTATTTTTGCACGTCTGCTTCCTTGATGAGCAAGCTCCTCAAGCTTTGAACGTCTAATCTTTACAATAGAAAATTCCGAAACTACGAAAAACGCATTGGCAAAAACCAAAAACAAAACTAACGCAATGTTTATTGCATATATATAACCGGGTGTCATAATTCTAAATCAGGTACCTCATAAAATATCAAAAAAACAAGAACATACTACATACTAATATTTACTTTGTCAACGAGCTTAAAAAAGAAATAAGCATTTAAAAAGCTGTTGATTTATATGCTAAAAAATGTTATATTCGTAAAATCAATTAACAATTATTGTAACTATATTTATAAAAATACTCATTCTTTTCGTATTGCATACCTTTATTATGCAATGTAAAAGTAACTATTTTATTAAAGAAGTTACAATAAATCAGATAAATAACAAAAAAAAATAATAATTTTATGGAGAGACGAAAAGAAATTGAACTTAACTTCGTTCTTAACGAACCTTTGAACGAGGTATTGGCTTATGTTGAAAAACATTTGCTGTTAGAAGCAACACAAGAAGAATTGATGGAAAACTACCCAGACACTTTTGTTAAAATTGTAGAAAGGTCTTGTGCCAGCCCTTCGGTGATGATTAAGATGATTAAATCTAAAAACCAATATTGGCTGCCCACTATTATGAAAAAAGACTTCTTCTTTGATGAAGAAATCGAATTCATAAAAACCTATCCTGAAAAAGTAAAGGAATACTTGGAAATGGAAGGCGAACAATATCTTGGCAGATGTCTTACACCGGAAGGTGAAAATTGTTTTCACTCTCTTTGGGTGGAGAACAATGATATACCGAATATTCGCTACATTTGGCACCCTGAGTGGAATTAAGCAATAGCTTAAAAAATAAAAAAACGACAGTTTAAAAAACTGTCGTTTTTTTTATTATCTTAAATGCCTTGTTTAGAAGCCCATAGCACCCATACCACCGGCCGGAGCACCATGACCACCGCAATTACATTCTTTTTGCGGAGCTTCCGAAACCATAGCCTCGGTAGTAATCACAAGACCTGCAACCGAAGCGGCGTCTTGCAAAGCTGTTCTGACTACTTTGGTCGGATCAATAATACCTGATTTTATCATATCAACATATTCGCCGACCTGAGCATTATAACCATAGTTGGTATCTGTGCTTTCCAATAGTTTACCTACAATCAAAGCACCGTCAACACCTGCATTTTCAGCAATTTGACGAATTGGAGCTTGCAAAGCGCGACGAATAATATCAATACCTACTTTTTGGTCTTGATTTGCAACACTTACTTTTTCCAAAGCTCTTGTAGCATACAAAAGAGCACAACCACCACCGGCAACCACACCTTCTTTAACGGCAGCTCTGGTTGCGTGCAAAGCATCGTCAATACGGTCTTTCTTTTCTTTGACTTCAACTTCGGAAGCACCACCTACCTTAATAACAGCAACACCACCTGAAAGCTTGCCCAAACGTTCTTGCAATTTTTCTCTGTCGTAATCAGAGGTTGTCTCAGCAATTTGCTTTTTGATTTGATTTACACGAGCAGCAATCAAATCTTTTTCGCCCATACCGTCAATAATTGTGGTATCGTCTTTTGAAATTTCAACGCGTTTGGCATTACCGAGCATAGCCAAATCAACATTTTCAAGCTTCATACCCAAATCTTCGGAAATAACCTGACCTCCTGTCAAAATTGCAATATCTTCCAAAATAGCTTTTCTTCTGTCGCCAAAACCGGGAGCTTTAACGGCACAAACTTTCAAACCGCCGCGCAAACGGTTTACTACCAAAGTAGCCAAAGCTTCACCCTCAATATCTTCAGCGATTATAATCAAAGCTTTACCTGATTGCATAACAGCTTCCAAAACCGGAATAAGCGGTTGGAGATTGGTTATTTTCTTTTCATAAAGCAAAATGTATGGTGCATCATATTCACAAATCATCTTGTCCGGATTTGTTACAAAGTAAGGAGACAAATAACCTCTGTCAAACTGCATACCTTCAACAACGTCCAATTCTGTTTCTAATCCTTTGGCATCTTCAACACTGATAACACCTTCGTTACCTACTTTTTCCATTGCTTTTGCCAAATATTCGCCGATAGATGTATCGCCGTTTGCCGAAATTGTACCAACCTGAGCAATTTCAGCCGAATCTTTAATCATAACCGAACGAGATTTAACATCTTCAACAACTGTTTCAACAGCCAAATCAATACCGCGTTTCAAATCCATCGGGTTCATACCGGCTGCCACAGCCTTGCAACCCTCTTTAATAATTGCTTCGGCCAAAACGGTTGCGGTTGTAGTGCCATCGCCGGCTTTATCTGCAGTTTTTTGAGCAACTTCTTTAATAAGTTGAGCACCCATATTTTCAAATTTATCTGTAAGTTCAATTTCTTTAGCAACAGAAACACCATCTTTAGTAATTTTCGGAGCGCCATAAGGCTTATCCAAAATAACATTACGACCCTTAGGTCCCAAAGTAACTTTTACTGTTTTAGCCAAAGTTTCAACACCTCTAAGCATTTTTTCTCTGGCAGAAGTACCAAATTCAATATTTTTCGCTACCATTTTAAATTTCCTTTGATTTTTATAAAACTATTCTTCAACAACACCCAAAATTTCGGTTTCTCTGATAAGGAGTCTGACCTCGCCGTTTACTTTCACTTCGGTTCCCGACCATTTTCCAAACAAAACCTTATCTCCGACTTTAACATTTAGAGGTATAACCTGACCAACCTCAGCTCTATATCCGTCACCCACAGCTTCAACGATACCTTCTGAAGGTTTTTCTTTTGCTGTATCGGGAATAATAATACCGCCGGCAGTTTTTGTGTTTTCTTCCAGACGATTAACTAACACTCTGTCATGCAAAGGTCTTACTTTCATTTTTTAATACTCCATAATATTAATTTACGCTAATACTTTAGTTAGTTACCAAATTTTGACTTGTCAAGACTTTGCTCACAAAAAAATGCCCTTTTTAACAAGGGCATTCTTAAGCAAAACATATGAGCTATTTTTCATCATGCTTTTTAACAATAGTCAATGTTTGAGTAATTGAAGCAACCAAAAAGCTTACTACAAATAAGAATGAGAACAAGGCTACACTTCCGAAATATACCCAAGCTTCAGGATAAACGGCTATAACCTGTCTTGCCACTATACCCATCCATCCTTCAACAAGGAACAGCTTAATCAAGCTATACATGGCGATACCCAAATCGGCAAACATTGCAAAACTGTTTCCATAAAAGTTTACTGCCAATATTGCAAAAACATAAAATGAAACTACAAAAATTCCTAAAAATGCAAAAAACAACGGCAATAATTCTAAGAATATTTTAATCAACTTATCCATTTTGGCAAATTTTGAAACATACTTAAATAATCTGAACAATCTAAAAGTTCTGAATACTATCAGCGAGCTTAAATATGGTGTTGACGAAATAACTACAATCGTTAAGTCAAAAATATTCCATCCGGATTTAAAAAATTTCTTTTTCAAAGCAAATATTTTAAGGAACATTTCTACAATGAACACGCCCATAAAAATTCTATCCAAAAGATACAGCAGGTTTCCATAGTAAAAATCCATGGTCGGAGATGTCATCAAGCCAAGCACTACTGCATTTGCCAAAATAACACTCATGATAAACATTTCAAAAGAAAAACCTTTAACCAACTTGGTCAAACGTCTTTGTTCGTCATCATAATACAAATTTTCTACAATTTTTTTACTTACACTTTTTTTACTGCTTTTTCCCATATTAAACCTCCTAGGTTTTTTTAAAACTTTAATATAGCCACTGCAATTCCGGCTATTGCAATCATAGGACCAAACGCCAAAGACGACTGCCTTTTAATAATAGCATATACAATACCCAAAATCGAAGCTATGGCAATAACATTCAACAAACTCTCAACACCGAGCCAAGCCCCTAATGCTGACAATAATTTAATATCACCACCGCCAAACGCGTCCTTTTTGTACCAAACAATCAACAAGCAAACCAGCACCGGTAAAAAGTATCCCACCATTGAACCGATAACGCTATCACCAATTTGCATATTACTGAAGCCGAAGCAAGCAACAAACAAACCGCACAATAATAAAGGAACTGTCAAAATATCGGGTAACAACATACTTCTAAAGTCAATTTCAGCCATTAGCACAAGCAAACAAATGTACAATGTCAAAAATGCCGGCGAAATAGTTGTCGTAAAATAAACTCCCAAAGCAACCAACAAAGCATTACCCAAACCGCACATCAATGAGCGCCACATAAATTTTTTATATAATTTGTTTTTTCTTATAGCTTTTGTTTTTTTCTCACGTCTGAAAAGCTCAACCAAGGCACCTGCAAAGGTTGCAGGCATAAATTTATTAAAGCGTCTGGCCATATACGGCACGCAAAATCCGAAAACAAATGCACAAAAAATAAAGAGCATAATCGATTCCTTTTTTAATTATGCTCTCTACTTATCATAAAAAAGATAAAATTTGATTAACTTAGCGAAGCCAATATATAATCACTTATTTTTTTAGCATAAAAAGACGGATCTGATATAGGTTCGCCTTCAGCTACTTTTGCCTGATCAAGTAACAGCTTAGCAATCTCTTCGACCTTTGTCTTATTTTCTTCATTCATCACCATATCGCTAAGCTTAATAATAAGCGGATGATACGGGTTAAGCTCTAAAATTCTGGTCGAAGCAAAAGCCGTTTGTTGTTGATGATTTCTCATCAATCTTTCTAAGTGCAAACTCATCTGTCCGCCTTCAACAGTAAGGCTTACCGGCGAAGTTGTCAATTTTTCGGTTGATACGACCTTACCTACTTCATTTTTCAAAAGCTCGCTCATAAATTCACAAAGCTTGGTAAGACTGCCTTCATCAGCTTTTTTATCTTCTCGTTTCCAAGTCATATCAACATCAGCTTGTGAAATATGCTTAACAGTATAACCCTTATAATTTGGCAAGACCTGAGGCCAAAATTCATCAATCGGCTCGTTCATAAGCAAAACCTCGATTCCCTTTTGCTTAAAAGCTTCCAACTGGGGATTATTACGCAATACGGCAATATCATCACCGGTAATATAATAAATTGCCTTTTGATCCTTGTCGCAACGGGAAATATATTCGTCCAACGAAGTCAATCGCTCGTTATCATTTGTTGAATAAAAATATGAAATTGTCGCAATATCTTCACGATTTTTTATATCTTCATAAATACCTTCTTTTAAGACGATTCCGAAGTTTTTCCAAAATTCGATGTAATCATCATAATCTTTGGTTTTCTTTTTCAGCTCTTTCAACAAACGTGAAACCGTACCGTTTTTAATTTTTTCCATCAAAGGCGAATTTTGCAACATTTCACGCGATATATTCAAAGGTAAATCCGCACTATCGATAACGCCTTTTACAAAACGCAAATAATTAGGCATAAGTTGTTCGATTTTATCGGAAATAAATACTTTATTTATATATAGCTTAAACGAATTCTTCTTATCCGGCTGAAACAAATCATACGGAGCTTTTTTAGGAACAAACAGCAAACCGGTATATTCCAAATTGCCCTCTGCCTTAAAGTGCAACGTAAGCCAAGGATCGTCAAAATTGTGAGAAATATGCTGATAAAAATCTTTGTACTGATCAGCTGTAATTTCAGCCTTGTTTCTTGCCCACAAAGCAGAACCTTTGTTAATGGTTTCTTCTCCGACATCACCCAAGTCAAGCACAATTTGATAATCAATATGATCGGAATAAGTTCTGACAATATGTCTTAGGTAAATAGTATCGACATAATTTTTCTCATCTTTTTTCAAAAACAGTTTAATTTCGGTACCGTTTACATCTTTTTTTGCTTCACTTATCTCAAAACCGTCGATTCCGTTCGAAACCCATTTCCAAGCTTGGTCTTCACCGGCTTTTTTAGTAATAATCTCGACCTTATCAGCCACCATAAATGCCGAATAAAAGCCCACACCGAACTGTCCGATAAGCTCACATATTGAGCCGTTATCCGAAGCATTTTTCACAAAATCGGCAGTACCAGATTTGGCAATCGTTCCCAAATGATCAATCAAATCTTGCTTATTCATACCGATTCCGTTATCCGAAATGGTCAAAGTATTTTCTTTTTCATCAGGTTTTAGTACAATTTTAAAAGCACCCGAAGCCTTTGCAATATCCGGCTGTGTTAATGCCAAATATCTAAGCTTATCACAAGCATCTGAAGCATTTGAAATAAGTTCTCTTAAAAATATCTGTTTTTCGGAATATAACGAATTTATCACGATATCGAGCATTTTGCTGACATCAGCCTGAAAGGCAATTTTATCGGACATAAAACAAACTCCCATAAGTTTTTTTAATTAGTAACTATGTTCATAGTTAGTAACTTTTTTTATTTATTGCAAGATTATACTTGATTTATTTTGCAAATTGGTTACATTGTAGTCTGATTTTTTTAATAAATAACTATTGGAGTTTAATATAATGGTATCTGTTGTTAATGATGCTTGCGTAAAATGCAAATCTTGCGTTGAAGTATGCCCTGTTGATGCTTTCCGTGAAGCTGAAAATATGTTGGTAATTGATCCTGATGTATGTATTGATTGCGGTGTTTGCATTTCTGAATGCCCTCAAGAAGCTATCACTCCTGAAGATGAAGCTGACGAAAAATGGGTTAAATATGCTCAAGAAAATGCTAAAAATTTGCCAAACGCAAATGAGTAATTTTTAACAAAATCATTAAAAACTCCTCTTTTGGCAAAGAAAGGGGAGTTTTTTATCTTGTAAGAGAGGTATCATGATTAAACAAACTGAAGTTGCTACCTATTATGACGTAGTCGGTATCGGCAATGCTATTGTTGACGTTTTAGCCAAAGTCGGCGACCGATTCTTAACCGAACGCAACTTACCGAAAGGCTGTATGACATTATTAAATGCCCAAGATGCCGGCAAAATTTATGCTGATATAGTACCGGAATGTCAAGTATCAGGAGGTTCGGCAGCCAACACCGTCGCAGGATTGGCCTCACTTGGCGGAGCACCTGCTTTTATAGGCAAAGTTCATGACGATTTTTTGGGACAAGAATTTACCAAAGATATCGGTTCGGCAGGTATCGACTTTTTTACCGAACCCTTGAAAGAAGGCCCGATGACCGGACGTTCAATCGTATTGGTTACACCGGATGCCCAACGTTCAATGTTTACTTATCTTGGTGCCAACACCTATTTAAGCGAAGAAGATATTGACGAAAACATCATCAAAGCAAGCCGCATTACCTACATCGAAGGCTATATCCTAGATTATGATAACGGTATCAATATTGCCAAAAAAGCCGCTGAGATTGCCCACAAATACAACCGTCAAGTTGCTTATACCTTATCGGATATCAGCTGTATCAAAGGCAAAGAAGATATCTTGTTAGAATTTATCAAAGAAAATGTCGATATATTGTTTGCCAATGAAAACGAAATAAGGGCTCTTTTTAAGGGTGAAGATTTTTTCGAATGTCTTGATTTAATAAAACCTCATGTTGAAATAGCCGCCATTACACGTAGTGAAAAAGGTTCGGCTATTGTAAACGGTCGCACCAAAACTTTTGTTGAAGCCGAAGTGGTTGAAAATGTGGTAGATACCACCGGTGCCGGTGATTTGTATGCGGCAGGCTTCTTATATGGTATGACTCAAGGACGTTCGCTCGGTACTTGCGCCATGATTGGTTCTATTGCCGCAGCCGAAGTAATATCTCACTATGGCGCCAGACCTGAAATATCTCTAAGAGGTTTTGTCAGAAATAAGTTATTATCCTACGGCAAACGAGCTTAAAAAAACAAACCCCCGACTTTTTCAAATCGGGGGTTTTTGATTTTAGTATTTTTTACCCCATTTATTATATGAAGAATTGCTCCTTATACAGTTTATAAACCTCTTATAGTTTTGCATTGTTGGAGTATTCCTTAAATCAATATTTGCAACATGAAGTCCTGCCGCAGTTGTAACTATTTTTGACTCTAAAAATTTTTCAGGCTTCAATATAGCTAGCTTCTCATTCAAAACGCCATCTTTCTGAAGTTGCTCAAGACATTCCACAGCAGGCATATCAGGTGCAAAAAACGCCTCCTTTTCTTTAGTATAATAATCTCTTTCTGCACCTTGTGATGATAGAATATCTCTAATATCTTTAAGTTTAGAAACGACCCTAAAACCAGGTAAACCTTCATCCATCATTGCCTTGCCTAGCAGGCTTAATGCTTGTGGCATTTTATCTATTGATTCATGTGCCTTAGCAATATCATCAGGTGTTCTCCCTACTGTACACTGTTTATCTTCAGCTAATATATCATCCGGAGTTTTTGACCTGTTTTCTGCAACAGCCATTTTTGCTACTAATGATGCAAAGCTTTGGCGTTCATCACCGGATCTGTCATTTTTATTTGGTTTAAAATCACAATTATCGGCTAATTCACCTTCATTGTTTATTTTATCAGCGATCCGTTCTTTTAGCGTAGCCACATCCCCTTTTATACCTTTTATACCTTTTTTTCTTTCTCTTATTTTATCTAATAAGCTTCTAGTATCCAAAAGACTAACTGGAACTCTTCCTTTACTAGGATCGTTTGGATCTACCCACACTGTCGCTAATTCAACTTTATTGTTTATTTTTTTATTAGCGATCCGTTCTTTTAGCGTAGCATTACATTCTTTTCCACTTTTTTTATTTAGTTTAATAATTTCCCTGGCTCCATTAACATCTTTATATCCTCCCAATAATTCTCCTTGAGGGGAATAAAAAGTAGTTGCACAATTTACACCCAAAAATCCACTATCACGTATTACTAACATTCCTTCCTTCATATCAATACCGCATTCTTTAGGTACAAAACATGGAGAACTTATCCCCGGTATAACCATATTATCCATATCTATGACATATCCGCTTCCCGTTTCTTTAACCGTTTTTACAACAAATTTTTCAGGATCAGATTTTTCAGGCATAAATTCATTTTTATATGTTTTAAAATCACAATTATCGGCTAATTCTCTCAAATGCTCTTCCGGATCATTTGTCTTCAGACCTAATTCTTTTAGAATATCCTCTATTCCCATCTCTCTTCTCCTTGTTTTGTACAAAAGCAAAACACCCAAAGGAGTATTATCCCTTTGGGTGTATGTTCATCTCGTTTATATTGTGCTTTGCAGAGTTTAAATGTGTGTGTGTGTGTGTGTGTAGATTTCCGCCACTTTCACACTTCTTACTTTGTTGATATTACGCATTACTTCACACATATCTTAAACCCCTTGGTTTCGTTAATGTATGTATCATAATAGCATATTTTTAAGATTAAGTAAATATATTTTTAGACAAAAAAATGAAAAATCAAGAACCGCGATTTATGTTTTTTAGCTTTTTTACGAGGAGATTCTCCTTTTATACGATAAAAGCCTGCCAACGATAGTGAAAGGCACATCCGAGTAAAAAAGCGTATAAAAAAACATCTTGAGCGGGAGTTTTTGGTTACTTTTTGCTCACCAAAAAGTAACATAAGAAAGCGGAAGATGCCTGTCCGCACTTTGCTGACGCTTCGTTTAGGGCATGACATTATTTCTCTTCCCTTAATTTTAAGGGAAGAAAGGATTTTTTTATAACTTCAGTTGCCTTAAAAATCCAGATGAGTTTAAATAAACTCAGCACTTATTTAAAAAATAGAAAAAACATTGTTGTTTTTTATTGAAATTTAAATTCATAAGTGTATTTTGTAAAAAATTTTATAAATAATATCATGTCACTTTTGCGTTTCTTTTATAAAAGTAAATGCTGGAAGTTATTTTAATTTTGCAGTGTACAAAAATAAATACATAAGTGAGCATTTTATGACATGATGATACTTTAGGGCATGACCTTTTTTCTCATAAAGTGTCATGCTGGAAATAAAATGCAAACGCGGTGTACAAATAAAGAGTACATAAGTGAGCATTTTATGACATGATGATACTTTAGGAGAAAAAGAAAAGATGAATATGAGAAATATTGCCATCATAGCCCACGTTGACCATGGAAAGACTACAATGGTTGACGGACTTTTGAAACAAAGTGGCACTTTCAGAGAAAACCAACAGGTTGAAACCTGCGTTATGGATAGTAATGAATTGGAACGCGAACGCGGTATTACCATTCTTTCAAAGTGTACTTCGGTAAATTGGAAAGGTACACATATCAATATTGTCGACACCCCCGGACACGCAGACTTTGGTGGCGAAGTAGAACGTATATTGTCAATGGTTGACGGTGTGGTATTGTTGGTCGATTCTTCCGAAGGTCCGATGCCCCAAACTAAATTCGTTCTCGGAAAAGCCTTAAAATTGGGACTATGTCCGATTGTTGTAATTAACAAAGCCGACAAAGCCGATGCCCGTTGCGACGAAGTATTGAACGAAGTTTTTGACTTGTTTGTAAGCTTAGATGCTAATGACAAACAACTTGACTTTCCGGTTTTGTATGCTTCGGGACGTAGCGGTTGGGCTGTTAATGAATTGGAAGATGAGAAAAAAGATTTAACACCACTTTTTGAAAAGATTTGCGAATATTTTCCTGAACCCGATTGCCAACCTGATGCACCTTTTTCTATGCTTGCCACAACTTTGGAAGCCGACAAATTTATCGGACGTTTATTGACCGGTAAAGTACAATCAGGTACTTTGCATGTGAATGATACCGTAAAAGTTTTAAATGGCGAAAACAAAGAGATTGAACGTGTCCGTATCAGTAAAATTTTGGCTTATCGTGGCTTAAATCGAGAAAGCTTGGAAGTCGCTCATGCCGGCGATATCATTGCGGTTGCCGGCGTAGTAAAAGGAACGGTTGCCGATACTATTTGTGCTTTTGACGTTAATGAGGCAATCAAAGCCCAACCGATTGACCCACCGACTTTGGCAATGACTTTTTCAATCAACGATTCTCCTTTATCCGGCCGTGAAGGCGACAAAGTTACTTCACGTATGATTTGGGACAGACTTTGCAAAGAAGCCGAAGGCAATATTGCTTTGAAAATTTCACGTACCGATACTTCCGATGCTTTTGAAGTAGCCGGTCGTGGCGAACTTCAACTAGGTGTTTTGATTGAAACAATGCGTCGTGAAGGATTTGAATTATCAATTTCGCGTCCTCGTGTTTTGATGAAAAAAGACGAAAATGGTCAGCTTTTAGAACCGATTGAAGAAGTTGTTGTTGACGTTGACGAAGAATTTTCCGGTGCCGTAGTTGAAAAACTCGGTCAACGCCGTGCCGAAATGATTGATATGATACCATCACAAGTCGGTAACAAATGCCGTTTGATATTTAACGCACCTTCTCGCGGACTTATCGGTTATCACTCCGAATTTTTGACCGATACACGTGGAACAGGCGTTATGAACCGCTTGTTCAAATGCTATGAACCATACAAAGGCGAAATTAACTCTCGTCGCACAGGTGTTCTTATTTCTTCCGAAACCGGTGATGCTGTGGCTTATTCTTTGTGGAAGTTGCAAGACAGAGGCCCGATGTTTATCGATTCCGGTGTACCTGTATATACAGGCATGATAATAGGCGAGCACACCAAGCCGAACGATTTGGAAGTTAACCCTTGCAAATCAAAACAGCTGACAAATATTCGTGCTGCCGGTAAAGATGAAGCAATCGACTTGATTCCGCCAAGAAAAATGTCTTTGGAACAAGGTTTGTCTTATATCCAAGATGATGAGCTTTTGGAAGTTACCCCAAAAACTTTGCGCTTGCGCAAACGTATTTTGGATCCGATTGCCCGCCGTCGTGCCAAACCTGAAGTTATGTAATAATGATAAACCCCCGAATTTTTCGGGGGTTTATTTTAATCTCTCTTATTATCTTCCGATATTTTTTTGTGCCATTATTAAAGGTGACAAATCTTTTGTTATTTTACTTATTCTTTCCGATAATTTAGCTGCTGCATATGGTGGAACATCTTTCACAACGCCAACACCTATAATATCCATCCCTTGTTTCATATCATCAACGCTGCGATAAGGAACATTGACTTGAGTATATTCAATTCCACCGGCAGATAGCTCGTCCGGGTAAAGCTTCTTTAATTCGCTTACATCTGTCATAGCACATCTCCTTGTTTGGCTTTTCTTTATTATAACATGCAATATCAATTTATGCAACACCTTATATTTTTTGTTTTAATCTAAAAATTATGCTGTATAATCTTTTTTTGAGAACAACAAAACACTAGACGCCTTTAAGAAAATGAATTTATTTAAATCTATTGCCACCTTTGGCGGTTTTACCCTTTTATCACGCATAACCGGATTCTTCCGTGATATGATTTTGGCCAATTTTTTGGGAGCCGGCCTTGTATCAGATGCCTTCTTTGTGGCATTTAAATTGCCTAACTTGTTTCGCTCGCTTTTTGCCGAAGGTGCTTTTACCACCGCTTTTGTGCCTATGCTATCACAAAAATTAGTCTGCGAAGATAAAAAACAAGCTGTTTTATTTGCCGCCAAAGCCATTTCGGTATTAGCCTTTTTTGTAGGGTTATTCGTTGTTTTGGTTGAATGGCTTATGCCTTGGGTAGTTGCAATTCTCGCCCCCGGCTTTGCTGATGAACCGGAAAAAATCTCTTTAGCAATAGAACTATCTCGCATAACTTTTCCGTTTTTGTTGTTTATTTCAATAGTATCATTCCAATCAGGTATCTTAAACTCATTAAACAAATTTGCCGCTCCGGCTGTTGCTCCGGTAATTTTGAACCTGATGATGATTATTTCGATATTTATCTTTGTTCCTTTTGCTCCTTCGGCCGCTCACGGTATTGCCATCGGTATTACCACCGCCGGATTTATCGAAATTTTATGGTTGATGTTTTTTCTACACCGTCAACAAGTATATATCAAACCTCAATTTAAAATTTTAAAAATAATCAAAGATGCTGAAATAAAAACTTTGTTCAAACGCATCGCACCAGGCGTCTTAGGAGCGGGAATTTACCAAATTAACATGGTTGTTGACACTATTTTGGTCTCATTAGTCGGAACAGGTGCAATATCTTGGTTATACTATGCTAATCGTTTGCAACAACTGCCTTTAGGTGTGGTTGGGGCAGCAATTTCTGTTGCCGTATTGCCGATATTATCCCGTCACATAAGTTCAAACAAAACTAAAGAAGCAATCGAAGTACAAAACAAAGCTTTTGAATATGGTGCTATACTTTCAATTCCGGCAGCTTTTGCCTTAATAACCTTAGCTACCCCCATTATCAATATCTTATTCCAACATGGTAAATTCGGTATAGAAGAAACAATTATGACCGCAAAGGCTGTTATTGTATACGCAATCGGTTTACCGGCTTATGTTTTGGTAAAATCCTTAACACCAAACTTTTTTGCCAGAGGCGACACTAAAACACCGGTAAAATACAGTATGGTTGTACTGATTACCAATCTTGTTTTTGCTGTTCTATTGATGAAGCCGTTCGGTCATGTAGGAATTGCCACCGCAACAACTATTTCGGCTTTTGTTTCGCTTTTTCAATATATGCGAGGCTTAAAAAAACGCGAATTTTGGTCTTGCCCCAAAGCATTGGTCATAAAAATTATAAAAATTTGTATATGTTCACTTATCATGAGCTTAGTAATATATTTATCACAATATGCACTAAATCTTTATTTAAATAACTGGCTACATCTTAGTATTTTACCAAAATTGGCTCTATTTATCGTTATTTGCGTTTTTGGGCTTGCCACCTTTATTTTCTGTGCTAAGCTGACTAATGTACTAAATATAAAAGAAATTATAGCGCATTTGTTAAAAAAGGAATTATCCGATGCCAAAGAAAAAAATTGAGCAACTTACAAAGAAATTAAAACCATACATAAAGAAACTAAATCCTTATGTAGAAAAAGCAAAGCCTTATATAAACAAGGTATTACCCTATATAAAAAAATGTTTTGAAGTTGTAAAAAACTTCTATGATAAAACTTTGGCATACCTAAAATCAAAAATTACATCTTGGTGGCAAGTTGTTTTAATTATTTTATTCTGCATCGTGTTTTTATACTATCCTATCGGCAGTTTAATCATAAATGATATTGACACTTCCGGTGACTATCAACCAAAAATATCTGACGGAAGACTGGCTTCAGTCGACACAATGAGCTATTTGATAAATCGTGAAGTTCATCATAAGCTTTGGACACCAAATTTACCTTTTTTGTTCCCGACATATTTCTTAGATAATATGCCGTCATTCCAACTTGGGATAATGTCTTCTATATCGCAAATGGCTCGCGCTATAGACACCGTACCTTTAAGCAAGGCGTCCGATAGCGCGCGTAATTCTCGTACTGAAGGAACAAAACTTTTGCAATATCCCGGAAATATTTGGTTGTTTTCTCCGCAAAACAAACTTCTGCCTGTTACATCATCAAACACTCAATATAAAAAAGGGCGCAAAAACTACAACATTTTTAACCTCGAAATAGCCTCCGGTAATGCTGTTTTGGATCGTACACCCCAAAACCTTTTACTGATGATGCTAATTATCAAAAAAGATTTTGAAACAACCATTGCTAAAACAGAAGCTCAAATCAGAGAACAAAGTACATCTTTTGTAGATTTTTCTGCTGATGATGTATTTTACTTTCAAAAAGGTAAACTATATGCTTATTCACAAATTTTACGTGATTTAAGCCATGATTTTAAAGATGTTATGGTTCGTTATGATATTTACCAACTATGGACATCAATGTTAAGTTCGCTTAACGAAGGAGGTGTATTTGAGCCTCTGATAATTCGTAATGCTACACCGAGTTCATCAATTGCTCCGAACCATCTGATAGCTATCAACTATTTAGCGTCCAGATCCTTAGACAATATAAACAACATAATAGATAAACTTAACAATTCAACGGATATAAAATAAAGATGATAGAAATCCAAGAAACACCTGATGTAAACGTTATCAACTTTTTTCCACCGGAACCACTATTAAAACAAGGTTCTGCCGAATTTGTTGATGCAAAATCAATCCGCAAATCCCCTTTAGCCGAACAAATTTTTGATATCGGAGGTATTGCATCATTATTCATTACAGCAGATATGATATCAGTTACTAAGCAAGATACTGCTTCTTGGGATGAAATAAAACCTGTTATACTTGCCGAAATCATGGATTATTTATCTACCGGCGAAGAAATTATTGCCAATGAAACATCTGATAACAATGCCGAAGACCAAATTAAAGCATTGCTTAATGCCCGTATCAGACCGGCAGTAAAAAAAGACGGTGGCGATATAAAATTTATCAGCTTTGAAAATGGCGTTGTATTAGTCGAAATGCAAGGTGCTTGCAAGGGCTGTCCTTATGCAATGCGTACATTAAAAGAAGGTGTGGAACGCATCTTAAAAACATATATTCCCGAAGTAAAAGAGGTTCGTAACGTTGAAGAAAACAATGCTTAAAGTTTTTATTACAGCCCTTTTTTTGCTACTTTTACCGTTAAAAGTAAAAGCTCAGGATTTGTGGTTAAAAGACATTCCTGTAGAAAAGCTTGAAGCTTTACATAAAGACCTTAACTATGCGGGATATCCGAGAGATCATCTTATGTTAAAAGATAGAAAATATCCTCGTATCTTCTTAAAAAATTTTCCGCTCGGATTTGATAAAATTACCGATGAAGCAAGACGCAATAACCTATTCTTAAAAATAATGATTCCTATGGCTTTGATGTTAAACGAAGACATTATGGTCGAAAGAAGAAAACTGCTCAAACTTCAAGATGATATAGACGAGGGCAAGCAATTTTCACAACAAGATATCGATTATTTAGAAAAGCTTGCCAAAGAATATGACCTATACACAACCTTCAAAGGCGATATCAGGTACGCTTATTTGCTTGCCGAATTGCAAAATAGAGTAGATAGGATACCTCCATCAATAATCATAACCGCAGCAGCTATAGAAACTAACTGGGGCGCATCAAGGGTTGTAAAAGAAGGTAATTCTTTATACAAAATTTTGGAATGGCACACAACCGAAGGCTTAAAACCTATTGGCGAAACCGAAGATAATACTTATCGAATAAAAGTCTACCCCGATATATACAGTTCAATAAAAGACTATGCTATGAAAGTTAACTCAGCACCAAGCTTTGATAGCTTACGTAATTTCAGAAGAGAATTCCGAGAAATGAACAACAATCTGGTTGGTCATCTGCTTGCTCCTTACACCTATGGAAGCTCGAATCTTCACAATTATCCGGGTATTTTTGACTATACTCTTGCATACTACGAATTGCTTGACATTGACAAATCAACATTAACTGATAAAATCACACCAAAAGACATTATAAAAAAATACAAAGCTTATATTGTAAAAAATAAATAATTAGAAATTAGGAAAATAATATGATTGAAGACGACAGCTTAAACAGCCACGATATTGCGGAATTAGCTCAAAATCCGTCTGTTGAAAACAAAGGATTAATTGCCAAAAAAATAAGTGCCGTCTATAACTCTCGCGCAATCACTCCTACAGCAATAAAGCTGGCCGAAGACATTTTCAGAATCATGATTAGAGATACTGAGACAAAAGTTCGTGAAGCTTTATCAAGCAGTTTGAAAAATTGTACAGACCTACCTAAAGATGTTGTCGAAAATATCTTAAAAGATACTGATAGTATTGCTCTTCCGTTTATTCAATATTACTCATCTCTTACTGATGAGGACCTTATAAAGATTATCGATTCTCAGAACGTAGAACGCCAAAAAGCTGTTGCCTCTCGTCCGATTGTATCTTCAAACGTCTCTGACCACATTGTCAAAACATGCTCATCAGATGTGGTAAGTTATTTGGTTTCAAACGAAGGAGCCGATATAAAAGAAGAAACTTTTGAAACTATCGTCAACAAATACCCAAAGAACGAAGAAATAAAAACCCGTATTATATATCGCTCCGAAATACCCGTCTCGATTATTGAAAAAATCGTCGATCAACTATCGTATAAGTTAAAAAACCACCTTATTTTAAATCACAATCTTCCAAAAGATTTAGCATCTAATTTAGTAGAAGAAGTTAAAGAAAAAATAACCCTAAATATCTCTGAAGAATATTCTACAGACCAACAAATAGAAGAATTGGTTCACCAGCTATATAAAGCAAACCGCTTGACATCAGGCCTTATTACCAGAGCTATTTGCCTCGGCGATCTGACCTTCTTTGAATATGCTATTGTATACCTTTCCGAAACTCCGATTTCAGAAGTTCGTAAAATTCTGTTCAACAATCAAGCCGATTTCTTGGTGCGCAACCTTCTTCGTAAAGCATTCATTCCAAAATCGATGTTTCCGGCTATCTTTTCAGCACTTAAAATAGTTCGCGAAATTAAATTTGATTGTGGTCGCTCTAACAAAAAAGCATTCGGACACAAAGTTGTTGAGCGAATTTTAAGCTATATAAAAGACAATGAAGACTTAAGCTCTGATGATATTAAATATTTGGTCTCAAAAATCAATTAGCTATAGCTTTTTTTTATAAAAGATATAAAATTACCCCATTATCAGTTATCTAATGGGGTATTTTATTTTGATAGACGAGACAGAATTTGAAAATATATTCTCATTGCTTACATCAATGCAAGATAAGAAAAAAGTTCAAGATATCATTCTTGAAACTTTGGTATTTGCAGCAAATATCAGCAATTCCGACGGCTATTTTTTATATAATATAACTCCTTCAAAATATATCCATTTGGAATATTTGCACATAAAATCATTAAAGTTAGAAATTAAAGGTTCTGCTTGTGACAGACTTTTTCCGCCAACATATATCCCTGATATAAAAAATAAAAAACTAAAACGTCCTATAGAAGTTTGCGCCGGCAACAATGATATTATAAATACACCAAATATCTATAGTGAACCGGATATTGACACAACCAATTTGAAAAAGTTTGATTTGGATTATGACTATAACAGCGTATCTTTACTGACAATTCCATTGTCTGACAGCAATGGTCGTCTTCTTTCCATTCTTCAATTTCTAAATCCTCAAACCTCTTCAGGCAAAATTACAAACTTTTCAGAAACCATACAAAAACGAATATCAGCAATCTGCCAACTGATAGCCATACTAATGGAAAGAAACCAGCAAAAAGAAATATACCATCAATTTATCGAAAGTTTTATATCTGTTCTATCAAAAATTATTTATTCAAAATCACCGCATACCGCATCGCACAACCGCAAAGTTCCCATCATAGCTCAAATGCTTGCAATTGCAGCCACAACCACTAATGATGGTCCTTATAAAGATTTTGAAATGAATGATAATGATTGGAATATCTTAAACATATCCTCATTATTGCATGACTGCGGAAAAACAGTTATTCCTGACTATATTTTAAATAAATCCTCAAAATTGGAAACTTGTACTAACCGAATACATGAAATTAGAAATCGATTTGAAATCCTGCGCCGCGATGCTCATATTGACTATTTGCAAAAACGTTTAAATAACGTTGCTGATAAAGAAACATTACAGTCAGAATTTATTGAAAAAGTAAAAAAATTACATGACGATTTTGATTTTATAGGCAAGTGCAATATTTCAAACCAAGAACTTACAAACGATGACTTAAGCAAAATAGATGAAATTGCTTCACAAACCTATACACGTTACTTCAGCAGAACAGTCGGCTTATCAAAAGACGACTTGCAAAACATCTCTATCGAAACGGCAAACAAGCCTGAAATCGAAAATTTGTTGCAAGACAGATTAGAACACACCAAAGCACCTTTCCATAACGGAGAAAAATTTAATTTAAAAGTTATGAGAGGAACATTAAACGAAGTTGAAAAAAACAAAATCAAAGAGCAAGCTTCAAATACCTTAGATATACTATCTGATATTCCTTTTCCGCAAGAATATTCCGATATTGTAGAAATTGTAAAAACTCATAAAAATATTATGAAAGAAGAAAAAAACAACAAAAAGCAAGATTATTCCAAAAACACAACACTTGGCAAAATCATAGCTTTTGCCTCTGTTTTTGAACAGCTAAGCTCTTCAGAAACGCCATACAATGAAACAAAAAAACTCTCTGAGATACTAAAAATTATGCAATCTCAAAAAAATTCAGGTCTACTTGATGCCGACTTATATAATATATTTATTAAAAATGATATATATATTGATTACGCTAAAGAATACCTCCAAGCATCACAAATAGACGAAATAAATATTGAGGAGATTTTATAAAATGCTAAAGATTAACCATGTCTTATGCCGTGCCGGTCAAATGGACAACTACTCTTATATCATAACTGACAGTGACACAAATATTTCAGCTGTTATTGATCCGTCCGAAGTTGCGCCGATAATAAAAAAATGTGATGAGCTTGGTATAAATCCTCAATATATCTTAAATACTCATCATCATTTTGACCACACCGATGGCAATTTAGAATTAGCAAAAAAATACAAAGCCAAAATTGTTTGTAACCAAGCTGACAAACATCGCATTAAAGGTGCCGAAATATTTATCGAAGACGGACAAAATTTTAGCCTTGGCGATTCCGTTGCCCAAATCATTGATGTTTCTGCTCACACCCAAGGACATATTTTATACTATTTTGAAAAAGACAAAGTCTTATTTACCGGCGACACATTATTCAACCTTTGTATCGGAGGACTTTTTGAGGGAACACCAAAACAAATGTTTGAAGCATTATCAAAAATAAAAGCCCTACCTGATGATGTTTTGTTTTACCCTGGACACGAATATACCTTTTCTGCCGCTAATTTTGCATATCATCACAATCAGGCAAGCGAAGATATCATAAAATACCTAACCAAGGCTAAATCAAATTTAGACACCACAGGACACGTTTTTCCCTTTACTTTAAGAGAAGAAAAACTTTGCAATCCTTACTTACAAGCAAACAGTTTAGAGGAATTTATCAATCTATAAAACTTCGCGTCTTCCGACATGGTCAGTTTTAGAAACTATGCCTTCATCTTCCATTCTCTCAATAATAGAAGCTGCACGATTGTAACCTATACGCAAGCGTCTTTGAATATATGAAATAGATGCTTTTTTATCATTTCGTACAATTTCAACTGCTTGGTTATACAAATCTTCATCGCTTGAACTGCCACCCATAGAGGTATTATCAAACACAGCTCCGCCACCTGAAGATTTACCATCGCTGAGTTCTCCTTCAGTAACCGCTTCAACATATTCAGGCTGTCTTTGATTTTTCAAAAACTCAACGATTTTTTCGACTTCACTATCTTTTACAAAGGGAGCATGAACACGTCTTGGTCTTTGACCTGCCGGCATATAAAGCATATCACCCATACCAAGCAATTGTTCGGCACCTTGCTCACCCAAAATAGTACGGCTATCAATTTTTGAAGTAACCTGATAGCTTATTCTGGTCGGGAAGTTAGCTTTAATCGTACCGGTAATAACATCAACCGAAGGTCTTTGTGTTGACATAATAAGGTGAATACCGGCAGCACGAGCCATTTGAGCAAGTCTTTGAATTGCAGCTTCCACATCTTTGCCTGCAACTAGCATTAAATCAGCCATTTCGTCAACCACAATCACAATATATGGCATTGGCGTCAAGTCAAGCTCTTGCTCTTCGTATATCGGACGACCGGTTTCCATATCAAACCCTGTTTGAACTCTTCTTGATACTTTTTCTCTATTTTCACGCAGTTCTTCCAATCGCTGATTATAACCGGTAATATTTCGAACATTCAGCTGTGCCATGGCGCGATATCTGTCTTCCATTTCCTTCACAGCCCATTTCAAACCTATAACCGCTTTTGCCGGATCGGTAATAACCGGTGTTAAAAGATGCGGAATACCATTATACATAGTAAATTCAAGCATTTTCGGGTCAATCATAATAAGCTTACATTCTTCCGGTCTCATTTTATAAAGCAGTGAAATAATCATAGAGTTTACACCAACCGACTTACCCGAACCGGTAGTACCAGCAACCAACAAGTGAGGCATTTTAGCCAAATCGGCATAAGTATTTTTACCGCCGATATCCTTACCCAAACTAATAGTAAGATTGGCTTTAGATGTTCTAAACTCTTCACTTTCTAAAAGTTCACGTAAATAAACAATTTCACGTGTTGGATTCGGCATTTCTATACCTATGGTATTAGACCCCGGCACAACAGCAATACGAACCGAAACCGCACTCATCGAACGAGCAATATCATCAGACAAACCGATAACTCTGGCCATTTTTGTACCCGGAGCCGGTTCAAGCTCATACAAAGTTACCACCGGTCCCGGTCTGATTTGTACAATCTTTCCGATAACCCCGAACTCTTGCAAAACCTCTTCCAATTTAGAAGCTATTTTATCCAATTCTTTTTGGCTGACATGATTAGTATTTTTATCTTTAGAAACCGATAAAAGATTTATATCGGGAAGCTCATATCCGTCATCGACAACCTTCATCGGCTTAGCAATTCTAATTTCTTGTTCTTTCTTTTGAATTTTAACCGGTTTTTCTTCTCTTATTTTAGGCTCTTTTTTAACTCGTTGCGATCTTTGAGCTTTTTTACTGTTTTTTCTGCCACCCAAAAACTTCCAAAAAGCTGCAATTTTTGAAACAAAAAAGCCTAACACAAAAGCCACTGCCATTATTATTTTCTTAATTAACCTGCCCCACGCACCAAAAGTAATTCCACAAGCATAATTAAAAGAAATAAAACATAAAACAAAGCATATAAAAATTAAAGCATAGGTGCTATAAGCAAAAGTTATCGATTTATTTACAACTGTCAAAATATTGCGGGAGAAAAATACACCTATGTCACCACCTACATCAAATAACCCTACTCTTCCGAAACATAAGTTTAAGCAGATTGCTAAAAATACACTACCACAAACAAAAGCTGTTATTCTGCCCCAAGATTGCATAAAAACCTTATATCTTATAATTTCATAACCCCAAACAATCGGAGCTATAAGAAAAACAGGCAAAGCTAAACCAAACCATCCCAAAATCCATGAAGCACCGTATGCACCAAAAGCCCCGAGCCAGTTAGTAATTTCTCGTGAATTAGCATTGTTATATCCGCTATCATACGGATTATATGATACGCAAGCCAACAGCAGAGCAATACCGACACAAACCAAAGCAACACCCAAACCGAGTACCGCAAATTTTGCCACCATTGATTTTTGTTTTTTTCTCTTAGCCATTTTTTTCTCTTTTGCTTAAAAAAAATCCAACTCGTTCAAATTATAAAGCCAAATTGTCAACAATCCCTTAATTATTTTATAAGTTAAGCAAAATACTTGACTTTTTTTTCATCTTAAATCAATTTAAATTCAGTCAAAAACTATTTAAGAGGAAAAACATATGTTTAGATTAGATGGAAAAGTTGCTTTAATTACCGGTGCTGCCGGCGGACTTGGAGACAAGATTGCTCGTACACTTCATGCTCAAGGTGCAAAACTTGCCTTAACAGATATGCGTGCCGAACCTATGGAAAAATTAAAAGCTGAATTAGGTGGCGATGTAGAATTTTTTGTTGCTAACCTTTCCGACGCCGAAGCTATCAAACAACTTGTTGCCGATGTTGAAGCAAAATTCGGTCAAATCGACATTTTAGTAAACAATGCCGGTCTTACACGTGATAATTTGTTTATGCGTATGAGCGATGACGAATGGCAATTAGTATTGGACGTAAACCTTACCGCCGGCTTCAAATTGGCTCGTGGCGTAATCAGAGGTATGATGAAACGTCGCTTTGGTCGTATCATTGGTATTGCTTCGGTTGTTGGCGTTATGGGTAACCCCGGTCAAGCCAACTATGCTGCATCAAAAGGTGGTATGATTGCCATGAACAAATGCCTAGCACAAGAAGTAGCTTCTCGAGGTATTACCGTAAATTCTATCGCACCGGGATTCATTCGCACACCTATGACCGACGTTTTACCAGAAGATGTAAAAACAGCCCTTTTGGCCAAAATTCCCGAAGGCAAACTCGGCGAAGCTCAAGATATTGCCAATGTTGTTGCATTTTTGGCTTCTGATGAATCACAATACATCACTGGTCAAACAATCAACATCAACGGCGGTATGGCAATGATTTAATTTGCTAATATGCAAACATCAAAAAAAGGCTTTGATTTTTTCAAAGCCTTTTATTTTTTTATTTCAAATCTTGAGCAACGTGCGGATCATGAAGCAATTTTTCGATTTTATCGACTTCTTCAAAAGACTTATCAACCCTAAAGTTAATTTCCGGCACATAGCGCAATGAAGTTTTTTGTGCCACTTGTTTTCTAAAATAGTTAGCAGCCAACTGCAACCCGCCCAAAACTTCCTGAACGACATCATTATTCGATGTAATAAACCAAACACTGCAATATTTCAAATCAGGCGAAACCGTAACTTTTGTAACGGTAACCAAAGTATCGAGCCCTTCCAAATTTCTGACCTCGCCTCTGTCAATAAACTGGGCGATAATTTTTCTGATTTCTTGAGCAACTCTAAGTTGTCTTTGTGAAGGTTCTTTATCCGACATTTGTTTTCTCCTTTTCGTTTTATAAAAAGAGTATATCCGCAAATAAGCACATTAGCAAGCTTTTTCGACTTGTCTTGACTTATTGTTCAAATTCACGTATCAAATTTCAATAAACAAAAGAGGGAAAAATGGCAAAACGCAAGGGCGATTCTATTCATGGATGGTTAATTATCGACAAGCAAGAGGGCATTGGTTCGACAGATGTCGTCAACCAAACACGTCGTTTGCTAAATGCTTCCAAAAACGGTCACACCGGCACATTAGACCCTTTTGCCACCGGCGTTTTACCGATTGCCTTCGGAGAAGCCACCAAACTCATTCCCTATGTTACCGACGGGATTAAAGAATATGAATTTACATTAAAGTTTGGCTCAACTACCGATACCTTAGATTTAACGGGACAAACCACCCAAACCGGTGGCAAGATTCCGACAAAAGAAGACATCTTAAACATAATTCCCGAATTTATCGGCAAAATAACCCAAATTCCACCCGCCTATTCAGCAATAAAAATCAATGGTCAACGGGCTTATGATTTGGCACGCAAAGGACAAGATGTAACCATACCCGAACGTAAAATTGATATATATAACTTAGAGCTTCTATCGATTCTCTCTGCTGATGAATATAAATTTCGAGTATTATGCTCAAAAGGCACTTACGTCCGAACTTTAGGTGCTGATATTGCCCAAAAGCTTGGCTCTTTCGGCCATTTAACAGCACTAAGACGTACAAAATGCGCAAAATTTGACCTTTCTGATACGATTTTACTGGAATCTTTAAAAAATATGAGCTATATTGGCGAACGCCAAAGTCAATTACTTCCCCTTTTGACATCACTGTGCGACATCACGGTGATTGCCGTACGGGAAGAAGACGCAGCCAAACTTCGCATGGGGCAAAAAATATCACCAAAGACCTATGACATTGCAAACATTGTCGGTCAAGATGTAATAGCCACCTTAAATGATGAAGCGGTTGCCTTGGTACGAATTGAAGAAACTCGTATTTCGCCGATTCGTGTGTTTAACTTAAAATAAATTTATATAAGGAAAAACAGATGTCGATATCTAATGAAAAAAAACAAGAATTAGTAAAAGCTTATGGCTTAAGTGCAAATGACACCGGTTCTCCGGAAGTTCAAATTGCCATTTGGACAGCCGAAATCAACAATTTGATTGAACACTTCAAAACTCATGCCAAAGATAATCACTCTCGTCTTGGTTTGATGAAAAAAGTTGCTCGTCGTCGTCACTTGCTTGACTACTTAAAAGCAAAAGACGAATCAAGATATCAAAACATTATCTCTAAATTAAACATCAGAAGATAATATTTAGATACAACAGATTGCGGGGCTTCTTCAAAAAGCTCCGCAACCTGTCTTAAATTGTGAATAAAAATCCTGCATGGGGCAGGTAGAGGTTATATGGAAAATGAAAGGTAAAGAAATATGATCGAATTTAACGAAATCCGCAAAGAGATGGAATGGGGCGGAAGAAAACTCATTCTCGAAACAGGTAAAATTTCAAGACAAGCAGCCGGTTCGGTAATTGTCACATATGGTGAAACAATAGTTCATGGTACAGTTTGTGCCGCAAAAGAGGTAAAGGCAGATCAAGATTTCTTTCCTTTGACAGTAAACTATCAAGAAAAATACTATGCCACAGGTAAAGTTCCGGGTGGCTTTATGAAAAGAGAGGGCAAACCATCAGAACGCGAAGTTCTTATCTCACGTCTTATCGACAGACCTATTCGCCCGCTCTTCCCTGATGCATTTAAAAACGAAGTACAAGTTGTATGTACCGTATTAGCTCACGACAAACAAACCGATTCTGACGTTGTAGCCATGATTGCCGCTTCGGCAGCTTTGGCTGTTTCGGGTATTCCGTTCTTAGGACCTATCGGTGCTGCCAAAGTCGGTTATAAAGACGGTCAATACATTTTGAATCCGACCATGGAACAACAACCGACATCTGAATTAGAATTGGCTGTTGCCGGTACTAAAGAAGGCGTTTTAATGGTTGAATCCGAAGCCAACGAGTTGTCTGAAGAAACCATGCTCGGCGCTGTAATGTTCGGTTTTGAAAGCTTCCAACCGGTTATTGATATGATTAACGAATTGAAAAAAGAAGCCGGCAAAGAACAATGGGAAGCTCCGGTATTTCCTGCCGAATTTGACGAATTGTACGCTCGTGTAGAAAAAGAGTTCGAAGCTAAATATGCCAAAGCTTTTGAAGAAACCAACAAACTTGCTCGCGGTACATTGGTCGGTCAAGTTTCAGAAGAAGTAAAAGCAACTATCGACCCTGAAAACGAGTTTGAAAATCGTTACATCCTCGATGTTATCGAAAAATTGATGCACAAAGTTGTACGCGAAAAAGTTTTAACTACCGGTCGCCGTATTGACGGACGTGATACCAAAACCGTTCGTCCTATCCAATGCCAAGTAGACGTTTTGCCCACAACACACGGTTCTGCTTTGTTTACACGCGGCGAAACTCAAGCTTTGGTAGTAACCACCTTGGGCACAGGCGAAGACGCACAAATCATCGACGGTTTATTTGATGAATCAAAACAAGACTTTATGTTAAACTACAACTTCCCACCGTTCTCAGTCGGCGAATGTGGTCGCTTGGGTTCTCCGGGACGTCGTGAAATCGGTCACGGAAAATTAGCATGGCGTGCTATTCACCCGATGATGCCAAAAGACAAAGACGCCTTCCCTTATACAATCCGCGTTGTATCTGAAATCATGGAATCAAACGGCTCATCTTCTATGGCAACTGTTTGCGGTACTACCATGTCTTTAATGTCAGCCGGTGTACCAATGATAAAACCTGTTGCCGGTATTGCCATGGGCTTAATTAAGGAAGACGACGGCAGAGTTGCAGTTTTGACCGATATCTTGGGTGACGAAGACCACCTCGGCGACATGGACTTCAAAGTAGCCGGCACAAAAGACGGTGTAACAGCACTTCAAATGGATATCAAAATCACATCTATTACCAAAGAAATTATGGAAAAAGCCCTTCATCAAGCCCACGAAGGCCGTATCCACATCTTAGGCGAAATGGCAAAAGCAATTTCTGAACCAAGACCAAATGTTTCAGACAAAGCTCCTCGCATTGTTGCTATCAAGATTCCGACAGACAAAATTCGTGAAGTTATCGGAACAGGCGGTAAAGTAATCAGAGAAATTGTCGAAACCACCCATACCAAAATTGACATTACCGATGACGGCGTTGTAAAAATTGCTTCTATGAAAAAAGAAGACGGCGACGCAGCTTTGGAATGGATTATGGGTATTGTTGCCGAACCTGAAATGGGCAAAATTTATCATGGTACCATTACCAAAATTATGGACTTTGGTGCATTTGTCCGCTTCCTTGGCACAACCGAAGGTTTGGTTCACATTTCCGAAGTTAAAAACGAGCGTATTGCCTCAGTTTCAGACTTCTACAAAGAAGGTGATCAAATTTGGGTAAAATGCCTTGGCGCAGACAATCGTGGCAAGATTAAACTTTCTGCCAAGAGAGTAAACCAAGAAAACGGCGAAGATTTAGAAAAATAATATCTTAGTCAATAGTTAAAAAAAGGCCACCCTGTATTAATTGCAGGGTGGTTTTTATTTAAGTCATTCCTTTGAACAAAGTGAGGTCAAAGAATATTCTACTTTTTTTAATATAATTAGCGCTGACGCAAAGATAAGATTCCTTGACGATGTAACACATAGCGCACATCGAAAAATGACATAAACTATCATCAACCCCTTAAAATCTATTGCAAAGTATTAAATTATTACATATAATATTATTGAAAATTTGCAATCTATGACTGATTGCGAAATATTTGGTTTATTGGGTTTGTTGATGAAAAAGTATTTTTTGTTTGCCTTTTCCTTCTTAAGTATTGCTGTTTATGCCCTAAACAGCTACTCCGCTATTACTCCAATTGACCAAACAGCCTATGGCTCTTCCTCTCGCTCGAACGCTCCTGCTCGTGCTGCACAAGAAGAATGCTCATATACAAACTCGTACTATAACGACAACACAAACACATCTACTGAAGTCCCAACCTTTAGCGACCCAGACGTTGCTTGTTGCAAAAATGATAGTAACGATATAAAATGCAACATTCCGGCCTGCGCGTTTAAAACAGAATATGTTTCAGCTCTTGGAGGAGATAAAAATCCTATATGTGACATATATTCAAATTCAAGCAAATGCATACGCGATAGTAATCAAATATATACCTACTGTAAAACTAGTGATAGCGATTTAGACTCTGACATTTTATTAGACTGTTCAAACAAACCTTCTGCCACTTATGACGAAACTGATAGTTCCTCCTATTACGGCCCCTGCAAAATGATATGCCGAGAAGGAGAATATTGTACCGCTTATCAAAATTATCCCATCAATCAAGTTTGCGAAAAAATAATTGAAAACGGTGGTGGTAATTCTTATTTATGGGCTCAAGATCCCGATAACTCAGGAACTGATTCTAGAGAATGTTTTTTAGATGCAGAAAAGATAAAAAGTTGGGTCTCAAAAATTTGCGTTGGTCTCTATGATCCAGCAGCATGCGAATATCAACTTGGCGGTATACCTGACACATCTATTGAATGTGAGGATAGTTGGTACGTAGAGCATAAAAACGACCACTATAAAGTACCAAGCAGTATGTATAAATGTACATGTGATACCTATAACTATGCTTCAAAATACGAAATACTTAGTACATATGGAACAAATGTTGTTTTAAGCTCTAGTAAATGTACACTTAACTGTCCTGCAAATTATTCTAATGACGACCCTTGTATCTTATATAACAGAAATACACTATCATGTCCTAGCAACTACAAAAATTTAGATGACTGGAAAGCAGAGCTTGGCACAGGAACAACATACAAAGATACAACAAACATGGATCTCATTTGTAAGGGTGAGTGCGGATCCTATGTATCAGACGAACCTGATAGCTGTTGGAAATTTTCTAAAGAAAACCTTACTTGCGAAGATGGATACAAAACAAAATCTGCTATTGAGAAAGTTATCGGACCTATTTTTGATGAAGATATTGCCGCCTACATCAAAGACAAAAATCCTTATTGTTCAGCAGACTGCAAAAACGGTGAAGATATAAAGAAATGTCGTAAATATCAGGAAGGATTTTTCTTACAAAACTGTCCTACACTTGACACTCCGGCAACAACTCTCTACGGGGCTGTTGTAACAAAAATCGATACATCTGATGATGACGGATATGAAGAAGAGGATGGTGAGCCTGATGTCATAAAAATTGAAAAAGGAGATTTAGCCGGATGGTACATAGCTGATACTGAAGGCGGAAAGTCTACGGCACAAGAATATAGATGTAATGATAACGGTACGGCAAAAACCTATAGAAAAGGTGCTGATTTAACCGACGGCAATGGTTTTCTTTATTTTGAAAAATCGGAAATGATAAAAACTGACCGCTGTGAAGATGAAAACAATATCAAAGAAGACCCTGACACACAAACCAATGTCGGAATAAATCTTTATTCTGAATGTATATGTAGAGGATACAAAACAAAAGCTGAGCTTTGTAAAGACAACCAAGAATGTATTGATAAAGGTGTTATTTCTACTGAAAATGCTTGTAAAATGGCCTTTAAGCAATCCGGTGACACTGTAGAACCTGTATATGGATCTGCAGAAGTTAAATGTCCAACAGGTTTTTATACTCTTGACGATTGGTGGTTAGAAAATAAATACGATCTTACATATGATAAATTTTTGGAAACACAACTCAGTATACGAATAGTTCCTGATGAATGGAAAAAATATTATACAGCACAAACAGATACAGAATATGGTAAATGTGATTATGGCGTAAAATGGGATTCTGAAACCCAAACTCATGAAAGCACAGGAACCAAATATAGTAACTTTATGCTAGATTGCGGCGCTATCAAAAATGATCTTTCTGACATTGAATTACAAGACGAAAAACCCAAAGACGTAACCTTTATAACCTGTCTAAATAAAACAAAAGAAAAAGATGAAATAAAAGAAGAAACAAAATACCTTCCTGTTTGTACAATAGATCATTCAATGTCTACATACAAAGGGTATGATACTTTTACTAAGACAAACCCTGATCCGTCTATCTGCAAATTTAACGATCAAACATTTTATCGTAATGGAGGTGCTTGCCCGATTAAATTCTCTGGTGCTGAAGCTGTTCTTAAAATAACCGCTGACGACTTAAGAGTAATATATGGACCTAGCATAGATGTCCAAGAATGTGATTACTATGGTGAAAAAAGACATTTGGTTACTTGTGATAGCTCTAAATACACGACCCGTTGTATTTATCCATATATAGAAAACCCTAAAAATGCAAATGACTATTGTCGACGAGCTAAAAACGGAGAACAAATAGCAGTAGACAGCCCTAAGTATTATGACAATTCCGATGGAAAAGCATGTCTGTTTGAACCAAGCACTTGCGGAAGTCAACTAAATTCAGAAGATGTTGACACGAGCAAATATGTATTCAAATTCCCAATGCTCTCTGCAGAAGCATGCCAAAAAACATACGGCCCAGCCGCCAAAGGCGAACAATGTATAACCACCACTAACGAACTTACATATCAATGTTATTGGTCTACTGACTTTAATAAAACAAATTGTTCGCTCGGTTCAGACTTGACTCGCCCATACATAATTGATAATGGTGTAAAAAAATGGGATAGATGTGATTGTGCAATTGCTTACAGATATCACAAATTTAACTGTAATGGACTAAGAGGAGCGTCTTGCCATCAATCAGGACTGTTAACTACCGAATTTTTGGAAGAACGTAACGATCCAACCCTAAACACATTCTCTAAAGATGTAGATTTCTATACCGGTTGCGACCAACCACTAGATGAGAACGGAGAACCTATTGTGATTACACCGCCTCCTCCGGCTGAAGATGAAAGCTCAGGCTCTGGCGATGGCTCTGGTAGTGGCTCAGGCTCAGGCGACGGCTCAGGTAGTGGCTCTGGCGATGGCTCTGGTAGTGGTTCTGGGTCAGGTAGCGGTTCTGGGTCAGGTAGTGGCTCAGGTCCAACAGTCAAACCCGATAACACCGTTTATGCCGTTTGTTACTATTGCTGTCCATACGGCATGAAAGCCAGCGGTAAAACCAAAGTTATCAATGGCGCTAAAAAATACGAATGTATTTATAAATAAAATTAGCTTATCTTAATTAAATATTATCCTTTGACAGATAAACTCGTATCATACAATATCTGCCAAAGGAGTTTTTCATTGAAAAAATGGCTTAAATCCATGAAAATTTATGCCGACAGACGAATGCTCGTCATGTTGCTATTAGGTTTTGTCTCAGGACTGCCGTTTTTACTTGTTTCATCAACATTATCGCTTTGGTTAAAAGATGTCGGAATATCTCTTACTGCAATCGGTTTATTTTCTTTAGTAAAAGCTCCTTATAGTTTTAAGTGGCTGTTATCACCTATTATCGACCAATATTCCTTGCCGTTTTTTTCAAAACTCGGTCGCCGCAGAGGATGGGCTGTTTTTTTACAAATTTTATTGATTTTATCACTCATTTATACAGCTCTAACCGACCCGACCTTATCTCCAATGATGTTTGTCGTATTCGTATTTATGGTTGCATTGTTTTCCGCTTCACAAGATATTGTCTTAGATGCTTATCGTATCGAAAAATTTAATTCTAAAGAGCAAGGCGCCGGTGTTGCCGTATTTGTCCTAGGTTACCGTTTTGGTCTGTTATTTTCCGGTGCCGGAGCTTTATTTTTGGCCTCGATAGTATCATGGTCTTATGTGTATCTGATTATGGCCTTAGGCGTTGTTATCGGGCTTATCACCATATTGTTTTCATCAGAACCCAAAAACAACAAAGCTTCAAAACCTTACACAATCAGAGCAATAATCGTCAATGCCGTTATAAAGCCTTTTTCCGACTTTATGAAACGTGATAAATGGTTGCTTATTTTGCTGTTTATCTTCTTTTATCGCATGAGCGACGCTTATGTTGCACCAATGGCCTATCCGTTTTTTGACGACATCGGATTTACCAAAATTCAAATAGCCTCAATTATTAAAATATACGGCGTAATTGCCACAATTTTAGGAACCCTTGTCGGTGGTGTCGTTGTTAATCGTATCGGTTTGGCTCGCGCCCTTTTTGTTTGCGGAATTTTACAAGGCTTGTCAAACCTTGTTTATGTCGGACAAGTATATGCCGGAAATAATGCCCCTGTTTTGATGATAAATATCTTTATCGAAAATATCTCAGGAGGTATGGGAACGGCTGCCTTTGTTGCTTATTTATCAGCTCTTTGCAACAAAAAATATACCGCAACCCAATATGCCTTATTATCATCATTTATGGGTGCGGCTCGCGATTTATTCTCCGCCTCTTCCGGTTTCGTAGCACATATTCTGTCATGGCAAAATTTCTTTATTATCACAACCTTAATGTCTCTACCAGGAATGATAATTTTATATTATCTGATAAAAGTAAAAGCTATTCGCAATCGCTAAACCTTATAAGGCAATTTAGAATAAATAAAATCGCTTATTCTGTTAGGTAAAATAGAACCCAACCAAGTAGCCAATCGCATTTGCCACGGGAAAGCTATCAATCCGACATTTTTTTCTATGCGTTTAGCTATTATCTCTGCCGCCTTGTCAGCTTCCATAAAATAAGGCATTGGGCAAGTATTTTTATCGGTAATCCGTGAACGTATGAATCCAGGACAAATTGTCGAAACTCTAATACCCAAAGGTGCTAAAGCCAATCGTAATCCCTCACCCCAAGCTTTTACGCCTGCCTTAGTTGCCGAATATGACGGACAAGTCGGCATCCCATGATAGCCGGCAATCGAAGAAGTAATAGCTATGTGTTTTAATTGTTCGGCCGGAGCTTTTTTAAATAATTCTATTGTCGGCAAAACCGTATTTACCACGCCCATAACGTTAATATTAAAAGTACGACGTACGTTTTCCGATGTTTCTTCTAAAGTTGCTACACCGGCATTTGCAAAAACCAAGTTCAAAGGCATTTTTTCATTAGCTTCTTTTACCCACGTCTCAACTGTGTCTTTATCTGCGACATCTACGATTCTTGTATCAACTTCGGCGCCCAACTTACGACATTCTTCGGCTGTCTTGTTCAGTCTTTCTTCATTTCTGCCACATAATGACAGCAATTTTACGCCTGATTTTGCATAGTGAATTGCCAAAGCCTCACCGATTCCCGACGACGCACCGGTAATTAAAACATGATTAAATTTTT
Source organism: Alphaproteobacteria bacterium (assembly GCA_045639065.1). Classification (GTDB taxonomy): domain Bacteria; phylum Pseudomonadota; class Alphaproteobacteria; order RF32; family CAG-239; genus CAZU01. Next base: position 22,076 of record JAZUCK010000017.1, on the reverse strand, counting down.
TCATCTCTTTTCCTTAAAAACTTATTAAGCTTTTTTATTTATAATGCACTCAAAATTCTAACATTTGAGGAGTTTGTACTTTGAGTATAGCAAGTATGACCGGCTTTGCAAGGACTAACGGAAATATATCCTTAGGCCAAAATAACATCTCTTGGACCTGGGAAATAAAAAGCGTTAACGGTAAAAGTTTGGATTTAAAATTAAGACTGCCAAGTGGCTTTGACGATTTATCAATGAGCTTAAAAAACAAAGCTTCAGAAATCTTACATCGCGGAAGTGTCAGCGCTTTTTTGGAAGTTAGCACCGAAAACTTAACCAAAAACATAAAAATAGATGAAAATTTGCTCAATGAACTGGCCGCTAAAGCTATTTCTTTGTGTCAAAAATATCCCGAAATTCCCATGGCCACGGCCGGAGAACTTTTGTCACAACGAGGTGTTGTCGAATTAGATGACAACGCCCTAAGCGACGAGGATATGCAAACCCTAAAAGATAAAATATTTGCCGATTTTGCCGTTGCTTGTCAAAACCTGCAATCAGATCGCCGAAAAGAAGGCGCAAAAATCAAAAACGCTCTTGCAGCTATTCTAGAAAAAATCAGCGACATAACCTCAAATATCGAAAAAATATTTGAAACTTTGCCCGAAAAATTAAAAGAAAAATTACTAACTCAAATAAAAAATCTTTCCGATGATGTAAATATTACGGAAGATCGCTTAGCTCAGGAAATCGTTCTTCTTATTACTCGTGCAGATATTAAAGAAGAAATTGATCGCTTGAAAACTCATATAAAATCAGCATATAATCTCTTAGAAGCTGATGAAGCGGTCGGAAGACGTCTTGACTTCTTATGCCAAGAACTCAATCGTGAGGCTAATACCACTTGCTCAAAAGCCTCCGACATTGCTATTACCAATATGGGTATGGAATTAAAAGCTCTTATCGAGCAGTTTAGAGAACAAGTACAAAATATTGAATAAAGGAGTTTTATATTATGGATGAAATTATCGATCGCTTACGCAAAGTCCGCAAAGGTGCTATGTTTATAATCGAAGCTCCTTCCGGCACAGGCAAAGGAACCGTTATCAAAGAACTGTTAAAAGCTGATGATAACATCAAGTTTTCAGTGTCGGTAACAACTCGCCAACCCCGCGAAGGCGAAGTCGAAGGTGTTGACTATTACTTTGTAACCGACGAGCAATATAACGAATTTATGGCACAAGATGCTTTTTATGAATATGTCGATTCTCAATATGGTTCACGTTATGGCACCTTGCGTTCCGAAGTAGACAGTTTTATTAACGTCGGTCAAGATGTGTTGTTTGATATGGACTGGGCCGGTGCCAGACAAATGCGTAAAAAAGCCGGTGATGACGTAGTAACCATTTACCTTCTTCCTCCTTCTGTCAAAGAACTTCGCAAACGCCTAGAAGGTCGTGGTACCGACAGCAAAGAAGTTATTGAAAAACGCATGGGAATTATCTTAGATAAAATAAGCCACTGGAACGAATTTGATTATGTAATCGTAAATGTAAACTTACAAGAAACCGTTACAAAAATCCAAAAAATTATCTCAGGCGAACGCATGAAACGTGTGCGCCAAGTTGGCTTAAAGGGCTTTGTAAAAGAATTGGTAAAAGAAGCTCAAGAAGAAGCCTAAAGTTTATTTTTAATACGGCGGCGTTGCTCTTCGTTCATCGACTTGTAGACTATAATAGCATTTTTCTCTGCATTGTTAACGTTGAGTTGCGCCGCTCTTTTGTATAAATTAAAAGCTTCAACAAAATCTTTTGAAACACCAACTCCGTTGGTATACATCCAAGCCAATATTTCTACGGCTTTCGGATCTTCTTCTTTTGCACGAGTAGTAATATCATCAAGTTCAATCGGAGTTACTTGATTTGACTTAATTGCGGCAATAGTTTTTCCCCATTGCAACTGTCTTTCTCTGGCCGCCTTAACTCTTTCACTGACATCATTGGTAAGATTTAATATTTCACCTTTGTATTCTACTGACTTTGTTTCTTTAGGTTTTACGGGAATTAAGTCATCTTCATCCAAAGTTACCATAGGAACCTTACGGTTTTTAACAAACATAGGTAAATAACCGTTATTCTCCGAACGAATAACATCTCGATACAACTCATCAAGACTTGTTGCAAAACTTTTTTGCGCAAAGACCGATAAACAACACAATATTGATAATATTACAAAAACTTTTTTCATAAAATCTTACCCGTTTAATTAACGTTTGCAATTATAGCATTTTGCTGTTATATAGGTCTATATATTTTTAGTGTTTATAAACAATTTGAGGATATGTAAATGCACAAATTTTATAATTCAATAACAGAAATGATCGGCAATACCCCAATGCTTAAAATAAACAATCTGACACAAAGATTGGGATTAAAAGCAAATATCTATGCCAAGTGCGAATTTTATAATCCGTTTTTTTCCATTAAAGACCGCGCCGGACTAAAGATTATTGAAAATGCACTCGCTTCTCAAAAAGTTGACGATGAAACAATCTTTGTAGAAGCAACCAGCGGTAACATAGGTGTCGCCATTGCCGGAATTTGTGCATCAAAAAAGCTCAAAGCTCTCTTAATTATGCCCGAAGGCACTTCAAAAGAAAAAATAAAAATGATAAAACACTTTGGTGCCGATGTAATCCTCACTCCCAAAGAAGACGGCATGGATGGAGCTATTGCAAAAGCAGAAATGTTGGCAAAAAAATCAGATAAAGTTATTTTACTTAAACAATTTGTCAATCAAGGTTGTATTGATGCTCATCTGTTTGGTACCGCAACAGAAATCCTTAATAATCTTGGCGGTAATATAGACGTTATAATCGCTACTGTCGGTACTTCAGCCACTTTAACCGGTGTCGCTCAAGCACTTAAGACATCAAATCCGGAATTATACACCGTTGCAGTTGAGCCTAAAGAAAGCAATGTCTTAAACAATGGTAAAAAAGGAGCTCATAAAATTCACGGTATCGGCGCAGGGTTTATTCCTCCACTATATAAAAAAGAATTAGTAAATGAAGTTTACGACGTATCAAGTGAAGACGCATGGGATATGGCCAGAGCTATTGCCCAAACCGAAGGACTACCTATTGGCATATCTTCCGGAGCTGCTTTTGTAGCCTGTGTTGATATAGCTTCACGTGAAGAGTTCAAAAATAAAAACATTGTGGTTATTTTGCCTGATGCCATTACCAACTATTTATCCGAACTCTAAACAGCTTTAAGATATTTTGCTTGCAATAATCAGCTTTTTTGCATAGTCTTTGATAAATAAAACCAACAGAGATTTTTTTATGAAACCAAATTCAATACTGGGAAAATATCTTACCAAACAACTGATACTTAATTTTATCGGTGTTTTACTTGTAATTTTAGGTATTATCTTTTTGTTTGAAATGGTCGAAAGATTACGCCGTATATCAGGAAATCCTGATTTTGGTATATGGTTTGCCTTTCAACTTGCTATTGCACGCCTGCCTAAAACAGCCGAACAAGTATTTCCTTTTGTAATGATGATAGCTGCCATGATTACTTTTTGGCGCTTAAGCAAGACCAGTGAATTTGTTGTTATGCGTGCAGCAGGATTATCTATATGGGGATTTTTAACACCTGTATGCATAGCTACGCTTGTTGTCGGCATAATAAACGTTACCATGATAAACCCGTTATCCGCTAATTTGTACGCTCTATTTGAAACATTGGAAAGACGAATGGATACCAAGAATATGCAAGCAATGTCTTTTTCCGATCACGGTCTTTGGATTAGAGAAGCAATTAACGATGATAACGTCATGGTGTTAAACGCTCACTCGCTTCATCCTGAAAACAAGCAACTTTTATTAAGAGGAATGACTATTCTTGAGTTGGATAAAAGAACTCAGCCCATAAAAAGAATTGAGGCTTTTGTTGGCGTGTTAAAAGATGGTTATTTTGACCTTCGTGACGTAAAAATTTATGTCGGTGGCAAACCTACTGAATTCAAAAACAACTTACAGTACCCGACATCATTGGATATAAACAAAATCGAAGAAAACTTTACCGATCTTGAAGCAATTTCTTTTTGGGATTTACCTAGAATTATCAAATTTTACGAAAAATCCGGATTCGCCGTTGAAAGACAACAAATACGCCTTTGGTCATTAATAATATCTCCATTATTTTTGGTTTCTATGGTTTTGATGGCTGCTGTTTTTGCACTTCGACCCAACAATCGTCGAGGCGGTGTTATGTATTTAATTGTCGGAGGTATAGTTACCGGCTTTAGTGCTTACTTTTTAACACAAGTAGTTTATGCCATGGGAGTAAGCGGAAACATACCTGTTTGTTTAGCTGTAATGGCTCCAACTGCAATTGCAATGCTTATTGGTATATCTTTACTTCTTCACTTAGAAGACGGATAACTATTCGTAAAAATTTAAGATAACACAAAAAAATACTGGATTTTTATTTTTTTTATGTTATATGTACTCACATATTAGATGTGAATAATGTGAAGTGGAGCCCAAAAGCTCCGCTTTTTGTTTAGCGAAAGAGAAACTAAATGCAAGAAAAACACCCTATATATGATATGGTCGCTCCTACTATAGAAAGCATGGGTTTTGAGGTTGTAAGAATACTTTTAACCGGCGCACAAAGACCGACCTTACAAATCATGATAGAGCGCCAAGATCGCAAAAATTTAGTTGTTGACGACTGTGCCAGTGTCAGCCGTGCGGTATCGGCGATTTTAGATGAAAAAGACCCGATAGAAAGTGAATATTCATTAGAAGTAAGCTCTCCCGGCATTGATCGTCCTTTAACAAAGCCCGAGCATTTTTCGCGTTTCAGCGGATATGAGGCTAAGGTTGAGACTTCAGATTCTATCGAAGGCCGTAAAAGATTTAAGGGTAAAATTGTCGCTCTTAAAGACGATAACACAATCCTATTTTTGATGGATGAAAAAGAATACTCGATTCCTTTTGATTCTGTCAGTAAAGCCAAGTTGGTTTTAACCGATGAGCTTTGGGACGAATATGTTGCCAATGCTCAAGAAGATGAACAATAAATTTTGTACTAACCTTAATTTGAATATTTAGAGGAAAAAATGCAAACACAAGAAAATATGCCAAGACCGGAAATAATTTTGGTTGCCGACACTGTAGCCAGAGAAAAAAATATTGATAAAGAAGATGTTTTGGAAGCAATGGAAGTTGCCATTCAAAAGTCTGCTCGCTCAAAATATGGTACAGAACATGACATCAGAGCTCACATCGACAGAAAAACAGGTGCAATTTCTCTTGCCCGTTATCGCGAAGTTATTGCTGATGATGAAACAAAAGAAAACGAAACAACACAACTTTTCTTAGATGAAGCACAAGCATATAATCCCGATATAAAAGTTGGCGAATTCATCATTGACGCCCTACCTCCGATTGATTTCGGACGTATTGCCGCTCAAACAGCCAAGCAAGTTATTGTTCAAAAGGTTCGTGACGCTGAACGTAACAAACAATTTGAAGAATATAAAGAAAAAATCGGTACAATCATCAACGGAACAGTTAAACGTGTTGAATTTAACAGCATTACTGTTGATATTGGCAAGACCGAAGCTGTTTTGCGTCGTGAAGAAATTATCCCGAGAGAAAAATTTAAAGTTGGCGACAGAATTAGAGCTTATGTTCTTGATGTAAGAAGAGAAAACAAAGGACCGCAAATTTTCTTGTCTCGTACATGTCCTGAGTTTTTGGCTAAGTTGTTTACATCTGAAGTGCCTGAAATTTACGATGGTATCATTCAAATTATGGGGGTTGCACGTGATCCGGGCTCAAAAGCTAAAATTGCCGTTAAAACAGATGATGTAACTATTGATGCAGTCGGCTCTTGCGTAGGCTTAAGAGGTATTCGTGTTCAAGCTGTTACTAACGAACTGCAAGGCGAAAGAGTTGATATTGTTCCTTATTCTGAAGACAAAGCTCAATATATGGTTTCTGCTTTGTCTCCGGCCGAAGTAACCAAGGTTGTAATTGATGAAGAAAACAATCGTATTGAAGCAGTTGTTCCACAAGAACAATTCTCATTAGCTATTGGTCGTCGCGGTCAAAACGTAAGATTGGCCTCTTTGTTACTAGGTTGTGATATTGATGTCTTGACCGAAGAACAGGAACAAGAACGTCGCTCTAACGAAAACAAAGTTCGTTCACAAAGATTTATGGAAGCTTTGGACGTTGATGAAATGATTGCTCATTTACTTATCGCTGAAGGCTTCTCAAATGTTGACGAAGTTGCTATGGTTGACTTGAGCGAATTGTCAGAAATCGAAGGTTTTGATGAAGAAGTTGCTCAAGAATTGCAATCTCGTGCTAAAGAATATGTTGAAAATCGCAACAAAGAATTCGAATTAAAGAGCAAATCTTTGGGTATTGATGAAAAACTTCAAGCTATCGAAGGTTTGGATAAAGATATGCTTTTGGCTCTTGCTAATGCCAATATTCGCAATGTTGACGATTTGGGTGATTTAGCAACCGACGAACTTATCGAAATTTTAGGTGAAGACACATTGTCTGTCAAAGAAGCTGAAAAAGTTATTATGGCAGCTCGTGCTCACTGGTTCGAAGAAGAATAATAACACTATGATTAGCCGGAAAGTTTTAAGCTTTCCGGCTAATGCAACGGAATAAAAAATGAAAAAAGAAACGACTAGAAAATGTATTGCCACAGGAGAAATTCTCGAAAAAGAGAATTTGTTACGCTTTGTTGCGCTCCCCGACAACACAATCGTTCCCGATTTCAAAAAAAAGCTTAACGGCAAAGGAATTTATGTCAAAATCTCTAAAAAATCTTTAGAAAAAGCCATAAATTCCAATTTGTTCGGAAAAGCTCTCAAAAAAACAGTAAAAGCAAATCACGAACTTGTTGAACAAGTAGAATTTTTGCTTTTCAAACAAGCCCTAAGCACCATTTCTTTGGCTCGCAAAGCCGGCGCAATGGTTTCAGGTATGGACAAGGTTAAAGAAGCTTTGAAAAAAAACAATGTAGCATTTTTGCTCGAAGCTCAAGATGCTGGAGCTGACGGTCATAACAAAATTATGTCCTTAGCCAAAAATATAGAAGTTTTTAATTTGTTTAAGATTGAGGAGTTAGACAAAGAATTAGCAAAAGAAAACACAGTTCATTTAGCCTTTATCAAAGGCGCTATGGCAAGTTCGGTTAGAGAAACGTTCGTTCGACTAACCTCATTCTTAAACAACTAAATGTAAAAAAACGGAGTAATAATATATGACAGAAGATAATGCAAAAAAGAAATTAACATTATCAGGAAAATCTACCCTAACACTCAAATTGGGCAATACCCCAAAACCATCTAATGATGGTAAAAAGATGATTCAGGTTGAGGTAAGAAAAAAGAGAGTTATCGGTCAGGCTGTTGAACAAAAGGTTCAAAAACCACAAATTGATGAAGAAACAGCCGCAAAATTAAAACTCATTGCCGAAGCCAAAGAGTTTGATAACAAGCGCCGTCAGGAAGAGGAAGAGCGCAACGTTCAAAGACAAAAAATTAAAGAAGAAGAGCTGAAAAAACTTAAAGAAAAAGAAGAAGAAGAAAAAAGAATTGCCGAAGAAAAAGCTCAACAAGAAGCTCAAAAAGCTAAACAAGAGGCCCAAAAGGCTCAACAAGAATCTATTTCTGCAGCTCAATCCGAAACAGAAAATCGTGCTTTAAATAAGTTTAAAGAACGTCAAAAACGCTCATTTGATGATGACGATGACGAAGAAGAAAACACCCGTCATTCAAACAACAAAAAACCTGTTTCGAAAGAAGATGTTTTTGAACAAGAGCGCAAAAAACAAATTACCAAACGTTCTTTTGAACCGCAACGTCGTTCCGGTAAAGTAAGTATCCATAACATCGGTACCGATGATGACGATGATGATTACGGATTTGGAGGCCCGAGACGCAGATTTAAGAAAAAACAACCAAAACCGGTTGTTCAAGTTGCACCAACCGAAAAAGTCATCAAAGAAGTGGTTATTCCTGAGATTATTACAGTTCAAGAACTAGCCAATCGTATGGCCGAAAAATCTGCGGAAGTTATCAAAAAACTTATGTCATTAGGCGTTATGGCAACAATCAACCAACCTATTGATGCAGATACAGCACAAATTATTGTTGAAGAATTTGGTCACAAATTCAAACGCGTTGCCGATAGTGATGTTGAAGAAGGTTTGTACAAACAAGATGATTCTGCAGATACACTACTGGCACGAGCTCCGGTTGTCACTGTTATGGGACACGTTGACCATGGAAAGACATCTCTGCTTGATGCTCTTCGTGAAACTAACGTCGTAGCTCGTGAAGCCGGCGGTATCACCCAACACATCGGTGCTTATCAAATTACCGTTCCTTCGGGCGATAAAATTACCTTTATTGATACACCTGGTCACGAAGCATTCTCCGAAATGCGCGCTCGTGGTGCCAAAGTTACCGATATTGTAGTACTGGTTGTTGCCGCTAACGACGGTATTATGCCCCAAACCATCGAAGCTATTCGTCACGCTCAAGCAGCCGAAGTGCCTATCGTAGTGGCTATTAACAAAATTGACTTGCCGGCTGCCGATCCGATGAAAGTTAAAACAACATTGTTGCAACATGGTATTGGTGTTGAAGAAATGGGTGGCGAATGCTTATGTGCCGAAGTTTCTGCTAAAAAGCGCATCAATATCGATAAGTTGGTTGAAGCTATCTTGCTCCAAGCCGAAATGCTCGACCTCAAAGCCAATCCTAACCGCAACGGCGAAGGCGTAGTTGTCGAAGCCAAAATGGAAAAAGGCCGTGGTACGGTTGTTACAGCTTTGGTTCAAAAAGGTACCTTAAAAATTGGTGATGTCGTTATCGCCGGTAAAGAATGGGGACACGTTCGTGCAATGTTTAACGAACACGGTCAAAAAGTATTTGAAGCCGGACCGGCAACTCCTGTAGAGATTTTAGGTCTTCAAGGAACACCTTCTGCCGGTGATGATATTATCGCCGTTGCTGACGAAGGCAAAGCCAAAGAAATTACCGGATATCGTATCCGCAAAGAACGCGAAGCCAAATTGGTCAAATCAGCTAAATCAGCTATGGAACAAATGCTTGATAAGATTAAGTCAGGAGAAGTTAAAAACTTGCCGATTATTATCAAAGCCGACGTTCAAGGCTCTATCGAAGCTATTGAAGGTACTGTTTCCAAACTTTCTAACGACGAAGTTAAGGTTCAAATCTTGCACTCTGCCGTTGGTGGTATTTCAGAATCTGACGTTACCTTGGCCAAAGCATCAAATGCTTTGATTATCGGCTTTAACGTTCGTGCTAATGCTCAGGCCAGAGATATGGCTCGTCGTGACAATGTCGAGATTAAATACTACTCAATCATTTACGATGTATTAGACGACATTAAGAAAGGTTTGGAAGGTATGCTCTCACCCGAACTTCGTGAAAAATTGCTCGGTTATGCCGAAATTCGTGAAGTTTATAATATTACCGGTGTCGGTAAGGTTGGTGGTTGTATGATTACCGAAGGTATGGTCAAACGCGGTGCCAAAATCCGCCTGTTGCGTGATAACGTAGTTATTCACGACGGCGCTATCGGACAACTCAAACGCTTCAAAGACGATGTTAAAGAAGTCAAAGAAGGCTTTGAGTGCGGTATTTCATTTGAAAATTATAATGACATTCAAAAAGGCGACTTTATTGAATGTTATGAGATTGAAGAAATCGCCGCCAAATTGCAATAAGAAAAAGCAAATATTACAAAACCACCCCGTCATCAAAACGGGGTGGTTTTTTGTTAGTAATAAATTTCGACTCGAATAAAAAATAGCTATATTTTTCTTACGCTCGTAAAAAAAATCTTATTTTATTATTGAATTTCAATAGGTTAAAAGACTTGACATGGGGGGGGGGTAAACGTGGTATTATAATAAATGTAAAAGTATTATTAGGGCGCACGAATCTTATTATGTAAAGAACTGTCATTCAACAAGCAAGTCTCTAACACCGGCAACGGCCATGTCACGAATATGGGTTGTGTATTAGTAGTTGTACACTAATACAAACGGATGTTATGATTTTAGGTACTCAAGTATAAAGCAGTTGTAAGCTTGTACTATGAGGTCAAAAAATGTTATCCGTTAATAACATTTTTTGTAGGCTGATTTGTATTTTGAAATGAAAAGCTTTCCTGAACGGAGGATACTCAACATGTGCATTTTGTTCGATATATTAAAAGAAATATTCGGTTTATATTATTTTGTTTGTTATATTAGCGGGTATAACAAATATAAATACTGTAATAATGTTTATGGATTTTAGTATATTCGCTGTGGACCAAGCAGAGGAAGAACAAATGCGAGAGCCAATTATTATTGACCATTTTTTGATCGGCATAGGTCAAGAAAAAGCCATTGGTACTTTTTCGCCAAAACTGCAATCACATAAAGGATTGTAACAGGAAATCATATCTTTTCCGAAAGGATCCGAAAGGAAAAGAGAAATTCAAAAGAGCAACTCGCAAGAGTTGCTCTTTCTTTTGTTGTACAAAAAACTCGGAGAATGAGAATAATAGAAGCAAAAAAGGACGGCGAAAGCGGAGTGTACAAAAAAGGCGAATAAAAGAATTTATAGAGTTATTTTCAAGGCGAGAAAAATTTTAGTGTACAAAGAAGTACATGAATTTTTCTCGCCCGCAGAAAATGGCTCTAGAAAACTTTTAGACGCCTTTTTTATTTGTAGACGTTACGCTGACGATACTTAGTATGCAACAACTCGTGCGACTTATGACCGCCGGCTTCACCAAGAAACTCATCATAAAGTTTCTTAACTGATTCGTTGTGGTGAGAAAGACGGTTTTTAGCCTGAGCATCTTCAGTATTTAAGCCTTTTGAACGAAGCTTTCTAATCTCGTCGGTAATACCCCATGGTTTTTCCAAATGTTGCATCATAACTTTTGGTTGACCACCACCCGAGATACAACCTCCCGGACAAGCCATAACTTCGATAAAGTGATATGGCAAATCCTCACCGGCTTCTTGAGCTGCACGAATATTTTCCATAACTTCTTCGACATTACCTACACCGTTTACAACGGCAATTCTGATTTTGGTACCGTTAATATCAACTTCGGCAACTTTAACATCCTCAAGACCTTCGATAGCCTCAAAGTTGAGTTGACCGAGTTCTTTACCTGTAATGTAGAAATATGCGGTACGCAAAGCTGCAGTCATAACACCGCCGGTTACGCCAAAGATTGTAGCTGCACCGGAATATTCACCCAACGGACTGTCAGCAGGCTCACCTTGTAATGACTTAAAGCTTACACCGGCTTGACGTATCATTTTGGCTAATTCACGAGTTGTCAAAACAACATCAACATCTTGGTAACCAGAAGAAGCCATAGTTTCATGACGTCTTACTTCCCATTTTTTAGCCGTACAAGGCATAATCGAAATTACTTTGACCTTAGATGCATCTAAGCCCATTTTTTGTGCATAGTATGTCTTAGCCAAAGCACCGACCATTTGATGCGGTGATTTACAAGATGACAAGTTTGGCAAGTGTTCAGGATAATATTTTTCAATATAATCAACCCATGCCGGACAGCAAGATGTAAACATCGGTAAATTATCGTTATTGGTAAAGCGTTTTACAAACTCGCTTGCTTCTTCAATAATTGTCAAGTCAGCACCAAAGTTTGTATCAAACACTTTATCAAAGCCAATTCTTCTCAAAGCGGCATAGATTTTTTCTGTAACATTAGCTCCGAATTCATAACCGAATTCTTCACCCAAAGCCACTCTTACGGCCGGAGCAATTTGTACTATGGTAACTGTTTCTTTGTCCTTAATCATATCCCAAACTTTTTGAGTTTCGTCATATTCGACAATTGCACCGGTAGGACAGTGAACAGCACATTGACCGCATTTAATACAAGGAGTATCAGCCAATTTTGCGTCATTAGCACCGGTAATTTTTGTTGCCAAACCACGATTTAAATAACTCAAAGCCCAAACATTTTGAACGTTTTGGCAAATGTCAACACAGCGACCGCAAACAACGCATTTTGACGGATCTAAAACGATGGCTTGTGTAGAATCATCTAATTCGCTTTCATCTACAATCTTTTCAATCTCGTCTCTATCTACGCCCAAATGAGAAGCCATTTCTTGCAATTCGCATTGACCGCTTCTAGCACATTTCAAGCAATCATTAGGGTGATTACTCAAAATAAGTTCCAATACGGTTTTTCTGGTTTCTCTAAGTTCGCTGTCATTGGTAATAACTTCCATACCCTCAGCAACCGGAGTACAACAAGAGCGGATAATACGACCGTTTACTTTAACAATACACAAACCGCAACCTGCACTCGGATCAACATCAGGGTGTTTACACAATGTCGGAATATTTATTTGAGCTTTGCGCGCAGCGTCCAAAATACTGGTACCGGCTTCAACTTCAACTTCAATATTATCAATCTTAAGCTTAACCATATTATTTCTCCTCTGCATCAACTAGTTTATCTAAATATTCTTTTTCATAGAATTTCAAGGTTGACAATACAGGGTTTGGAGCTGTTTGACCAAGTCCGCAAAGCGAAGCTTTTTTCATTGCCGAAGCAATTTTTTTCAACTGTTCCAAATCTGCTTTTGTACCTTTTCCTTTGTTGATTTTATCCAACAAATTGAGCATTTGTTTACCGCCGATTCTGCAAGGAGAACATTTTCCGCAAGATTCATCAACGGTAAAGTCTAAGTAGAATTTAGCGATTGAAACCATGTCTGATGTATCATCCATAACAATCATACCGCCCGAACCCATGATAGAACCGATTTTTTTCAATTCCTCATAACATACCGGCATATTCATATAATCTTTTGGAATCACACCACCGGAAGGTCCGCCTGATTGAACGGCTTTCAATGTTTTGCCGTTTGGCACACCACCGCCGATTTCATTAACGATTTCGTTAATTGTTGTTCCCATCGGAACTTCAATCAAACCTGAGTGCTCAACCTGACCGGTCAAAGCAAACACTTTTGTACCCTTAGATGTTTCGGTACCGAAAGAAGCAAACCAATCAGCTCCTTTAAGCAAAATCTTAGATACGTTTGCCAAAGTTTCAACGTTGTTAACACAAGACGGCTTACCCCACAAACCTTTGTTTGTCGGATATGGAGGTCTTGGTCTCGGAGTACCTCTGGCACCTTCAATAGAGTGAATAAGAGCAGTTTCTTCACCACAAACAAACGCACCGGCACCAAGTCTGATATCAATATTAAAGCAAAAATCAGTACCCATAATATTGTTACCAAGCAATCTGTTCTTCTTACAAGCCTTAATAGCTTTTTCCAATCTTTCAACTGCCAAAGGATATTCGGCACGTACATAGAACCAACCTTCTGTAGCACCGATAGCATAAGCAGCAATCATCATACCCTCGATAACGGCGTGCGGATCACCTTCCAAGATTGAGCGGTCCATATAAGCTCCCGGATCGCCTTCATCGCCGTTACAAATGATAAACTTCTCATCAATAGTCGGAACCTTAGCAGCTAATTCCCATTTCATACCGGTAGAAAAACCACCACCGCCACGACCTCTCAAGCCTGACTTTTTAATTTCTTCAACAACTTGGGCCGGTGTCATATTTTTCAAAGCTTTTTCCAAAGCCAAATAACCGCCTCTTGCCATATATTCTTGAATATCTTCAGGATCCATATGACCTGCGTTTTTCAACACAACTTTTTCTTGTTTTGTAAAGAACGGCAATTCCAAAGACAACACATATTGTTCCAAATCATGAGGAACCTCTAACGGTTTATCACTTTCGATTGAAGGCAACACATATTTATCCATAATGTTTTGAACGGCTTCTAAATCAACACGTTTGAACAAAACATCTTTTTGTCCTTTTACTTCAACTCTGATAAGAGGTCCTTGAGCACAAAGTCCCATACAACCTGTTGCTACGATTCTGACTTTATCTTCAACTTGTTTTTCAGCAACAACGTTTTTTAACAAATCGAGGATTCCGTCACTGCCCGAAGATTTACAACCTGTCGAGTGGCAACAATAAATACTGCATTTATATTTTTCGATTTCTGCAAGCTTTGTTTCAGCAATGGCATGAATATCAAATCTTTTATCTAAATCAGTTACGGCCATTTTTAATTCTCCTCAAAAGTTTTGCGCCATTCGTTCAAAATAACCGGAACATCATCAGGTGTAACACGACCATAAGTTTTGCCGTTAACCACACACACAGGTGCCAAACCGCAACAACCCACGCAACGTACACTTTGTAAATGGAACATCTTATCCGGTGTACTTTCACCTTCTTCGATACCTAATTCCTGCTTGAACTTTTCTAATACCTTATCGTTACCTTTCAAATAACAAGCTGTACCCGTACAAACCGAAATAACAGCCTTACCCGGAGCTTCCAATTTGAAAAAGTTATAAAACGTCAAAACTTCATAAATTCTGGCCAAAGGAATATCCATACCGGCAGCAACATCCATAGCATCTTGCCAATCGATATATCCCTTAACACCTTGAATTTCATGTAAAGCCATAATTAAAGAACCGCGCTTTTTACGCCATTTATTAGCGGTTTGCGCTGCTTGAGAAACATCTACCATAATTTTCTCCTTGTTATAACAATGTTCAACAAAAATGATAAAGATTTTATCCCCGATTTCAAGCTATTTATTAGTTGCTACACCATTTTATTTTCAATATTCACAAAAATGAAACCAAAGAGCACAAAAAACTTTAAATATAAAATAAAGCTATTATAATCGCCCCTTATGAAAAAGCTAAATTTATATATAACAAAACAAATAATTATCGGTTTTTTACTGGTAAGCTTCTCTTTGATGTCAATCATTTGGTTGTCACAATCTTTGCGATTCCTTGATTTAATCGCATCTGACGGTATTTCAATTTCTATATTCATAAAGATGACATCTCTGCTTATGCCTCGAATTTTCTCGATTCTTGCACCTATTTCACTATTTGCAGCTGTTTTGTTCGTATATAATCGTATGTTGTCAGATCAAGAACTTGTTGTTATGAAGTCTGCCGGCATCAGTCCGTATCAATTGGCAAGACCTGCTGTCTGGGTTGGTATCGCGCTATTACTGTTTACCGTCTGGAATATGAACTATGGTGTTCCTCAAGCTGAACGTGCTTTTAAGGATTTGCAATGGAAAGTTAAAAACAACGTTTCACACCTTATGTTCCGAGAGGGCGAATTTACCAATCTTCAAAAAGATAAAAAACTTACCATTTTTATATCTTCACACGAAGACGATAACACTGTCAGCGGAATTATGATAAACGATGAACGCAACCCCGATAAACGTTCTACTATAACCGCTGAAAAAGGTGTTATTATCACAACACCTTCCGGTCCTCGTATTGTCTTAATAAACGGCACCCACCAAGAGTTAAGCAAAAACAATTCACGCTTTTCATCTGTTAGTTTTGAAAGATACTCTGTTGATTTTGGCTTAAAAGGCACAAAATCAAAAGGAAAAGACGCTGCAAGAAGACATTCTTTCAGCGAGCTGATAAATGCATTTAACAACACATCACTATCCCCGTCAGACCAAAGAAAATGGTTTGTTGAAGCAAATAAACGTATTATAGGACCTTTTTTGGCGATATTATATTCTCTGATTGCTTGTTGCGGAATATTAGTAAGTAATTTTAATCGTCGCGGACAAACCAAAACCATTGCGATATCATTAACATCCGTTGTGTTAATTCAAGCTATTGATCTTATCTCCGGAAACTTAGCGGCCAAAAACCTATACTGGCTTATCCTGACTTATGCGAATATCATATTACCAATGATTGGTTGCTTTGCTATTTTGATAAACCAAAATATTTTAAACATTTTCAACACTAAAAAAACAGGAGTAGCCAATGCTTAAAAAAACTTTATTACTTGGTTTTTCATCGCTGGCTATATTTACTGTTGCATACGCCGAAACATCGCCTATGGTGGATTTAGACACTAAAAAAACCATCAATGAGACTAAGGCAAAATCACCGGCAAAACTTGAACCTAAATATAACATAACAAACGTATTAAGTGCCGAACCGCAAGCCAGCGGCGAAGAGGAAATAGATATCCATTTTTCAGCCGACAGCTTAGAAAACGATTCGACCAATGACACTGTTATTGCCACAGGCAACGTCGAAATAATCCGTCAAAATTTAACCTTAAAAGCTGATAAAGTAACCTACAACCAGGCTACCGATCATATTATTGCTAAGGGTAACGTTGTCCTTTTGGAAAAAAACGGTAATGTCGTTTTTGCTGATGAGATAAACCTAAAAGATAAAATACAACAAGCTGACGTTGAAAACATCAAGGTTATTTTACTCGATAAAACAAGATTAGCCGCTAAAAGCTTTCATAAAAAAGCAAACGACACAAAAATTCTTCGCAATGCCGTTTACACCCCTTGTGATAATTGCCAAGGAGAAAGCCCTTTATGGCAACTAAAGGCTTTGAAAATCATTCACGACCCTAAAGGTCAAAATGTTAACTATCAAAATGCCTTTTTAGAAGTTAAAGGAGTACCGGTTTTATATACCCCTTACTTTTCACATCCTGACCCATCAGTAAAAAGGCGTTCAGGTTTCTTATATCCGCGTTTGATGAGTAACGGGTATTTAGGTGCTGCAGTACAGCCTCAATATTTTTGGGATATATCTGAACACGAAAACCTGACTTTTAACCCCATAATATCCTCAGAAAAAGGTATTATCTATTCCTCTATATTTCATAAATATTTTTATCGCGGAGAGCTTAACGCATCCGGTACAATCATGAAAGAAGAAGATGAAGAAAAAGAAGGAACAAGAGGTAATCTCTTTTTACAAGGTCGTTATGAAATAAACGATTATTGGATGGCAGATACTGATATTAACTATGCTTCTGACGGAAGCTATCTCAGTGACTTAGATCTTCCTAAAAAAGACGACTCATGGTTGACTTCTCGAGTCAGACTACAAGCTTTTGACAATCGTAATTACGCTTCTGTAGAAGGCTACTATTATGACTTCATGAGCTATAATTTAATGAACGAAAACAAGCCTTATGTTTTGCCGTTGATGAGTTATGAAAACATCTCATCACCAAATAGTTTTGGCGCCTATGCCAAAACAACTTTAAGCTCTGCTTCGATATATCATGAAGAAGACGACGCCTCACACCGTCTTTCGATGATAAATTCTTGGAATTTACCATATAATAGCCCGATAGGCGAAAAATACAACCTTTCTGCATCTCTAAAATCAGACTTGTATTATATTAGTCAATATCAACGAGCTAACAGCAAAGATTACACCGGAACAGCTGCAAGAATTTTCCCTCAACTAGGTTTGGAATGGCGTTTTCCGTTCATTAAAAATACCGAAACAACATCTCAAATTATAGAGCCGATTGTTGTCGCCGCAGTTGCACCGTCTGATAGCAACAAACAAAACAAGATTCCCAATGAAGACAGCGAATATGTCAATATTACAGATGTAAACATTTTTGACTTAGATCGCTATTCCGGATATGATAGAAATGACACCGGAAGCAGAATAAGTTACGGACTAAATTGGAGTTTTTACAACAAAGACTGGGGTCGCTCTGCAGTTCTTTTAGCGCAAACATACGAATTTGACAAGAAAGATAACATTTTCAACGCCCCTAATGAAGAAAATAATTTTTCTGATTATGTCGGTCGTATATATTCCAGACCGACAGATTATTTTTCTTTAATTTACCGTTTCAGGCTTGATAAAGACGATTACGATATAAATTACAGCGAACTTTCATCAACTATCGGTAATGATGTTTTACACATTACAAATTCCTATATTTTCTTCCCAGAAACCGATGAAAATTCGCTAATCGACAACTATAGACGTAAGGAACTTTATACAAGCTTGGGAACAAAAATCACACGCAACTGGGGTGCTGACATTTTTATTCGTCAAGACCTTGAAAATGACGAGCTTATTTCTAAAGGCGGACGTATTATTTACGAAGATGAATGTACGCAATTTGCCTTCAGCGCAGAAAAAGAATATTCTGACGACCCGGACGAAGAAGAAAGCAACGAATTTGAATTTTATTTCACATTCTACTTAAAAACTCTTGGTGGAATGGGTAGAGAATAGTTTAATAAAAGGAGCAATATTATGAAAAAAAACTTATTTGGTCTATTATTCAGCATAGCTTTTATTGCAACATCTTACGCAAATACATTTAACATAACCGCACTAATCAATGGTGATATTATATCTAATGAAGATATCAATGACCAAATAAATATTTTTATGCTAAATTCACCGGTTCCATACAACGATGAAACCAAAGATATGATAAAACATAGAGTTATGGCACAAACCATAGAGCAAAAAATAAAACTCCAAGCCGCTGAAAAAGAAAAGATTAATATTAGCGATGAAGATATTGAGAAACAAATGAAACTATGGGCCAAAAAGAACAATATAAACCTTTCTAACCTTGCTTCCAAAAACATAAATCGCACAACATTGTCCGACAATATAAAAGCAGAACTTGCATGGATAAAATTGGTTAGAAAAAAATTCTTCCAAACCTCGCATATTACTCAAAAAGAAATCAATAAAGCTATTGATGAAGTAACCAAAGATATGAGCATCAAAAAGTTTCAAGTTCTAGAGATATTTTTGAAAAAAGAAAATGCTAAAGACATAAATTCATTAGTCCAAAAATTACGAGAAGACCCTCGTTTTGAACTTTATGCCGCCCGCTTTTCCGACGCTCCGTCTGCTGCCAATGGCGGAAATTTGGGATGGATAAATTCAGGCAAGATGCTTTCAGCTTTAGAAATGAGATTAAATTCTATGAAAGTCGGCGAAGTTAGCGACGCAATACAAATTGGTGACGGATATTATATATTGAAGCTAGTTCAAGTTTTTGATCCTAAGAAAAATCCAGACTTCACACCAAATCAACAAGAAATAAAAAGCCTGCTCGAAAATCAAAAAATGGAAGCTATTTCCAAAAAAATGCTTCAAGATTTGAAACAAAAAGCAATTATCGAGGTTAAAAGCTAAGATATGGATTTAAAAACAACAATAGATTCTCTTCCGTCACTAAAGCTAACTGTCGAATCTCACGGACTTTTGGCAAAAAAATCTTTAGGTCAAAACTTTTTGCTCGATAGAAACATTACCGACAAAATAATTGCTCTATCCTTAAAAAAGCAAACTATGGATTCTTATGATAATTGCCATGTATTCGAAGTAGGCCCCGGTCCCGGAGGGTTAACCAGAGCTGTTATAAGCAATAATCCTGATAAAATGACGGTTATTGAATTGGATGAGCGTTGTATCCAAATAATGCAAGATATCAACTTAAAAACCGGCAACATCTTAGAGATATTGAATCAAGATGCGCTAAAATTTGACTTTAGTTACAAAGAAGATAAAGCAAAGCATATTGTTTCAAACTTGCCTTACAACATCTCGGTTCCATTGCTCACCAAATGGTTATATGATATTGATTGCTACAAATCATTGACTTTGATGTTTCAAAAGGAAGTAGCTGACAGAATACAAGCACAAACTTCAACCAAAGATTACGGACGCCTTTCGGTATTAGCACAATTACAATGCAAAATAACTCGTCTTTTAGACCTTAATCCCGAGTGTTTTACACCTGCACCAAAAATATGGTCATCGGTTTTATTATTTCAACCGTTAGAAAAAACCTTAAGTAAAGATGAAATAAATAAAATTGAAAAACTTACCGCTCAGGCTTTTTCAATGCGTCGCAAAATGATACGCCAAAGCTTAAAATCAATCAAAAATCTCGAAGAAATTTGTGAAAAAATCGGAATACAAACAACGATGCGTCCTGAAGAAATCACCCCCGAACAATTCTTGGCATTAAGTAAAGAAATTTGAAAAAAGCCGCTTTTTTAAGCGGCTTTTAATTTATTTTACATCAGAAAACTCTCTTTTTAAGGCTCTCTCAAACAACTTCGAAATAATCTCTTTGATATTTCCTTTTTCGTAAATTGCTTGATACAAAGCTTGAGAAATCGGCATATCAATACCATGTTCATCAGCCAACAATTTTACAGCTTTTAATGTCGGAACACCTTCGGCTAATTTACCGAAATCTTCACCACGAGCAAATTTTTCGCCAAACATACGGTTATGACTGTTTTTAGAGAACAATGTAGCCTCATAATCACCCAAGTGAGAAAGTCCGTATGCAGTCATGGGATTTCCGCCAAAAAATTTAATCAAACGACCGACCTCAACCGGAGCTCTAGCCATCAAAGCACCTTTTAAGCCATACCATTCCAAGCCATCTAAAATACCGGCCGCCAAACCGATAACATTCTTCATAGCCGCACCGATTTGATTACCGATTAAATCTTCGCCATAGTAAAGTCTTATAAGCTGGCTTTGCATAATATTGATAACATATTCTTTTGTGTTTTCCTCGTCGCTGTCAACCACAGCAGCCGATGGCACACCACGCATATAATCTTGTACGTGTCCCGGACCGCCCAAAGTTGCAATATGAATGTTTTGGCTAATTTCTTCACGCATAATCTCTAACATACGTTTACCGGTAGGTTCTTCCAACCCCTTCATTGCCAACAAAAATGTTTTGCCTTGTAAATCATATGCACTAAGCTCTTTGCACAAACCCCTAAAATACTGGCAACCGATAGAAACAATAACAAAATCATTTTTTAAGATTGCCGGCAAATTATCGTGCAAATCCATATTATCACTTAGTGACAAATAAGGATTTTTACGAGTATTTTTCAATTCGATAAAATTGGGTGATGTCGGGATATCGTACATATCAACGCCGTCAGCCTTACCATAATTAGCGGCATACCATCCCAAAAATGTACCCCAGCGTCCGCAACCGATTAAAGAGATTCTAGTCATAAAAATTTATCCTTGTAAGATTAAGGTTTAGTTCAATAGTTAAATTTTTAGCGCAAAAAATCTGATTTTGCAACAATCTAATGATAACGATATACAGGATTAAATAAAAGAAATTATAAAAAGCCTTTTTTAGTGCGCTGACGAGTAACTATAGCCGATATATGATCAAATTGTTCAAAAGAATGATATGCGTAATCAAAGCTTTTTTTATCACAGTCATAAAAGACCTGATTGGCAAGCATTTGAATAGCTCCGTCAATACGGCGAAAAGCATCATTATAATCGGAATTGAAATTATTTTTGGTTTTTTTCTTAACTATGGCATGATATGCAGAAATAACTTTCGCAGTCTCATCAGCAGAATTAGCGTAACCCTTTTCCTCGAAATCACGCATAATCCGAGCTGTTGTTTGGTAGAAGCACTTATTAGTCAAGATACTTCTTTGCTTTTTGTTATTACTATCAATTATCATTTTTCAAAGCAATCCATAGTTCTTGAATATTTTTCTAGTATCACACTAAAAATTAAAAAGCAAGTTTTTTTACACCTCTTACATAGTAGATAATATAATATTTAGTTTAACCAAAAGTTAATTGCAACCATATAATAAAAAATATAAAAAACTTGTTGCAAAATAAGATATATTTTATTAAGTTTATGAGCGACAGATAAAGGATAGATGGCCGAGTGGTCGAAGGCGCACGATTGGAAATCGTGTGTACCTCCAAAGGGTACCCAGGGTTCGAATCCCTGTCTATCCGCCATTTACAAACAACAGCACCCTTGTGGTGCTTTTTTTTGTAAATACGAGGATTGCCGGATGAGAACCCTGGATAAAAAGGGTTTGACAACAAGGCTCAGGCAGACGGAAGCATGCCGGTGAGCGAAGCGAGGAACGAGCGAGATTAGACATCTTCAACTTTTTCTTACGTTACTTTTTATCCGTAAAAAGTAACCAAAAACTCCCGCTCCGATTTTTGTCTTTCTCGCTTTTTCCAAACAGATGTGCCTACCATATTATTGCGAAGCTTTAGCGGCTAACAAATCGACTCTCTGTTTG